>NZ_JBFRCW010000003.1:0-477931 GCF_052113265.1 Novosphingobium sp. YAF33
TCCTGGATGAGATCCAGGAACTGAAGGCCGCGTCCTGGATGAGATCCAGGAACTGAAGGCCGCGGTTCGTGTACTTCTTGGCGATCGAGATCACCAGGCGCAGGTTCGCCTCGACCATTTCCTTCTTGGCGATGCGCGCCTCGCGCTCGCCCTTCTGGACCATGTTGACGATGCGGCGGAACTCGGGAAGCGCCATGCCGGTGGCGGCGGCGATGTCCGAGACTTCCGCGCGAATGCGCTCGACCGGATCGACTTCGGCCTCGGCRAAGGCCGCCCACTTCTTGTCCTTCTTGGCCATGTCGGTGAGCCAGGTGTCGTCCAGCTCGCGGCCGACATARGTYTCMAGGAAGTCGGCGCGCTTCACCTTGTGACGCTCCGCCAGGCGCAGCATCTGGCCGCCCAGCGTGGTGAGGCGGCGGTTGAAGGCGTAGAGGTTGTCGACGAGATATTCGATCTTCGTCGCGTGGAACTTCACCGATTCGACYTGCGCGGTYAGGTCTTCGCGCAGYTGCTGGTACTGGTCTTCCTTGGCGRCCGGGAARTCGATGCCCAGCGCCAGCGCGTCGAGACGCTCCGACTGGAGGCGCTCGAAGGCCTGGAACAGCTCGGTGATGAGCATGAACTTCTCAAGCGCTTCGGGCTTGAGGGCCGCTTCCATCTGGGCGAGGCTGAGGGTGTTGTCCTCTTCCTCTTCCTCGGCTTCGCGCTTGGGGATCGGGTTGCCGTCCTCGTCGACTTCGTCGCCGGACTCTTCCTCGACTTCGTCCTCGTCCTTGAACGAGGGKCCGGCGGTCTTTTCGCTGATCTCGCCGTCGTCGTCGCCTTCACCGTCCTCGGACAGGCTTTCCGGCGCGGGCTCCTTCGAGAGCATSGCGTCGAGATCGAGGATCTCGCGCAGCTGCATCTCGCCGTTGTTGAGCGCTTCGGACCACTGGATGATGGCGTGGAAGGTGATCGGGCTCTCGCAGAGACCCAGGATCATCATGTCGCGGCCGGCTTCGATCCGCTTGGCGATGGCGATCTCGCCCTCGCGGCTGAGCAGTTCGACGGCGCCCATCTCGCGCAAGTACATGCGCACGGGGTCGTCGGTGCGCTCGACCGTTTCCTTCTTCTTGGTATCGACCACCATGCGGGGCGAAACGTCGTCCGAATCGGACTCCTCGTTGTCGCGGTCGTCGTCTTCCTGCTGGCCTTCGGAATCTTCATCGCTCTCGACGATGTTGATGCCCATTTCGGAGATGGCCGCCATGATGTCCTCGATCTGTTCGGAGGACATCTGGTCTTGCGGGAGAGCTTCGTTCAGTTCGTCGTAAGTAATGACACCCCGGCGCTTGGCGCGGGCGATCAGCTTCTTGATCGCGCCTTCGTTCAGGTCGATCAGCGGTGCGTCGGTCCCGTCGTCGCCGCCGGTGTTGTCGTTCTTGCTCATTCTTCGCCGTTATCCCCGTGCATTCAACCCGATTATACCGTCAGGAAGAAGCCGCCTGTCTTGTCGCCATTTGCCTGAGCCGACTATCAAATTCCAGCTTTCTCTTGAGCAGGCGCTGCTGATCGGCAAATGCCTCTTCAGACAACTCGCTTTCGAACCTTGCCGTTGCCTGAGCCAATGCCGCATCCAGAACCGGACGCTCTACCAGGAGGTCGATTGCCTGGGCCAGATCCTCTGCCGCCTGGTCCGCGCCGGTATCGGTGTTCAGGAACCCGAAGCGCAATCCCGAGTATTCTGCGGTGCCGGGAATCTCCAGGCCATTCTCGACCAATATGGTGGCGAGGTGGTCGCTTTCAAGCGCGCCGCTGGCCTGGCAGCAATCGAGCAGCAACCCGAAGCGCGGATCCAGCCCGGGGGTGCGGGCCAGTGCCTCGGCGTGGCGGCGAACCTGCGCAGGCCATTGAATAAGCCCGGCAAGCACTGCGGCCGAGAGCGCATCCCGCGCGCCGCCGCCGGTTGCCCGGCGCAGGCGTTCGAGCGATTCGGGGGTCGATTCGGCCTGGGGTTGCCAGCGGCCGTTCTGGAAGTTCCCGCGACCGCCGCGCGGCTGGCTTGCACGGAACTGTCCGCCTCCGCCACCACCCTGCTGCCAGCGGCTTTCACGCTTGGGAAAGGCGAATTCGGAGTAGCGGTCCTGCAATTCGCGCCGGTAGAGACTGGCGATATCCGGGTGCTGGATCGCATCGACATGCGCCATCAGCCGGGCCTTGAGGCCGGCCTTGTCCTCGGGCGTGGTCAGCGGCTGCGCGTCGCGCTCCACTTCCCAGAGCACTTCGATCAGGCTTCTGGCCGCGCCGAGTGTCTCTTCCATGGCCCGGGCGCCGCGCTGTTTGATGAGATCGTCCGGGTCGAGGCCTTCGGGCAGGCGCACGATGCGCAGGGAATGGGCAGGGCGGAGCAGGGGCAGGGCGCGGGTGACGGCGCGCATCGCCGCGCGCTGGCCCGCCGCATCGCCGTCGAAGCAGAGCACCGGCATTTCGACATGGCGCCAGAGCATCTCGATCTGCTGCTCTGTCAGCGCCGTGCCGAGCGGAGCGACGCATTCGCCGATCCCGGCCGCCGCCATGGCGACCACGTCCATATAGCCTTCCACCACCACCATCCGGCCCGACTGGCGCGCGGCAGGCGCGGCGCGGTGGAGGTTGTAGAGCGTGCGGCCCTTGTCGAAGAGGGGCGTGTCCGGGGAGTTCAGATACTTCGGCGCATCCGTTTTCTCCTTGGAGAGGATGCGCCCGCCGAACGCGATGACGCGGCCGCGCGCGTCCTCGATCGGCAGCATAAGGCGGCCGCGGAAGCGGTCGTAGGGATCGCGGTTCTCCACTTCGATCCGCAGGCCCGCCTCGATCAGCATCGCCTCGGGGAACTTGCCCAGCGCTTCCTTCATCGCCTGCCGCCCCTCGGGCGCGAAGCCGAAGCCGAAGCGCTGGAGGGTATGGGCATCGAAGCCACGCGTGCCGAGATAGGCGCGCGCCGCCTCTCCGCCGGACGAAGACAGGTTCTGCACGAACCAGGCTTGCGCGGCGGCCATCACGTCATGAAGCGTATCGCGCTTTTCCGCCGCCTTGGCTGCGCGCGGATCGGGGGCAGGGACGTCCATGCCCGCCTCGGCCGCCAGCTCCTTGACCGCGTCCATGAACGACAGGCCCTGATGGTCCGTCATCCAGCGGATCGCATCTCCATGTGCGCCGCAGCCAAAGCAGTGATAGAAGCCCTTTTCGTCGTTGACGGTGAAGCTTGGAGACTTCTCGTTATGAAACGGGCAGCAGGCCTTGAACTCGCGCCCCGCCTTGGTGAGGCGGGTCGAGCGACCGATCAGCGCAGACAGCGTTACCCGCGTGCGCAGCTGGTCGAGCCATTGGGGAGTAAGCACGGTCCTGCCGCCCGATTTCGTGTCAGGTCAGGCCAGCGCCGCCTTCACCCAGCCCGAAGCCTTGCCCATGTCGAGCTGGGTGCCGTGGCGCGCTTTCAGCGCGGCGACGACCTTGCCCATGTCCTTCATGCTCTCGGCACCGACTTCGGCCTTGATGGCCTCGATCAGGGCCTTGGTCTCTTCCTCGGAGAGCTGCGCGGGCAGGAAGGTTTCGATCACTTCCAGTTCGGCCTTCTCGTCGGCGGCCTTTTCGGGACGGCCACCTTCCTCGAAGAGCTGGATCGATTCGCGGCGCTGCTTCACCATCTTCTGGAGCACGTCGATCACCATGGCATCGTCGTCCGGAAGAGAATCGGCGGTGCGCAGTTCGATGTCGCGGTCCTTGATCTTGGCAAGGATGAGGCGCACGGCGGCGAGACGCGGCTTGTCGCCCGCCTTCATCGCGGTGATCTGGGCGGCCTTGATCGAATCACGAAGCATTGTTTTCCTGCTGTTCTGATAGGTTTGGGGAAGTGTCGTGGCGCAAAACTAGCAAGCCGCGCGCCAAATTGCACCTCTCGCGCCTTGACGCGGTGCACAACCCTCTCTAGCGGGCAGCCCTTAGCACACATAGTCAGAAACGCCGTAAACGGAGCGACCCACCATGGCCGACGCCGCATATACGCTTGCGCCCAAACCTGAAGGGGCGACAGGCGTTCTCGTCCTGAGCGATGGACACGTGGTCTGGGGCCGCGGCTTTGGAGCCGTCGGCGAAGCAGTCGGCGAAGTCTGCTTCAACACCGCGATGACCGGATATCAGGAAGTGATGACCGACCCGTCCTACGCGGGCCAGATCGTCACGTTCACGTTCCCCCACATCGGCAATGTCGGTGTCAACGACGAGGATCTCGAGTCCAAGGTCGATGGCGCCGTGGCCTGCGTCGTCCGCGAAGACGTGACGCTGCCGTCGAACTTCCGCTCTGCCGGTGAGTTCGGCGACTGGCTCGCGCTCAAGGGCAAGGTGGGCCTTTCGGGCGTCGACACCCGCGCGCTCACCCGCCGCATCCGCCTGCAAGGCGCACCCAACGCCGTCGTCGCCCATAACCCGGACGGCGAGTTCGACATTCCCGCCCTGATCCAGCGCGCACAGGAATGGCCCGGCCTCGAAGGCATGGACCTTGCCAAGATCGTCAGCCGTGAAATCCAGGAGGGCTGGGAAGGCTCGACCTGGGAACTCGGCGAAGGCTTCGGTGCGGCGGAGGGCGACGCTCTCCCGCATGTCGTTGCCATCGATTACGGCGCCAAGGACAACATCTTCCGCAACCTGGTGAAGGCCGGTGCACGCGTTACCGTGGTGCCTGCCGAGACCTCGCTCGACGCGATCCTCGCGCTGGAGCCGGCGGGCGTCTTCCTCTCCAACGGCCCGGGCGACCCGGCGGCGACCGGCGAATATGCCGTTCCCGTGATCCGCTCGCTGCTGGAGCGCGACGTGCCGATCTTCGGCATCTGCCTCGGTCACCAGATGCTCGGCCTTGCGGCCGGCGCCAAGACCTCGAAGATGCACCAGGGCCATCGCGGCGCCAACCACCCGGTGAAGCGCCTGGACGACGCCGTCGTCGAGATCACCTCGATGAACCACGGCTTCGCGGTCGACAACCAGACCCTGCCGGAGAACGTGGAGGAGACGCACGTCTCCCTGTTCGACGGTTCGAACTGCGGGATCTCGATCAAGGGCAAGAAGGCCTTCGGCGTGCAGTACCACCCCGAAGCCAGCCCCGGTCCGCAGGACAGCTTCTACCTCTTCGAAAAGTTCGTGGGGATGCTGGCCTGATGGGATTGGCGGGTCGGGCTCTTCTGGCGGCATTCGTGCCGCACCCCGCATCGG
Organism: Novosphingobium sp. YAF33; assembly: GCF_052113265.1. NCBI lineage: Bacteria > Pseudomonadati > Pseudomonadota > Alphaproteobacteria > Sphingomonadales > Sphingomonadaceae > Novosphingobium > Novosphingobium sp. YAF33. Next base: position 5,224 of record NZ_JBFRCW010000003.1, read on the forward strand.
CGATCATTGCCGGTGCGGCCCAGCGAGCTTTCGACCCGGCATGTCCCTTTGCCTATGCAGGCGGGAGCCCGGCCTTGGTGCCGGGAACCCACCAGAGGCAAGGGGCCATACGATGACCGACCTTATCGACCACATGATCGCTTACTATATTGCCGGACAGGCTGCCGAACTCACGGTTGCGCCGCGGTTCTACCCTTACGGTGAACTGCAGCTCATCTTCGAGGACAAGGTCTCGGTGGCCGTTCGCAAGTTCGGCCCCAAAGTGCGCAAGCACGCCAAGGAAGCCGGCAAGGTCTTCATCGACTGGATGCTCGAAACGGGCGCCTGGTCGACCACGGAGGGCGAGTACGGCGGTTCGATGCACCAGTTCCAGGCTGACCGATACCGCGCGGTGATCCGCGAGGAGCAGGACAGCAACCCGATCATTCTTCAAGCCAAAGCCGAAGGCCCGGATTACTGGGACAAGGCGTTTGGCGAGCTGGTGGCCTAGGCCGCCAGTCCGACATACAAGACACACAGGACACCCCAGGACAGCCCATGCCCAAGCGCACAGACATCTCCTCGATCCTCGTCATCGGCGCCGGCCCGATCATCATCGGCCAGGCCTGCGAATTCGACTATTCGGGGACCCAGGCGATCAAGGCGCTCAAGGAAGAGGGCTACCGGGTCGTCCTGGTGAACTCGAACCCGGCGACGATCATGACCGATCCGGACATGGCCGACGCCACTTATGTCGAGCCGATCACCCCGGAAGTGGTCGCCAAGATCATCGAGAAGGAGCGCCCGGATGCGGTGCTCCCGACGATGGGCGGGCAGACCGCGCTGAACTGCGCGCTGGCGCTGTTCAACGACGGCACGCTGGAGAAGTTCGGCGTGCAGATGATCGGCGCTGACGCCGACGCCATCGACAAGGCCGAGGATCGCCAGCGTTTCCGCGACGCGATGGACAAGATCGGGCTGAACTCGGCGCGCTCGGGCGTGGCCCACACTCTGGACGAAGCGTTCGCGGTGCTGGAAACCACCGGCCTGCCTTCGATCATCCGTCCCAGCTTCACGATGGGCGGCACCGGCGGCGGCATTGCCTACAACAAGGCCGAGTTCGAGGCGATCGTCCGCTCGGGCCTCGATGCCTCTCCCACCACCGAAGTGCTGATCGAGGAATCGCTGCTCGGCTGGAAGGAGTATGAGATGGAAGTCGTGCGCGACAAGCACGACAACTGCATCATCATCTGCTCGATCGAGAACGTCGATCCGATGGGCGTCCACACCGGCGACTCGATCACCGTGGCCCCGGCGCTGACGCTGACTGACAAGGAATACCAGATCATGCGCAACGCCTCGATCGAGGTGCTGCGCGAGATCGGCGTCGAGACCGGCGGTTCCAACGTGCAGTTCGCGGTCAATCCGAAGGACGGCCGCCTGATCGTCATCGAGATGAACCCGCGCGTCTCGCGCTCCTCGGCGCTGGCGTCGAAGGCCACCGGCTTCCCGATCGCGCGCGTCGCGGCGAAGCTGGCCGTGGGCTTCACGCTCGACGAGATCATGAACGAGATCACCGGCGCCACGCCGGCCGCGTTCGAGCCGACCATCGACTACGTCGTCACCAAAATCCCGCGCTTCGCTTTCGAGAAGTTCAAGGGCGCCAAGAACGACCTGACCACCGCGATGAAGTCGGTCGGCGAAGTCATGGCGATCGGCCGCAACATCAAGGAATCGATGCAGAAGGCCCTGCGCGGCCTCGAAACCGGCCTCGACGGTTTCAACCGCGTGGTCGAGCTGGAAGGCGCCGGGCGTGACGTGATCACCGCCGCGCTCTCCAAGGCGACGCCGGACCGCCTGCTGGTGGCCGCCCAGGCCTTCCGCGAAGGCTTCTCGGTGGACGAGATCCACGCCATCGCGCATTACGACAAGTGGTTCCTGCGCCACATCGAAGAGATCGTCGCCGAAGAGGCGCAGATCATGAAGCATGGCCTGCCGATCGATGCGCAGGGCCTGCGCCGCGTCAAGGCCATGGGCTTCTCGGACAAGCGCCTTGCCACGCTCGCGGTGCGCTCGGTCGGCGTGGCCGGCGGCATGGGCGAAACCCAGGCGAAGAGCTCGGGCCTCGTGCACGACGCGCTGCGCGCCATGGCCGGCGCCACCAGCGAGGACGAAGTGCGCAAGCTGCGCCAGAAGCTGGGCGTCCACCCGGTGTTCAAGCGCATCGACTCCTGCGCGGCCGAGTTCGAGGCGGTCACGCCCTACATGTATTCGACCTACGAAGCGCCGATCTTTGGTGAGCCGGAGAACGAGGCGAACCCGTCGGATCGCCGGAAAATCGTGATCCTCGGCGGCGGTCCCAACCGCATCGGACAGGGCATCGAGTTCGACTACTGCTGCGTCCACGCCTGCTTCGCGCTTGCCGAAGTCGGCTACGAGACCATCATGGTCAACTGCAACCCGGAAACCGTTTCGACCGACTACGACACTTCCGACCGCCTCTACTTCGAGCCGCTAACCGCCGAAGACGTGCTGGAAATCCTGCGCGTTGAGCAGCAGAACGGCGAACTGGTCGGCGTGCTGGTGCAGTTCGGCGGCCAGACCCCGCTCAAGCTGGCGCAGGCGCTTGAGGACGCGGGTATCCCGATCCTCGGCACCTCGCCGGACGCGATCGACCTTGCCGAAGACCGCGAGCGCTTCTCCGCGCTGGTCGACAAGCTGGGCCTGAAGCAGCCGGCCAACGGCATCGCCCGCAGCCGCGACGAGGCGGTGAACGTCGCCAACCGCATCGGCTATCCGGTGCTGATGCGCCCCAGCTACGTGCTCGGCGGCCGCGCGATGGAAATCGTCGACAGCGAGCAGCAGCTTGACGACTACATCACCACGGCCGTGCAGGTTTCGGGCGACAGCCCGGTGCTGATCGACCAGTACCTGCGCGATGCGATCGAATGCGACGTCGACGCGCTTTGCGACGGCGACCAGGTCGTCGTGGCCGGCGTCATGCAGCACATCGAGGAAGCGGGCATCCACTCGGGCGACAGCGCCTGCTCGCTGCCGCCTTACAGCCTCCCCGCCGAGATCATCGCCGAGATGGAGCGTCAGGCCGAAGCGCTGGCCTTTGGCCTCAGCGTGCGCGGTCTGATGAACATCCAGTTCGCGGTGAAGGACGGTGAGGTCTACCTCATCGAAGTGAACCCGCGCGCCTCGCGCACGGTGCCCTTCGTGGCCAAGGCACTCGGTCAGCCGGTCGCCAAGATCGCCAGCCGCGTGATGGCGGGCGAAAAGTTGGCAGACTTCCCGCCCTTCAAGCGCGACCTGCCGTACATGGCGGTCAAGGAAGCGGTCTTCCCCTTCGCGCGCTTCCCCGGCGTCGATCCGGTGCTGAGCCCTGAAATGAAGTCGACCGGCGAAGTCATGGGCATCGATGCCGACTTCCCGACCGCGTTCCTCAAGGCCCAGCTCGGTGCCGGCATGCGCCTGCCCGATAGCGGCACGGTGTTCGTCTCGGTGAAGGACAGCGACAAGGCAGTGATCCTGCCTGCGGTACAGTCGCTGGTGAAGGAAGGCTTCCGCATCGTCGCCACCTCAGGCACCCACAAGTACCTGAGCGAAGCCGGTCTGCCGGTGGAACTGGTGAACAAGGTGGCGGAAGGCCGTCCGCACATCGTCGACAAGATCGTCGATGGCGATATCGCGCTGATCTTCAACACCACCGAGGGCTGGCAGAGCCTGAAGGATTCGCAATCGATCCGCGCTTCGGCGCTGACGGGCAAGGTGCCGTACTTCACGACAGCGGCTGCCAGTGTCGCTGCTGCACAGGCAATTTCTGCACAGCGCGGGAGCCAGCTTGAAGTGCGTTCGTTGCAGGATTATTATAGCTGAAATCGATCTAGCCTCCCCACATCGCTGCAGATCGGCCCAGTCCCCGGGAAAACCCTGAGGGACGGGACAGGAAACTAGTCTCACCTGACTGGTTTCGCGGAGCGGGGAGGCAGCAGGAAGGAAGTGTTTGATGGCCAGTATCGAAAAGCTCCCCATGCTCGCGGAAGGGTATGAGAAGCTTACCGCCGAGATCAAGGCGCTGCGCGAAGAGCGCCCCCGGATCGTTGACGCGATCGAGGAAGCGCGCGCGCACGGCGATCTTTCGGAAAATGCCGAATATCATGCCGCCAAGGAGCGTCAGGGCCAGGTCGAAGCGACGATTGCGGATCTGGAAGACAAGATCACGCGCGCCCAGATCGTCGATCCGGCCACGCTTTCGAGCGACAAGATCATCTTCGGCGCGACCGTGACGCTGCTCGATGAAGACGACAAGCCGGTGCGCTACCAGATCGTCGGCCCTTATGAAGCCGATGCCCGCGTCGGTCGCATCAGCTACAACTCGCCGCTGGGCAAGGCTCTGATCGGCCGCAGGGTCGAGGAAGAAGTGGAAGTCACCGTTCCGGCGGGCGACAAGTTCTACCTGGTGCAGAAGATCGAGTTCGTCTGAGCGCCGATCTTCCGTTTTGCAGACAAAAGAAAAGGCCGGCAGAAATGCCGGCCTTTTTCGTTATCCGCGACTTGCGGGTGAAGCCCCCGTGAGGGCTTGCCGCTCGTCAGGCTTCCGGCTGGTCGGGCTGAAGCAGACGGTGCAGGTGCACGATCACATACTTCATTTCCGCATCGTCGACCGTGCGCTGGGCGGACGAACGCCAGGCGTCTTCTGCCGAGGCGTAGTCCGGGTAGACGCCGACCAGATCGAGTTCATTGAGATCGGCGAATTCAAGGCTGCGGGGATCTGTGACCCGGCCGCCCATCACAAGGTGAAGCTTCTGCATGGGACCGCTTTCGTGAGTGGGAAGAGAGATGCCGACCCCATACGTTTTGCCAGGTTACAGGGCAAGAGCGGATCGCACTGGCGATCCGCTCTCATAAATGATACTGCTTCTCAATAACAAGAAGACCGCGTCAATGCGGCAGGCGCTGGGTCAGTCCGCTAAAGATCTCGGCAATGCGGTGACTGCCGGAAGTGGCGGTTTCGCTGGCCGAATGACCGATTTTGTGCGCCTGGCGGGCGGCCACTTCACCGGCTTCGCTTGCCCGCTTTGCCGACGCGCGCCCAAGGGCACTTGCAGCAGCCAGCGCTGCCATGCCGTATTTTTCAAGTCGCTCGGCGGCAAGTTCGCCGTTCTTCTCGGCGCTGTCGGCTACCAGGCCGGCCTTCTTGCGCGCGCTCGCGCTCAGGTCGTGTGCCTTCTCGGCAGCTTCCTTGCCCAGCAGGGCAGTGGCAGCGCCGGCCGCTTCGGCCAGGTGCGCCCCGCGCGAAAGGACGCCACGGGTCATGCGGCGCGGCAGCAGTGCGCTGACGAGCGCCCCCGCCGCCAATCCGCCTGCCACCACCAGAACCGGATGGCTCTTCACGAACGCCACCACCTTTTCCGAGGGGCGTTGCTCGGCCTTGGCAGCCTTGAGCGCCACGACCTTGCCGGGATTGGAATCGCTGGCTGAGGTTGCGGGGAGGGTAGGGGTGGTCGTTTCAGTCTTGCTCACCGTCGGACTCCTTCGGGTGTCTGCCGGAACCGAACAGTCGATCGATCCCGGCCATGATCGGGTTACGCAGAAGCCAAAGCACCAGTGCAGTGAAGGTTCCGCCAATCGCGACGGGATGCTCTTCAACGACGGTGACCGCCTCGTCGAACATGTCGGCGGCCTGTTCGACAGCCTCGTCGATGATGCGACCGGCCAGACCGCGCACTTCGAAATCGGCCTTGAGCGCGCCGTAACGGGCATCGAACACGGCCTTTGCGGTGTCCCTGGCCGAACGATCGATTTCCAGTTGCCGGGCGAGGGCGCTCATTCCGAACCTTCCTTTTCCTTCAGGATCGCCATCATCCGCTTCACCCGGCCCCGCGCGGAAAGCCCCATGAACAGGGCAACCAACAGGATCGCCACGGGTACCGCGACCATGGCCAGCCATGGCCCGATCAGTGTGCCGACGGCGATGACCGCGCCGAGAACGAGGGCCATGAGAGCGAAGAACACGAAGATGGCGGCACCGACGCCGAGAACGGCGATCGATTTCGTCTCGGCACCGAGATAGGCGGCCCGCGTTTTCTGGTACGTGACTTCCGCCTGCGCGAACGTTCGCGCTTCGCCCAGCAGCAGGCGCACGTCTTCAATCAGGGAAAGGTCCTCGCCCTCCTGAAGGGGAGGGGCGAGGTTGGCTTGGGTGTCCAGCATCGTCGTGCGAACGATAAGCGCTTACTTGCCGCTCTTGAACAGACGGGCGAAGAGATAGCCGGCTGCCACTGCCATGCCGACTGCGGCGACCGGGCTCCTGCGCACGAATTCCTTGGCTTCCTCGCCAAGTTCATCGATCGACTTCTCGTCGAGCTTGTTCGCGGTATCGGCAAGGGACTTCGACGCGGTGCGGGCATAGTCGCCGTACTTCGCGCCTGCCTTCTCGTCGATCAGGCCGGCATTGTCGTCGATCATCTTCGACAGCCCCACGATGGCCTGGCTGGCCTTGGCCTTGCCCTGGTTCGCGAAATCGGCGGCCTTGACCTTGGCGTCGTCGGCAAAGGCGCTGGCCTTGGCCTTGGCATCTTCCGAACGGACCTTGGCTTCGCTCGACAATTCGCCTTTGGTCTGGCTGAACTTCTCATGGCAACCGTCGGCCATGGCCTGAACGCCGGCCTTCGCTTCTTCGACGGCCTTGGTGAARTGGCTCTTGGCGTCGTCAGTGCCGTTTCCGGTGCTCGTGGTGGTCTCGGACATTGCGAATTCCTTCCTTGCTTCCCGTTGCGCCGTATTCATTTCGAGGCTGCTCGGTGTCTTGAGCGATATGCGGCATGAGTAACACAACTTGTCGTCGAAATGGCAACGCAACTTGTCAGGCGTAGTTCCCCTGCTAAGACGCCGGACGAGAGTGCGCCCAAGCGTCTCAGGGGGCGCCTTGCAGGAGGAATATCCCGTTATGACCGCGATTATCGATATCCACGGCCGCGAAATTCTCGACAGCCGCGGCAATCCCACTGTCGAAGTCGATGTTCTTCTCGAAGATGGCAGCTTCGGTCGTGCAGCAGTTCCTTCGGGTGCTTCGACCGGCGCGCACGAGGCCGTCGAACTGCGTGACGGCGATACGTCGCGCTATCTGGGCAAGGGTGTGTTGAAGGCCGTGGACGCGGTCAATGGCGAGATCGCCGAAGAGCTAGTCGGCATGGATGCCGAAGACCAGCGGGATCTCGACCTGTGCATGATCGAGCTTGATGGCACGGAGAACAAGGGCCGCCTCGGCGCCAACTCCATTCTGGGCGTCAGCCTTGCCGTCGCCAAGGCGGCTGCCAATGCGCGCGGCCTGCCGCTCTATTCCTACGTCGGCGGCGTTTCCGCGCATGTCCTGCCGGTGCCGATGATGAACATCATCAACGGCGGCGAACATGCCGATAACCCGATCGATTTCCAGGAATTCATGATCATGCCCGTCGGCGCCGATTCGATCGCCGAAGCGGTGCGCTGGGGTTCGGAAATCTTCCACACCCTGAAGAAGGGCCTGCACGAGAAGGGCCTGGCCACCGCGGTGGGCGACGAAGGCGGTTTCGCGCCGAACCTTGCCAGCACCCGCGATGCGCTGGACTTCATCATGGCCTCGATCGAAAAGGCCGGCTTCAAGGCGGGTTCGGAAATCCAGCTCGCGCTCGACTGCGCCTCGACCGAGTTCTTCAAGAACGGCAAGTACGAGATCAGCGGCGAGGGCCTGAGCCTGACTCCGGTGGCCTTTGCCGATTACCTGGCCGACCTGACCGAAGCCTATCCGATCATCTCGATCGAAGACGGCATGGGCGAGGACGATTTCGAAGGCTGGAAGGCCCTGACCGACAAGATCGGCCACAAGGTCCAGCTGGTTGGCGACGATCTTTTCGTCACCAATCCCAAGCGCCTGACCATGGGCATCGACAAGGGCCTGGCCAACTCGCTCCTGGTGAAGGTCAACCAGATCGGCACGCTGACGGAAACGCTGGAAGCCGTTTCGATCGCGCAGGGCAACGGTTATACCGCCGTCATGTCGCATCGTTCGGGCGAGACCGAGGATGCGACCATCGCCGACCTCGCCGTCGCCACCAACTGCGGCCAGATCAAGACCGGCTCGCTCGCGCGTTCGGACCGGCTGGCCAAGTACAACCAGCTTATCCGTATCGAGGAAGAACTGGGCAAGGCGGCGCGTTACGCCGGTGCCTCGGCCTTCGGCCGCCTTTCGCGCTGACGGATCGACGAGGCCGGCCCGGCGGGCATATCCGGCCGGGCCAGCCTCGCAGCATGAAAAAGGGCCCGGTCTCCGTATGGGGACCGGGCCCTTTTCGTTGCGGTTCTGCTGCCCGGGAATGCCGGGTCTGGCCGGAGAAAGCCGGGTGGCCGATTTCCGTCAGGAGAAATCGACCACCCGGTCACCGCCGCATATCCCATCCTTGTGCCTGGCTAACCCCCTGTGGGGCGGAACGGGTTGGTTGCAGGCATCTGTTATAAGGCTGCCAGGATCCCGGGGCGGGGATCGTCGAGCAGCACCACGGATCGGGATGCGGAGGCGAAGTACTCGAGCATCGCGGCATAGCCCCGCGCGCTCAGTTTCACGTAGACCCGCCGCGCGTCGCCGGGATCGGCTTCGCGGACGAGAAGGCTCTGTTTTTCGAGAATGGTGATCCAGCGCAGCGCCGTTGTCGAAGGCACGGCCGAGCCGATGCATGCACTGGTGACCGATACGCGCCGGCGTTCCTTGGCGGCGATAAAAAGGTCCAGGAGGATGTCCCAGGCCGGTTCGCCGAAAAGCTCTTCCGACTGGAAGATCTTGCTGCGGCGCCGACGGTCTTCATAAGTCTGGCGCGCCAGTTCCACCCATACGGGGTGGTCCTGGCTGGCCGTCTTGGTCGTCTCCCGCGTTTCGATGGGGATGCCGATGCCCATGATGTCCGTGGCGGCGCTTGCTCCGATTTCGAGTTCGCGCGCCATGGCCAGAAGTTCATTGGCGATGCCGATCAGACGAATGGCCTTCGCCCGATTGCGCATCAACTGATCGGTCTTCTCCATAAACCAGTGCCACCAGCGCCTGGCCGCAAGCACATCGCACCACCATCTCCCGATGGAATACGATCGTGTTCGCGGCTGTTACTACAGGTGTTCGCGATGGATTGATTCCAGCAGTGCCAAATTCGGTGGAACTGGTTGAAACGGGAATAGTATTCGCGAACTGGTCCAATGTTAACCACAGCGGGGCAAGTCCGTCTTGCGCAGGCTAGTCCGGTTTGGAGCGAATTTGCTCGGATTTGTGCTGACCGCGCAGCGCGTCGATGGCGGCCTGGAGATGGGCGGCAGCCACGAAAGCGCCCAATTCCTCGAGTTTTTCGAGTTTCGAGCCAAGTTCACCGATCAACTGAGTCATATTAGCGTCCCTCTTCACACTCTGGTTCTCCGACAGGCGAGAGTGGCTCTCGACTGGGTCCGAACGCCCCCGGACCAGGGTTTGCGACCCGCACCGCGAAGGGGGCGGAATTTTTTCGAACAATACCTCCGAATACGATCAATATCGGAGAGATTGCCCGTGCAATTACAGAATTTTCATCGCAATGGAACAAGCAGAATGGGAGTGTCCAACTTGTGAACACGTCATGAAATTTAGTTAACGAGGAGGAAGGGGGGTATTTAATCGAGACTATGCGCGTTTTCTGATTCTACAGCGTCAAGAAATAAGTGGTTCTACATATGGTGCTGCTAGAGGAATTTTAAGTTCCCAGGACTTTGCTTGAAATTATTTTATCGCACGAAGTCGTACTTCACGCTGGCCTGAATGCGGCTGGCGTCACGCGCGCTGCCTTCCTGCCGCTTCAGTCGGCCATAGAGTCCTTCGATACCCACCGAGAAAGAAGCGACCGGCGACCAGATCAGGTTGAGCGCGCCGTAGCGGGATTCGGAAAAGGCATCGTCGGGCAGCAGTCCCCCGTCGCTCACGCCCAGGATGCCGGCGACGATACTGGTCCGCAGGGCTGTGGACCAGTTGTGGGTATAGGCGCCGTAGCCGCCCGCCTGCTCGATCAGGCGGAGGCTGCCGTCGGTTCGCAGCGCGGCGTCGAGGCCCAGGCCGCCGATATCGTTGACGTAATGCGCTGCGCCTCTGCCCCAGAGCCCCGCCGCGGAAAAGGCATTGGCATCGTCCAGCGACAGCGAGCCGGAGGCGGATAGCGCAAAGCCCATGGCATTGTCCCTGGCCCCGCCGTTATCGGTGCGATAGCCGATGCGGCGCACGACCCCGCCGAGTTGCAGATGTCCGCTGGCGCCTTCGTAGCGCCCGACAAGGACGACATCGGGCATCGTCTCGGCACCGGTCTGGTCGTCGGCCAGCGAGAGGTCGGTATCGGGTTGCTCCAGAGAAAGCGTGAGGTGGGTGCCTCGTGCCACCTTGAACGACTGGCGAACCGAGGCCTGGCGCACGAAGATCGCGCCGCCGGGGCCCCAGTTGTCGAGCGTGTCGGGCAGCGCATCGGCGTCTACCAGCGCGGAATAGCCGTAGCCGCCGTAAGTGTTGCCCACTTGCCCATAGGCGTGATTGAGGTGGAAGCTGTAATCGGTGCCATCGCCGTAGAAGTCGTTCTCGACGTAGAACCGCAAGTTGCCGAGCGTGGACGGGCGGCGGATCTCAAGGCTGAAGCGCGTGGCGCGGGCGCTGACATCCGCGCGGTTGCGGGCCTTGTTGACGAAGGGGATGGAGGGCACGGCAAACTGGTCCCGGTCCCCCACGAAGCGGGGGTCGTAGATGAGATCGACTTTGGCGAAACCGCCGATACGCACGGCGGTCTCGGTGCCGGGGATCGGGATGAAGCCCTTCAGCTCAGGGTCGTTCGGCGGGCTTTCGTTGTCCGGACGGGAGGCACCGGTGATGCGGTCGCCGATGGTTTCGCGGCCGGGCAGGGGGGAGGGCATCACGCCGAGGCTGCTGGCCCCGCTCGCCACGCGCGCGCCTGAAGGAGCGGAGCGCGGTGCCTCGGGGGTCTGCGGTGGGGCCGGGGGCGTCCTGCCCGTTTCAGCGATATGGATGGCACCGGCGCCCTGGTCGGTTGCGGAGGTGGTGGGGGGCGCTTCGGCGATCTGCGCCGCACCGGCGTTTCGATCCTGCTTCATCGCCGCGATCTCGGCCTTCAGCGCATCGACCGTGGCTTTGAGGTCGGCCACTTCGCCGCGCAGCGCAGCAACGTCGCTATCCTGCGCTTTAGCGGGCAGGGCGACGGCCGCCGAGGCTGCCGCGCAGGCCAGAGCGAGGCTCCGGCCGGAAGAGTGGGCCATGCATTTCCCCCTTCAGATATGGCGCACGAGCATCCTCGCTTCGGGGCCGTAGCCCTTGATCGGATCGAGCAACCCGTCGCCGAGCAGTTCGAAGCCCTGCTTTTCCCAGAAGCCGTGGGCGTCCCCGACGGCGATCAGCACCACGCGGCTGAGTCCGCGCGCCTTTGCCTCGTCCAGCGCGATCCGCACGGCGCCGCCCGCAAAACCCCGCCCGCGCGTGGAGGCGCCAAGGGCAAGGTCGTGCAGGAAGTAGCAGTCGAACGGCTCGGCCAGGCCGGTCATCGGCGTGTCCAGTACCGGCGGGCGGTCCTGCCGGCCGGGATGCGAGACGAGGTAGCCGGCGACCTTGCCGTCATCCCCTTCCAGCACGTGGCAGCCGGAAGGGTAATGCCGGAAGCAGGCGGCGAAGACTTGCGGATTCTCCGGGTAGTCGAGGTGGACCATGTCCGCCACGTCCGCCACGTGCGTCACGTCGTCTTCGCGCATTTCCCGCCAGTGCATCGTCTCGTCGTTCCTCTATTGGACGCCAGACGGCGCCATCTGCTGCGCGGCCTCTCCCGCCTCCGCCGGCGCTTGTTCGCGGGAGCGGAGGTCGAGGTCATCGTGGCGGCCGACCGATAGCCAGAACATCACGACAAGGGCAACGATCGTCACGCCCAGCGCCAGATAGCGCACCCAGACCGGGGCCTTGCCGCCCGGGTGAATGTGCTTCTCATCCAGATCGCGCTTGCGGGTGATAGAGGCGGAGTAGAACACGATGGTGGCGATCACGAAGATCAGCGACCAGCGCGTCTGCTCGCCGTCCGAACCGACCAGCGCGATCATGCAGTAGATGGCGCCTGCCAGGCCTGCCGTTACGAAGAAGGTGTACTGGCCGTGCGGCATCTTGCCATAGCCCAGCACCTTTATCGCGATGCACGAATAGATGTAGGGCAGCAGCGTCATGATGACAGCGATCGAGGCGATCTTGCCGAACTGCTGGCTGGCCGTGGGCGACATCGTGGCGAGCACTTGCACACTCATGATGACGGCCACGATGACGAGGCCGAGCGATGGCACGCCGCGCTTGTTCACTTTGGCGAAGATGCCGGGGAACAGCCCGTCGTCCGCCGCCGCCTTGGCCGATTGGCCGACCAGCAGGGTCCATCCCGCCAGCGAGCCGAGGCAGCCCACCGCCGCGCAAAGCGCCACGGTGCTGCCCGCGAAGTCGCCCAATGCCAGGCGCGCGGCGTCGGCAAAGGGCGCGGAAGAGGCGATCAGTTCCTTGTTGGGGATCATGCCCATGATGACCGAGGAGCTGAGCACATAAGCCACCGAGGCCAGCACCACGCCGCCCACCGTCGCGATCGGCACGTTGCGCGATGGGTTTGCGACGACGCCTGCCGAGACCGAGGCGCTCTCCACCCCGATGAAGGCCCAGAGCGTGAAGGTCAGCGTGGCCATCACTGCATTGGGGCTGGACTGGCCCGAGACGTTCCAGGCGGAGGAGAAGATTTCCGGCTTGAACCAGAACCAGCCGAACAGCGCCATGCCGAAGATCGGCACCAGCGCGAAGATCGTGGTGAAGCTTTGCAGCCGTCCCACCACTTTGGGCCCCAGGATATTGGCATAGGCGAAGAACCAGATGATCGCGATGGACCCGAAGGCCATCACGATCGGCACTTTCAGCGCGGGGAAGAAGTGGGAGAGATAGCCGAGACCCGCGACGGCCAGCGCCACGTTGCCCACCACGTTGGCCAGCCAATAGATCAGGTTGGTCTGGTATCCCATGTAGTCGCCATAGGCCTTGCGGGCAAAGGCATAAGGCCCGCCCGCCGCCGGATCGATGGCGGAAAGCTTGGCGAAGACCAGCGCCAGCGCCACCGCGCCCACCACGGTCAGGAGCCAGCCGATCAGCGCGATCGAGCCGATGGCCGAAAGGTTGGCGGGCAGCATGAACACGCCCGATCCCATCATGTTGCCCGCCACCATCAGGGTGGCGGGAACGAGTCCGATCTTGCCGCTGTCGTCGGCCGCTGCTGTTGCCATTTTTGGTCTCCCCTCAGGACTTCTTGACGACCAGGACGTTGTAGACCCCGTCCTCCACTTCCACGCCGTGGGTATCGTGCCCGAAGCCGGGGAAGCGCAGGTCGTAAAGCTCCAGCGCCCGCAGATATCCGATCAGCGCGCCCTTGGCGGGGCCCGCGTTCTCACCCGGCATCAGCAGAGGGATGCCCGGCGGATAGGGCACGATGCCGGTGGCGAGGGTGCGTCCGGCGAGGCCGTCCAGCGTGACTTTCTCGATATTGCCGCGCACCAGTTCCTCATAGGCGGAGACCGGGCTCATGTCGGGCTTGGGCAGGATGCCGAAGGCTTCGGACATCGTGGCGGTGGTCTTGAGGTCGCCCATCGCCGCGAACATCAGGTCGGCCAGTTCGCGCAGGCCCATGCCGGAATAGCGCTCCGGATAGTCGGCGACGAGCGAGGGGATCGTGCGTTCCAGCGAGACGTTGGCGTCGTAGTCCTTGCGGAAGTCCAGCAGGGCGTTGACCAGCGTACCCCACTTGCCCTTGGTCACGCCCAGCGAGAACAGGAACAGTACGGTGAAGTCGGTGGTCTTCTCCACCACGATGCCGCGCGCGCCAAGGTAGGAGGTGAGGATGCTGGCCGGAATGCCAACCGCGCGCAAGCTGCCGTCCGGGTCCATGCCGGGGGTGAGCACCGATACCTTGATCGGGTCGAGCATGCAGTAGCCCGGCTCGATCTCTCCGAAGCCGTGCCATGCGGCGTTGGGCAGCAGTTGCCAGCAGGTGGGATCGGTGGCGAGATGCTCCGGATCGCACTCGTGGAACGGCACCGTGCGGCCGCGCGCATCGTGGACTTCGTCGGGCTGCCAGATGTCGAAGAACCAGGCATTGTCGTCCGCGCTCTCCGCATTGAGGCGGGCGATCATCTGGCGGAAGGCCACCGCCTCGCGGATCGACACGTCGGTCAGATGCTCGCCCGAGGAGTCCATCATCGCAGCGGACACATCGTTGGAGGCGATGATCGGATAGCAGGGCGAGGTGGAGGCGTGCATCATGAACGCCTCGTTGAAGCGCGCATGGTCGATCGGATTGCGCCCGTCGCGCACGTGGATCATCGAGGCCTGCGACAGCGCCGCCAGCAGCTTGTGCGTCGATTGCGTGGCGAAGACGGTGGGCTTGGACTTGTCGCGCGTTTCCGGATCGCCGTGCATGCCGAAGCGCTCGCGGTAGATCGGGTTGAAGCGGGCATAGCCGTACCATGCCTCGTCGAAGTGGAGGCGGTCCACGGTGTCGCCCAGCAGTTCCTCGACGCGGGCGACGTTGTAGCAGAGGCCGTCGTAAGTCGAATTGGTGATGACGGCGTGGACCGGCTTGGCCCCTTCGGGCGCCAGCGGATTGTCCGCCACCAGCAGGCGTAGGTGCGCGGGCGTCAGATGCTCGGGCGGGATCGGGCCGATGATGCCCAGCGCATTGCGGGTGGGCATCAGGTAGCACGGGATCGCGCCCGAAAGCGTCATCGCGTGCTCGACCGACTTGTGGCAGTTGCGGTCGCACAGCGCCACCTGATCGCGCGTGACCGAGGCCATCAGGATCACGCGGTTCGATGTGGAGGAGCCGTTGGTGACGTAGTAGGTGCGGTCCGCGCCGAAGACGCCCGCCGCATAGCGCTCACCCGCGCCGATCGGGCCGGAGTGATCGAGCAGCGAACCCAGATCGCCGACCGAGATCGACAGGTCCGACCGGAACAGGCTTTCCCCGAAAAACTCGAAGAAGGCGCGGCCGGCGGGCGAGGTGAGGAAGGCGGTGCCGCCGGTATGGCCGGGAGTGTGCCAGGAATATTCGTAAGTCTGCGCGAACTTCACCAGCGCGCCGAACATCGGCGGCAGCACGGTGGAGCGATAGCGCTCGATCGCGGCGCGGATGCGGCCGCCGATGAAGTCCGCCGTGTCTTCCAGCAGCCAGATGAAGTCGTCCGCCTTGGTCATGGCATCGACGGGAATCTGCGATGCCGCGCTGTGATTGGCGACGAGGAAGATCGGCACCGCGGCATTGAACCCGCGCATGGCGTCGAGCACGCGGTGTGCATCGACGTGGTCCTCGGTGAAGCCGAGTTCCCAATCGAGCAGCAGGCACTGGATCGACGGGTCGGTGGCGGCGATGGCAACGGCGTCCTCGACGTCGTCGGACACGATCACCTCGATCTCGCGTCGTTCCAGTTCATCGACGAGCGCGCCAAGAGCGCGTCCTGCGGCGGAAACATCTTCGAAGTCTTCGCGCACCAAAAGCGCGCGCATCGCCAGTCTCAGGCTCGAACGTGATACCATCTGAAAAGCTCCTCAATCGCGTGATCCAGCCGATCCGGTGATGAGTGTGCTGCAACCGGAGGCGCAGCATGCTTTATGTTCTTGGCGACCTGTTCGTTGAGTTCGTGCTTCGGGAAAATGTAAAACCAGGAATAATCGCGGATCGAACGTGCTTTATTGAGTCATGATCCGGAATATGACGGAATAAACCGACCGTTCTGATCTGGCAGGCGCCAAATCAATGTCGAAAAGCCGGCATCTGTCAGGAAGTGGTGATGACGCGGATACCTCTTTCACATCGCGATTTACCGCGATTCGATTGATCCCGAACACGAGCGAAACATTGATCGAAATAGCTTTTCGTTCAAGGGGAAATATGTAAATTCCTGAGCGTCCCATTTCTGGTGAACCATGATTGCTGGCAGCGATTTTCGAAATGGAATTGTAATTGGCTGGGCCGGCATCTTTGCGATCCTGCTCGCCGGACCCATAACTGCTTTCGCTCAGGCGGGTGGTAAAGAGGCTGTTCAGGACGACGGTGCCGCGGAAACGCTTTCTTTCGATGCCGCGCGCCAGCGGCTGGACCAGGTATCTTCCGCGCTGGGCGCTGCCTCCGACGAATTGAGCGCGGCAGAGTCCACCGCCCATGCCCTCAAGGCGCTGAATCGGCCGGTCGTCTCGGGCTCGGTTTCGGTGATCTCCTACCAGAAATCGCTCTCGGTGGACCTGACCGGGCAGAAGGACAGCTTCAGCAATGCCGCGGGCCAGTTCCTCGAAGGGCTGCCCGGCGAATTTCCGCCGGAGTTCGCCGGGATCGTCCAGCAAGTGACGGGACGTGTGAGCGAGGCGCTGCCGGGCCTGCTTTCGCAGCTTCCGGATGAACTGGACTTTCGCGCGCGGCAGACGGTGATCCGGCCCAATGTCACGGCGGTCATGCCGCTTTACTCGGGCGGTGCGATTCCGGCGATCCAGCACGGCGCCGAGGCCGGGGCGGAGCTGGYGCGTGCCAGGCAGGCGGGGGCGCAGGATCTCTCGCAGGTCCGGCTGGTACAGAGCTACTTCGGCCAGCAACTGGCCGCGGCGCTGCTGGCCTCCGCCACGGGCACTCGCGACGCTTTCGACAAGCACCTCGGCAATGCCCAGGCCCTGTTCCGGGAGGGGGTGATCCCCCGGTCCCGCGTGCTGGAAATGCAGGTGGCGCGCGATGCGGCGCAGCGCGCGCTGGAACGCGCGGCGATGGAAGAACACAATGCCTCGGATTCGCTGGCCCGGCTTCTCGATGCGAGCGGCGGCGTTCGGCCGACGACGCCGCTGTTCGTCAACGGCAGCGGCCTGGAGCCGCTCGACGATTTCCTCGCTACCGCTACCGGGCCGGGCCAGCCCCAGATGCGCGCGGCACAAGCGACGCGCCATCTGGCGGATTCGGGCGTGGACCTGGCCAAGTCGCGGATGCGGCCTCAGGCTTTCGCGTTCGGATCGTACAATTTCAACCGCAGCGATGCGATCCCGGTCGACCCGGACTGGATCGTCGGCCTGGGCCTGCGCTTCACCCTGCTGTCCAACATAGACCGGCGCGACACGCTCGATGCGGCGAACGCGCGCCAGAGTGCGGCGGAGAATGCGGCGCGCGACATGCGCAAGACCATCGAGATCGAGACCAGCCGGGCCTATAACCTGGTGGAGACCGCGCGCCGATCGTTCCTGCTGCTGGACAGCAACATGAAGGCCGCCGAAGAGAACCTGCGCGTCCACGAGATCGGCTTCCGCGAGGGGGAGGATACCGCGAGCCAGCTTATCGATGCGCGCAACGCTCTCTCCCTGGCGCAGACCCAGCGCATTGCTTCCGCCTACGAATATGTCGTGTCGCTTTCCGCTCTGCTGGTCGCCAGCAATCGCGGGGACAGCTTCCGCGATTACCTCCTCCGACCGGACAGGATCACCGCCCCATGAGCGAAAGCGACGCGCCATCGATCCTTCCGGCAGGAGAAGCCGACGCGGGACCGGAAGGGCGCGACCGTTTTCGCCTGCTGGTGGCGGGGCTGGTCCTGCTGGCCGCCGTGCTGCTGGCAGGCCTGTGGATCGCGGCACGGCCCGCGCCGGACCAGTTGCAGGGCATGGTCGATGCGGACGAGATCAATGTCGCGACCAAGGCGCTGGCGCGGGTCGACCGGCTCCTGGCGGAAGAGGGCGCCACGGTGACGGCCGGCACCGTGCTCGCGATCCTGTCCAGCCCGGAGATCGACGCGGGAAGGCAGCAGGCGCAAGGCGTGCTCGCCGGGGCGGAAGCCATGCGCGATCTTGCCGACAACGGCGCGCGCAAGGAGGATGTGGAATCGCTGCGCGCCGTCTGGCAGGCGGCGCAGGCCGGGGCCGATCTTGCCGCCGTCACCGCGCGCCGGGCGGACAACCTCTATGCGGAAGGCGTGATCGCCGCGCAGCGCCGGGACGAAGCCCGCGCCGCGCGCGATGCCAGCGCCCGGCAGGCCGAGGCGGCAAGGTTGCAATATGTGAAGGCGCAGTCCGGCGCCCGTGCCGAGGAAAAGGCGGCCGCCCAGGCGCAAGTGCAAGTGGCGAAGGCGGGGGTTTCGATTGCCGATGCGTTGGGCGCGGAAAAGACGCTGATCGCCCCCATCGGCGGCGAAGTGACCCGTCGGTTGGCCGAGCCCGGCGAGATCGTCGGTCCGGCAGTGCCGGTGTTCCAGATCATCGACACCGCCCATCCCTGGGTCGCGCTCAACTTGCGGGAAAATCAGTTCAATTCGCTGCAGAAGGGCCAGGAGCTGATGGGCCGTATTCCGGCCCTGGAAAACCGCAAGGCACGGTTCCGCGTCACTTACATCAGCCCGCAGGGCGATTTCGCGACATGGCGGGCGACACGCCAGTCCTCCGGCTTCGACGTGCGCAGCTTCGAGATTCGTCTGCGTCCGGCCGAAGCGATCAAGGGTCTGCGTCCGGGCATGAGCGTGTTGTTCGACTGGCCGCAATGAGCGCTCCCGGTCCCGGCTATCGTGCTGCCCTGCGCCGGGAACTGGCGCACCTGCGCCGCGATCGCTGGGACCTGGGAATGCTCACGCTGTTTCCGGCCCTGGCGATCCTGATCGTGGCGGCCATGCTGATCGCGGGCGTCCCACGTGCCTTGCCCGTTGCCGTGGTGGACGAGGACAACAGCACCCTCAGTCGCGCCATCGTCCGGGCCGTGAGTGCAAGCCCCGCGGTGACCATTGCCGAGCGACCCGAGACTTTCGCCCTGGCTGAGCGCTCTGGGCGGGCCGGGCGGGTCTGGGCCATCCTGCTGATCCCGCGCGGCGTGAGCGAGGGTCTGGAGCGGCAGACCACGCCGGCCATCCAGATCTTCTACAACGCCTCTTTCCTGACCATCGGCGCGAGCGCGGAATCCGGCATCCGCTCGGCCGTCGGCGCGGTCCTGGCTGAGCGCGGGCTCGACGCAGCGCGGGCGAGGGGGCTGCCGGCGATCCGAATTCGACCACCCGTGGTCCAGGCGACCGTCCTGTTCAATCCCCAGACCAGCTTCGAATGGTATCTCCAGGCGCTGATCCAGCCCGCCGTGCTGCACCTTCTTGCCGGCTGCGTCGCCGTGATGGCCATGGGGCGCGAGTTGCAGGGCCGTTCGCTGGCACAGTGGAAAGCGGAGACCGGCGGGGGGCTCCCGGCGCTGCTGGGCAAGCTCACGCCCTATGTCGGGGTGCTCTCGATCTGGGGGCTGGTCTGGATGATCTGGCTGGTGGGCATTCGCGGCTGGACGATGAACGGCAGCCTGCTGCTGACCCTGGCCGCGCAGGCCCTGCTCATCGCGGGGACGGCGGCGCTCTCCGCCTTGCTGGTGATTGGCGTGCGCAAGCCCAGCTTCGCCTTTTCCGCGACGGCGCTCTATGCCGGATCGGCGCTGGCCTATTCGGGCGGGACGCTGCCGCTGGGCGGGGGATCCGTCTTCGCGCGGGGCTGGAGCCAGGCGCTGCCTTTCACCCATTACTTGCGCCTGCAGATGGACCAGTTCCTGGGCGCGCCGGTTTCGTTGGCGCTTCCGCAGATCGGCGTGCTGTCGCTCTATCTCGTCGTGCCGCTGGGCTTTTGCCTGCTGCTGCTGCGCAAGCCGGAGCAGGCGGCGTGACATTCGCGCAGGGCTTCGTCTCCGTCTTCCGCGCGGTGCTCTCGACGTTCGCGCTGGCCTCGATCGTGGTTCTCGCGGTGGTTCTATACGGTTTCTACTACCCCGCGCCTTACGCCCACCAGACCGCGCGCCAGCTTCCGGTGGTGGTCGTGGACGAGGAGCGCAGCACGCTGACCCGCGCCTTGGTGCGCAAGCTGTCCGACATGCGGGAAGTCCGCGTGGCGGGAGAGGCGCTCTCGATTCACGAGGCCGAGCAGCGCGTGCGCCGCCGCGAGGCGGACGGGATACTCCTGCTGCCGCGCGGGCTTACCCGCAGCCTGCTGACCGGCGCACCGGGCAGCGCCGGAGGCGGCGGCATCGGCATATGGGTCAACGGCACGTACCTGATCCGCGCGAAGGACATCGGAGGGGCTATCCAGGCCGCGGCGCTGGCCGTGGCTGCCGAGCGCCTCGGGCCTCTGGCGCAAGGGCTGCACTTGCGCGCGCCGGTCGCCGTGGTCGAGCGGCCGCTGTTCAACACCCGCGAAGGCTATGCGGACTACGTCTTCCCGGCCGTGGCCGCGATCATCCTCCAGCAGACCCTGCTGTTCGGCACGGCCATGCTCGCAGCGGGCATGGCTGCCGAAATGCGCGAAGGCCGGGCGCCCCCGCTTTCGTCGCAAGGCTTTCTCGGCACCTGGTGCGCGCTGAGCCTGATCGGCTGCCTGGCGGCGCTGTTCTATTTCGGCTGGATATTCTGGTACCAGGACGTTCCGAGAGCGGGCAACCCGGCCGCTCTGCTCATGGCCGTACCGCTCTTCGCCGCGGCCGTTTCTGCCCTGGGCCTGCTGCTCGGCAGCCTGTTCGACAGCGCCGACCGCGCCTTGCAAGTGTTGATCCCCAGCTCGGTCATCCTGTTCTTCCTGGCCGGCGCGGCCTGGCCGCTTTCCGCCATGCCCCGCTGGGTGGCGGGGCTGGCCCACCTCTCGCCCGCGACATCCGGTGCGCAAGCCTTCCTGCGCCTCAACGAGATGGGCGCGAGCCTTGGGCAGGTCCTGCCGCAGCTTGCGGGGCTCGTGGTGCTGAGCCTTGTCTACGGTGCCATGGCCGCCTGGCGGCTGACCGGCGTGGCCTGTCGCCGCCGTTCCTGACCGCAAGGACCGACCCGGCCGGGCGGCATCAAACCGTCATCAGACCGCCATCCAACCTTCATCTGCCGCGCGTACCCCGCCGAGCCGTAAGGCAATTGATCTCAGGGGAAACGGCAATGAAATTCGGCACTTGCGTGGCAACTCTTCTCGCGGGCACGGCCCTGGCCGGCGTTCCTGCAACCGTTTACGCAGCCGAGGCCGACGTGGCCGCGGGCGAAGACCCCAATGCCATCATCGTCACTTCCCAGAAGATCGAGCAGCGCGCCGTCGATGTTCCCATAACGCTTTCCGTCCAGACCGGAGAGCGCATGCGCGAACTGGGCGTCACGGACATCGGCGAACTGTCGAACTACGTTCCCGGCCTCAATGTGCAGGTGCAGAGCGCCAACAACCCCGGCTTCGTGATCCGCGGCATCACCTCCGACAGCGGCTCGGCCCAGCAAGGGCCGCGCGTCACCCTGTACTACAACGGCATCGACATCTCGCGTTCGCGCGGCGCTTACCAGGGCATCTACGATCTCGACCGCGTCGAAGTCGTGAAGGGGCCGCAGGCGACCCTGTTCGGGACGGCCGCGACGATCGGCGCGATCAGCTTCGTTTCGGCCAAGCCGCAAGCCGGAACCTCGGCATCCCTGACGGGCGCCTACGGCAACCTGAATGCCTACCGCGTCGAAGGCTTCGTCAATGCCGGCAACGACGTCATCGCGGCGCGCATCGCCGGCCAGTGGAAGAAGCGCGACGGCTATATCGAGAACCTCGCACCCGGCCAGGACGATCTCTATGCGCAGGACCAGCTCGGCCTGCGCGGTTCGCTTCGCTACACGCCCACCACCGACTTCACCGCGGACCTGACGTTCACTTACGACCGCCAGCGCAATTCGGGCACGCCGTTCCTGTCGAAGAACCTCGGCTCGACTTCGGTGAACGGCCTTTACGACGCAGCCTATCTCGGCGGCTCGCCGCTCTCCGGCGAAGTGCTCGGTGCCGACAAGCTCGGGCTGAACCGCGACGTCTATGACGGCAACCTCACCCTGAGCTGGGATTTCTCGGACGGCTGGAACTTCACCACGGTCAACGGCTACCGCCACTTCGATGCGCTGGAAGTCTTCGATGCCGACGGTTCGGCTGCCTGGTATCTCGAATTCGCGGAGCGCGCCAAGGGCTGGCAGGCGAGCCACGAGGGCCGCTTCACGTATAGCGACGACCAGTGGCGCGCCTCGTTCGGCTGGAACTACTTCATCGAGGACAGCTCGCAGTACGTCCCGCTGTCTTCGGAGCTGGGCACTTACCTTCAGTGCAGCGCCAACCTGATCCCGGGCCTGGGCTGCGTCGCTGCCGACAACACCGTCAATGCCGGGCGCGCCACCTCGTTGCTCACCGGCGGCGCCTTCACCGCCGTGCCCTATTCCAGCTGGTACAAGAATGAGGGCCGCAACCAGTCCTGGTCGATGTTCGGCGATGTCACCTGGAAGCCAGCGCCCGCACTGGAACTGACCGCCGGCGCGCGCGTGCTGATCGAGAAGCGCCGTTCGGGCTATTCCGCCAATCAGCCCGACGCCCCGGTCTATGGTCAGCCGCTGCTGCCGCTGGTGGATACCGACGGGCAGACCTTCTACGCCCGCAAGTCTTACGCCGCGATCCTTCCGCGCTTCAACGCGCTCTATCACCTGACCCCCGGCCTCAATCTCTACGCGACCATTTCGGAAGGACGCCGCTCGCCGGTGGTCCAGCTCTCGGCTGCGGCAGGTCCGGTGGCCGACCTGGACCTCATCAAGTCCGAGACGGTCTGGAACTACGAGGCGGGCATCAAGGGCACCGTGGGCATGTTCTCCGGCTCGCTGGGCGTCTATTACGACAAGTACAGCAATTTCCAGGTCTCGGTGCTCGACGCGACGACCGGCGTTGCCCGTACCGAGAGCGCGGGCTCCGCGTCCAACCTGGGCGTCGAGGCTGAACTCGAAGCGCGCTTCACCGACTGGCTGAGCGCCTTCGGCAATGTCGGCTTCATCAGCGGCGGCATCGACGACAAGGCAGCCAACGGCGTCTATGCCGGCGACCAGTTCCGCCTCCAGCCGAAGTGGCAGTGGGCTGCCGGGTTCAACCTCAACCTGCCGGTGACGCAGAGCGTGAACGTGTTCCTGACGCCGAGCGTGACCTACCGCAGCAAGATCTACTTCGAGATCCCCAACAGGGAAGCGATCAGCCAGGGGCCGGTCACGCTGGTGAACCTGCGCGGCGGCGTTTCGTTCATGGACGGCAAGTTCCAGGTCGCCGGCTATGCCCGCAACCTCACGGACAAGAAGTACCTGCTCGATGCGGGCAACACCGGCGGGTCGTTCGGCTACCCGACCTTCATCCCGGCCGAGCCGCGCACGTACGGCATCGAAATCACGGCGCGGTACTGACCGCTTTCCGCGCCGCTGCCTCGATAACCAAGGACAAGACCATGACACTTCAACTCGATCGGCGCCTGCTGCTTCAGGCAGGCGCCTTCGGGCTCGCCGCGCTCTCGACGCCCGGCGTCGCCCAGATCCTCACCGCGCGCGGCTTCACGCACGGCGTGGCGAGCGGCGAGCCGGCGGCCGGTTCGGTGCTGCTCTGGACCCGCTACGTCGGCAGCGGCGACACGAAGCTGCGCTGCGAACTTTCGGCGGACGAGAGCTTCCGCAAGGTGGCAGGCGGCGGCGAAACGATCGCCTCGCCCGCACATGACAATTGCGCCAAGCTGGTGGTGTCCGGCCTCGCGCCCGGCAAGTGGTACTACTACCGCTTCATCGCGCCGGACGGCACGAAGAGCGAAACCGGCCGCACGCGCACGCTGCCGGTGGGCGACGTCGACCGCTTCGGCATCGGCCTGTTCTCGTGCTCGAACATGCCGTTCGGCTGGTTCAACGCTTATGCCCATGCCGCCACGCGCGACGATCTCGACCTGATCGTCCATGTCGGCGACTATTTCTACGAATACGAATACGGCCATTATCCCGAACAGCCGATGGCTGGCCGCCCGATCGAGCCGCAGAACGAGACGGTCTCGCTGGCCGACTACCGCCTTCGTTTCGCGAGCTACCGCCTCGACCCGGACTTGCGCCGCCTCCACCAGCGCTTCCCGATGATCGCGCAGTGGGACGATCACGAATTCGCCAACGATACCTGGAAGGGCGGGGCGGAGAACCACCAGCCCGACAAGGAAGGCGAATGGGCGGTCCGCCGCGCCGCGGCCGAGAAGGCTTACCGCGAGTGGATGCCGGTTTCCGACGCCCTCTACGACAGCTTCCAGATCGGCTCGCTGGCCACGCTGTTCCGCCCCGAAACCCGCGTGAGCGAGCGCATGCAGCAGCTCGACTTCGGCACCGTGATCGCAGGCGCGGCCAAGGGCGGTCCAGCGGAGATCGGCCGGGCCCTGGCCCAGTTCCGCGACGGCCCGTGGATGTCCAAGGACCGCACGCTGATGGGCGCGCAGCAGGAGAGCTGGCTCTACAAGGGCCTGATCGATTCCGCGAAGTCCGGCACGCGCTGGCAGATCCTGGCGCAGCAGATCGTCATGGGCTCGCTGAAGGCGCCGCCGCAGATGGCAGACCTCGTGCCCTCGGGCGGAGATCCTAAGGTCCGCCAGGCGCTCATGGCCATCGCCGCCGCCTCGCAGGCGGGCCTGCCGTTCAACATGGACTCCTGGGACGGTTATCCGGCTGCCCGCGACCGTCTGCTGCGCACGGCGCGCCAGGCCGATTGCAACCTCGTGGTTCTGGCGGGCGACAGCCACAATGCCTGGGGCAGCGAACTCTCGGTGGACGGATCGGCAGCGGGCGTCGAATATGCCGGCCACTCCGTCACCTCGCCGGGCTTCGAGGCTTACCTGCCGTCGGTGCCCGCGGCCGACCTGTCCAAGGCGCTGCGCGCGGCGAACCCGGGGCTGGCTTTCGCCGATACCAGCCGCCGCGGCTACGTCTCGCTCCAGATGACGCCGGAGCAGGTTCGCGGCGAATGGCACTTCATGGGCACGATCGCCCAGCACACCACCGCCGGCACGACCAGCGAAGGTCTGACGGTGAACTGGAACGAACGCCGCTTCGCCAAGGCCTGACGCGATCGGGCGGTTCGTCAGCCATGCCGAACCGCCCATCACGGCACGAGCGGAGCGCTCGTTCAAGGCGCCGACCCCCTCGCTGGCCGATCAAGCTCGTCCTGGTTTCAAGGTCGAGTTCAAATCAGGTATGATACAAAATATCATATTGGTTGACGCGCCTTGATCCGGGTCGCAAACAGCCGGGAATTCCTCTCCCCCAAGGACTTTCCATGACCGATTCCGATCTTCCCGAACCGCAGGCCGATGCCTCCGTGGTGCGTCCGGACCGCCGCGACTTCCTGGGCGGACTGGCAGCAGCGCTGGGCGCCGCCGCCGTCGCCGGATCTCCGGGAGAAGCGGCCGCCGCAACGAAGCAGGCGCGCAAGAACAGCGCCGCTCCGGTCAGCGACGCCCGGCTGCGCGAAGCGATCGATACCGTGGTCGTGATCTATGCGGAGAACCGCAGCTTCAACAATCTCTTCGCCGATTTTCCCGGCCTCGAACAGCCGCTGGCCTCCGTCCCGGCCGAGCGCACGGCTCAGCGCGACCGTGACGGCAAGGTCATGGAAAAGCTGCCGAAGATCTGGGAAGGCCTTGTCCCCAGCAAGCAGGTGGTCGAGCATACCGAGTACCTGATCGGCCCGGATGACCTCGGCCCGATCGCCAACGGTCCCTTTGCGCTGAAGACGCCCGAGGGCGACCCCTTGCCGCATGGCCTGGTCACGCGTGACCTCGTTCACGCCTTCTACCAGAACCAGTGGCAGATCAACGGCGGTCGTAACGACGGTTTCGCGGCCTGGGGAGACAGCGGCGCGCTGGTCATGGGCCATTACGGCGACATGCGCGCGCAATTGCGTCTCTGGCAGATCGCGCGGGAATTCACGCTCTGCGACAATTTCTTCATGGGTGCGTTCGGCGGCTCTTTCCTCAACCACCAGTACCTGATCAGCGCCCAGCCGCCGTTCTATCCCGACGCTGACAAGAGCCCCGCGGCCAAGCGCATCGCGCAAGTCGAAGGCAGCGATCCCAAGGGCATCAAGCTCAAGCTCGATCCCAAGACCCCGGCCAGCGCCATGGACGGCCCGGCCATGTTCTCCGCCAGCACGCTCTCGCCCGACTTCTGGGCCGTGAACACGATGCTGCCGCCCTATGCGCCGACTTATGAACTCGATCCCGAGAAGCCGGGTTACGCCAATGCCGCCAGCGGACACACGCTCGTGCCGCAGCATCACAAGACCATCGGCGACATGCTCTCCGCGCGGAATGTGGACTGGGCCTGGTATGCGGGCGGGTGGAATGCCGCGCTCGAAGGCAAGATGAACGACGCCGCGTTCCCCTCGCGGCCGAACTTCCAGCCGCATCATCAGCCGCTGAACTATTACGAGCGCTTCGCGCCCGGTTCGCCGGACCGCACCAAGCACTTGCGCGACGGCGGAGAGGGCAGCACCGCACGCACCAATCGCCTCCTGGCCGATGCCGAGGCGGGCAAGCTCCCCGCGGTCAGCTTCTACAAGCCGCAGGGCAACCTCAACATGCATGCCGGCTATTCCGACATCGACGCCGGCGATCGCCACATCGCGGCGGTTATCGACGGTCTGCGCGAGAGCCCGCAATGGGAACGCATGCTGGTGGTCATCACGTTCGACGAGAACGGCGGGTGGTGGGATCACGTCGCGCCGCCGAAGGGCGATCGCTGGGGGCCGGGCACGCGCATTCCGGCCGTCGTCGTCTCCCCTCATGCGAAGAAGGGCGCCGTGGACCATACGATCTACGATACGGGCTCGATCGCCCGCTTCCTGACACGCCGCTTTGGCCTGGAGAAGCTGCCGGGCCTGACCATGCGTGAAGACGCCATGATCGCCGCGGGCGGCGTGGCGCCTGGGGACCTTACCGGCGCGCTCGATCTGGCCTGAGCACCTGACGATCAGCGGGCGGCGGCCGTGCCGAAGCCCGCAGCCATTCCTGAAAGCCGGGAAGGGGGGGGCGGAAGCGGGAGGACGCGCAAAAGAGGTGCGTCCTCTCCTGGAATGCGACAGAGTATTGACGTTCGGCCCGATTCTCCATCGGGCATGCTCAATCACTTCGGATCGCAACGTCACTTCCGATCGCAATGCCACTTGTGATCGCAGTACCAGGGGGCAAATTATCCATGCGGGCTATCGCATCCACCGTCTTCACGCTCGGTGCCGTTCTGGCGGGCGCCACTGTCGCCCAGGCCGCACCCAAGGCCTATCCCGAGGCCGAAAAGCAGGTTCTCGAAATATCGAAGCAGGCCATCGCCCTGCGCTCCGTCGAAGGCGAGGGTAACAAGACCCGCGAAGTCGCCGAACTGTTCCGCAAGGAACTGCTCGCGAACGGCTGGACGGCCAAGGACATCGAGATCGTCCCTCACAAGGACACCGCCTACCTGATCGCAAACTGGCCCGGCAGCGATCCTTCGCTGCGGCCCCTGGTCGTCTCCGCGCACATGGACGTGGTGGAAGCCAAGCCCGCCGATTGGGAGCGCGATCCCTTCACCCCCGTGGTCGAGAACGGCTACCTCTATGGACGCGGTGCCAGCGACACCAAGTTCGAAGCGGTGCTGGCGATGGAATCGATGATCGCCTTGCGCAAGCAGGGCTTCAAGCCCAGGCGCACTCTCGTCATCGCCTACTCGGGCGACGAGGAAACCTCGATGGCGACATCGAAGCTGATCGCGGAGCGGCTGAAGAACGCCGAACTCGTGCTCAACGTCGACGGCGCCTCGGGCACGCTTTCGGAGAAGACCGGCAAGCCCTCGTTCTGGTCATGGCAGGGTGCCGAGAAGACTTACGTCGACTACCAGATCGAGGTCACCAACCCCGGCGGGCACAGCTCGGCGCCCCGCACGGAGAACGCGATCGTCCAGCTGTCGCAGGCACTGGAACGGATCGGCAGCTATCACTTCAAGCCCGAGCTGAACGACATCACCCGCGCTTACTGGGTCGAGGCTGCCAAGCTGGAGCCCGATGCCACCCTGGCCGGCGCCATGCGCGCCTTTGCCGCCAATCCCGGCGATGAAGCCGCGCTCAAGGTGCTGCGCGCCAATCCCTCCATGGTCGGCCGCACGGGCACGACCTGCGTTGCGACGATGATCTCGGGCGGCCATGCCCAGAACGCCTTGCCCCAGCGCGCCACGGCCAACATCAACTGCCGCATCTTCCCCGGGCACACGCGCGAGGAAATCATGACGGAACTGGAAAAGGTGGCGAACATGCCCGCGGCCAAGTTCTCCGACGCGACCGGGGACGCCTCGACGATGTCGCCGGCCTCGCCGATGCGGCCGGATTTCGTGGCCGCGACGCGCAAGGCGGTGACAGCGGCCTGGGGACCGATCCCGATCATCCCCTCGCAGGCTTCGGGCGCCTCGGATTCGATGTGGTATCGCGCGCTGGGCGTGCCAAGCTACGGCGCCAGCGCTTCGATGATGAAGGACTCCGACGAGTTCGCCCACGGCCTCAACGAGCGCCTGCCGCTGCTCAATGTGCGGCCCGGCATCACGTACTACATCAGCCTCTACACCGATCTCGCGGGAAAGTGAGCGCGGCCTGAAACGGGGGAAGCAGGGACTGGCGGCTCAGGTGGCCGCCAGCTTCCTCCTGCTCAGCCTGCCGCCGCTGAGGATGCGGGCAGGCCCCGGAGCGGCGCGGCTGAGCAGGGTGCCCAGAAGCACTACCGCCAGCAGGACGATCAGCGGCTGGGCCACCAGGTAGACCGGGTATAGCGGCGAGCCGAGGGTGCCGAACAGGCGGCCCAGAAGCGGCCCGCCCAGCCAGATCAGGATGAGGTGCGAGCAGAACAGGAAGAACGCGAAAGGCTCGATCTTCAGCAGCGGCGTTCGCACCACGGTTCCGGCCAGACCCCAGGATATGCGCCAGTAAGCAAGGGCGGCCGAGATCCGCACCGCAAGGTCCAGCGTGGCAGCGGGCAGGCTGATCGGGGACCAGTCTACGACGAGCGTGAAGTAGAGCTGCACCGCAGTCAGCACGGCGAAAGGCGTGAGGGCAGCGGAAAGCGGCCAGGCCGCGATCCGGTCGGCCAGGTTCTCGCGCCGGGCGATGATGCCCAGGGTGAAGAAGAACGGGATCGAAGCGCGCATGAACACCGGCGGACCGTAGCCGCCGATCTGGCACAGCGCTGCCACCAGGGCGATGGCGAAGAGCGTGCGCTTGCCGCAGCGAACCAGCAGCGGCGCCAGCAGCATGCAGAGGAACAGGTCACGCAGGAACGGCATCTGGACATTGATGTCCGGGTTGCGGCTGGCGATGAAGATTTCCTGGAAGATCCAGTCCATCGATTGCGGCGTAGGCGCCGCCAGCTTGGTCGCCACCGCCGCTCCGGACACGAGCAGGATTGCGAGCGCGTTCCAGAGCACCATCGGCAGGAGAATGGTCTTGGCCTTGCGGCCGACATGGCTGGCCCAGTCGAAGGTCCGGCTCGATCCCGCGACCAGCCAGCCGGAGATAAGGCCCAGCAGAGGCACGGCGCTGCGTCCGAACACGTCCATCAGCACCCACCGCAGATTTTCCTGCGGCGTGCCATGGGCAAGCTGGAGGTCATATCCGGTTAGCCCGGTCCAGGCGTGGACATAGACGACCCCGAGTATACAGATCACGCGTGCAACGGATATTGCATCGGACCTGCGCCGTACGTCGGTATTGAGTATTCCGGACAAATGATTTTCCTGGCTTTTCGGCAACCCGCCGAACTGCTTTCACATGCCCGCGAGGAAGCGGGCGAGTAAAAACGGTTCGTCTACTTGCCTCAAACCAATTACGGCCAATCGGGTCTGTCTCTATTCGGCCAGATGACCGAGAGAAGGGATGAAGCGGCGGCGGCTTGCAAATAAGTCATGAAACGAAGCGCGCGAAGCCATTCCCGAAGCGTCTGGTGTCCGCAATCACTTCATGGGCGCAGTTGTGGCCGGGCGCACCCGTCACTCCGCCGCCGGGGTGGCTGCCCGATCCGCACATGTAGAGGCCCTTGATCGGCCCTCGATAGGCGCCGTGGCCCAGCACCGGCCGCGCCGACCACATCTGGTCGAGCGTCAGGTTGCCGTGCATGATGTCGCCGCCGACAAGCCCGAACTTGCGCTCCAGACCCTTGGGGCTGAGCACCTGGCGGCCGAGGATCGAGGCACGGAAGCCCGGCGCATATTGCTCCACCGTATCGATGATGGTGTCGGCCGCCTTGTCTTCCTCGGCGTCCCAGTCGCGGGGCGTTCCATCGTCATTGGCCGGTAGTTCCGGTGCGAACTGCTGGCAGAACAGGCTGGCGACATGCCGGCCTTCGGGCGCGAGGCTGTCGTCCACGGTGGAGGGGATCAGCATCTCCACGATCGGCTTCTTCGACCAGCCATGCAACTTGGCGTCAAGGAACGCGCGGTCCATGTAGTCCAGCGTCGGCGCGATGATGATGCCCGACCGGTGATGCTCTCCCGGTTCGGGCAGGCAGGTGAACCTCGGTAATTCGGACAGCGCCACGTTCATGCGGAACGTGCCGCTGCCTGTCCTGAAGCCCTTCATCCGGCGCTGGAAGTCGGGGGTGAGGTCGCTCCCGGCGATCATCCTGCCATAGAGCAGCTTGGGCCCGACATTGGCGATCACGCGGGTTGCCGCGATCTCCTCGCCGCTTTCCAGCCGGACGCCGGCGACCTTGCCGCCGTCGATGAGCACTTGCTCCACGGGGCTCTCCAGGCTGATCTCCACGCCCAGCTTGCGGCAGACTTCGCCCATGATGCGGGTGATCTGGCCCATGCCGCCGACCGAGTGGCCCCATGCGCCCTTCTTGCCGTTCACTTCACCGAAGACGTGGTGCAGCAGGACATAGGCGCTGCCCGGCGTATCGGGCGAGGCATAGTTGCCGACCACCGCGTCGAAACCGAAGGCGGCCTTCACCGCCTCGCTCTCGAACCAGCCGTCCAGCAGCGAGCGGGCGGACTTGGTGAACAGGTCCAGCACGTCGCGCTGCGCTTCGATGGAGAGGCCTGCCAGCTTGCGACCCTGCAAGGCCGCATCGATCAGCCCGCGCCAACCGTCGCCGGCATTGGGCGGCGATTTCAGGGCGAGGTCGCGCAGCACTTCGGCCACGACTTCCAGCGCATCGTAATAGGCCGGCAGCACTTCGGCATCGTGCGCGGAGAACCGGCGGAACTCCTCCTGCGTGCGCGCCAGCCCGCCGCCGAGCTTCAGGTAGCCGCCGTCTTCCTGCGGCAGCAGGTTGGAAATCGGGCGCTCGATCACGCGGTAGCCATGCTCGGCCAGGCGCATGTCGGCGATGACCTTGGGCTGGAGCAGGCTGACCGTGTAGCTGGCGACGGAATTGCGGAAGCCGGGATGGAATTCCTCTGTCACCGCCGCTCCGCCGACCACGTCGCGGCGCTCCAGAATGCGAACCTTCAGTCCCGCGCGGGCAAGGTAGAATGCGCAGACAAGGCCGTTGTGGCCGCCGCCGATGATGACGGCATCGTACTTCCGGGTCATGCCTGGCTCCAGCCGGATGAAGGCCGCTCGTTCTGGCGGGCTTCGGGGATCAGTTCGCGGATGCGCTTGCAGAAGCGGCGCAGGCAGACTTCCTTGTCGGAAAGCGGCCCGACCGAAAAGCTGCGCGAGGCCATGCCTGCCTGCACGCGGGTGACGAGGGCGGTATCCTCGGCATTGACCTGCCGGTTGATGCGCCAGTTGAGATAGCGCGCGGCGCGCATCTCCCGCCGGTCATCGTCCAGGACGTAGCTGATCTCGCGGATCGTGCAGGCTTCCGGGCCGGTCGGCAGCCACTGCATGAAATCGACCTGATCGGGATAGATATCGAAGGCTACGTTCGGCCAGAGCTTGAAATAGAGCCAGTGGCGCTGGCGATCCTCCGGCAAGTGCGGAACCGGCGGCAGCAGGCGCTGGTACATGCGTTCGGACCAGTTGGCCGAGGGCCGGTCCATCAGATCGCCCCACATGCGATCGACATGCGCCTCCGCCTCGACCCCGTAGCTGGCGCCGAACAGGCGCGTCAGGCCGGGATGGGCGACGGGGATATGCAGTCCGTCCGAATAGTTGTCGCCCACGTTCTTCCAGTTCACCGCGCGCGGGCGCGTGGTGACACGGCCGAGGGTCTTCAGGTCCTCGAAACGGTAGGGAGCGATCATGGCCTCGTAAGGAGCCATCATCTGGCCGACCGTGGGGCCGCCGTCATCGACCAGCCGCACGAAGATGAACCCGCGCCAGACTTCGATGCCCACGGGAGAAAGGCCGTGCCGGGCCTTGTCGAACTGGGGATAGCTCTGGCTGTCGGGCACGCCAGTCAGGCGGCCGTCGAGATCGTAGACCCAGGCGTGATAGGGGCAGACCAGCTTTCGGGCGCAGCCGCTCGGTCCATCGACCAAGCGCGATCCGCGATGACGGCAGACATTGGTGAAGGCGCGCAGTCGCCGGTCATGGCCGCGCACGACGATCACGCTTTCGCCGATATATTCCAGCGTGTGCCAATCGCCCGCCTCGGCCACGTCGCTCTCATGGCAGACCACTTGCCAGCTCGGCGCGAAGACGCGTTCTCTTTCGGCGGCGAAGAATTCGGGATCGGAATACGTCCAGGCCGGCAGGCTCCAGCCATCGAGCGGGTCGGTCTCCTCGATGTCGCGGGGCTGCGTTGCCATGGGTCTCTCCTTATTGTACGATCGTATAACAAGGTGATGGGCAAGCAGCAATCCTACACGCGGGAACATCCCGACGAGCGGCGGCAAAGCCTGGTAGAGGCAACCGCGCGCTGCCTGGCCGCGCAAGGCGCCGGCGGCACTTCGGTGCGATCGATCTGCGCGGCGGCCGGCGTTTCGCCGGGGCTGCTCCGTCACTATTTTTCAGGCGTCGGAGAAGCGATTGCCGAGGCCTATCGCTGGACGGGCAACCGCGTGGCGCTGGCGCTGGAAGAGGCCGTGGCGGAAGCAGGCACCGATCCGAGAGCGCGGCTTCTCGCCTATCTCTCCGCCAGCTTCCGGGCGCCGATCGCGGATCCCGAACTGCTCGCGACATGGCTGGCGTTCTGGAGCATGACGCCGACCGACCCGGCGATCGCCCGGCTTCACAAGGAGATCTACGGGGAGTTTCGCAGCGGGATGGACGACCTGATCCGCGCGCTGCGACCGGACCTTGCCGATACGCGCCTGCCCGCCGTGGCGCTGACGGCGCTGATCGATGGGCTCTGGCTGGAACTGAGCCTTGGCAAACCGCCCTTCACGCCGGTCGAGGCCGAAGGGCTCGTCGAAAAGTGGCTCGACTGCCTGCTGGCCTAGTCGATTTCGTTGCGCTTCAACCAGAGCCAGATCGGCAGGCCCAGGACCATCAGCACGAAGCTCAACCCGCTGGCGCCGATACCCGCACCCCATAGCGTCCAGAGCGCATAGAGCGCGCCGATCAGCGCCGGTATGCGGGCAATGCCCAGCTTGAGCGCAGCAAGCGCACAAGCGAGGTAAAGCCACAGCGTGGCGGAAGTGGAGAGCAGCAGCAGATACTCGAACAGGGCCTGCATCGTCCGGCTGGCGTTCATCGCGGCGAAGAAGCTGGCGATCACGGCCGAGATCAGCAGGGCCCGGCGCGCAGTGCCGCGCGCGTCGGTCTCTGCGAACCAGCGCGGGAGCAGGCGCCGGGCGGCCATGTCGCGCACCATTTCGGCTTCGAGCAGGGTCCAGCCGTTAAGCGCGCCGATGCAGCTGATGACCGCGAATACGGCGACCAGCGTGGCGACGTCTCCATCGAGGAAGCGGGCGACGAAAGTGGCAAAGGGGGCTGCGGAATGGGCCGCGACATCGCCCGGCAGCAGAAGGGCGATGGCGGAACAGACCATGAGATAGAGCACCCCCGTCAGCGCCGTGCCCCAGAGCGTCGCGCGCGCGACGTTCACTTCGGGATTGCGGACCCGCGCGGCGGCGACGCTGGCAGATTCGAAGCCGAGCAGCGCCCAGAGCGTCAGTGTGGCGGCGCCGTTGATGGCGCCGAGATGGACCTGCCCGGCATCGAAGGCCGGAAGCTGCGCCTTGCCGCTCGACAGGATGTAGATCGCCAGCAGGATCACGACCAGTAGCGGAATGACCTTGAGCGCGAGCGTGACGATCTGGAAATTCCCGGCGGCGCGCGTCCCGCGCAAGTTCACCAGCGTCATCAGCCAGAGCAGGGCGATAGCGGCCAGGGCAGGGACGTGCTCTCCATAGCCCAGGAAGGGCACCATGCTCGACAGGTAGCTGACGGCGGCCACGGCAATGGTCACGACCGAGGTCCAGAGCGAGACGAGATAGATCCAGCTGATGAAGAACCCCGCCCGACGCCCGAAAGCGTCAGTGACGAAGCCGGCCGGGCCGCCCGCAGCCGGACGCGCGCGGGTGAGCCGGCTGAGCACATAGGCCAGGATCAGCGCGCCGCTGATGGTGGTCGCCCAGCCGATCACGCCGTTCCATCCGAAAGGCGCCAGGCTGGCCGGCAGCAGGAATACGCCCGAACCGATCATGTTGCCCATGACCAGCGCGATGGCGGCGGTCAGCCCGAGGCTTCCTGCGGAGGACCTGATGCCGGGACCTTCGCTCTGTCCGTCCTGATCGCCTGCCATGTCGTCTCCCTTGGGGGCGGTGGGATTGAAGGCAGCGGCCCCTAGGCGAACATTATGCTATTTTCAACGCGATGGAAGGCGAACTGCGTTCAGAACCCGCGCGCCACGCCTTCGCGCCGGGGATCGGCGCCGCCGACATAGCCCTTCGGCGTCGCGACGATAGCCTGGAGCCCGGACTCTTCCCCGCGCGAGGTGGACAGGGTCATGCCCCGCGCCGCGAGGCCCTGCATGATCGGCTGGGGGAACATGTCGGCGCTGTAGCTGTCTCCCTTGGCGACGAGATTGGGCAGCGAGACGGCGTCCTGCGGCGTCATCTTCCAGTCGAGCAGGGCCACCAGCACCTTCAGGTTGTAGGCTTGGATTGCGGAACCGCCCGGCGATCCCGCGGCGGCCACGAACTTCTTCTGCGGCGTCAGCACGATGGCGGGCGCCATGCTGGAGCGTGGACGTTTGCCGGGGCCGGGGGCGTTGGCCGCTTTCGCGCCGTCGTCGTCAGTGGGGCTGAACGAGAAGTCGGTGAGCTGGTTGTTGAGGAAGAAGCCGCCCACCATGCGGCCGGAGCCGAAGATGCTCTCGACCGTGGTGGTCATGGACACGACGTTGCCTTGTGCGTCGATCACGACGATGTGGCTGGTTCCGCCCGGCTCGTCGGTGGCGTCGATCCCGACTTTGGGGGCGCCCCGGGGCATGCCGAAAGTCACCGGCCCGGCCCGGTCGCCGATCTCGGCCGCGCGGCCCTTGAGATAGTGCGGATCGAGCAGGCCATCGAGCGGCACCTGCACGAAGGCCGGATCGCCCACGTAGCGGTCGCGGTCGGCGTAAGCCAGGCGGCTGGCCTGGGCGAACGCGAACCAGGCTTTCTCGTCAGTGGCACTGCGCTTGTCGATGTCGGTGTGTTCGAGCACGCCGAGCGCGATCTGCAATCCGGGGCCGCCCGAGGGCGCCTGGGGCGTGCAGACGAGGTAGATGCGGTAAGGATTGCAGAGCGCGGGGCCGGAGTGCGGGCGATAGCTCGCCAGGTCCGACAGGGTGAGCGTGCTCGGGTACGGCCCCTGGTGCACGCGCTCGACGATCTGCTGCGCAATCGGCCCGGTCAGCAGACCGGAAGCACCGTACCGTGCAATGCGTTCCAGCGAGCGAGCATAGTCGGGGTTCTTCAGGCGGTCGCCGGCCAGATAGGGCGTGCCGTCGGCCTTGGTGAAGTAGCGCCTGGCGTCGGGCGCGGAAGCCTGGGGTGCCTTGCTTGCGATCATGCGGGCCAGGCGCGGGCTGACGGCGAAGCCGTCCTGCGCGAGGACATGGGCTTGATCGAAGAGCTTGCCCCAGGCGAGCTTGCCGTGATCGCGGTGGGCCATGTCGAGCATGGCGATGGCGCCGGGCACGCCGGTCGAGATGCCGCCCAGCACGGCGGTGACGAAAGGCAGCCGCTTGCCGTTCTCGTCGAAGAACAGATGATCGCCGGCACCGGCGGGTGCGACTTCGCGGCCGTCATAGGCTGTCGCCTGCCGGGTCTTCGCATCGTAGTAGACCATGAAGGCGCCGCCCCCCAGGCCCGAACTCTGGGGCTCGACAAGGCCGAGCACGGCCTGGATGGCCACGGCTGCGTCGATCGCCGAGCCGCCGGCCTTGAGAACGTCCACCCCCGCTTTCACCGCCAGCGGATTGGCAGCGGCGACCATGGCGTGGGGGGCGGTAGCCGACTGCTCCTCCCGGGCCGGAGCAGTGACCGGCGCGGCCTCTGCCACCTTTTCCGCAGCCTCGGTCTGGCGGGCGAGGGCGGGCTGCGTGGCAGCCAGCACAAGGGCAGACAGGCCGAGGGCGAGGATCGATCGGCGCAAAGTTATTCTCCGGGCGGTAATGGGCATTTGCAGCGACTTAGCGCCCTCGTTTCACAGGCGCCACCCCTGCGAGCTTTTGCAAAGTCGCTCTGGCCGGTCAGCAATAGCAAGACGGGCGCCCGGATTGCGGCAGGAAAATTCGGCGCTGCGCCAGCATATCGGCCCGAAACCTGAGCCTTCGGATCGGATGGAATTGCAGCCCGGCCGTGCCGGCAAGGCCGACAGGCTCATTTGCAATAAACTCAACTCCGATGCCGCAATATCGACGCCAAAATATCTTGCGAAGATTAGTTAGCACTCTAATTACTCAGGCCATGCAGGATCGACAATCGAGCGAGAAGGCTCTGGCCGCAAGGTTGGGGCCGGTTTCGCGTTCATGGCAGCAACTGGCCGATTCGGCGCTGTCCTCGCTGGGAGTTTCCAACTCCTCGGGGTGGGCGCTGGTCCACCTGCTGCGCCTCGGCAACGAGGTGCGGCAGGGCGACCTTGCGCGCGCCATCAACGTGACGGAACCTTCGCTCGTGCGAACCCTGCACTTGCTGGAAGATGCCGGTCTCGTCGAGCGCATCGCCGACGACAGCGACCGCCGTGCCAAGCACTTGCGCCTCACCGACGAGGGCGCCGCCGCTGCCCGCCGCATCGACAAGCGATTGATCGAGTTGCGCGCGACGCTTCTGGATGGCATTCCAGGCGAAGACGTCGAGACTGTCGTGCGGGTGCTTGACCGCATCGCTGCGCGCATAGCGGAAAGCGCCGCCCGGCAATGACGAAGCGTTTCGGACTGGACGCCGCGCTGTTCTCCGTGAAGGCCTACCTGGCCTCGATGCTGGCTATCTATATCGCGCTTTCGATCGGGCTGGAGCGACCCTACTGGGCGTTCCTGACATCCTACATCGTGGCGCAGCCCCTGGCCGGCGCCGTCGTGTCCAAGGCGATGTTCCGCGTGATCGGTACTTTCGTCGGCGCGGGAATGGCCGTCATCATCGTGCCGAACCTCGTCAACTCCCCCGAACTGCTGACCATCGGCATCGGCGGCTGGCTGGCGCTGTGCGTCTTCGTCTCGCTTCTGGACCGCACGCCGCGCTCCTATGCTTTCGTGCTGGCGGGCTATACCGCCGTGCTCATCGTGCTGCCCAGTGTCGACGTGCCGGACACGATCTTCACCGTGGCGACCCTGCGCGTGCAGGAGATCACCATCGGTATCCTCTGCGGCAGCTTCGTCCATGCGCTGGTCCTGCCGCAATCGGTTTCGGCCTTCATGCTGCAGCGCGTGTCCAACATTCTGGCCGACGCCGAGCGCTGGTCGCGCGATTCGCTCCAGCTTGAGACCGATCCGGCGATCGACAAGGAGCGCCAGCGGCTCGCGCTGGACGTCACCGAGTTGCACCAGCTCTCGATCCACCTGCCTTACGAAAGCACGCGCATCGCGCCGCGCATCCGCACCGTGCGTGCGCTTCAGGATCAACTCTCGCTGATCATGCCGCTGGGCGCCGCCGTGTCCGACCGGATCGCGCAGCTTCACGCGGTGGACGCGGTTCCTGCCGAAGTTCAGGCCCTGCTGACGGATGCGCGTGACTGGTTCGGCGGCCTTGGCGCCATGTCGCTGCCGGAACGCGAGGCGGCGGCCATAGCGCTGCAGCAGCGGAGCCGTGCGCTGGAGCCTCGGATCGGCCCCGATGCCTCGTGGAATGCGCTGATCCTGCTCAGCCTGCTCTCGCGCCTTTCCTCGCTGATCGGGGCGCACCGCGATTGCCGCATCCTGGCCGAGCAGCTTGGCACCAACACCACCCGCCCGGTCAGCCCGCGCGCTGCCGAACTCGTGGAAGGCCGCCGCGGACGCGAGCTGCATGTCGATGTCGGCGGCGCCACGCGCGGTGCCATCGGGGCCTTCCTGACGATCGCCATCGGCTGTGCGCTGTGGATCGGCAGCGGCTGGCACGAAGGGGCGACGGCGGTCATGCTGGCAGGCGTGTTCACTGCGCTGTTCGCGGCGGCACCGGACCCGCTCGCGCCTTTGCGCACGTTCTTTGCCGGAACCCTCATCGCGACGCTGATCGGGCTGCTCTATGGCTTCGTGCTCATGCCGCGGCTCGATGGTTTCCTGGAATATGCCGCAGCCATGGCGCCGATGCTGCTGATGCTGGGCGCGCTTATGCAGTCCCCGCGCTGGAGCGGCATCGCGCTGCCGATGCTGCTGGGCCTGGGATCGCCGGTGCTCGTTTCCGACCGCTATGTAGGCGGCTTTGCGGGCTTCGTGAACGGAGCGCTCGCGCAGCTGGTGGGCATCATCTTCGCCATCATCGTCATCCGCCTGCTCAGTTCGACCGGCACTCATGCCGCGATCCGTCGCACCGTTCGGGCGGGCTGGGCCGACATCGCCGAGCGCGCCAACATGATGAGCCCGCCGGACGTGCGCGCCTGGATCAACCGCATGCTCGACCGGATCGCCCTTCTGGCGCCGCGTCTGGCCATGTCCGGCCGCTCGCCCGGTGCGCCGCTCTATGACGCCTTGCGCGATCTGCGGACCGGCGTGGCCATCGGCGAACTGCGCGAACTGCGCCTGGCCATGCCCACGTCCCGCCGTGGTCCGCTCACCGAAGTGCTCCGGAAGGTGGGCGAATATTACCGGGGCCTCGATCCCGACCGCCCCGCACCCGCCGACCCCATCCTGCTTGAGGATATCGACATTGCCATGACCGCCGTGCTGAACGACGAAGACCCGCAGCTCAGCCGTGCGGGGGCGCTGGGGCTGGTCAGCCTGCGCCGCAATCTGTTCCCCTCCGCCGGTCCTTCGCCGGTGGCGCCGCTCTCGGAGATGCCGGCATGAGGGGCGAAGTCTCCATCGACGGGGTGTTCCTACCCACGCTTCTGGTTCTTGCGGTCATCGCCTCGATCATCACCCTGGTGCTGATGCGCATCGCCAATCTTATCGGTTTCTACCGCCTCTTCGCTTATCGTGCGGCGGTGGACCTGTGCCTCTACATCCTCGTGCTCGGGCTTCTCGTCTGGGCCTCTCCCTTGATCGGTTTCCGCCAATGAAGCRCTTTCTTGCTCGGCTCGCTCCCAGCCTCGCCACCACCATCCTCGTGATCCTGGCCGCAGTGATCGCGGTCTGGCTCTGGCGCCATTACGAGGACAGCCCCTGGACACGCGACGGCCGCGTTCGTGCGGATGTCGTGCGCGTCACCCCCGATATCGGCGGGCTGGTCACATCGGTGGAAGTCAGGGACAACCAGGAGGTCAAGGCCGGCGATCTACTCTTCGTGATCGACCGACCGCGCTATTCGCTGGCGGTGGAGCAGGCGCAGGCTGCCGTGGCGAGCGCGCAGGCCAGGCTGGGCCAGGCCCAGCGCGAAGCCAAGCGCGACCTTGCGCTCGGCGATCTCGTGGCCACCGAGACTCACGAACAGAACGTCGCCGCCGTCGCCACCGCGCGCGCGGCCCTGGACCAGGCGCTGAGCGCGCTCGACAAGGCCAAGCTCGACCTGGCGCGCACCAATGTGAAGGCTTCGGTGAACGGCACCGTCACTAACCTCGACCTGCATCCGGGCGACTACGTGGCGCCGGGCAACCAGGCGATGGCGCTGATCGACCGCGATTCCATCCGCATCGAGGGTTATTTCGAGGAAACCAAGCTCGCCAATATCCATGTCGGCTCGCCGGTCACGGTCGTGCTCATGGGTGAGGCGCGTCCGCTGAAGGGCGTGGTCGAGAGCATCGCCGCGGGCATCAACGACACGACCCGCAGCGATTCCCGCAATCTTCTTCCGAGCGTCGATCCGACATTCACCTGGGTCCGTCTCGCCCAGCGCATTCCGGTGCGCGTGCGGCTGACCGAGGTACCCAGGGACGTGAGCCTGATCGCCGGCCGCACGGCCACGGTGACGATCGAGCAACCGGGCGATGCCGGCCGCAGGAATGCCAGGCCGGTCCAGCCCGCCCAGAAAGTACAGCCGGTACAGCCGGTTCAGCCAGCGCCTTCCGGGGAGCCCACGACGTGATCCGCAGCGGCGTTTCGCTTCTGGCGCTCGCACTTCTGGCCGGCTGCGCCACGGCAGGACCGGACTACGCGCCGCCCGCCGATTCCGCGGCGACGACGCCGGCCGCGAATGGCCCCTTCGTCTCGGGGCAGGGGCCGCAGTTCTCGCAGGCCGAGCTGCCCGATCGCTGGTGGAAGCTCTACGACGATCCGCAGCTGGACGGCCTCGTCGAGCAGGCGCTGGAGGCCAATGCGAACATTCGCGTGGCCGATGCGAACTTGCGCAAGGCCGATGCAGTTCTTCGGGAAACCGCGGGCCAGAAGACCCTTGCCACCACCATCGGCGCCGACGCCGACCTGGAGCGTGATTACTCGACCGCTTCGGCTGGTACCAACCTGCCGGGCGTGCTGACGTACGATCTCGGCCTGACCCTGTCCTACCCGCTCGACCTCAATGGCAAGATCAAGCGCGCCATCGAGAGCAGCCTGGCCGACCGCGAAGCGGTGGAGGCCGCGCGCGATGCCGTGCGGATCAGCGTCGCGGCCGCCACCACCAAGGCTTATGCCGACGTCTGCGCCGCGAACTACCAGATCGCCACGGTCCAGAAAGTGATCACGCTGCAGCAGCAGACGCTGAACGCCACCGGAAGGCTCCAGCGTGGCGGGCGCGGAACGGCTTTCGATGTCAGCCGCGCGCGCACGGCCGTGGAAAGCAGCAAGGCCAACCTGCCTGCGTTCTATGCCAAGCGGCAGGCCTCGCTCTATCTGCTGGCAACCCTGCTCGGCAAGGCGCCGGCGGAGTATCCCCGGGAAGTGGAAAGCTGCGCGACCCTGCCGCGCCTGTCGCAGCCGATGCCGGTCGGCGACGGCGCCGCGCTGATCCGCCGCCGCCCGGACATTCGCCAGGCCGAGCGCACCATTGCCGGCGATACCGCCCGCATCGGCGTCGCCACGGCAGACCTCTACCCCACGGTCAGCATCGGCGGGGGCATCATCAACGACGGCAAGCTGGAGAACTTCGGCAAGACCCATAGCTTCGGCTTCAGCCTGGGGCCGCTGCTCAGTTGGTCCTTCCCCAATCGCCCGATCATCCGCGCCCGCATCGAAGCGGCGAATGCCCAGGTGGAGGCGGACATCGCCAGGTTCGACCAGACCGTGCTCGATGCCCTGCGCGGCACCGAGACGGCGCTGGAATCCTATGCACGCGATACCGACCGTGCCGCGGCCCTCGGCCGTGCCAGCGACAGCGCGGGCCTTTCCGCACAGCAGGCCGGCAAGCTGTTCCGGTTCGGGCGCAGCGATTTCCTGAACCTGCTCAGCGCCCAGGGCGCCTTGGCGACGGCCCAGGTCAATCATGCCGCGGCGGAAACCGCGCTTGTCGACGATCAGATCGCGGTCTTCCTCGCGCTTGGCGGAGGCTGGCAAAGGACTGAAGCGCAGGCTGGGCAGCCGGCAGGACAACAGGCCCGGTAAGAAACGGAAGGGCAGGTTGCCCCGCGAAGGCCAGGCTTCTCAGGCAGCCCTGCGCTGCCGAACGAGGCACTGGGCGTAAGCGGCGAAGAGTTCGCGGAAGTGCTCTTCCATGGTCCGCGCCGTCACGGCGGGGCGAGGGCGTGCACGCACCACGTCGAGGATCGCCGCCGCCGCCGCATTGCAATCGGCCGCCGCGTAAGTCCGTCCGGCGCCGCCTGCTGCATGGTCGGCCGCCCCGCCGGCATCGGGCACGATGACCGGGATGCCGCTGGCCCGCGCTTCGGCAGCCGTCATGCAGAACGTCTCCGCCTCGCAGCCATGGACCAGAGCATCCGCGCTCGCCATGATTCGCGCGAAGGCGGCCCGGTTGCGTTCCGGCGCGAAGAGGCGGACATGGGGATTTCCGGCGATGTGCCTCAGGATCGCGCGCTGTTCGCGGCCTTCGCCCAGCATGACGAGACCGATGGGGCTCTGCTGGCTGGCCATGCTCACCGCGTCGATCACCAGCGGCCAGCGCTTCTCCGGCGCCAGGCGTCCCACCGCCAGCAGCAGCGCGGCGCTTTCGGGCAGGCCGCAATCTGCCAGCAGGTGTGCGCGTAAGGCCGGATCGCGATGAGCGGGCGAAAAGCAGTCCGCTTCCACGCCCATCGGGATGGTGACGGTGTGAGAGACTCCGCCTTCGTCGAGCCGGCGCGAAAGATCGCTGTTGGCGCAGACGACATGGTCGAACTTGCGGCTGTGGCGGCGCAAGTGCTCCCAGAATACGGAGAACTGCCGGTCGATCGTCTGGCGCGAGAAGATGTTGCCAAGCCAGCGGTAGGCATAGGCGGAAAGCGGGTCGGCATGCATGACAAGGCTGCGCGGAGCCGCGCCCGGCCAGTCCGCCACCAGCCCGGCACTCCGCCAGGGCGAGGTCGCCTCGACGAAATCCGGGGCCAGTGCATCCAGCGCCGCGTGGAGCCGTTCGGCCTCGGCGAAGTAGCCATATTTCCGGTCGAGCGGGAAGCGCGGGCTTTTCACGGTCACGATGCGGGCACCGGCTCCGCGTTCGATCACGGCGTCTTCGTCGCCGGGGGCGAGGATGACGATCTCGTGGCCCAGCACCGGGCCGATCCGCAGTTTCTGCTCCACATAGGTGCGTACACCGCCGCCCTGGGGCGAATAGAAAGCGCAGACATCGACGATCTTCATGCCGTCAGGTTCCTTGCCTGAGCGGGGCGACTCCCAGCCCGCTGCGATAATTGAGGACGATGCGGAGCGCGGTGAGCCCGCTTCCCGCCGTGGCGCTCGCCTTGCGGACGCTTGGTTTGCCCCAGCCCAGCTTCGGATTTCCGGCGAAACCGATGCCGTCGATCTTCCAGTTGAACTTGCGGTCGTTGTCGCGGTCGTGAAGCAGGCTGACGGCATAAGTGCCGGGGCCGGGCAGGCGGATGCAGAGGCTCGGCGTGCCGCTGGCAGGCAGGGGTACCTCCACCCGGCGGAAGACCTTGCCCGCGCTTACCAGCAGGTTATCGTCGGCCAGGAAGTCCTTCTCGTTCGCGGGATAGACCTCCAGCTTCAGCTTGCCCGTGCGATCCTTGAGGCCCACCGGCTCGACGACGAAGGCCGGGCCGCTCTCGTTCGCGCGGCAGAGACCTTCGGCCTTGCCGAGGTCTGGCGTGGAAGGAACCAGCGCGGCAGCGAGGAGAGGGGTGATCGCCAGCGGGCTCATGCCGGCTGCTCCGGCGCTGTCAGGTCCTTGATCGCCAGCATGCCGCCCAGCAGCAGGTGCGCGGCCAGGATCAGTCCGGCCATCAGCGTCATCAGCGCGCCGATGTCCTGCTCGCGGCCGAGAGCGAGGACGGCGACCCCGGCGAAGAGCAGGTCCTTGTTCGGGATCAGCGGCAGGCGCGATACCAGCAGGCGCAGCGTTGCCAGGAACAGCCACCAGGACAGTTGCACCTCGGGCAGGACGAGATGCCAGAGCATGGCGTTGAACAGGGTGGTCAGGGCGATGCGGCCGAGGTGGATCTGGGTGATCATGGTCAGTTCGGCGCGGGGCAGGGTGAACACCCGCCGGCGGAAGACCATAGCGATGGCGGAGACCACCACCAGCACGCCCAGCGAGAGGGTGACCATACTGGCATCGAGACCGAGGCGGGTGGTGCCCACGATCGGCACCATCACGGCCAGCAAGGCGATCGTCACGCCGTTTCCGGCCATGGCCGAGAGGATCGCCACGTCCTTCACCGCGCCGAAGGGCGCCGCGTCCAGCGATACCCGGCGCCGCGCCCAGGTGTAGAAATAGGCTTCGCCGAGATAGCCCAGCAGCAGCTCGTTGTAGACCTTCTTGCGCAG
Source organism: Novosphingobium sp. YAF33 (assembly GCF_052113265.1). Taxonomy (NCBI): domain Bacteria; kingdom Pseudomonadati; phylum Pseudomonadota; class Alphaproteobacteria; order Sphingomonadales; family Sphingomonadaceae; genus Novosphingobium; species Novosphingobium sp. YAF33. The sequence continues at coordinate 49,371 of NZ_JBFRCW010000003.1, forward strand.
CAGCGCGAGCATCCCGGCGCCGGGAATGCCCCAGAGCCGGCGGAAGATCAGCCACTCGCTGGCAGGCGTCACAAGGTAGCTCGCCGCGAAGACGGCCCAGAACATCGGGCTTTCGGGCACCATGGCCAGGAGGCGGCGCATGTCGAGCCCGCCCATCTCGTGGAATACCGCCGCGATCACGGCAAGGGACAGGGCGATCGAGAACAGGGCATTGCGCCCGAGGCGCGGGTTGCGATCCTGCGGGGTGAGCTGGATGGCGGGCGTATCGGGCGCCAGGACGGCTGCGGTTTCTGTCACGAAGTTCTCCGCGAAGGGTTCTGGGTCAAAGCGACCGCTGCCAGGGTGAGTGCGTCGCCCAGGCACTCAGCCCCAGCCGGTGTCGCCGCTGGTTTTCGCGTTCGCGGCGCACTTGCGCCATCATGTCGAGATAGCGGCGCGCCGCCTCCTCGACTTCGTATCGCGCGGCGATGTCGCGGGCCCGCTGGGGGTCTCCTGCAAAGTCGCGGATGCGGGCGAGGCCATCGGCAAAGGCCTGTTCGTCGCCGCGCGGCACCAGCAAGCCGGTGCGGCCGCCTTCGACCAGGCAATCCATGCTGACGCAGCAGTCGGTCGACAGCACCGGCAGTCCGGCGGCAAGCGCCTCGACGATGACGCCGGGAAGCCCTTCGTAATCGGAACTGAGAACGAAGGCGTCGGCCTCCGCCATTAGCGGGTCGATGCTGGCAAGGTGACCGGCCAGGCGCACCCGGTCGGCAATGCCCAGTTCCGCGGCGAGCCGCTCGATGGCGCCGCGCTCGGGGCCTTCGCCGGCGATCGTCAGGCTGTCCGAAGGCCGCGCGGCATGGGCGAAGGCGCGCAGCAGCATGGCGTGGTTCTTCTGCGGCACGAGGCGGCCCGCCGTCAGGTAGCGCGTGCCCCAGACCGAACCGGGACGCCTTTCGCTGCGCGCCAGCGCGCGCAGGCGGGCGCGGGTCAGGATGGGATTGGCGATGACATCGACCCGCGCGGCCTCGGCGCCCGTCGTCTCGCGAATTTCCCGCGCCATCGGTTCCGACAGTCCGACCAGGCGATCGAACAGGCGGCCCTGGGCGCGCAGCCAGATCCCGTAGCCTCGCCGCACGAAAGCAGGCATGTCGGGACGATACAGCGCATTGCTGACCTTGAGCGTCATGGGCGGCGCGTGATCGCCCAGCAGCAGCTTCATCGCCGCGCCGACCACGGCATATGTATTGCCCGGTAGGAAGACGACGTCTGCGCGGTGCGCGATCAGGTAGCTGTAAAGGCAGTGGACCATCCAGGGCGTTTCCCAGGAGGCCGTAGGAACCCGCGAGGGGATCTGCCAGTAATCGAGGGCCGGTGCGCTTGCGAGGTGGCTACAGCCGGAGCGTCCGAGGACGATCGTCACCGCGTGCCCGGCCTGCTGCCACTGCGCTGCGAGCCCCAGGGCCACGCGCTCGACTCCGCCGGGATCGAGGCTGTGGATGGGCACGACAATCCTGAGCGCGTCCTTCATGCGAATCCCTAAGCGACCTTGATGCCTGGCGTGTGTGCCTTTGGGCAGCAACCGGCGGTGACCCCGCCGAACTTATCCTTGCGGGGAGGCTCCTATGGGGACCAGATGTCGGGTTTGTGACGCGGGGAAGCATGGTCATGGGCGAGACGTGAAACTGCTTTGAAAGCGTCACTGCGGTGCCATGAATCTGCCTAAATCCCGGTACCTTGAGGGAGTATGCGTAGCCGTGAAGCGCCGCAGCGTGGCGTCGATGCTGGCCAGGAGTGCGGGCTTGGTGACGTCTCCGGGATGGGCGGCGATCCGCACGGTTCGCGTCAGCGGCAAGGCGGTCCGCGCGAGGGCGGCAAAGGCCAGGGACGAGGCCGTGCGTGCCACCGATCGGCTGGCCCAGGTTACCACGGGACCGCGCGCCAGCACGTTGCCGTCGCCCGCGGCCCAAACCCGCCAGTGATCCTCGACGATGGGCAGGCCCGCCTGGCGCAGCGCGGCCCGGGCGCCCTCGCCATAGAGCCAGGCCGGGGCGATGAAGCCCGCCGTCGGGCGGCCGATCACGTCCTCGATAAGCGCCTTGCCGTCGAGCATGCGGGAGAGCGCCGTGGCTTCGTCGAGGCCGAGGAACTCGCCTTCCCCGGCGGTCATGTGGCGGGCCTTGAACTGCGCGGCACCGCGATGGCGCGCCTCGTCCTTGTGATACCAGCCGTGGACGAACATCTCGATCCCGGCTTCCGCCCAGCCGCGCAGCCTCCGTTGAAAGGCCCGGTCTTCCGACAGCGGGTGGCGGCCCCAGTGGTTGGGCACCACCAGCATCGCGAAGCTGGGTCCGCCCAGGCGGCGCTGGAACAAGTCGGCAAGCTGGACGACGGCCCGTTCCGATGCCGGCCCGACATCATGAATCGAGGCCAGGAGGCGCTTCTGGCGGGTATTTTCGGTCATCAGCGGCTCCGTTCACCCCGCGCGGCGCCTAGACCCGCTCCGTGAAAATCCCGTGACGCTCGGGGGTTTTCCGGGGGGCTGCGATCGATTATTCTGCGCTAGCGCAAGGCCATTGTTGCCTTTTGTGAAATTGGTGCGCGCCAAACCCGACTTTTTTGTCTATGGAGCGCCTCAACCAGGGCCCGTTGGGTCGCACACTCCACACCAGGCTCACTCATACAGACCGCGCCGGCGGCACAGGACAGATTCAAAACGCATGACATTTTCCCAGCTCCCCCAGCCTCTTGCCGACGCGCTTACCGCGCATGGCTACGAGAACCTGACCCCGGTCCAGGCCGCCGTCGCCGAAGCCGAGGCGCGTGGGCGCGACCTGGTGGTGTCGGCGCAGACCGGCTCGGGCAAGACCGTCGCCTTCGGCATCGCCATGAGCGACGAACTGCTGGCGGACGGCTCGATTCCTTATGCGGAGGCCCCGCTGGCGCTCGCCATCGCGCCGACGCGCGAACTGGCCCAGCAGGTCAGCCGCGAGCTTGAGTGGCTCTATGCCTCGACCGGCGCCCGCATCGTTACGTGCGTCGGCGGCATGGACCCCGTGCGCGAACGCAAGCAGCTCGAACGCGGCGCCACCATCGTCGTCGGCACCCCGGGCCGTCTGCGCGATCACCTGGAACGCGGCAAGCTCGACCTCTCGGCCCTGCGCGTCGTCGTGCTCGACGAAGCGGACGAGATGCTCGACATGGGCTTCCGCGAAGACCTGGAGGAACTGCTCGACGCCGCGCCGGCCAGCCGCCGCACGCTGCTGTTCTCGGCCACCATGCCGCGTCCGATCGAAGCCCTGGCCCGCCGTTACCAGACCGACGCGCTGCGCATCTCCACCGTGACGGAGAACCGCGGCCATGGCGACATCGCCTATCAGGCCGTCACCGTTGCCCCGGCCGACGTCGAGAACGTGGTGGTCAACCTGCTGCGCCTTCACGATGCCGAAACCGCGATCCTGTTCTGCGCCACGCGCGACAACGTGAAGCACCTGCACTCGACCCTCACCGAGCGCGGCTTCTCGGCCGTGGCGCTTTCGGGCGAGCACTCGCAGAACGAGCGCAACAATGCGCTTCAAGCCCTGCGCGACAAGCGTGCCCGCGTCTGCGTCGCCACCGACGTTGCCGCGCGCGGCATCGATCTGCCCTCGCTGACGCTGGTGATCCACGTCGAGATTCCGCGCGACGCCGAAACGCTCCAGCACCGTTCGGGCCGTACCGGCCGTGCGGGCAAGAAGGGCACCGCGGTCATCGTCGTGCCGTTCCCGCGCCGCCGCCGCCTTGAAGGCATGCTGCGCGGTGCGCGCATCGAGGCGGAGTGGATTGCCGCGCCGACCCCCGAAGTCATCCGCGCTTCCGATCGCGGCCGTCTGATGGAAAAGCTGCTCGCCCCGGTCGAGGCTGACGAGGAAGATCGCGAGATCGCCCGCGAAGTCCTGGAAAAGGTGAGCGCCGAGGATCTGGCCGCCGCACTGGTTCGCGCGCACCGCGCCGCCATGCCGCAGCCCGAGGAACTCATCGGCAACAGCCCCGAAGCGCGCGAGGCGCGTCAGCGTCCGGGCTTCGACGACGTGGTGTGGTTCACCATGGACGTGGGCCGTCAGCAGAATGCCGATCCGCGCTGGATCCTGCCGCTGCTCTGCCGCCGTGGTCACGTTACCCGCAACGCCGTCGGCCAGATCCGCATTGGCGCGGACCAGACCCACTTCCAGATCCCGAAGGCGATGGCCGACCAGTTCATCCGTTCGGTCGAACGCACCTCGCATGACGAGAGCGGCGACGTGGAGAACACCATTCGGATCGAAGTGGCCACGGACACGCCGCGCGACGTCGCGCGCGACCGTCGCCGCGAAGGTCCGCAGGGCCGCGCCCGCAAGCCCTATGCGCGTGACGAAGGACGCGGCGGTTTCGACGGTCCCCGTCACAAGCCCCGTCCGACCGGCGGCCCGCGCAACGATCGCGGTGGCCCGGGCGGCGGCGGCAAGCCGTTCCACAAGAAGCCGAAGAAGTCCTACTGAGGACGCCTTCAGCCTGCTGAACAACGAACACGGGGCCCGCAAAGGCCCCGTGTTTCGTTTCAGGTTCGGTGGTTCGTGCCGGCGCTGTCCTGCCGGTCCCGCGCCGCCGGGCGCGATAAGCGGGTCAGGCGATGAGTTCGAGAATCTCGATCGCTTCTTCCCGTCCGTTGAAGTCGACGAATTCTCCCGCCTCGGCGCCCAGCAGGGCGCGGGCGAGCGGCGCCGTGAAAGCGAGGTCGCCCTTGGCGGGCTCGGCTTCGTCATGCCCGACGATGCGGACCTCGCGCGGCTTGCCGTTCAGCGCGAAGCGCACGCGGTGGCCGAACATCGCCTTTTCTCCGCTGGGCGCAGGCTGGACTGCCGCCGTCGACAGCCGCTTCTTCCAGTAGCGCAGATCGCGTTTCGCGGTGTTGAGGGCGGATTCCTCCGCCAGCGTCGGGATCTGCGCCTCAAGCCCGGCGATCCGGGCATGGATCAGGTCCATGCCCTCACGCGTCACGAGATTGGGGCCGGGCGGGATCGGCACCTCGAACTTCGGCTCCAGGTGCTCCTCGTCGCCGTCGCGCCGGAAAGCGACGCTCACGCGTTGCCGCCCATGTATTCGTCCATGGCCTCGCTGGCTTCGAACCATCCGGCCTCCGCCACTTCCAGATCCTCTGCCGCCTGGGTGCGGCGCTTGCCGAGTTCGCCGATGTTGAACTTGGCCAGGTCGCCCTTGATCGAGGACGGATCGGCCAAGGCGGAGTCAAGCGCTTCGAGCTGCTGCTGGATGCGCTTCATGCGGGTTTCGGTCTCGGAGACCTTCTTGCGCAGGGCCTTCAGTTCCTCGCGGGCGATGGCCCCCGACTTGCGGGCGGGCTTGCCGTCGCCGCCATTCGACTTGGGCTGGTTACGGCCCAGCACGAAGTCGATGTAGTCCTCCATCGACCCGTCGTAGTTCTCCGCCGTGCCCTGGTCGACCAGCACCAGCCGGTCCGCCGCGAGTTCGACCATGTGACGGTCGTGGCTGACCAGGATGACCGCGCCTTCGAAGGCGTTCAGCGCCTGGACCAGCGCCTCGCGCGCGTCGACGTCGAGGTGGTTCGTCGGTTCGTCGAGGATGAGCATATGCGGCGCCTCGCGGGTGACCAGCGCCAGCGCGAGGCGGGCGCGCTCGCCGCCCGACAGCGTGGCGATCTCCGCCGTCGCGCGGTTGCCCGAGAAGCCGAACCGGCCAAGCTGGCCGCGCACCGCTACCGGCGGCTTGTCCACCATGGCGCGGGTCATCAGTTCGAGCGGTGTCGAGCCGGAGGGCAGCTCTTCCACCTGATACTGCGTGAAATAGCCGATGCGGATCTTGGGCGAGAAACTGAGCGAGCCTTCCATCGGCTCCAGCTGGCGGGCGAGCAGGCGCGCCAGCGTGGTCTTGCCGTTGCCGTTGCGGCCGAGCAGGGCGATGCGGTCCTCGGGATCGATGCGCAAGTTCAGACGGCGCAGGATCGGCTTGTCCGCCTCGTAGCCTACCGATGCGAGATCGAGCGTCACCAGCGGCGGGCGCAGCTCGTCCGGGCTGGGGAAGTCGAAGCTGAGCGACGAATCCTCGGCCATGGCCGCGATCGGCTGCATGCGCGCCAGCATCTTGGCGCGGGACTGCGCCTGCTTCGCCGTGGAGGCGCGGGCGGAATTGCGCGCGACGTAATCGGCCAGCTTCTTGCGCTGGGCGTCCTGGTTGGCGCGGGCGGCGGCGGCCTGTGCGGCCCGCTCGGCGCGAATGCGCTCGAAGCTGTCGTAGGTGCCCGGATAGAGCGTCAGCTTGCCCTGCTGCAGGTGCAGGATGTGATCGACCACGTTGTTGAGCAGGTCGCGTTCGTGGCTGATGACGATCAGGGTGCGGGGATAAGTCTGGAGGAAATTCTCCAGCCAGAGCGTGGCTTCGAGGTCGAGGTGGTTGGAAGGTTCGTCGAGCAGCAGCACGTCGGGCTGCGAGAACAGCAGGCCGGCAAGGGCGACGCGCATCTTCCAGCCGCCCGAGAAGCTGTCGAGCGGGCGTCCCTGCATTTCCTCGTCGAAGCCGAGGCCGACCAGGATGCGCGCGGCGCGGGCTTCGGCGGTATAGGCGTCGATCGCGATCAGGCGGTCGTGCAGGTCGCCAAGGCGGTTCGGGTCGGCGCAGGTTTCGGCTTCGGCCAGCAGGTCGGTACGCTCGACATCGGCGTCGAGCACGGCCTGAAGCGCGGTCCGGTTACCGGCAGGGGCTTCCTGGGCGATGTAGCCGAGGCGTGCCCGGCGCGGCATCTCCACGGCGCCGCCATCGGGCTCCAGTTCGCCGATGATGGCCTTTACCAGCGTGGACTTGCCCGCGCCGTTGCGGCCGATGAGGCCCACCTTACCATCCTTGGGGATGGTGGCAGCGGCCTGGTCGAGGATGGTGCGCCCGCCAAGGCGGACGGTAATGTCGCGGATCGTCAGCATGGGGCAGCGCCTAGAGGATTTTGAGCGCGGTTGGAAACATCTTCCGAACTCGCGCTATTAGCTCGCGTTCGAAGCGCGTTTTCGAGGGGGCTGTGTTCACACGTGAACGCGCCGAAAGCCTGTCCCAGAGTTATCAACACCAATATGCCCAGTATTGCGACAGCCGGCGATGAAGCGGCCTGTTCGAAAACCGGGCGAATCGGTTATCAATTTAACTTGCAACGCGGAATCACTTATGATTCTATCGCTTTTCATGAGGTCCAGCTCTCCCATCATGCGTCAGGACGCCAGCCTTGCCAAGGAACGCCTGGTCCAGGGCATTGCGCTTGCGCTGCTCCTGCTGATGGGTGCTTTCGTGATCGCGGGTCCCAGCGGCCTGATCGCCTGGACAGAGAATCAGCATCTGCTGGAAGAGCGCAACGCCAAACTGGCCGATCTGCGCCTCACGCGCGATCACCTCAAGAACCGCGTGGGCCTGCTCGACCAGAACCATGTCGACCCCGATCTTGCCGGTGAGTTGCTGCGCAGCAATCTGAACGTCGCCCGGCCCGACGAAATGGTCATGCTCATCAACAAGTGATTCCGTTCCGCGCCGGGCCAGCCCCGGTTCGCGGTGATGGAAAGCTGACGGAATCGTCCAATTGTGGCCGTTCTGTTGCGGATGGCCATAATTTTTGTGCCACTTACGGCAAATTTCCTTCATCGCGCTTTCGATTTCCGCAGGGGGTCCTATAAGCGGCCCGAAATCAATCGCACCAACGATGGGGAGCCCCGTTGCCCAAAGCCAAGACTGACGCCGGGTCCGGCGCCGAGCCAGCCGTAGTATCGGCACAGGACGAAGACTTCGCGCTGCACAGCCTCCAGGAGGCACTCGCGGCCGATCGGCGCTACACGCCGAACAAGGAAGAGCTTCTCAACCTCTACGAGCAGATGGTACTCATCCGCCGCTTCGAGGAACGCGCAGGCCAGCTTTACGGCCTGGGCCTCATCGGCGGTTTCTGTCACCTTTATATCGGCCAGGAAGCCGTAGCCGTGGGCCTTCAGTCCGCGCTAGATTCCAACCGCGACTCGGTCATCACCGGCTATCGCGATCATGGCCACATGCTTGCCTACGGTATCGACCCGAAGGTGATCATGGCCGAACTGACCGGCCGTGCTGCGGGCATTTCCCGCGGCAAGGGCGGCTCGATGCACATGTTCAGCGTGGAGCATAAGTTCTACGGCGGACACGGCATCGTCGGCGCCCAGGTTTCGCTGGGTGCAGGTCTCGCCTTCGCGCACAAGTACCGCGAAGACGGCGGCGTCGCGATGGCCTACTTCGGCGACGGCGCGGCCAACCAGGGCCAGGTCTACGAGAGCTTCAACATGGCGGCTCTCTGGAAACTGCCGATCATCTTCGTGATCGAGAACAACGGCTATGCCATGGGCACCGCCGTGAAGCGCGGCTCGGCCGAGACGCATTTCCACCGCCGCGGCACCGCGTTCCGGATTCCGGGCATGCAGGTGGACGGCATGGATGTTCTCGAAGTTCGCAAGGCTGCGGAAGTGGCGCTCGAATACGTGCGTGCCGGCAATGGTCCGGTGCTCATGGAGCTGAACACCTACCGCTATCGCGGCCACTCGATGTCCGACCCTGCCAAGTATCGTAGCCGCGAGGAAGTGCAGGACGTTCGCGAGAAGCGCGATCCGATCGAGCATGTGAAGCAGGATCTCGCCGCGCTTGGCGTGGACGAAGCCGCGCTCAAGGAAATCGACAAGCGCGTCCGCGCGCAAGTCGCCGAGTCGGCGGACTTCGCGGAGAATTCTCCCGAGCCCGAACTCTCTGAACTCTATACTGACGTCCTGGTGGAGCGCTACTGATGGCGATCGAACTGAAGATGCCGGCGCTCTCTCCGACGATGGAAGAGGGCAAGCTCGCCCGCTGGCTGGTGAAGGAAGGCGACGAAGTCAAATCGGGTGACATCCTCGCCGAAATCGAGACCGACAAGGCGACGATGGAATTCGAAGCCGTCGACGAAGGTACCGTTGGCAAGATCCTCGTGGCCGAAGGCACCGAGGGCGTGAAGGTCGGCACGGTCATCGCCGTGCTGGCCGGTGAAGGCGAAGACGCATCGAGCGTCCAGGCTTCGGCTCCGCAGGCAGAAGCGGCTCCCGCCGCCGAAGCCGCTCCGGCTGCCGAAACCGGCGCGGCCAAGGCCGAAGCGCCGGCCCGTGCACCGGCCAAGCGGGATCCCGAGATCCCCCACGGCACCAACATGAAGACCTCGACCGTTCGCGAAGCGCTCCGCGACGCGATGGCCGAGGAAATGCGCCGCGATCCGCGCGTCTTCGTGATGGGCGAGGAAGTGGCCGAATACCAGGGTGCCTACAAGGTGACCCAGGGCCTGCTCGAGGAATTCGGTCCGCAGCGCGTGATCGACACCCCGATCACCGAATATGGTTTCGCCGGCATCGGTACGGGCGCGGCCATGGGCGGCCTGCGTCCGGTCATCGAGTTCATGACGTTCAACTTCGCCATGCAGGCGATCGACCACATCATCAACTCCGCCGCCAAGACCAACTACATGTCCGGTGGCCAGATGCGCTGCCCGATCGTGTTCCGTGGCCCGAACGGCGCCGCGGCCCGCGTCGGCGCGCAGCACTCGCAGAACTACGGTCCGTGGTACGCCAACGTGCCGGGTCTCGTCGTGATCGCGCCTTATGACGCCTACGACGCCAAGGGTCTGCTCAAGGCAGCGATCCGCAGCGACGATCCGGTGGTGTTCCTCGAAAACGAGCTGATCTACGGCCGCACTTTCGAGCTTCCCGAGCTTGACGAGCATGTCCTGCCGATCGGCAAGGCCCGCATCATGCGCGAAGGCAAGGACGTGACGATCGTGTCCTACTCGATCGGCGTCGGGCTCGCGCTCGAAGCTGCCGAGCAGCTTGCCGGCGAAGGCATCGATGCGGAAGTCATCGACTTGCGCACGCTGCGTCCGCTGGACAAGGAAACCGTGCTGGAAAGTCTCGCCAAGACGAACCGTATCGTCGTGGCCGAAGAAGGCTTCCCGGTCTGCTCGATCGCTTCGGAAATCTCCGCGATCTGCATGGAAGAAGGCTTCGACGACCTGGATGCCCCGGTGGTCCGCGTCTGCAACGAAGACGTTCCGCTGCCTTATGCGGCCAACCTCGAGAAGGCGGCGTTGATCGACACGCCGCGTATCGTCGAGGCGGTCCGCAAGGTCTGCTACCGCTGACAAAGATGAGGCGGCGGAGGAAACTCCGCCGCCTTTTTCCTGGATCGGTTCCTGGGCGAACCTCTTTACAAGAAATGCGCGCAGCACGCGCGCAGGCATGCAGGCTCTGCACGAAGCGGGACTTGCACCTGCCGACTGGCCGACTAGAGAGGCTCCGTGCCTGACAATTCCGCCTCACCGGCTTCCGCCAGCCAGGGTCCCGAAGACCTTCTTCTTCCCACCATCACGCAAAGCGCGCGGCTTGCGCTGTCCTACGCGACGGCGTCCTCACGCTTGCCGACACTCGCGCTGTTCGCGCTCGACCAGCGACTGGCCGGCCTGCTGCGCCATTCGCGCGAGCCGATGCTGGCGCTCATTCGTCTGGCATGGTGGCGGGAGACCCTGGGCCGCGACGCTTCCGAGTGGCCGGAGGGCGAACCGCTGCTCAATGCCTTGAGGAGCTGGAACGGCGCGCATAAACCGCTTGCAGCCCTTGTCGATGGCTGGGAGGCGCTGACCGGCCCGGCGCCCCTGCCGCCGGAATCGCTGCAAGCCATGGCCGAAGGGCGCGGCGCGGCGTTCGCGGCGCTGGCCGAAGCGCTCGGGCGGCCCGAAGAGGCCGAGGCGGCCGGTAGGATCGGACGGCGCTGGGCGCTCGCCGATCTGGCATCGCACTTGCGCAATCCCGAAGAAAGCGTCGTGGCGCAGACCCTCGCGCGCGACACCTCGCCCGGATCGCCGCGCCTATCGCGCAGCCTGCGTCCGCTGCTGGTCCTGCAGGGACTGGCGCAGCATCGTCTGGCCACGGGCAGCGAGACATCGCCGGGCGCGGTCGTCAAGGCCATGCGCCTGGGCTTGTTGGGGTTCTAGGACCGCAGACCGGTCTGCCTCAGGTGCCGGTGAAGATTATGTAATTTCGCGCGGCCCGGGTGCCGCGGCTAAGTGGCCGCCTCGCAAGGGGGCCAAGATGAACCTTTTTGTTCTGGGTGCTTTGGCGGCGCTGGTCATGGTGTCGGTGGGGCTGTTCTGGTGGCAGGGCCGTGCCGCCGTGGAAAGAGGCGCGCCATTGCCGCAGGCGCCTGTCAGTTCGATCGCTCCGCAGGAAATGCCGAGCGCGGACTTGTCCGAAATCGACGGGCCGGAATTGCCCGAGGCGACGGAGCAAACGCGCGAACAGCGCCGTTTCGGCCGTTACGACCGGAACCGCGACGGCAGGATCACCCGCAACGAGATGCTGTCGACACGGGTGGACGGGTTTCGCAAGCTCGACCAGGACGGCAACAACTTGCTGACGTTCGAGGAATGGGCCGTGGCGACGGTCACCAAGTTCGATGGCGCCGATGCGAATCAGGATCAGGCGCTGACACCGGAGGAATTCCGCAAGACGGCGCCGCCTCCGGCCAAGGCGAAGCCCGGGCCGAAGTGCAGCTGCAAGCCGAAATGACGCCGTAGAGAGGGATCCGCGACGAGTAGGCTGGACCCGCGAGGATCAGGCGGGGGTCAGCGCGTCCAGCCAGGGGGCGATTTCCACCTTCGCGCGCTCGGTATAGGCTTCCTTGCGCTGCTTCTTCTTCACGTCGTGAAGCGGCGGGAACAGCCCGAAATTGACGTTCATCGGCTGATAACTTTCCGCTTCGGCGTCGCCGGTGATGTGCGAGAGCAATGCACCCAGCGCGGTGGTGCGCGGCGGGGCCTGCCACTCGCCACCGGCGAGCTGCGTCGCCGTCATGAGGCCAGCCATCAGGCCAACGGCCGCACTTTCGACATAGCCCTCGCAACCGGTGATCTGCCCGGCAAAGCGGACATGCGGCGCGGTCTTGAGCCGAAGCTGGCGGTCAAGAAGGATCGGCGAATTGATGAAAGTGTTGCGGTGCAGGCCGCCCAGACGCGCGAACTCTGCGTTTTCGAGGCCGGGAATGGTGCGGAACAGGCGCACCTGCTCGGCGTGCTTGAGCTTGGTCTGGAAGCCGACCATGTTCCAGATCGTACCCAGCTTGTTGTCCTGGCGAAGCTGGACGACGGCATAGGGCCAGCGGCCGTTGGGGTGCTCCGGCGTCGCCCAGTGCGGATTGTCGAGACCGACCGGCTTCATCGGCCCGAAGCGCAGCGTCTCCACGCCGCGTTCGGCCATGACCTCGATCGGCATGCAGCCGTCGAAATAGGGCGTGTCCGCTTCCCATTCCTTGAAAGCGGTCTTTTCGCCTTCGACCAGCCCCCGGTGGAAAGCCAGGTACTGGTCCTTGTCCATCGGGCAGTTGATGTAGTCCTTGGTCTCACCCTTGTCCCAGCGCGAGGCCATCCAGCACACGTCCATGTCGATGCTTTCGCGGTAGACGATGGGGGCGATGGCGTCGAAAAACGCGAGACTGTCGGCACCGGTCGCGCGGCCGATGCTGCCTGCGAGCGATTCGGCCGTCAACGGGCCAGTGGCGACGATGGTCGTGCCGGTATCGGGCAGGGTATCGACGCGCTCCCGGACGATCTCGACATTGGGCAGCGCCGCAAGACGCGCCTCCACTTCGGCCGAGAACAAGTCACGGTCCACTGCGAGCGCGGTGCCGGCGGGAACTTGCGCCTTGGCCGCTGCCGACATGATCAGCGAATCGCAGCGGCGCATTTCGTGGTGCAGCAGGCCGACCGCGTTCTTTTCGTCGTCGTCCGAGCGGAAGGAGTTGGAGCAGACCAGTTCGGCAAGGCCGTCGCCCTGGTGGGCCGGGCTGCGCTCGCCGGTGCCGCGCATTTCGGAAAGGCGCACGCGAAAACCGCGGCGCCCGAGCTGCCAGGCGGCTTCGCTTCCGGCGAGGCCGCCGCCGATGATGTGGACGTCTTGTGTCATGGCGCCAGCGCCTAGACCTTTGCGCGGCATCAGGGAAGGGCGCAAGGACAGGGTATGGCAATCAACCGGCGTGCCGGTGCAGCCCCGCTGGTTCAGCAGTGCCGAAAGCTCAGTCGCCCGGAAGGATCAGCTTGCCGGTGGCATCCCGTTCGGCGGGACCATGAGCGATCACGGCGGAAAGCGGCAGGTCGGCGTAGATGTGCGGGAACAGCGCGCCGCCGCGCGAAACTTCCCACTTCACCGCATCGCCCAAGACGGTGAGATCAACAGCGGCGATGCCGAGGCCGGACTGTCCGGCGAAGTGCTTCTCCAGCGTCTCTTGCGCCTGTTCGGCCGTGGACATGTGGATATAGCCGTCGGCAAGATCGATCGGGGCGCCGGTGAAGGTGCCGTCGGAGAGCAGCCGATCGAGCTGCTCTCCGGTCAGGATCTTGTAAGCGACCGTCGCCGTCACGCTTCCGTGTCCGGCGTGTCGGTATCGGGCAGGTCGCCTTCCGGCGAACCGGTTTCAGGCGCATGGCCCGTGACGGGTGCATCACCCTCGATGGCCGCATCGACAGCGCCTTCGACGATGTCTTCCTCGGCCGGTTCGTCAAGGCGCACGGCGCTGACGACGTGCTCGTTGTTCGACACGTTGAACAGGCGCACGCCTGCCGAACCGCGGCCAATCACTCGCAGCGATTCGAGCGGCAGGCGGATCAACTTGGCCTGGTCAGTGACGAGCATGAGCTGGTCGGCGCGGCTAGCCGGGAAGCTGGCGACGACCGGGCCGTTGCGCTCGATATTGTCGATATTGGTGATGCCCTGGCCGCCGCGGCCGGTGCGGCGATACTCGTAGGCCGAAGACATCTTGCCGTAACCGTTGGCGCAGACGGTCAGGATGAACTGCTCCTTCTCGACCAGATAGGCCAGGCGTTCGCCGTCGAGCGTGCTCTCACCGTCGCGCTCGCCCTTCCAGGGCGCGAAGCGGAGATAGGCCTCGCGCTCGTCCTGGTCCTGCACGCCGACGCGGTGCAGGATCGACAGCGAGATGACTTCGTCGCCTTCCTTCAGCGTCATGGCCTTGACGCCGGTGGAGGTGCGGCTCGCGAATTCGCGGACCAGGTCGCCGGCGAAGCGGATGGCCTTGCCCTGGCGGCTCGCCAGCAGGACGTCGTCCGAATGGTTGAGAAGGGCCACGCCGATCAGGCGATCGTCGCTGTCGTCGTCGAACTTCATCGCGAACTTGCCGTTCGACGGGATGTTCGCGAAAGAGTCCATGGCGTTGCGGCGCACGTTGCCCTTGGCGGTCGCGAAGACCACCGAGAGCTTGCTCCACTCCTTCTCGTCCTCCGGCAGGGGGAGCACGGTCTGGATCGTCTCGTCCTTGTCCAGCGAGGGCAGGAGGTTGACGATGGGGCGGCCGCGCGTGGTCGGGCCGCCTTCCGGCAGCTTGTAGACCTTGAGGCGATAGACCTTGCCGGCGGTGGAGAAGAACAGCACCGGGTTGTGCGTGGACGTGACGAACATCGTGGTCACGACGTCCTCGTCCTTCGTTGCCATGCCGGCGCGGCCCTTGCCGCCGCGCGCCTGGGCGCGGAAGGTCGAGAGCGGGGTACGCTTGATGTAACCGTCCATGGTGACGGTTACGACCATTTCCTCGCGCTCGATCAGGTCCTCATCCTCGATGCCGTCGGCGGCACCGGTGATCTGGGATACGCGCGGAGTGGCGTAAAGCTCGCGCACGGCGACCAGCTCTTCGCGCATGACGGCGTAGAGCTTGACCCGGTCGGCCAGGATCGAGAGATATTCCTCGATCGCAGCGGCCAGTTCCTTCAGCTCATCGCCGATCTCGTCGCGGCCCAGCGCCGTCAGGCGGTGCAGACGCAGATCGAGAATCGCCTTCACCTGAACTTCGGAAAGGCGATACGATCCGCCGTCCTGCTCGGCATTCGGCTCGATAGCCTCGACCAGACGGATATACGGCGCAATGTCCCCGATCGGCCATTCCTTGGCCATCAGGCGCGCGCGTGCCGTTGCCGGGTTCGGGGCGCTGCGGATCATGACCACGACTTCGTCGAGGTTGGACACCGCGACGACCAGGCCGAGCAAGATATGCGCCCGGTCGCGCGCCTTGTTCAGTTCGAACTTGGTGCGGCGGGTGATGACTTCTTCGCGGAACTGGATGAAGGCCTGGAGGAAGCCGCGAAGGTTGAAGACTTCGGGGCGGCCGCCGTGGATCGCCAGCATGTTGGCGGCGAAGTTCGACTGGGCCGGGGTATTGCGCCAGATCTGGTTGAGCACGACCTCCGGGGTGGCATCGCGCTTCAGGTCGACGACGACGCGCACGCCTTCGCGGTTGGATTCGTCGCGGATGTCCGAGATGCCCTCGATCCGCTTTTCCTTGGCGGCTTCGGCGATCTTCTCGACGAGGTTCGACTTGCCGACCTGGTAGGGGATCGAGGTGAGGACGATCGAACGGCGGTCGCCGCGGCCTTCCTCGATCTCGTGGCGGCAGCGCATGATGATCGAGCCGCGGCCCGTCAGATAGGCGTTGCGCGCGCCGCCCTGGCCAAGGATCAGCGGGCCGGTGGGGAAGTCGGGCGCCGGGATGATCTGGATCAGGTCCTCGACCGTGATCGCCGGATTTTCGATCATCGCCAGGCAGCCGTCGATCACTTCGCCCAGATTATGCGGCGGAATGTTCGTGGCCATGCCGACGGCGATACCGCCGGCGCCATTGACGAGGAGGTTCGGGAAGCGCGCCGGAAGCACGGTCGGCTCGCTTTCGGAGCCGTCATAGTTGTCGGCGAAATCGACGGTGTTCTTGTCGATGTCGGCCAGCAGCTCGTTCGCCACTTTGTCCAGGCGCGCTTCGGTGTAACGCATGGCGGCCGGCGGATCCGGGTCCATCGAGCCGAAGTTGCCCTGGCCGTCGATCAGCGGCAGGCGCATCGACCACGGCTGCGTCAGACGGGCCAGTGCATCGTAGATCGCGCTGTCGCCATGGGGGTGATACTTACCCATGACGTCGCCGACGATACGACTGGACTTGCGGTAGGGACGACCGGCAACGTAGCCCGCTTCCTGGCAGGCATAGAGAATACGGCGGTGAACCGGCTTAAGGCCGTCGCGCACGTCGGGCAGGGCGCGGCTCACGATCACGCTCATCGCGTAATCGAGATAGCTCGTCTTCATCTCATCGACGATGTCGATGCGGGTATATTCGCCTTCGGGACCGAGGTGTTCGGGGCCGTTGATGTCGGTGTCGTCGCTCACGCGCTGGATCGTTCGTTGCTGCGGGACAAAGGGTGATGGATCGCCCTAGGGCATGCGCTGGGCGAAAGCCACATGAACAGGAGGGGGCGTTCCATCCTCCGTGCTTTTTTCCACACTTATGGGCCGAAGGGAGTGGAGAGCCCGGACCGACGCCCGGCGGGAACCCCCGAGGCTGCGGCGAATTGCATTCAAACAGCGTTAAGTGGCGGCGTTCTAATTGCGCCTCTAGGTTGCCAAGCGGTCAATTCGCCGCCACACCGGCACCACCGATTTCAGGAGATTTCGCCGTCCGGCGTGTCTTCGATTTGTCTTGATGAGGAGTTGGCCTGAATGGCTCGCAAGTTCCTGATTTCCCGTATTGCCCTGGCCGTAGCCATGACCGGCGGAATGGCCGTCGCGGCAGCACCGACAACGGTTGCCGCCAAGGAGAAGGAGAAGGCGCCCGCCAAGGCTACTTTCTCCAAGGAATATGCGGCGGTTGCCGCGCCGGTCGACAAGGCGATCGCGGATTCCAAGGCGAATGCCGCGGTGACGGCCGCCTCGCAAAAGGCTCAGGCCGCCAAGACCGATGCTGAAAAGGCTGCGGCCCGCGCCGAAGTCGACGCGGCCATGGGCGGCGTTCTGGCCCAGCTCCAGACGGCCGAGGCACAGGCCACGCAGCCGTTCGACAAGCTGAAGCAGGGCGAAATGACCCGCAATGTCGGCGTTCTGATGAACGACCCGGCGATGCAGAACAAGGGCCTCGTCATGATGCTCGACAGCGGCCAGACCAGCCCTGAATCGCTGGGTCAGGTCCAGTATCTGGCCGGCGTCACCGCTTATCAGAGCGGTCAGTACGATGTGGCTGCACGCTATCTGCAGCAGTCGTTCGACGGCGGCTACCGCGATACGCAGAACATGATCCAGCCGCTGCTGGCGGACTCCTACAAGCGTTCGAACAACCCGCAGGCGGCGCTGGCGATGGTCCAGAAGGAGCTGGAAGCGGCCAAGGCGAACGGCACCAAGCCGAGCGAAACCTCGATCCGCAGCGCGCTTCAGGCTTCCTACGATGCCAAGCAGCTTGCGCCGTCGACCGAATATGCGGCGATGCTGGCGCAGTATTACCCGAGCCCGGCTTCGTGGAACATCGCGATTTCGATCGTGCGCCAGCTGGCCTCGCTCCAGAACGCCGAGAACCTCGATCTCATGCGCCTGATGAACGTCACCGGCGCGATGAAGGACAAACGCGACTATCTGGAATATCTCCAGAACGTCGATCCGCGCGCCTTCCCGGGTGAAGCCGTCAAGATCATGGATCAGGGTCTGGCCAAGAGCCTGCTGACCCAGGCCGAAGTCGGCCAGGACCGCGCCAACAGCGCTGGCCGCGTCGCTGCGGACAAGGCCTCGCTGCCTGCCACCGAGCGTGACGCCATGAAGCCGGGCGCAACCGCAGCCCAGGTGACGGGCGCTGCCGACGTGTTCCTCAGCTATGACGAATACGCGAAGGCCGAGACGCTCTACAAGGCGGCCCTGGGCAAGTCCGGCGTCGATGCCAACAAGGCCAATCTGCGCCTTGGCATGGCGCAGGCCATGCAGGGCAAGGCGGCCGATGCGCAGGCTACCCTGGCCAAGGTCAGCGGCACGCGCGGCCCGGTGGCCAAGCTGTGGTCGGCCTACGCCGCTTCGAAGGGCACGCCGGCTTCGTAAGCCGCTGCCTCAGGCACAAAAAAGGAAAGGGCGGCGGGGAAACCCGTCGCCCTTTCCTTTTGGCTTTGCGATTTCGCGTTTTACGTGACCGGCGCGAAGTCTCCGCTCGCGTCGTCCATCATGTGCAGCTCTCCGTCCGAAATCGCGAAGAAAGCGCCGCGCAGCTTGAGTTCGCCGGCCTTCACCTTGTGGCGGACGCAAGGGAAGGTCATCAGGTTTTCGAGGCTGACCCGGACGGCCGCCTGCTCCATCTGACGCTCCGCGGGACGGCCGCTGGTGCCGAATTCGGCTGCGACCGGGCCGCGCGCCTCGTCCAGCATCGAGATCCAGTCGGCGATGAAGCCGCCCTGGCCGGGCTCGGTGCCGTGAAGTTCCTGAGTCAGCGCCGCCTTGCAGCCGCCGCACATGCCGTGGCCCATGACCACGATTTCCTTCACCTTCAGGACCTGTACCGCGAATTCCAGCGCGGCAGAAACGCCGTGGTGACCGGGCGTGGTCTCGAAGGGCGGAACGAGCGCGGCGACATTGCGGACGACGAAGATCTCGCCGGGATCGACGTCGAAGATCTGCGAGGGATCGACGCGGCTGTCCGAGCAGGCGACGATCATGACTTCGGGCTGTTGCCCTTCGCTCAGGCGTGCCCATCGCTCGCGATTGGGGCTCCACCCGCTACTGCGAAAGCGGTGGTACCCTTCTAGCAGGGTATCGAGGACGCGTTGTTGGTCGTTCGGGGCGCTGGAATCGGTCATGGGATGCCTCCATTGAAACGCACGCAATCCATAGAGCGGATATTCGCACTGGCAAGCTGGCAAGCTTGCGACTATCTGGACGGCATGAACGATCTTTCCTCCGTGCCAAGCCCAGAGCAGAAGCCCGAACGTCAACGCAAGCCCGACTGGATCCGCGTGAAAGCGCCTACCAGCAAGGGATATGGCGAGACGCGCCAGTTGATGCGGGATCTCAAGCTCAATACGGTCTGCGAGGAAGCGGCCTGCCCGAACATTGGCGAATGCTGGACCAAGAAGCACGCCACGGTGATGATTCTGGGCGACACCTGCACGCGCGCCTGTGCCTTCTGCAACGTGAAGACCGGCATGCCCGGCCGCGTCGATCCTTCCGAGCCCGAGCATGTCGCCGAGCTGGCGCTGAAGACGGGCCTCGAACACATCGTCATCACCTCGGTTGACCGCGACGACCTGCCGGACGGCGGCGCGAACCAGTTCGTCAAGGTGATCCAAGCGCTGCGCGCGGCAACGCCTTCCACCACGATCGAGATCCTGACCCCGGACTTCCGCGGCAAGATGCGCCGCGCGATCGAGGCGATCGTCGCCGCCGGTCCCGACGTCTACAACCACAACCTCGAAACGGTGCCCCGGCTCTATCCGACGATCCGTCCCGGCGCGCGCTACTACGCTTCGCTGCGCCTGCTGGAGGAAGTGAAGGCCCACGATCCGAAGATCTTCACCAAGTCCGGCGTCATGCTCGGCCTGGGTGAGGAACGTCTGGAAGTGCACCAGGTCATGGACGACATGCGCTGCGCCGATATCGACTTCCTGACGATGGGCCAGTACCTGCGCCCGACGCCGAAGCATGCCGAAGTGAAGGAATTCGTCACGCCCAAGGCCTTCGACGCCTATGGCGCCATCGCCCGTGCGAAGGGCTTCCTGCAAGTGGCGTCCTCGCCGCTGACGCGATCGAGCTACCATGCCGGCAAGGACTTCGCCGAGATGCGTGCTACCCGCGAGGCGCAGCTTGCCAAGGCCGCGCTGGCAAAGACGCCGCGCTGAGCCGGAAGACGTAGCAGTGCCCGGAATTCACGAGACGCAGCGCCTTCCCTATAGCGCAGAGCAGATGTTCGACCTTGTGGCCGATGTCGGCCGCTATCAGGAGTTCCTTCCCTGGGTGGTCGCCACCCGGGTGAAGTCCGACGATGGCACGGAAATGGTCGCGGACATGCTCGTCGGCTTCAAGGCCCTGCGCGAGAAGTTCACCTCGCGCGTCGAGAAAGTCCATCCGCGCGAGATCAAGGTCCATTACGTCGACGGTCCGATGAAGGACCTTCACAACCACTGGATCTTCCATCCGGTGGATTCGCATAGCTGCGACATCGAATTCGACGTGCGTTTCAGCTTCCGCAACGCCCTGTTCGAAAAGCTGGCAGGCCAGTATTTCGACAAGGCCTTCCGCAAGATGGTGGCCGCCTTCGAAACCCGTGCGCACGAGCTATACGGCGAGCCGGTCTGACTTGAAAACGCCGTCCCGGATCCAGTCCGGGACGATGTTCCTGGCTCAGTCCGCGTAAGCCGGCAGTTCGGTACCCGGCAGCAGCAATTCCAGCGCGACTACCGCCGCGTGATGGCGGATTTCCGCGCGGTTGGCGCCTTCGATCAGCTTCTGCTCGGCATGAACTTCCTCTTCGCCGCGATGGGCGCGGGCGAAGACCACGGTGCCGACCGGCTTGAGTTCGCTGCCGCCATCCGGACCGGCAATGCCGCTGATCGCCACGGCCACATCGGCATGGCTATGCGTGATGGCGCCTTGCGCCATCGCCCATGCCGTCGCCGGAGATACGGCGCCGAGCGTATCGATGATGTCCGAGGGAACCCCCAGCATCTCCTGTTTCGATTCGTTCGAATATGTCACGAAGCCGCGATCGAGCACGGCCGAAGAGCCGGCCACTTCGGTCAGGGCGGCGCAAACGAGGCCTCCGGTGCAGCTCTCGGCCACGGACACCTTGCGTCCGATCGCCTTGTTTTCGGCAATGACGCGCTCCGCCAGGTCGTAAAGATCCTGCGGGAATAGGATGTTGCGAGACATGTCAGTCCTTGCAGAGAGTGAAGCCGCCGAGCTTCGCCTTCCCGGGCGCGACTTCATCGGCCTTGGAAGTGACTTCGATCAGCAGGGCGATCAGGCTGGCGGTATTCTCGGGCGGGAGAGGGGAAAGCAGGTCCAGCGCAAGGTCGACCTTGTCACAGGATTTCAGCGGAAGTTCCTGGGAAACAAGGCCTTCCACCGTGATGTCGACAAGCGGCCGCAGCGATTCGTCGGGCAGATTGCGCGCGAACTGGCCGACTTGCGCGTCCTTGCCTTCGCCCAGCTTGAGGAAGGCCGCCTTGGCTTCCGGCCAGTAGCGGGCCTTCTGCGCCGCGTAACGGGTGACGAGTTCGGCGCCGTGGCTGCGCAGGAAGGAATCGCTCGGAAGCACCTGGGCGCAGCGCTTGCTGGTGCCGGAAATGACCTGGGGCAGGGCGTAGCCGAACAGCGAGCGCGCCTCGGCCTTGGTGAGGCACGACTGCTGGGCGCTGGCCACACCGGGCGCGATCGCCAGCGCGGTGAGCAAGGCGAGCGTGCAGGTCTTGCGAAGAGTGGACATCGTCGGCTCCTTAAATCCGTACCAGGCTGACGACGGCCTGGCAGGCGATTCCTTCTGCCCTACCCGTGAAACCCAGCTTTTCGGTGGTTGTTGCCTTCACGCTGATCAACCCGGGGTGAACGACGAGAATTTCCGCGAGCCGCGCGCGCATGGCTTCGCGGTGAGGGCCTATCTTCGGGGCCTCGCAGATGATCGTGACGTCGGCATTGCCCAGCGCATAACCGGCTTCGGCGATGAGCTTTCCGGCGTGGGCAAGGAAGCGGTCCGAAGCCGCGCCTTTCCACTGTGGATCGCTGGGCGGGAAGTGCTGGCCGATGTCGCCTTTGCCCACGGCGCCGAGCATGGCGTCGACCAGGGCATGGATGGCCACATCGGCGTCGGAATGACCGGACAGGCCATGGGTATGAGCGATCTTCACGCCGCAGAGCCAGAGTTCCTCGCCTTCCTCCAGGCGGTGAACGTCATAACCCGTGCCCACGCGGATAGGCGGGGCGGCTGCGGCGAAGTCCGAGGAATAAGTCAGCTTGTGCAAGGCTTCGTCTCCTTCGACGAGCGCGATTTCCATGCCGGAAGCCTGGGCGACCTGGGCATCGTCTCCGGCGTTTGTAGGGCCGTCCCAGGCGCGGTGCGCACCGAGAATTCGGTCGAAACGAAAGGCCTGCGGAGTCTGGACCCGGCGCAAGTCTTCCCGCCGCGCCGGTGCGCCCATGACTTCGCCGTCTCCGGACGTTTCGGCATGGGCGAGGCTGTCGGCCACCGGCAGCACCGGAATGGCGCCCTCGTGATCGTCCAGGGCAGCCAGCAGCCGGCCGATCACGGCGGCGGGAAGCAGTGGCCTTGCGGCGTCATGTATGAGGACGAAATCGGGATCGCCGCCCACGAGGACTTCGAGCCCCAATCGCACTGACTCCTGGCGTGTTTCGCCGCCGTTGGTGAACAGTATGCCCTCGATCCCCGAGAGCGTTTCCGCCGCCAGGGTTTCCGCGCCTTGCGGTATCACCACGAGAATCGGTTTCACGCCGGCGCTGGCGAGGGCTTCCACCGAATGACGGATCACCGGTTTGCCGCGCCAGGGTGCGAATTGCTTGGGGAGCGGCTGCCCGGCGCGCAGTCCCTGGCCCGCTGCCACGACGACGGCGGCAACGGTCGAGACAGGCACCGGCGTGGCGGTGCTGGGATGTTCGGCGGGACGCTGGGGCGTTTCTGACAGGTCTTGCGACATTGTCGTTGCCGGTAATCGCTTGCCGAGGCGAGGGCAATCCACTATGCGCTGCCTGTTTTTTAGGCACATCTCGTTTTTCAGGCAATTACCGGTTCACGCAATGAAGACTCTGCCCACTCCTCCGGCTGTCAAGCCGATCCAGGTCGGTCCCGTCACGGTCGACTGCCCGGTCGTGCTCGCGCCGATGACCGGCGTGTCCGACCTGCCGTTCCGCAAGATGGTGCGCAAGTTCGGCTCGGGCCTGAACGTCACGGAGATGATCGCCAGCCCCGCCGCCATCCGCGAGACCCGCGTTTCGCTGCAGAAGGCGATGTGGGACCAGATCGAGGATCCGGTGTCCATGCAGCTCGTCGGCTGCGAACCGGAGCAGATGGCGGAGGCGGCGAAGCTGGTCGAGGATCGCGGCGCCGCGATCATCGACATCAACATGGGCTGTCCGGTCCGCAAGGTCGTCAACGGTGACGCCGGTTCGGCGCTGATGCGCGACGTTCCCTTGGCGACGCGCCTGATCGAAGCGACCGTCAAGGCCGTGAAGGTGCCCGTCACCGTGAAGATGCGCATGGGCTGGTGCCATGACAGTCTCAACGCGCCGGAACTCGCCCGAATCGCCGAGGACCTCGGCGCGAAGATGATCACCGTCCACGGCCGCACCCGGAACCAGATGTACAAGGGCTCGGCCGACTGGCGCTTCGTGCGCGGCGTGAAGGAGGCTGTCTCCATTCCCGTGATCGTCAACGGCGACATCTGCGGCATCGACGATGCCGCCGCTGCGCTGGAGCAGTCCGGTGCCGACGGCCTGATGATCGGCCGCGGCGCTTACGGAAAGCCCTGGATCCTCGCCCAGGTCATGCAGTGGTGGCGCGGCAACGGCCTGATGCAGGAACCCGATTTCGGCCAGCAGTACGAGATCATCCGCGAACACTATGAGGACATGCTCTCGCACTACGGCCGCGAAACCGGCGTGAAAATGGCGCGCAAGCATCTGGGCTGGTACGTCAAGGGCATCAAGGGTTCGGCCGAGTTCCGCAACCGCGTCAACTTCGTCGATGATCCTGACGAAGTCCTGCGCTCGCTCGCCGAGTTCTACGCGCCGTTCCGCGGGATGTCGGGCAGTGAAGCAGCCAGCCCTGATGGCGAGACCGGCACCGCATCGGCAGACCGTCAGGCTGCATGAACTTTACGCCGCACACGGCCCTGCATACGACTTTGCCCGCGGCGTCCCGGCTCGTTGCCAGCCTGCCGCAAGCGGTTGTCCTGCTGGAACCGGGTCTGCGGATCGCGTCGCTCAATCCGGCTGCTGAGCAGTTCTTCGGCCAGTCCCTGCGTCTTCTGGTGGGTACGCCGCTGCAGGAAATGCTGACGTTTTCCGACCAGCTTCTGCTGGAGCGCCTGGACGATTATGAAACCCCGGTTTCGGCGCGCGAAGTGGTGGTCACGCTCAAGGGCAAGGGCGCGCGCCGCATCGACGTGAACGTCGCGCCGATCGCGGACACGCCGGGCTGGCAGGTGCTGACCATCCACGACAACACGGCAACCGAGGCGCTCGGAGACGATTCCGGCGGCCCCGACAATGCGGTGCTGCGCGGGCCGGAGATCATGGCCCACGAGATCAAGAACCCGCTGGCCGGCATCCGCGGCGCCGCGCAGCTTCTTGCCCGCAAGGTCGAGGACAAGGACCGCGCGCTGACCGATCTCATCACTCTTGAGGTTGACCGGATCGCCAACCTGATCGACCGGATGCAGAAGCTCAGCCGCCGCACCGCGCCGCCGGTAGAGCCGTGCAACCTGCACGAATCGGCGCGCCGCGCGCTCGACGTGCTGTCCGCTGCCAATGGTGCGGCGCCCGAGCGGGTCAAGCTGGTGGAAGAGTTCGATCCTTCGCTGCCCGCCGTGCTCGGCAGCCCGGACGCCCTGGTGCAGGTGATCATCAACTTGCTCGCCAATGCGTCGGAAGCCTGCGCGAACGAGGAAAACCCCCGCGTCACGATCCGCACCCGCTTCGCCAGCGGTCTCCAGCTCCATACCAGCGACTCTGGGGAGCCCGTGCGCCTTCCGGTGGAACTGCGTGTCACGGACAATGGCCCGGGTGTCGATCCGGCCATGCGCGATCATATTTTCGAACCGTTCGTCACCACCAAGAAGTCCGGGCAGGGCCTTGGCCTGCCGCTCGTGCGCAAGCTGGTGCGCGACATGAACGGCCGCATCACGCACGAGCGCGACGAGGAGGGCGGCCTCACGCACTTCCGCGTGCACCTGCCGCTGGCGCGCGAAACCCGCAGCCGATCAAACAGAAGGAGACCGGCAGCGTGAGCGTGCTGCTCGTCGAGGACGACCTTTCGATCGCCATCGTCATCACCGCAGCGCTGGAGGCGGAAGGCTTCTGCGTGGTCCATTGCCAGTCGATCGCCGAGCGTGACCGGCTGCTGGAGGAGGGGCCTTATCAGGCGCTCGTCACGGACGTGATGCTGCCCGACGGCGACGGAATCGAGACGATCGACCGGGTTCGCGCCCTGCATCCGGCGCTGCCGATCGTCATCGTCTCGGCGCAGAACACCCTCGATACGGCGGTACGTGCCACCGATACCGGCGCCTTCGAGTACTTCCCCAAGCCTTTCGACATCGACGAACTCGCCCGCACCGTCCGCCAGGCGGCGGGAGCGGGACAGGGAACGGCGGTGGAAGGCGAGGAACCGCTGGGCGACGGCCTGCCGCTGGTGGGCCGCAGCACGGCGATGCAGACGGTCTTCCGCATGATTACGCGCGTGCTGCGCAACGATCTGACCGTGCTGATCCTCGGCGAATCCGGGACCGGCAAGGAGCTTGTCGCCGAAGCGGTACACAACCTCGGGCATCGCCGGGCTGGCCCCTTCATTGCCGTGAACACGGCCGCGATTCCCGCCGAACTCATCGAGAGCGAACTGTTCGGCCACGAGAAGGGCGCCTTCACCGGCGCCGTCGCCCGGCACGTCGGCAAGTTTGAGCAGGCCGCCGGGGGCACGCTGTTCCTTGACGAAATCGGCGACATGCCGATGCAGGCCCAGACGCGGCTGCTGCGGGCGCTCCAGTCCGGCACGGTGCGCCGGGTGGGCGGACGGGAAGAAATCCGGCTCGACGTCCGCATTATCGCCGCGACCAACAAGGACCTCGAACCGGAAATCGCGGCAGGGCGATTCCGCGAGGACCTCTATTACCGCCTCAACGTGGTCCCCATCCTCATGCCGCCGCTGCGCGACCGCCGCGACGACATCGACGTTCTGGCTCGTCATTTCCTCCAGCATGCCGCGAACGAGGGACTGCCTCGCCGCCAGTTGACGAGCGAGGCCGCGGAATTGCTCAGCCGTCAGCCCTGGCGGGGCAACGTGCGTGAGCTGAAGAACTTCATCTACCGCCTGGCCCTGCTGGCGCGCGAGGATGCCATCGATCCGGAAAGCATCCAGTCCCTGCTGACCGCGGAGACTCCGGCCGTGCCCGAGGAGGACAGCGGCGACATCGCGCAGGCCGTCACCCGCTGGCTGGCTATGGAGAAACCCGCCAGCGGCACGATCTACCAGGCCGCCGCCGCAGCCTTCGAAAGGCCTCTGTTTGCCGAAGTGCTCAAGGAAACCGGGGGAAACCAGCTGCGCGCGGCGCAGGCCCTCGGGATCAATCGCAACACTTTGCGTAAGCGCCTCAGTGAGTTGGCTCTCGATCCCGAGGAATTCGTTCGTCGCTCATGATACGACCTTGATGGATTCGCCCTTGCAAAGCAGCAACACCGGCGTTGTAACGGTGCAACGATGAACGAGACCCTGGTCCACAAACGCGCCTGGCCGCGCTGGTGGCGGCGCATGCAGGTTGCTGCCCGCCGCGCGAATTTCTTCGCGATCATGGAAGTGCTCTCGATCGCCTCCTTCCTGATCATGACCGCGACGACCTGGATCGCGCTCAATTTTCGGGACAAGGGGCAGCTGCTGCCCTCCAATCTCACGGCCACTCTGCTGGTGGGGACGCTCGTCCCGGCCATGGCGATCCTCGTCCTGCTGGGGCGCCGCATCGCGCTGCGCCGGGCTGCCGAGAGCATCGGCGGAACCGGGCAGATGCACGTCCGCCTGGTGTTCATCTTCTCGCTGATCGCCGCCGTACCCACGCTGCTGGTCGTGATCTTCGCCTCCTGGCAGTTCCAGTCCGGCGTCGAGTTCTGGTTTTCCGATTCCTCGCGCGGCTTGCTGGAGAACGCCAACAAGCTGGCGCGCGGCTATTACGAGCAGACCCAGCGCGACGTCGGGAACGAAACGGCGGCGATGGCCTACGATTCCCGGAAGGTCCTGAGCGAATATCCGGTCGTCAGCGACTTTTTCCAGCGCTTCTTCGCTGGTCAGGTTTACAAGCGCAATCTCTCCGTTGCCGCGATCATCCAGGTTGCCGAAGACGGCAGCCAGCGCACCCCGATCATCGTCGATCCTGAGGGAAAGACCGAGGATAAACGGATCACGCCGGAAACGCAGGAACGGTTGAGCCGCGGCGAGCAACTCGTCGTCGCCTCGAACAACGACCGCGTCGTGGCGGTGGTGCCGATCGACAGGGAAGCGGGGGTCTATCTCTACGCGGCGCGAAGCTCGGAACTGCTGGCGCTCAGCCAGGGGCAGCGGGCCGAGAATGCCGAGAACATCGTGCGCGCCTACGAAGTGCTGACCAACCGTGCGCGGGTGCTGCAGCTGCGCTTCAACGTCGCCCTTTTCGTGGTGTCGCTGGCGCTTGTCGGCCTGGCGGTCTGGTTCGCACTGCGTTTCGCGGATCGGCAGGTCAAGCCGCTCTACGAGCTGGTCGATGCGGCGAGACGGGTGGGCAGCGGCAACTTCGCGCTTCGCATCGAGGGACGCACCGGCGCCGATGAGATCGGCCTGCTGAACCGCGCCTTCAATCGAATGACGGCGCAGATCGAAAAGCAGACCCAGGCGCTGCTTGGCGCCAACCGCCAGCTTCACGAGCGCCGCGTCTTCATCGAGGCCGTGCTGGAATCGGTGACCTCCGGCATCATCTCGCTCGATCCCGATGGGCGGATCCTGCTGATGAACAGCACGGCCCAGAAGCTGCTGACCGCAAGGGCGGAACTGCCCGAGGACATGCCGCTGGCCGAACTGGCGCCGCAGATAGCCGCCCTGATCGAGCAGGGCAGCTCCGGCGGGATCGTCCAGTACAACCGCAACGGCGACCTCCTGACGTTCGCCGTGAAGGTCAGCCGCGACGCCACCGGCTATGTCATCACGTTCGAGGACATTACCCGCCAGCTCCTGGACCAGCGCACGGCGGCCTGGTCCGACGTCGCCCGTCGCATCGCGCACGAAATCAAGAACCCGCTCACTCCGATCCAGCTCGCCACCGAACGCCTGAGCCGTCGCTATCGCAAGCAGATCGTCGACAATCCGGAACTGTTCGAGGACCTGACCCGCACGATCATTCGCCAGGTCGGCGAACTGCGCAAGATGGTGGACGAGTTCTCCTCCTTCGCGCGGCTGCCCAAGCCCGTGTTCCGCTCGGAAGATCCGGTGGCACTGACCCGGCAGGCCCTGTTCCTTCAGGAAGTGGCCCGGCCGGACATCGATTTCAGCTTCACCAGCGATCCCGGCGTCGGGGCCATCGATTGCGACCGGCACCAGTTCGGCCAGGCCATGACCAATGTCCTGAAGAACGCGGTCGAGGCGATCGAGGCCAAGGCCAAGGAAGCTGACGGCGACTACCGCGGCGCGATCGGCGTGGCCGTGGAAGCTCTGCCGGAGGCCATCATGGTGCGCATTGCCGACAACGGCATCGGCCTTTCGCAGGACCGCGAACGCATCATCGAACCTTACGTGACCACGCGCGAGAAGGGCACCGGCCTCGGCCTCGCCATCGTCAACAAGATCATCGAGGAACACGGCGGCGAAATGCTGTTCCTGCCCACGCCGGGCGGCGGCACCACCGTCACCATGCGCTTCGCCGTCGATCCTATCGCCACAGATCCGCTCCCGGGGCACCGCAAGCAGGAGGCCGCCGAATGATGCCGGCCTGTCGCAACCTGCTTTCCCCCATCATCCCCCTCACCAAGAAGACAATGCCATGGCTCTCGAAATCCTGATCGTCGACGACGAACGCGACATCCGTGAACTGGTCGCAGGCGTCCTGAGCGACGAAGGCTACGAATGCCGCACTGCTGGAGACAGCGAGGCGGCGCTTGCCGCCATCGATGCGCGGCGCCCTTCGCTGGTGCTGCTTGACGTGTGGCTCCACGGCAGTCCGATGGACGGTCTGGAAGTGCTGGACGCCATCAAGGCGCGCGAGCCGGAACTGCCGGTGATCATCTTCTCCGGCCATGGCAATATCGATACCGCGGTTGCCGCGATCAGCCGCGGCGCGGTGGACTTCATCGAAAAGCCCTTCGAAGCGGAGAAGCTGCTCCATCTGGTCGGCCGCGCGACGGAAACCGAGCGTCTGCGCCGCGAGAATGCCCAGCTTCGCCACGACTTTTCGATCGGAGAGGAATTCACCGGCTCCAGCGGCGCGATCAACCAGGTTCGCGCGACGCTCAAGCGTGTTGCCAACACCGGGAGCCGCCTGCTCATCACCGGCGCCGCCGGATCGGGCAAGGAAGTCGCAGCCCGGCTTCTCCACGCCTGGAGCCCGCGCGCCGGCAACGCCTTCGTCAGCGTCAATTCCGCCAGGATCACCCCGGAACGCTTCGAGCAGGAACTGTTCGGCGAGGAAGCCGACGGAGCCCTGATCCGTCCGGGCCTGCTGGAGACGGCCGACAGCGGCACGCTCTATTTCGACGAAGTGGCCGATATGCCGCTTTCGACCCAGGCCCGGATCCTCCGCGTCTTGACTGACCAGGCTTTCGTGCGCGTCGGCGGAACCCGGCAGATCCGCGTCGATGTGCGCGTGGTTTCCTCCACGTCGCGCGATCTCGAAAAGGAAATTGCCGAGCGGCGTTTCCGGGAAGACCTGTTCTACCGGCTCAACGTCGTCCCGGTTTCGATTCCGGCCCTGCGCGAACGGCGAGACGATATCCCGGCGCTGGTGGACCATTTCTTCGCGCGTTACGCCAACGAGCAGGGCGTCTCGCCGCCCCAGGTCAGTGCCGAGGCCATGACCGCGCTCCAGGCCTACGAGTGGCCGGGCAATGTGCGCCAGCTTCGCAACGTCGTGGAGCGCACGGTGATCATGGCACCGCGTGAGAAGCTCGCCCGGATCGAGGCGGATATGCTGCCGCCGGAAATCTTCAACAGCCGCGGAAATGGCGATGCCGGCGTCTCGGTGATGATGAGTGCGCCCTTGCGCGAAGCGCGCGAGAGCTTCGAGCGGGAATATCTGCGCGTCCAGATCCGCCGTTTCTCGGGCAACATTTCCAAGACGGCCTCCTTCATCGGCATGGAGCGCTCGGCCCTTCACCGAAAGCTCAAGCTGCTGGGCATGGCGGACCGCCGCGAAGGCGAGCATGATGGCGACGAGCTTTAGGAACGGCGGTTATCCGGGGTTTTCGCGAGGATAGCCTCGGGAATTTCCCGGATGCCTCAAGCCCTTTTTGCGAACCTGTCACAAGAGTGCTACATTTTCGGCGTTTACTGCACTGCAGCAACTGAGTAGATTCCGATTCGAGAACGGCTTCGGGAGTTCCGAAGCCAGATCGCGGACCGCAAAGCGGCCGCCAAAAAAAAGGAGAAATGATATGGCCGGCCGTACGCTGACCGCTCGTCCGCGACCCACGCCGCCCCCCGCGGCCGAAACCGAAGCCGACCCCGCCACGGAAACCGTGGCACCGCCTCCCGTTTCCGCCGGGACCTCGGCAGGGAAGGGGCAGAACCTTCAGGACCAGTTCCTCAACCTCCTGCGCAAGAACAAGACTCCCGTGACCATGTTCCTGGTCAAGGGCGTGAAGCTGCAGGGCATTGTCACCTGGTTCGATAATTTCTCCATTCTTCTGCGCCGCGACGGCCAGTCGCAGCTCGTCTACAAGCACGCGATCTCGACGATCATGCCGTCGACCCCGGTCGATGCCCGCCAGTTCTCCAGCGGCGCGGACAATGGCAAGAAAACGCGTGTCCTTCAGGACGTGTTTCTTTCCAGCATCCGCAACGCCGGCGTTCAGGTCACGATGTTCCTGATCAACGGCGTCATGTTGCAGGGCCGCGTGGCTGCATATGACCTGTTCTGCATGCTGCTGGAGCGTGAAGGTTACGTCCAGCTTGCGTACAAGCATGCCGTTTCGACGATTCAGCCCGTGACTCCGGTCGACCTTCAGGCGCATGAAGAAGCCGAAGACTGACAACACCGGAAGCTGAACTGATTTGAACGACGAACTCAAGGGCGAGGTCACGCGCGGCGCGCGTGCCCTCGTCGTTTATCCGCAGATGCGTGGACGAGGGGATCTCGATCCCGAAGCGCGTCTCGAAGAGGCCAGGGGCCTTGCCGCAGCGATCGGCCTTGTCGTGGCGGAAGTCATGGCCATCCCGATCCGCGAACCGCGCGCCGGAACGCTCTTCGGCGAAGGCCAGATCCAAAACATCTCCGTCGCCTGCGAGCTGAACGAGGCGGAACTGATCATCGTCGACGGTTCGCTGTCGGCCATCCAGCAGCGCAATCTCGAAGAAAAGCTCAAGCGCAAGGTCATCGACCGCACCGGTCTGATCCTCGAAATCTTCGGGGAGCGCGCGGCAACGGCCGAGGGGCGGCTTCAGGTCGAACTCGCACACCTGGACTACCAGGCCGGCCGCCTCGTGCGTAGCTGGACTCACCTGGAACGCCAGCGCGGCGGCTTCGGCTTCCTCGGCGGTCCCGGCGAAACGCAGATCGAGGCGGATCGCCGCATGATCCGCGATCGCATGGCCAAGATCCGGCGCGAACTGGAGCAGGTTCGCCGCACACGCGGGTTGCACCGCGATCGCCGCGAAAAGGCCCCTTGGCCCATCGTCGCGCTCGTGGGTTATACCAATGCCGGGAAGTCTACGCTTTTCAACTACCTGACTGGCGCCGACGTGATGGCCGAAGACCTCCTCTTCGCCACGCTCGATCCCACCATGCGGGCCATCCGCTTGCCGGCCGTGGAAAAGGCGATCCTGTCCGACACGGTGGGCTTCATCTCCGACCTTCCGACGCAGCTGGTCGCGGCTTTCCGCGCGACACTCGAGGAAGTGAACGCCGCAGACATCATTCTGCACGTCCGCGATATCGCCAACCCCGATACGGATTCGCAGAAAAGGCAGGTCCTCGAAGTTCTCGCCGATCTCGGTGTGATCGGCGGGGAAGGGGAGCCCGATGACGAGGAGGCCCTTGCCAGTTCCATCCCGATCATCGAGGTCTGGAACAAGTGGGACCTGCTCACCCCGACGCAGGCAGGCGAAATGCGCGAAGCCATGGCGCAGCGGCCGGAAGAGATCATCGTTCCGACTTCCGCGCGCACTGGAATGGGCTGCGACTTCCTGCTGGAAACCGTCGGTGCGGCGCTGACGGCTGACGCGAAAGTCTATTCTTTCGTCATTCCGGCGGCCGATGGCCAGCGTCTGGCTTTCCTTCACGCACGCGGCGAAGTGTTGGCGGAAGAGGATGCGGGCGAGGGGCCGGATGGTCCCCAGCTTCGCCTGCAAGTCCGCCTTGCGGAGCGTGAATTAGGTCGTTTCAGCGCGCTCTGAGGCTTTCACGGCCTGCCAATAGGCCTCCTGCTCATCGAGCGGGAGGCCTTCGAACGCTCGGTCGTCGCGCTGGGCGAAGGCTTCCATGGCGCGGAAGCGGCGCTCGAACTTGGCATTGGCAGCGGGCAGTGCGTCCTCGGGAGCGATCCCGTGGAGGCGTACCAAGTTGACGGCGGCGAACAGCAGATCGCCGGCTTCTTCCAGTTTCTCGGCCTCGCTGGCTTGCTCCAGCTCTTCCATCTCCTCATGGACCTTCGCGGCTGCGCCGCTGGGATCGGGCCAGTCGAAGCCCACGCGTGCGGCACGCTTCTGGAGCTTCTCGGCGCGCATCAGCGCGGGCAGGGAAATCGCGACGCCGTCGACGGCGCTGGCTTCCCCCTTGGCGCTRCGCTCGCGGGCTTTGACCTTTTCCCATCGCTCGGTCTGGGCGTCTCCGGTGCGATCGTCACCGAAGATGTGGGGGTGCCGCGCTTCCAATTTGTTCGAAATCGCGTCCGCCACGTCGCCGAAGACGAAATGTCCGTCTTCTTCGGCCATGCGCGCGTGGAATACGACCTGGAGCAGAAGGTCACCGAGTTCGTCGCGCAAACCGGGAATATCCTGGCGCTCGATGGCATCGGCAACTTCGTAGGCTTCCTCGATCGTATAAGGTGCGATGGTCGCGAAGTTCTGCGCGAGATCCCATTCGCAACCGGAAACCGGATCGCGGAGACGCGCCATGATCGAAAGAAGGCGGTCAAGCTGCTGGTGACGCTGCGGCGTCATCGAGGGGGTCGTCGAAGCGTCGGTCATAGAAATCGATAATACATCTTATGTTAAATCATGAAGCAAGGCAGGACGGATCATTGCCGGATCTGGAACCCGCTGACCTGGATGATCGCCACCAGACCGATGATGATTGCGGCCCAGATCAGAGCCATCTTGAGCATGGTTCCCATCGGCATGGCACGAAACCGGGAATTGCTGGTGACCAGAATGAGCGCACCGATCACGGAGATGACGGCTACGATCAATCCGGTCTGGCTCATGGTTCGATCACCATTCCATCAAATGCGACCCGAACATTCTCGGGCACTTCGCCGCTGAGTGTCGCATAATCCATGCTCTTGTCGAGGTGTGTCAGCACGGCCTGGCCAACGCGGCACACTTCGGTGATTTCCAGCGCCATGCCCAGATGCGCATGGGTCGGATGCGGTTCGCGGCGAAGGCAGTCCACCACGAGCAGATCGGCGCCGTAGCACAAGTCGACCATCCCGCGCGTGATCTCACTGAAGTCAGTTAGGTAACATACTGATTTTCCGTCACAATCAAATCGGAAACCGGTGGACTCCGTCGGGCCATGCGGCATCTGGGTGTGATCCACCCGGTATCCTTCGCAAAGCCGCACCGTATCGAGATTATCCAGCGAAATCAGTGTGGGATAACCATACTGCCCGGCGAAGACATAACCGAAGCGCTGGCGCAGTCGGCGGACGGTTTCCGAGTGAGCGAAACCGGGGATCGGTCCCGCGCGGCCGTAGCGCAAGGGGCGCAAGTCGTCGATGCCGTGGCAATGATCGGCGTGATCATGGGTCCAGAAAACGGCGTCGATCCGGTGAACTTCGTTAGCGAGTAGCTGTGCCCGCAAGTCGGTGGGCGTATCGACCAGGATGCGACTTCCGGCGTCGCTCTCCAGAATGATCGAGACGCGCGTGCGCCGGTTCTTCGGCTCCTCGGGATCGCAGAGGCCCCAGTCTGCTCCGAATTCGCCGCCAAGGCGGGGAACCCCGGTGGAGGTGCCGCAGCCAAGGATCGTTACTTTCACGCAGCAGCTTTCTTGAATAGATTGAAGAAGTTGCGGGTCGTTGCTGAGCCTAGTTCTTCTATCGAAATGCCGCGAAGGTCGGCAACGAACCGCGCCGTGTCGGCCGTATAGGCCGGCTCGCAGCGCTTCCCGCGATGGGGAACGGGTGCGAGAAACGGAGAATCCGTTTCGACCAGAAGCTGATCTTCCGGAATGGTCGCGACGACTCCCTGCAAGTCCTGCGCGTTCTTGAACGTGACGATCCCGGATATCGAGATCGAGAGGCCGAGGTCGAGCACTTTGCTTCCGAAATCGGCGCTTGCGGTGAAGCAGTGGATCAGGGCGGGAAAGGCGCCCTTCCCCATCTCGTCTTCGAGTATCCGGAAAGTATCGTCCTCAGCGTCGCGGGTGTGAATGATCAGCGGCAGGCCGGTCTTGCGCGAAACGGTGATGTGCGTGCGAAACAGGGCCTGCTGAACCTCGCGATCCGACTTGTCGTAATAGTAATCGAGACCGGTTTCCCCGATGCCGACGACCTTGGCGTGCTGCGTCGCTTCGAGCAAGGCTGCCTCGCCGAGGTCGGCATGCTGGTCCGCCTCATGCGGGTGGATGCCCACCGATGCCCAGACATCCGGATAGCGCGCTGCGGTGCCGACCACCCTCTCCCATTCACTTCGGCGCGTGGAAATGTTCAGGAATCCGCGAATGCCGGCCGATCGAGCCCGGTCGAGCACGCCGTCCTGGTCTTCGACGAGGCCTTCGTATTCGAGGTGGCAGTGCGAATCGATCAGCATCACGCCTCCGCATCCTCCGGAAGTTCCAGACGCGGGAAGACGCCCACCGGCTTCTCGACCTTGAAGCCGCTGGCGGCCAAGGTCTCGAACCATTGCTGATCGGTCAGCGCCGCGAAATTTCGTGCGCCGGCGTTCTGGCCCATCTGGTCGAGCAGCTTGTCGATGGAGCCCGGAACGACCGGGCGAACGGCAATAGCGAGGTCGCGGACGACGCGGAAGAGCATCATCAGCACCGCTTCCATACGCTCGGGGTCGGATTTGCGCAGGGCCCAGGGCGCCTGATCGTCGACATACTGGTTGCAGGTGAACACCGCCCGCATCCAGGCTTCGAGGCCTTCGCTGAACGAGAGTTCGTCGAAGCTCTTGCGCAGGCCCGCCACGCCTTCCGCGACGGCTGCGAGCAGTTGCGCATCGGCATCGGTTTGCGAATGCCCAGCCTTAAGTTCGCCATCCATGTTCTTGAATATCATGGAAAGACTGCGCTGCGCCAGATTGCCGAAGCTGTTGGCCAGTTCGGCATTGGCACGCGTGACGATAGCTTCCGGAGACCAGGAACCGTCCTGTCCGAATGCCACTTCGCGCATCAGGAAGTAGCGGACCATGTCCACGCCGAAGGTTTCGGCCAGACCGATCGGATCGGTCACATTGCCGAGGGACTTCGATTCCTTCTGCCCGCGGTTGAGCAAAAAGCCATGGCCGAACACCTGTTTGGGCAGTTCGAGGCCGGCGCTCATCAGGAAGGCGGGCCAGTAGACCGTGTGGAAGCGGACGATGTCCTTGCCGATCAGGTGCAGGTCGGCGGGCCAGAACTTCGCGAACTCCGCGGTCTCGTCCGGGAAACCGAGGCCGGTGATGTAGTTCGTGAGGGCATCGACCCAGACGTACATCACGTGCTGCGCGCCGTCCGAACCCTCGGCGGTGGGCACCTTGATGCCCCAGTCGAAGCTGGTGCGGGAGACCGAAAGGTCGCGCAGACCGCCTTCCACGAAGCGCAGGATTTCGTTCTTGCGCGTTTCGGGGCGGATGAAATCGGTCGAATTATAAAGCTCGATCAGCTTGTCCTGATAGCGGGACAGGCGGAAGAACCACGATTCCTCGACCGTCCATTCTACAGGCGTGCCTTGCGGAGAAAGCTTCTCACCGCCCTCGCCCGCGATCAGTTCGCCTTCGTCATAATAGGCTTCGTCGCGGATCGAGTACCAGCCCTCGTAGCGGTCGAGATAGAGATCGCCATTGGCTTCCATCCGGCGCCACAATTCCTGCGTCGCGGCGTGATGGCGCGGTTCGGTGGTGCGGATGAAGACATCGTAATCGATATCAAGACCGTCACACATCTCCTTGAAGTAAGAAGACATTTCCGTCGCAAGCTCTGCCGGCGTCGTGCCAAGGTCGCGGGCCTTCTGGGCCATTTTCAGGCCGTGCTCGTCGGTCCCGGTCTGGAACCGGACGTCGAAGCCCTCCGCCTTCTTGAAGCGAGCGATGACGTCGGCGGCGATCGCTTCGTAGGCGTGGCCGATGTGCGGCTTGCCGTTGGGATAGCTGATCGCGGTGGTGATGTAATAGGGCTCGCCCATGCGGCGTCGGGCTTTCTTTTGCAGGAGTTTCTTAGCGAGCCGTCTCTCTAGGCATCGCCGTCGATGCCAGCAACCCGCCAATTTCCATTATCAGGAGACCGGCATCGAAATTGTAGGTCGGTGCCTGGTTCGACAGGACGGTCAAGGCACTGTGGGCTTCGATCATGCGGCGCTGCCTGGCCGTCGAGGCTTGCGGCAACTCGTGAGCGAGCACCGTGCGGGCAAGCTCCAGCGTGGCCAGTTGCCGGTCGCGCGCGGGCCTGCCGCCCATTTCCTCGGCCAGACTGCCGCGCAGATCGTATTCGGCGTCGCCTTCGCGCAGGATCTGCATCATCAGGCGGTGAATGCTTCCAAGATCGTGCTCGACGAAGCTCAGGGCGATCCCCGGCGAACCCTGTGCGGCATCGATGGCGGCGCGGCGTGTGTCCGCATCCGCTTCCGGGATGTCGCGCCGGATCACTGCATCGAGTTCGTGCTCGTCCAGGGCCGCAAAGCGCAGGATGCGGCAGCGTGAACGAATGGTTGGAAGCAAGCGCCCAGGCTGGTGGGCCAGGAGCAGGAAATACGTACCGGCGGGCGGCTCTTCCAGGGCCTTGAGCAGCGCATTGACCGCGCCCTTTTCCATGTCATCCGCCGGATCGATGATGATCGCGCGGCGGTCGCCCATGGTCGGCTTGGTGGCGAGACGACGGATCATCTCGCGCACCTGATCGACGGAGATGTTGCGCTTGGTCTGGTAGGGCTTGCCCTCGGCCTTCTTCTTGGCCTCGTCATCGTTGGCGGGAAGATGCTCGAGGATGTAGATGTCCGGGTGCATCCTCGGGTCTGGCCGAGGCTCGCCGGGAGCACGCACGAGTTCCGCTGCCGCGGTGCGCGCGAAGGCGGCTTTGCCGAGCCCCTTCCCGCCGGCCAGCAGCCAGGCGTGATGCATCCGCTCGGACCCGATTGCGGCGAGCCATTCCTCCCATGCCGCCTTCTGCCCGATGAACGGCAGGTCTTCGTTCATCGCAGGTCGCCGAGTGCGGCAACTATGGCAGCGCAGGTCTGCTCGGGCGTGCCGTCGCCGTCGATGCGGACGAACCGCTTCGGTTCGGCATCGGCGAAGCTGGCAAAGGCCTGGGCGACACGGGCGTGGTAGGCCGCGTCGCGGCTGCCGATGCGGTCCGTGCCGTCAATGTCGCGCAAGGCCAGTCGCCCTGCGGCGACTTCGGGCGAGACTTCGATCAGCACGGTGACGTCCGGTAGCATGTCCTCGCTGCCGATGGCGTGGAGCGTGCGCAAGTCGTTATCGGACAAGCCGCCGCCGCCGCCTTGATAGGCCCGGCTCGAGTCCAGGAAACGGTCGCAGATCACCCAGGTGCCGCGCTGCAATGCCGGACGGATCAGCTTCTCGACATGGTCCGATCGTGCGGCCGCGAACAGCAGGGCTTCGGCGCGGGGACCCCAGCCACCTGCGTCACTGTCGTTCTCGTCTCCGACGCCATGGAGCAGGAGCGCGCGGATCGCTTCGGCCCCGACCGTGCCGCCAGGCTCGCGGGTGGTCACGACGTCGATGCCGCGGCTGCGCAGGGCTTCTGCCAGAAGGCGCGACTGGGTGGACTTTCCTGCCCCCTCGCCGCCTTCCAGCGCAATGAATCGTCCTCGGGTCATGAGAAGAAGCTGATAAGCCCGTTCATCAGTCTGTCCAGCGGTCCGGCGACGCCAACGTCTTTACCCGCGTAAAGCGGGACGTGCCCCGGGGCGAGACCTTCGACCCTGATTTCCAGTTCTCCCACCTGATCGCCCTTGCGGATCGGCGCGACCAGCGGTCCCTTGTAATGGACCGCGAGCGAAACCTTCTCGTGCCCGCCCTTGGGCAGCGTGGCATGAACTTCCCGATTGGCCACCAGCGGAACCGAGCGGGCGTCTCCGCCCTGCACCCGCGCCTGGCTTACGGGCTGACCCTGGTCAAAGAGATGCCGTGCATCCCAGGCGGAGAAGCCCCATTCCAGCAGGGCCTTGGCAGCGTCATCGCGGACCTTCGGCTTGGGCGATGCCGCAAGCATCATCACGAGCCGGCGCCCGCCGCGTTCGGCCGTGCCGAGGAAGTTATAGCCCGCCTCGCGGGTGTAGCCGGTCTTGATGCCGTCGGCGCCGGGGACCACGCCCACCGTCGGATCGTGGCTGCGCATGGCGACATCGCGCCACATGTAATGCTTCACGCCCGAGAACTCGTGGTAGAGCTGCGGGTGGCGGGTGATCATGGCGTCGGCCAGCTTCACCATGTCGCTGGCGGTGATGTAGGTATGGCCGTCGTCCATCCAGCCGTTGGGCGTATTGTAATGGCTGCCGGTCATGCCGATGCGGCGCGCTGCTGCGTTCATCATCGCCGCCCAGGCGGGAACGCTGCCGGCGTAGCCCTGTGCAAGCACGATGGCGCCGTCGTTCGACGATGCCGTCATGACGCCATGAAGCAAGTCGCGAACGGTGGGATGATCCTTTTCCGTCAGGTACATGGACGTACCTTTGGCGAACCATTCCTTGGCCGTTTCGGGGCGCACCGACATCTGCCGGTCCAGGCTGAGGCGGCCGGCGTCGATCTCTTCGAAAGCGACGAAGGCGGTCATGACCTTGGTGACCGATGCCGGCAGGAACGGCACGTCCGGACGGCGCTGGACGAGCACCTGGCCCGAACCGATATCGACCAGGATGCTGACCGGGATCGGCGCCAGCTCGGCCGGCGGCGTGGGGATCGCGGCATTCGCTGCCGTAGCGACGGGACCGGAAACAAGGCTCGCCGAAGTGGCAAGCAGGAGGGCAGACTTCAGGAAGGATTTCAAGGCGCGACTTCTCCCCGCGCGCCCAGGACGGGCGCGGTGGCGTGCGCGAAACGACCCTTTATCAATCCGCGCGCTGGATTCGTGCGTCGCTATACCCTGCTGCCTTGGCCTTCTCCAGCGCTGCGGCAGCTTGTGCACGGTTTGCGAAGGGCCCCATCTGGACGCGCCAGAACTTGCCGCCCTTGGTCACGCTGGCGCCAAGCTGGCTGGCGGACTTGCGGGCATTCGCCTCGACGGAGAAAGCCCCCACCTGGACCACTTCGCTGCCCTTTCGAGCCGGCTTGTCGGTTGTGGTCACGGCTTTTGCAGGAGGTGCGGAAACGGCCGGTGTTGGGCGCGAAGCTGGTGCGCTTGGCCGGGGCTTCGGGTTAGGCACGGGGGCCACGAAAGGCGCCGGAGCGGCTTTGCGCGGCGGCAGCTTCGATTCCGCGCCAGCCACCTGCGGGGCGGCGGGAGCAGCCTGCTCCGTTGGGGTCAGTGCTTTTGGGCCCAATGCTTCTGGGCTTGGTGCTTTCGGCATCGTCGGCGGCGATGAGGGCGGCGGCAGCAGCGGCGATTGCTCCGCCAGCTTGCGGCGGAGAACCTTGAGCAGGCCTTCCGGGGTCTCCATGCGCGCGGGCACCGGGGTGCCGCTACGCAGGGCGGCCCGCTCGACTTCCGGCGGATTGACCCTGCGGACGCGGACGGCAGAACGCGCGCCGGACGCCAGTCCGAGTTGCGCGGCTGCCTCGGGCGCCAGTTCCAGCAGCGCGTCGTTGGTCATGGGGCCGCGGCGTTCGAGCCGGACGAGGATGGTCCGGCCGCTGCCCAGCGCGGTCACTTCCACATAGCTGGGCAGAGGCAGCGTCTTGTGCGCCGCGGTAACCCCCGTGCCGTCGCCGACTTGTGCATAGCCTACCGCGTCGTAATTCAGCTGGTCGACGGGCGTCCAGGTGACGGCGCCGATGGTGAACGGCTCGCCCACGACGACGGGGTAATCCGCAGCGGGTCCGGTTATCCGCGCCGGTGCGCTCTCACTGCCCTGCGCCGGAGCGGCCAGGGAAGCGGTCAGAAACAGCGCTGCGAGCGGCAGGGCATGGTTAACGGGCAATCTCATCTGCAAGCAACCCCACGGACAGTGCGTAGTAGTTCGAGCAGTTGTACTGGAGGATCACCCGATAATTACCGGTTAACAGATAGGCCGGCGTGCCGGGACCGTCGGGCTGGAACAGCGAGGTCAGCACCGAATCTCCGATCGGTCGCTGCGCGGTTACGCCAAGGGCGCGCCATTCGGAAACGGTCTTCCATTGGCCGTGACGGGCATGGACCCGGTCGCACGTCGGCGCGGCGAGCTTGCTGGCGTAGGCATTGGCGTTGAAGCCCGAAGGCAGGGAGGCCGGAATCCCCCAGGGCTGCCCGGGACGCCAGCCGGAATCGCGGAAATAGTTGGCGATCGAGGCGATCGTATCGGCCGGGCTGGTGAAGATGTCGCGCGTGCCGTTGCCGTCACCGTCCACGGCCAGGCGCAAGTAGACGCTTGGCAGGAACTGGGGATAGCCGAAGGCCCCTGCCCAGCTTCCCTTGAGGCGATAAGGGGGCACGCCCTGGTCCACCATCTTCAGCAGCGCGACCAGTTCGCCTTCGAACAGCCCGCGGCGGCGGCCTTCCCAGGCAAGCGTCGCCAGCGATCGTGCCAGGTCGAAGTCGCCGACATAGCTGCCGTAATTGGTTTCATGCCCCCAGATCGCGAAGAGCACCGGTGCCGGTACGCCGTAACGCCGCTCTATGCTGGGGAGGATGCCGGAAAGCTCCGCATAGCGGGAACGCCCGCGGGCGATGATGCTGGAGCCGACATGTTGCGCGATATAAGGCGCGACAGGCGGCGGCGTGGTGGAGCGGCTCGGCTGCGCCGAATCGAGTTCGATAACCCGTTGATTCGGAACCAGTCCGGTAAGAACCCTCGAAATCGTCGCATCGCTGACACCCTCGCGGCGAGCCCGCGCGCCAACCGTTTGCAGGTAGGCCTGGAAGGTCTGGCCCGCCACGGTCTGCGGCGCGGCGCTTTGATAGGCGCTTTGGCCGATGTCCTGCACGACGGGCTGCGCATCCACCGAAGCGGTCGGCAACATGGCCAGAGCGACGACAAGAAGAGGATGGCGCAAGGGACGTAGCTTCAAGGAGACAGTCATCCCCGCAAATCTTGCACAATGCGGCGGCGTTGCAAATGGCTGGCGTGCATCCCCCGTGGACAGTCACCGCAAGCGAGCAGCCTTCCGTCCCGATCGCGTGACCTGCCGCACCGGAAACGGATTGGCCGGACCGCTGCAGTCGACACTTGCAAGCCGCTCCGATTGCTCTATGCGCTCTCGCGGTAAGGACAGGTGGCCGAGTGGTTTAAGGCAGCGGTCTTGAAAACCGCCGTGGGTGCAAGCTCACCGTGGGTTCGAATCCCACCCTGTCCGCCATCACCCCCGAAGACTGCCGCCCACCAGGCGTGATGCGGGTATCCCTCGTTCCCGAACGACGCTGATACCGCTCGGGCGTTGAAGACCCTCCTCGAACATGGCGCGATCTCCCTTATGAGGAAGGCAAAGGCGCAATGCAGTGTTCAGCGCCGGCAGCTTGGGAGAACGCCAATGCCTTCGCTTGGACGGATCGGCGTATGGTCCATGGAATTGCGGTTCGGCGACGCTGGCCAGGCCGCCCACGCGGCGGCGGAACTCGACGAAATGGGCTATGGAACCTTGTGGATTCCGGGCGGCATCGGCGGGGATGTCACGGGCGATATCGAACGGCTGCTCGATGCCACGCGGCATGCGACGATAGCCACCGGCATTCTCAATATCTGGAAGCACGATCCCGAGGAGATCGCTGCCTGGTGGAACGGGCTGGCGGATGGGCGGAAAGAGCGGGTTTTTCTCGGGCTCGGCGTAAGCCATTCGCATATCGTGGGCGAGGCTTACGCACGGCCGCTGACGGTGATGTCCTCCTATCTAGACCGTCTGGATGACGCCGGCCTGCCTGAAGAAGCGCGCTGTCTGGCGGCGCTGGGTCCGAAGATGCAGGCCCTGGCACGCGACCGATCCGCGGGCAGCCACCCTTACCTCGTCTCGCCAGAGCATACCCGGTCGGCTCGGGAAGCGCTCGGTCCGGGGCGCATTCTGGCGCCTGAACAAGGTGTGGTTCTGGACGAGGATCCGGCAAGCGCCCGCGAAAAGGCGCGTGGCGCGCTTTCGCAATATGTGCAGTACCCCAATTATCGCAACAGCTGGCAGAGGCTCGGGTTCAGCGTGGCGGAGATCGATGCGCTGGACGATCGTCTGGTGGACAGCCTGTTCGCATGGGGCGACGTGGCCACGATCAAGGCGCGGCTCGATGACCATTGGGCCGCGGGTGCGGACCATGTCTGCATTCAGGCCGTGACCGGAAAAGGTCTCGATATCGAAGCGTCGATGGAAGTCTGGAGGGCTGTCGCAGCCGGGTGACGTGACATCTTTCCTGATGCGCCCCGCGGCCAGTCATAATATCATGGCGGCCTTCCTCGCGGATCAGGAGAGACGCGGTGCCATCCAGACTTGCGATAGTATTGAGCGGCGGCGGCGCGAAGGGAGCGTTTCAGGTCGGCGTTCTTGATGCCTTGATGACGAAGCATGGCGTTAAACCTGCCATCGTGGTGGGAACCTCCACCGGCGCAATTCAGGCCCTTGCCGCTGCGCAGGACGATATTCCGGGACTGCTCGACGTATGGCTCGGGCTGCGCGGCGATCAGGATATCTTCAGGAAGCGCGGCGGCGTGGCGGGCGCGGTCCTGTTCGGGGAGAAGGCAATCTACGACGCGGCACCTCTCCGGCGCCTTCTCAAGCAGTTCGCCGATCCTGCGAAGCTTGCCGCGTCTGGTGTCGACCTGCGGCTCGGGGTGGTGAACCTTCAGAGCGGGGAGTTCAGGACGATCGACAAGACCGTCCCGAACATCGAAAACTGGGTCTATGCCAGTTGCGCGATGCCGGTGTTTTTCGATCCGCTCCAGACCAGCGACAAACAACAATGGGTCGACGGGGGCGTAAGAGACGTCACCCCTCTGGGAGCGGCGCTCGAACTCAACCCCACGGGCGTCATCGTCATTCGGGCCTCTCCTGCCAGCGGCTCTCCTTCGACAAGGAAATACGGCGGCCTGATCGACATCGGGTTGCGCGCCGTGAACCTCCTGCAGTCCGAGGTCTCCCGGAACGACCTCATGAACACGTCGCTGATCAACGATATCCTCGCGGCGCGCGACCAGATGTTCACCGCGCTGGAGGCCAGCGGAACGTCTGCCAACGAAGCGGCCCGGTTGCTGCTTCCGTTGGACAACCAGATATCCCGATACCGCTTCGCACAAGTGCGGGTGATCGAGCCCCGCGAAGAGTTCTCCGATACGCTGGAGTTCGATCCCGCCAAGATCCGCCGCGCGATCGAGGCGGGCCGTGCCGCCGTCGAGGAGCAATGGCCGGCCATTCAGGCACTTGTCAGCTGAAATTGCCCTGTTTCAAGCCGGCGGAAGGTACTGTCCGATCAAAATTTCACATTCGATCGAAAGTGCCGGAACCTGGGGGATTTTAGAGGTTTGATCCTTCTCGCAGTCACGAAGGCTGCCTGAGAACCGGAAACATGAAGATGAAGAAAATAATCATTGCCATTATCGCGGGAAGCGTCGTGATGTCTGTGGCTGCCTGCAATACCGTCAAAGGCGCTGGCCGCGATGTGCAGTCCGTGGGTCAGGCTGGCGAAGACGCTATCAAGTAAAAATTGGGATGAAATAAGGATGGGCATGACCATGTACCGATGTCCTGATTTCATCTCGAATTACAAGGTTGATCCAAGCGTCGTGAACGATCGGGGGCGACAACGCTCCTGATCGTTCACCGCGGAATAGACTGGCCTCTTGAAGTAAATACCGTGCGGCGTTGTTTTCAGGAACATTCAGCCCCTAGACTGATCTGAAGCCTGCGCTGCGTATCTCCGGCCGCCGGTTTCACGGGCGCGTTCCCCCAGTTATCCGAGAAGGATGGCAGGAAACTGGCGCAAGTGTCATGCAACCGTCATTTCCTTGGCCAACTAGCCCCGTGAGAGTCGGCGTCGTCGGCAAACAGCCTCATGAGCGGACCGTGATCCTCTGGAGATGGGCCGAGGTCGGCCCCGCTGCCGCCCTGCCCCATGTCTGACGTCACACGGCCGGGCCGCTGCGCCGCTATTTCCGGAGCCATCGAACCATGCCATCCATGCCCCGCCCCTGCCTTGCTACCGCACTGGCGCTTTGTATCGCGCAGCCCGTCATGGCCCAATCTCCGGCGGTACACTCTCGGCCCGTAGAATCTTCGGCCGCGCAGCAGGCTGTTCCCCGCTCGGCAGGCACGCCCTATGCCTCGCGCAATCTGCCAGATCGGATCATGTTGACCCCCGCAGCCGACCCCAGCACCGGCATGGCCGTGGCCTGGCGCACCGACGTCGCGCAGACCGCCAGCGAGGCGCAGATCGCTATTGCCGTGGACGGGCCGACGCTGGAAGAGAAAGCGGTTCTTGTGACCGGCACGCCGGGTGTGCCCAAGGACAGCGCCAATGGTCCCGCGCTCTACCACCAACTCCGCTTCGAGAAACTGACGCCCGACACCGTCTATGCCTACCGCCTCAAAGGCAGCGCGGGCTGGACGGAATGGATGCAGTTC
Source organism: Novosphingobium sp. YAF33 (assembly GCF_052113265.1). Taxonomy (NCBI): domain Bacteria; kingdom Pseudomonadati; phylum Pseudomonadota; class Alphaproteobacteria; order Sphingomonadales; family Sphingomonadaceae; genus Novosphingobium; species Novosphingobium sp. YAF33. Next base: position 94,203 of record NZ_JBFRCW010000003.1, read on the forward strand.
CGCACCGCCTCCGCAGAGGCGAAGCCGTTCCGGTTCCTCTATCTCGGCGATATCCAGAATGGCATCCTGACGTACGCCAGCCGGGTGATCCGCCAGGCGTTCCATGCCAATGGCGGGATCGAACTGGTGCTCCACGCAGGAGACCTCGCCGCCCAACGCGACGATCTCGATCATGACGATGAGTGGGGCGAATTCAATCAGGCCGGCGGCTACAACTGGAGCATCGTTCCCCAGTTGCCCGCCACCGGCAACCACGAATATGTCGACGTGGCACTGCCCAACGGGGCGGAGAGCCGCAAGCTCGGCCCTTATTGGCCGCTGCAGTTCGCGCTGCCTGCGAATGGCGCGCCGGGCGTGAAGGCCACGACCTACTTCGTCGATTATCAGGGTGTGCGCTTCATCGTGCTGGACGGCACGTCCGCGATCGATCTGGGTACCATGGCGCAGCAGACCCGCTGGCTGGACGAGACCCTCGCCTCCAGCAAGGCGAAGTGGAATGTCGTACTGTTTCACCAGCCGGTCTTCACTTGCGCTCGCCCGCAGGACACCTCGGAGATCAAGCAGGCCTGGAAGCCGGTATTCGACAGCCGCAAGGTCGACCTCGTCCTGCAGGGCCACGACCATTGCTACAGCCGCCTGACCTCGGAAGCGGGGCGAGAGGCGTCCGCAGCCATGCGCAAGGACGGCAAAGTCCAGGGGCCGGTCTATCTGGTGTCGGTAACGGGCGCCAAGATGTACGGCCTGAACGATCGCGCCCGCACGCAGCCCGACAAGACGGCCGAAGCGACCGAACTCTATCAGGTCGTGGATGTTTCAGGCGACACCCTGAAGTTCCGCACCTTCACGGCTTCGGGCAAGCTCTATGACGGCTTCGACCTTGAACGCCGGACGGACGGCAATCACCTGATCGACATCGCAGAGCCCACGATCGCCGTGCGGACTTGCCTTGGCAACGTCGGCCCCGACGGCGGCAAGTGCGTGGCACGCGGCAAGTAAGTGCCAGTGAAGCCGGGACATCGGTTCACTTCGATGTTCCGGCTGACTGAGCCGCCCTGTTCTCGACGCACAGGCATCCCGCAGGAGCGGCGCAATATGGCCTGATCTCCATAACGCGGCCAGATCGCGATGTAGCGGCCGATTGCCGTCGGCGCCGCGCCGCAACAGACTTCCCGGCAAGAGAAGTGGCGCAAAACGCCATGGTCCGGTCGATGCGACTATCCGGCGACCGGTGCCCGAAGCAATGGGAGAGCTTGGATGACACTGGCCGAAACGATCGTCTCCGGTGCGCGCGAGCGCTCGGGGAACACCACTTGGGACGACGCCGAAATCCGCGAGCCGCTGCGGATCCTGACCGAAGCGATCGAGGGCGAGGCGAACCTGACCGACATGGGTCTTGCCGTGTTCACCCGCAATGCCACCGAATACCTCGCCAACCGCATGCGGGTGGAGGACTGGCTGGCCAGTCATCCCGGGATCCTGGACGCCCCGGTTGAAAGGCCCACGTTCGTATTCGGCTTGCCCCGCACCGGCACGACCCTGACGATCAACCTGCTCAACGAAGACCCGGCGCGCCGCTGTTTCCTGCGGTGGGAGGCCTTCGCCTCGACCCCGCCGCCGAGGCCGGAGGAGTTCCACGCCGGGCCGCGCTACGACGCGGCGCAGGCGCAGATCGACCATTCGCTGAAAGTCATGCCGCACATTTCGGCGATTCATCACGAGGATGGCGACAGTCCATGCGAGTGCCAGTTCTCAATGGCGCCGAGCTTCGTCTCGCAAGTCTTTGATTCCCAGTATAACATTCCCAGCTATCATCGTTGGTTTCTGGATGAGGCGGACTACCTGCCCGCCTTCCGCCACCAGAAGCGCCTGCTGCAACTTCTCCAATCGCAGGCGCCCGGCCGCTGGACACTGAAGAACCCGTGGCATCCGCTCTATCTGGACGCCCTGACCGAAGTCTATCCAGACGCCCGTCTGGTGATGACGCACCGGGACCCGGTGGAAGTGGTGGGCTCCGCCTGCAGCCTGGTGTGGAACGTGCGGCGCATGTTCAGCGAGAGCGTGGACCGCGCGGCGATCGGCCGCGACATGGTGGAGACGTTCGTGGTCATGATCGCCCGGCAGAACGATTTCCGCAGGCGCCATGGCCGCAACGCGATCCATGACGTGCTTTATACCGAACAGCTTCGCGATCCGCTGGGCACCATGCGCCGCCTCTACGCGCATTTCGGCGAGGAACTGAGCGGCGAAGCGGCCGCAAACATGCAGCGCTACCTGGACGACAAGCCCAAGGACCGCTTCGGCAAGCACAGTTACGATCTGGCTGACTACGGTCTGACCGCTGGAGAAATCCGCGAGCGCTTCGCCGACTACTGCGCCGATTTCGACGTGGCGATGAGCCCCGCCTGAAAGGCCGCCCTGCGCCTCCGGCCTGGCTTCGCCGGCGGCGCAGGGCGGCCTTCAGGGGCGCCTAGCCGGGTCGCGGCTCAACCCACTGCCGCCAGACGAGCATCAGTGCGGCCATGATGACGGGGCCGATGAAGAGCCCGACCAGCCCAAGTTCCGCCAGTCCGCCGAATGCGCCGATCATGGCGAGCAGGAATGGCAGCTTTACCGCGCTGCCGATCACGGCCGGTTGCACGACGTTGTCGCCAACGGTCATCACCGTCACGCCGAAGCCGAACAGCAGGCACCCGGCCAGAACATGGCTGGTGCCGATCAATATGAGACTGGCCAGACCAAAAGCGGCCCAGGCGCCGAAAGGCACCAGCGCCAGCGCAATCGTGAAAGTCCCGAACAGCAGCGGCTGCGGCACGCCGGCCACGGCGTAGGCGATCCCCAGGATGCCGCCTTCCAGCACCGAGACGAGGACCGTGCCGTTAACGGTCGCCCGAACGGCTCCGACCATCCGCTCCAGGAAGTCGCCCCCGAAAACGCCGAACATCCGTATCGACACCTCACGGGCTTGTCGTCCGATCAGCATGCCGCGGGAAAGCAGGGAGACCAGGGCGAACAAGGTGACCAGGAACAACGCGGATTCCCGGGCCACTTCGCTGCCGATCGACCGCGTCCAGGTGAGGATCGAGCTTGCGCTGAAAGAGCCGAGCAAGGCGTTTGCAGCCTGGGGATTGCCGATATGCTGCTGCCAGTAGAGCGCGGCACGGTTTCCGATCAACGGCAACGATGGCAGCCACGCCGGCATCGGAATGCCGGTTTGCTGGACCTCTTGGAGCCAGTGCATCGCCGCTTGGCTTTCCTGCATCAGCGTGACCGCAGCCAGCGAAAGCGGCCCTATGACGACCAGTGCGGTTACGACCGCAAAGCCTGTCGCAAGCCACCCAGGGTGAATCGGGAACCGCTGAAGCGCGCGCCGGTAAAGTGGCCATTCGGCCATGGCGATAACCGCCGCCCAGGCGAGAGGCGTCAGGAATTCACGCGCCATCCAGATCGCCAGCACGGCGATCAGGGCCGTCAGGCAAAGCTGCCGCGTCCTGACGCCGGCAGGTTCTGTCATGGAAGCGGGCGCGTCATGAGCAGGCGGATCTTCGGATAGTGCCTCGCTCATGACATCACCTTATCCTCGCAGGCACCCCGGACCATTATCTCTCCCGGCGCAGCGATAGCCGAACCGTGAGGCCTGCCGGTCGATCTGGACAATCAGGCCAGATACGACCCGGCCCCTCCGATATCGGCCATTGGCGGCCTGGCGAGAGGCCTAGCCGTTTCCGGCGGGTTTCATGCTGCCGATAGCGGCATCGATCATGACCTGCCACGCGTCATGCGCGTCGCTGTTCCCTACCGAGTGCCCGCGCTCATGTTCCAGCAGCTTGTGGCCAGCCTCGCACATCACGGGGGTGGGGACGCGAAGCGCCCGAATGACGGTGCGGACGTTCTCTCTCAATTGTTCCTGTGCATCCGGCGTGAGACGGTGGAATTCGTCACCGTCATGCTGCGCCTTGGCCAGCGCTTGTGCGGCTCGTTCGATCAGCGGCATCCAGCTCTCCCTTTCTTGCAATTTCGAGACAGGCTATCACGGCCCGCGGTTCGCACAACAGGGTTTGCGACGGGCGCCACGATGAAATTTCGCGCAAGGGAAAGCCTGGCAAGCAAGGCAGGGGCGCCCTGCTCAGCGGCGCATGAAACCCATCCAGCGCAGCAGCAGATAAGTGGCGATGGCCGCTCCGCCGGCGATGAGCGTGGCGTGGATGGTGCCATAAGGGCCGTTCGCGAAAGGAAGGCCGCCGGTGTTCATGCCGAAGATCCCGGTCACGAGCGTCGCCGGAAGCATCAGCGCGGTGATGATCGAGAGAATATAAAGGTTCTGGTTGGTCCGCTGCGATTCCTGGATGTCGAGTTCCTCGCGCAGCAGGCGCAGCTGCGACTGGACGCCGAGCACATCCCCGTCGAGCGACTGGATGCGCTGGGCGATCTTCTCGACGGTCGGTAGCAGCACCTCTGGAAGGTCCTCGTCCTTTTCGAGACGCTGGAACACGCCGCGCATGCCCGAGATGATCCGCTGGATCTGTGCCAGACGGCGGCGGATGCCGATGAGGTCGCGCGCCTTGGGCGGATCGCGAGCGTCGAGAAACATATCCTCGACATGCTGCACTTCGGCGCTGAGCGCGCGGCAGATGTCGGCGATGTTCTCGCTGATGGCGCCCACCAGCATTTCAAGCGCCTGGGATTCTCCGAAGTCCCCCATCCAGCGCGACAGGCGATTGCGCACGATGTCTGCCGAGCGGATTGGATGGAGCCGGGCCGTAATCATCAGCCCGGGCATCAGCGCCATGCGCAGCCCGCCGACGCGCGCCGTGTCTGCCACGTCGAAGTCCCGCTCGAAATCATGCAGTACGCAGGCCACGGTTTCGCCCTCGACCAGGGCGCGCTGGTGCGTGTCAGCGGAAAGGAGCAGCTCCCGGGCGGCCGGCGCCAGGGTGTCGAACTGCTCGATCCAACGCCGCGTGCGCTGATGCGCGAGATTGAGGTGAAGCCAGCGAAACCGCCCCTCTGGCGGGACCTCGCAGTCGGTAATGGCAAAAGCGCCGTCGGGGGTGGCATCCATGCCCCAGATCAGGCCGGGCCCCATGCCACCATGCGCCGGTTCCACCGGGATCAGTCCCGGCGCCTCTTTCGCCATGCAGTCTCTCCGTCTTTGCGGATCGGAAGACTATCAGAATATCTGCGCAAAGATCATGTAGAGAACGCCGGCCATCACGATCGAGACCGGAAGCGTGAGAACCCAGGCCATGAGCAGGTTGCGGATCGTGCTCATCTGCAAGCCCGAGCGGTTCGCCGCCATCGTGCCCGCGACGCCCGATGACAGGACGTGCGTGGTGGAGACCGGCAGGCCGAGGTGGTCCGCGCCGAGAATGGTGCCCATGGCGACCAGTTCGGCGGCCGCGCCCTGCGCGTAAGTCAGGTGCGTCTTGCCGATCTTCTCGCCCACGGTGACGACGATGCGGCGCCAGCCCACCATCGTTCCCAGGCCCAGCGCAAAGGCGACGGCAATCTTCACCCAGGTCGGGATGAAGCGAGTGCCCGCGTCCAGCGAGGTCTTGTAGGTGGCGAGCGTCTTCTGCGCGCCTTCCGAAAGCGCCTCGGGCTTCTGCTTGCCCAGCCCCTTGATGGCTTCGGAAGCGAGATACATGTCATTGCGGATGTTGCTGACCGCGGCCGCCGGAACCTTGGCCAGCGAGCCGTACTGGCCGACTTGCGCATCCACGTCGTGGACCAGGACCGAAAGTGCGGGAAACGTGGCCGGCGTGAACGTCTTTTCGGCGATATAAGTCGTCACCTGACGGCGCGCCTCGGCCGGATTGACGCCCTGCGCCTCGACGCTGCCGGTGCTGCTGCCGACAAGGGCGGTTTCGGCGGCGATCGACTGGGAGTGGAACTCCGCCATGTAGCGTTCCGGCACTGCGCGGTTCAGGGCATAGGCGGTGGGAACCGTGCCGATCAGGATCAGCATGATCAGGCCCATGCCCTTCTGGCCGTCGTTCGAGCCATGCGCGAAGCTGACGCCCGTGCAGGTGAAGATCAGCAATGCCCGGATCCAGAGCGGCGGCGGCAGGCCGTCCTTGGGTTCTTCATAGAGTTCGCGCTTGCGGATGAGCACGCGCATGGCGAGGAACAGCAGCGCTGCCACGCCGAAGCCGATCAGCGGCGAGAACAGCAGCGCCTGGCCGATTTCGGCCGCCTTGCTCCAGTCCACGCCGGCCGTTCCGCTCTTGCCGTGCATCATGGCATTGGCAACACCGACGCCGATGATCGAGCCGATCAGCGTGTGCGAACTGGACGAGGGAATGCCGAGCCACCAGGTCGCGAGGTTCCACAGAATCGCCGCCAGGAGCAGCGCGAAGACCATGGCGAAACCCGCGCTGGAGCCCACTTGCAGGATCAGTTCGACCGGCAGCAGCGATACGATGCCGAAGGCGACGGCGCCCGTGGAAACGAGCACGCCCAGGAAGTTGAAGAAGCCCGACCATACCACCGCGACATTGGCGGGCATGGCATTGGTGTAGATCACCGTGGCCACGGCATTGGCGGTATCGTGGAAGCCGTTCACGAATTCGAAGCCGAGAGCGATCAGCAGGGCGATGAACAGCAGCACGAACGGCAGGTAAGTGGTCGGCTCCACGCCGACGGCCGCCGCATCCGTGTAGACGCTGTAGGCGACATAGCCGATGGCGGCGACGATGGCGGCACCGAAGCCGATCTTTCCTGCGGCGCCCAGTCCTTTCTCGAGATCGGGTCGGGTACTGGCCGGGGTTGCCGCTAGGGTCGCGTTCATGGATTCGCCTCAGTTACGTAAGGGAAACCTTACGTACCTTCCATGACACAAATGCTGCGTGCCGCTTCGACGCGGCCAGGATTTCCCCGCGTGCCTGCCGATTATCCAGTTGCGGCGCTGTCAGGGCCGCATGTTGGGTCCTGACAGCGCCTAGGAGCAGCACTTGCCCGTCAAGCCGTCGCGGGTTGCGGGCGGTTGGCGATCAGATTGTCGACGACGGAGGGATCCGCCAGGGTCGAGGTATCGCCCAGGTTCGAGAAATCGTTCTCGCCGATCTTGCGCAGGATACGGCGCATGATCTTGCCTGAACGGGTCTTGGGCAATCCGGGAGCGAACTGGATCACGTCCGGCGTGGCGATCGGACCGATCTCGTGGCGAACCCATTTGATCAGTTCGCGGCGGAGATCCTCGTCAGGCTCGATTTCGGCATTGCACGTGACGAACGCGTAGATGCCCTGCCCCTTGATCTCGTGGGGCATGCCGACGACCGCGGCTTCGGCCACGGCCGGATGGGCGACGAGCGCGGATTCGACTTCCGCTGTGCCCATGCGGTGCCCCGATACGTTGATGACGTCGTCGATCCGGCCGGTGATCCAGTAGTAGCCGTCCTCGTCCCGGCGGCAGCCGTCGCCGGTGAAATAAGTGCCGGGGAATGTAGAGAAATAGGTCTGGAAGAAGCGTTCATGATCGCCCCAGACGGTGCGCATCTGGCCGGGCCAGCTATCGGCGATGACAAGGCAGCCATCGGCCGCCCCTTCCAGAACGCCGCCCTCGTTGTCGAGCAGGACCGGCTTCACCCCGAACAGCGGCTTGCTGGCCGAACCCGGCTTGAGCGCGGTTGCGCCCGGCAGCGGGGTGATCATGGCGCCGCCGGTTTCCGTCTGCCACCAGGTGTCGACGATGGGGCAGCGCCCCTCACCCACGACGTCGTGATACCAGGACCAGGCCTCGGGATTGATCGGCTCGCCGACGGACCCCAGCAGTCTCAGGCTCTGACGCGAGGTTTGCTTCACCCAGTCGTCACCCTCGCGCATCAGAGCGCGCAGTGCGGTGGGCGCGCCGTAGAAGATCTCGACCTGGAACTTGTCGACCACCTGCCAGAAGCGGCTCGGATCGGGAAAATTGGGCACGCCTTCGAACATCACCGTGGTCGCGCCGTTCATCAGCGGCCCGTAGACGACGTAGGAGTGGCCGGTGACCCAGCCGATGTCCGCCGCGCACCAGTAGATCTGGCCGGGTCGATAGTCGAAGACGTATTCGTGCGTCATCGAAGCCCAGACCGAATAGCCACCGGTCGTGTGCAGCACGCCCTTGGGCTTGCCGGTGGAACCGGACGTGTAGAGGATGAACAGCGGATCCTCGGCATTCATCTCCTCGGGGGGGCAATCGGCCGACTGCTCCGCCACGGCCGAGGCCCAGTCGATGTCGCGTCCCTCGACCATCGGCACGTCGGCGCCGGTGTGGCTGAGGACGATGACCGTCTCCACGCCCGGGCAGGCCTTGAGCGCCTCGTCGACATTGGCCTTGAGTGCGATCTTCTTGCCGCCGCGCAGACCTTCGTCGGATGTGAGGACGATGCGGCTGTCGCAGTCCTGGATACGGCCGCCCAGCGCGTCGGGCGAGAAGCCGGCGAAGACGATGGAATGGATCGCGCCGATCCGCGCACAGGCCAGCATGGCGACTGCGGCTTCGGGCACCATCGGCAGGTAGATGGTCACGCGGTCTCCGCGCTCGACTCCGCGGGCCTTCAGCAGGTTGGCGAAGCGGCAGACGAACTCGTGAAGTTCACGGTAGGTGATGCGGCGTTCCGGGTTCTTCGGATCGTCCGGTTCCCAGAGGATAGCCACGGCGTCGCCGCGCTCGGCAAGGTGACGGTCGAGGCAGTTCGCGGAGAGATTGAGCGTGCCGTCGGTGAACCACGAGATGCCGAAGTCCGCTTCGTGGAAGCTGGTCTGCTTGACCACGCTGAACGGCTTGATCCAGTCGATCCGCTGCGCTTCCTCCCGCCAGAAACCTTCGGGATCTTCCAGCGAACGGGCGTACATGTCCTGGTAGCGCGCCTCGTCGATCAGGGCGTTCTTGGCCCACTCGGTGGGCACGGGATAGATGGCCTCGGCCATGATGTCCTTCTCCTCTTGCCGGTATCCGCTCCGGCAGATTTCGTTCCCGGCGGGCCTGGAAGCCGCCGTTTCCCCGCCACATTAACCGATGTTCGCCGGAGCGCCACTGTCTTCCGGCGACTTGTCTCGGCAGCGGGACATAAGCGGCACGCTGTGTTAGCCTTGGCGCGTCTACCGGGCGGCGCGATGATCTCGATCAAGGCCGTGCGTGCTAGAAACACTTAGAAATCCGACACGAACCACCCCCGATACAGCCGGAGTTCTCGATCCATGTCCCTCAATGACGCCATCACCCTGCCCACCCGATCCGGGATCGCCCTCGACGTTCGCCCGGCGCGGGAAAGCGATGCCGAGGCACTGGCACAGTTCTTCGAGCAAGTGACCGAAGACGATCGCCGCTTCCGGTTCTTCGCGGCCGCGGACCGGGTGAGCCCGCAGCAGATCGCGCCGATCGTCAAGGCGGATCACTACCAGACCGAATCGTGGCTGGGCTTCTCCGACCAGGGGCAGATCGTGGCTTCGGGCGTGCTGGCTTATGACGACCAGGGCGACACCGGCGAAGTGGCGATCTCGGTGCGCGGCGACCACAAGGGCAAGGGCGTGGGCTGGGCCATGCTCGATTTCCTGGGCAACCAGGCGGAAAAGCGCGGGTGCAAGCGGGTGATCGCCATCGAAAGCCGCGAGAACAGCGCCGCGATCGAAGTGGAACGCGACAAGGGCTTTCTTCCGGAACCGTTTTTCGGCGATCCGACGCTGGTGCTGCTGTCGAAAACCTACGATTGAGGGAGGCGCAGCTTTTCGCTGCGGCTTATCGCCAAGTTCCCGCTCGCATTGAAATCTCGTGATGCCCGCGAAGGCGGCGACCGCGCTTTTCTTTAGAGCATGCAAAGGCGTGGAGGCGTAGAGAAGTGGCGCCCCCTCCCCCTTCGTCATTGCGAGCGTAGCGAAGCAATCCTGAGCGGCTCTGCGCGACTCAGGATTGCTTCGCTACGCTCGCAATGACGAAAATGGGTTTGAAAGTGTGAAGCTCCCTGGGTTTGAACTGGAAGCACGCACAAAAAAAGGGCGGGCCCGTGAGGACCCGCCCTTCTCTTTTCACATGACGCGAAAGCTCAGATGTGGATCGCGCGTCCGTAAGCGGCCAGTACCGACTCGTGCATCGCTTCCGAGATCGTCGGATGCGGGAACACGGTCTGCATGAGTTCCGCCTCGGTGGTTTCCAGCGTCTTGCCGACGACGTAGCCCTGGATCATCTCGGTCACTTCCGCGCCGATCATGTGGGCACCAAGCAGTTCGCCGGTCTTGGCGTCGAACACGGTCTTCACGAAGCCTTCCGGCTCGCCCAGCGCGATCGCCTTGCCGTTGCCGATGAACGGGAACGTGCCGGCCTTGACGGTGTAGCCCGCTTCCTTGGCCTTCTCTTCGGTCATGCCGACCGAAGCGATCTGCGGGTGGCAGTAAGTGCAGCCCGGGATGTTGTTCCGGTCGAGGCCGTGCGGGTGCACGTCCTTGTTGCCGAGTTCCTTGGCGATCGATTCGGCAGCGGTCACGCCTTCATGGCTGGCCTTGTGGGCGAGCCAGGGTCCGGGCGTGCAGTCGCCGATGGCCCAGATGCCGGCGGCATTGGTGCGGCCGTAGTCGTCGATCTGGATGAAGCCGCGGTCGGCCTTGATGCCGAGCGCTTCCAGACCGATTTCCTCGGTGTTGGGCACGATGCCCACGGCCGAGATGACGTGGCTGAAGTCGTGCTCGGCGACTTTGCCGTCCTTGCCCTTGATCTTGGCCTTCACGCCCGTGTCGGTGGCGGTGATCGCCTCGACGCCGGCGCCGGTCAGGATCTTCATGCCCTGCTTGGTAAGGGCCTTTTCGAGGAACGCGGAGACGTCCTTGTCCTCGACAGGCACGATCCGGTCGAGCATCTCCACGACGGTGACGTCAACGCCCATGTCGTTGTAGAAGCTCGCGAATTCGATGCCGATGGCGCCCGAACCCATGACCAGCAGCTTGGTCGGCATCTCGGACGGGGTCATCGCGTGGCGATAGGTCCAGATGCGCTTGCCGTCGGCCTTGGCGAAGGGCAGTTCGCGGGCACGCGCGCCGGTGGCGACGATGATGTGCTTGGCGGAGACTTCGGCAGTCTTGCCATCCTTGTCGGTCACCGCCAGCTTGCCCTTGGCCACCAGCTTGCCGGTGCCCATGTGGACGGTGATCTTGTTCTTCTTCATCAGGTGCGTGACACCGGCGTTGAGCTGGGCTGCAACGCCGCGCGAACGCTTGACGATGGCGGCGAGGTCGGCGGTGATGTTGTCCGCGGCCAGGCCGTAGTTCTTGGCATGCTGCATCTGGTGGAACACCTCGGCCGAGCGCAGCAGCGCCTTGGTCGGGATGCAGCCCCAGTTGAGGCAGATACCGCCGAGCAGCTCGCGCTCGACGATGGCGGTCTTCAGGCCCAGCTGGGCGGCGCGGATGGCCGCGACATAGCCGCCGGGGCCCGAACCGAGGACGATGACGTCGTAGGTATCAGCCACTGTCTTACTTCTCCTGATCGATGGCGCGCGGTTGACCGAATTCGTTCACCGCGACGAAAGTGAACACGGCCTGCGTCACTTTCACTTCTTCCTCTTCGTGCCGATGCCGGCGCCAGGCTTCGATGGCGATGGTCAACGAAGTCCGGCCCACGCGCTGGATCTCGCCGTAGACCGAGACTTCGTCACCTACCTTTACGGGCAGGTGGAACTGCATCCCGTCCATCGCCACCGTCACCGCGCGTCCGCGCGAGCGACGGGCGGCGACGAGGCCGGCACCCATGTCCATCTGGCTCATCAGCCAGCCGCCGAAGATGTCTCCGTAGGCATTGGCGTCGGCCGGCATGGCAGTGACCCGGATCACCGGGTCACGTCGTGTCTCGGTCACTTAGGCGACCATGCCCAGCGGCGTTTCGATGTATTCGCGGAATGCGGCCATCAGGCGGGCGCCGTCGGCACCGTCCACCGCGCGGTGGTCGAAGCTGCCGGTCGCGCTCATGACGGTGGCGACGCCCAGCGAATCGTCGGGCATCACCCACGGACGCTTCTCGCCCGCGCCCACGGCGATGATCGTCGCCTGCGGCGGGTTGATCACGGCGGTGAACTGCTTGATGCCCATCATGCCCATGTTCGAGATCGAGGCGGTGCCGCCCTGATACTCGCCCGGCTGCAGCTTGCCTTCCTTGGCGCGCTTGCCAAGGTCCTTGGTCGCCTTGGCGATTTCGGAGAACGACTTGCCGTTGGCGTTCTGGACGATCGGGGTGATCAGGCCGCCCGGGATCGAGACGGCGACCGATACGTCAGCGCGCGCATACTTGATCAGCTCGTTACCGGCGAAGGTCACGTTGCATTCCGGCACGTCGATCAGAGCGCGGCCGAGCGCCTTGATCAGCATGTCGTTGACCGAAACCTTCACGCCCTGCTTTTCGAGCATGGAGTTGATCTCGGCGCGAAGGGCCATGAGCTTGTCGAGGCGCACGTCCACGGTGAGGTAGATGTGCGGCGCTTCCTGCATCGACTGCGTCAGGCGGCGCGCGATGACCTTGCGCATGCCCGACAGCTTCTCGACCGAGTGCGGGATGCGGTCGTCGAGCAGCGCGCGGGTTTCCGCCGCCATCTCGACAGCCGGGGCCTTGGCTTCGGCTGAACCGGCGGCGGGAGCAGGCGCAGCGGCGGCAGGTTTGGCCGGCGCGGACTTGGCGCCTTCCACGTCGGCGCGCACGATACGACCGTTGGGGCCGGAGCCCTTCACGGCAGCGAGGTCGACGCCCTTGTCTGCGGCGATCCGCTTGGCGAGCGGCGAGGCGGCGATACGGCCTTCCTTCGAAGCGGCAGGCGCAGGTGCGGAGGCGGCAGGCGCAGGAGCAGGAGCGGCAGCCTTCGGCGCTTCGGCCTTGGCTTCCGTGGGCGCCTTGGCAGGAGCGGAAGCAGCAGCTGGTGCAGCCGAAACGGCGCTGGCGTCTTCGCCTTCACCGGCGAGAATGGCGATCACGGTTCCGACCTTCACGCCGTCGGTACCTTCGGCAATCAGGATCTTGCCGATCGTGCCTTCGTCGACGGCTTCGAACTCCATCGTGGCCTTGTCGGTCTCGATCTCGGCCATGATATCGCCGGAGCTGACGGTGTCGCCTTCCTTAACCAGCCATTTTGCCAGTTTTCCCTCTTCCATAGTGGGGGACAGGGCGGGCATCTTGATGTCGATTGGCATGGAAGCTTGTGTGTCCCTTGTTTTCCTTGGGGAGGTATGCGGGGTCCGCCTTTCCTTGGACAAGTTGACGCGCGCGCACAAGCGCCTTCACGATCCTTTTTTCGCATTCGTGATGGCTTGCACCATGACCTGAATAGCCCGATAAGCCCGCATCGAGAGGAAACCCATGCGCATCTACCTGGTCATCGTGGACGAAACGGAAGAGGCGCTGGTGGCCTTGCAATTCGCCGCGCGCCGCGCCGCGAAGACCGACGGTGCGCTGCATCTTCTCGCCGTGGTTCCACCCCAGCCGTTCAATGCTTTCGGAGGGGTCCAGGCCACCATCGAGGAAGAGGCCCGCGCCCGCGCCGAGACGCTGGTGACGGCCGCTGCCGGAAACCTTTTATCACAAGGCGCTAAGATGCCGGTCATCTCCGTTCGCATGGGAGAAGACATCAAGATCGTGCGCGAATACCTGAAAGAGCACGGAGAGGTTTCGGCCCTCGTGCTCGGCGCTGCCAAGGAGGGCGGACCGGGGCCGCTCGTCACGCACTTCACCGGCGCCGGACTGGGGCAGATGCCCTGCCCGGTCTTCGTGATCCCCGGTACCCTCGACGCCGAGGCGATCGAGCGCCTGAGCTGATACCGCGAAGCCTATCGTTCGCCTGAGAAAGCCGCCGTCCCGGATCGGGTCCGGGACGAACAAGCCTTGAATCGCTACTTCTTCTTGCGCCCCTGGTGCCGGATATTCCCCGGTCGGCCGCGGGGCGAGACGAAGTGCTTGCCCTTTTTCTTCAGGGGCTGCGGCCCGCCGCGCGGTTCGATGCGGCCGCCGCCTTCTTCCAGTTCGAACTTGAGCGCTCCGGTCAGCGGATTGGCTTCCGCCAGTCGCAGCCGCAGGATCTGGCCCATGGCATAGGCGGTGCCGCTGCTCTCGCCTTCCAGGACTTGCGCCTTTTCGTCATAGCCGAAGCGCTCGTCGCCCAGGGTCGAGACCGGCACGAGGCCGTCGCCGCCCAGGCCAATGATCGTGGCGAAGAAGCCGAACTTCCGCACGCCGGTGATGCGCGTGTCGAACACTTGGCCCACGCGGCCCGAGAGCCAGGCGGCGACATAGCGGTCGATGGTTTCACGTTCGGCTTCCATCGCCCGGCGTTCGGCCTGGCTGATGGCATCGCTGACCCGGCCCAGATCGTCACGGTCGCGCTCGGAAAGGCCCGAGGTGGCCGGGATGTCGCCCTGCGGTCGGGGCTGCTCCAGCCCATAGGCATCGACCAGCGCGCGGTGCACGAGAAGGTCAGCATAGCGGCGGATCGGCGAGGTGAAATGCGCGTAGGAAGCGAGCGCGAGGCCGAAGTGCCCTTCGTTGCGCGGACCGTAATAGGCCTGGGTCTGGCTGCGCAGCACGGCTTCCATGATGAGCGCCTTTTCGCTCTCGTCCGCGATGTCCTTGAGCATGCGGTTGAACAGGCCCGGCGTGATGACCTGCCCCAGCGAGAGATTGCGGCCGAAGGTTGCCAGATAGTCCTTGAGCGCGGTCAGCTTTTCGCGGCTCGGGGTCTCATGGACGCGGTACACGACCGGGGCCACCTTGGCCTCCAGCGCCTTGGCCGCGGCCACGTTGGCGGCGATCATGAAGTCTTCGACAACGCGGTGGGCATCGAGCCGCTCGCGGATGGCGATTTCGGTGATGCGGCCCTGCTCGTCCAGCTTCACCCGGCGTTCGGGCAGTTCGAGTTCCAGCGGGTCGCGCGCCTGGCGGGCTTCGGCCAACAGCTTCCAGCAGGCCCAGAGGTCCTGGAGATGGTGCTCCGCCCCGCCCTCGTCGATGCGGGCCTGGGCTTCCTCATAGGCGATGACTTCGTCGATCCGCACCAGCGCGCGGGTAAAGCGCCATTCGGTGACCTTGCCCTGCCCGTCCACCTTGAGATGGCAGGCCATGGCCGCGCGGTCCTCGCCCGAGCGCAGCGAGCAGACGTCGGCGCTGAGCACTTCGGGCAGCATCGGCACGACGCGGTCGGGGAAATAGACCGAGTTGCCGCGGCGCCGTGCCTCGCGGTCGATCTCACCGCCCGGACGGACGTAGAAGGACACGTCGGCAATGGCGACGAGCGCGTCGAAACCGCCCTCCGCGTTAGGCTTGGCCCAGATCGCATCGTCATGATCGCGCGCGTCGGATGGGTCGATGGCGACGATGGGCAGGTGCCGCAAGTCTTCGCGCTGTTCATGGCTGAGCGGCATCTTGGCCGAAGCTTCGGCCTCGGCAATCGTCTCGCTCTCGAAATGGTTCGGAATGCCGTGCTTGTGAATGGCGATCAGGCTGAAGGCCTTGGGCGCCAGCGGCTCGCCGAGCACTTCGGTGATCTTGACCGAGGGACGCGCGGAACGGCCGATCGGCTCGGCCAGCACCAGCTCGCCCTTTTCCGCACCGCCCAGGTCGGAAATCGGCGAGGAGTTACGGATGCGCTTGTCGACCGGAGCCAGCCACGGCTTGCCCGCACCATCGATCTCGACAACGCCGAGAAGCTGCTCGGAACGCAGCATCAGCTTCTTCATCGGATAGGCACGCCATCCGGTCTGCGTTTCCTCCGTGCGCGCCAGCACCCGGTCGCCCTTCTTGAGCGCCGAACGGCCCTTCTCGATCAGGCGGATGCGCGGGGGCGGCGTGGCATCGTCGGGCGCCCAGGTGTCCGGCACGGCGATGGGCTCGCCCTCGCTCACGTCCACGACGCGCAGCACGGTAACCTTGGGCAACCCGCCCATGCGGTGAAACGCGGTCCGCTTGCCGTCGATCAGGCCTTCCTCGGCCATGTCCTTCAGCAGCGCCTTGAGCTGGATCTTTTCGTTACCCTTCAGCCCGAACGTGCGTGCGATCTCTCGCTTGCCGACGGGTTCGGCCGAGTTCTGGATGAAGTCGAGGATTTGCTCGCGCGTCGGGAGGCCAGGCTCGGGCCGGTTCTTGGGAGGCATGGTTTCCGCCATGCGCCGGAATGGCCTTCATTGCAATGGCGGCGGCATGCCGATGGGGCGATGCCGCCCCCCGGTGCGCGAGAATGGTTCAGGGCTGCTTGGCCGCCGCCTCGCCCGCGATCGTCACGGCCGGCGCGGTGACGGGCACGGCACGAGGCTTTTCGCCGGCATTGGCCTTGAGGAACAACTGCCAGGAAGAAACGGCCAGAACGCAGGCCAGCAAGGGCTGGAGAATTCGGTCCGAGGCATGGGAAGACAAGTAGCTGCCGATCACGACACCCGGGATCGAGCCGATCAGCAACACGCCCAGAAGCGGGAAGTCCACGTCGCCGATCATCCAGTGACCGAAGCCGGCGATGAGGGCCAGCGGCACCGCATGGGCAATGTCGGAACCGACGATGCGGGCCACGGGGAGCTTGGGGTAGAGTACCAGCAGCACGGTCATGCCGATGGCGCCAGCGCCGACCGAGGAAATCGAGACTGCAACGCCGATGGCGGCGCCCAGCAGTACGGTTCCCGTCAGCACCCGCGAACGGGGCTGGATCGGATCGATGTCATGGGCCAGCCTCAGCAGCCACTTGCGGCATATGACCGCAAGCGCCGTGACGCCCAGCAGCACGGCCAGCGAAACCATGATGAGGCGCTCGGTCGAATTGCCGACCTTGCCGAACCAGGAAAGCGTCGCGAGCGTCAGGATTGCTGCGGGAACGCTGCCGCAGGCCATGCGGCGCACGATGCGCCAGTCCACCGTCTCGCGCTTGCCGTGGACGGCAGAGCCCGCGATCTTGGTCATGGCGGCAAAAAGAAGGTCGGTACCGACTGCCGTCTGCGGATTTACGCCGAACAGCAGCACGAGCAGCGGCGTCATCAGCGAACCGCCGCCCACGCCCGTCAGCCCCACGAGCACGCCGACGAGCATGCCCGCAATGACGTGCAGAAAATCGAAATGCTGCGTCAGTGCCATATGTGCCCACCGTTACCCGAAATCGCCCGTTCTCCAAACTGGTGGGCTTGTGCTGTTCCCGATTGGCGACTGTCACGCCAACCCGCTGCCCGACAACAAAGATTTACTTCGCCCCGTGCCAGCAAGCCTCGCGGCGATGGCACTTGCCCGCAGAGCGGCAGTCTTCCGGATATCTGCAAAAAGATGTCCCCCATCCCTCTATCCCACCGGTAAAATTCAACCAAGGAAGGGATCAAGGCAATTGGGCAAGCGGAGTAAACCCTCCGCCCGGTACGGCTGCCGCGATCGGGCTGACGCTGCCATCGGCCGCGATGGAGCGAACGCCGAGAATCCAGTCGTCTCCGCGCAGGCCGTCCAGCTTGACGCTCGTCTCCGTGGTGCGCGCCACCAGCGGCTGCGCTTCCCAGGAGGGGGCATCGGTGCGCCGCCGCCAGACGGAGTAGGCCGCGGCACCGGCAACCGGCTTCCAGGTGACGTCGGTCCAGGTCTTCACCGCCGCATCGGCCGTGGGAGCCGGCGGCATCGGCGCGGCGGCAAGCGCTGCCAGCGCGGCAATGTTGAGGCGCGTCACTTTGGCGAGATAGGCGAAGTCCATCTCGTCGATGGTATCGCCGTAGGTCACGCCGTTCTCGGTGCGCAGGTCCTGGTGCTGGTGGTCGTAGTCCTCGATGGCCACCGAGAAGCGAACGGCCGGATTGCCCTGTTCAAGGAAGGGCAACTGGTCTCCGCCGCGGCCCAGGCGATCGGCGCGCCAGACCTGCCTCACCGCGAAGTCGTCCTGCACGTGGCCCGCCAGTTCGGCGATGAAGCGCGAGATATTGCGTCCCGGGCTGTCGTTTTCGCCGCCGAAGCGCCGGGCGTCCGCGCGGGTCTTGTCCGTGGCATCGGCGCGCGGGCCTTCGGAAAACAGCCTTACGTTCTTGTCGTCGACCAGCCCATCGGAGCCATGCGTGCCGCCGACAATGTCGTTGTTGAGCACGGCCTTGACCGTCCAGCCCTGCTTCTTCGCGTAGTCCGCCAGAAGCTTGCCGCCGTAAAGCCCCTGCTCCTCGCCGGAGAGTGCTGCGTAGACGATGGTGCCGGCGAATTTGCGCTTGGAAAGGACACGGGCGGCTTCAAGGACGAGCGCCGTGCCGGAACCGTCGTCATTGGCGCCTGGAGCATCGCTCTTGGCGTCCATCACATCGGTTACGCGGCTGTCGATATGGGCCTCGACGATCACCACTTCGTTCGGCCGCTCGGTGCCGCGCTGGATGGCGACCACATCGACCATCTTGACCGGCGCCGGAATGCGCGTGCCGCTGACCATCGCTTCTGGCATGACCACTTCGAGGCAGCCGCCGCAGGCTTTCGACGTCTTGCGGAATTCATCCGCAGCCCAGCGGCGCGCGGCGCCGATGCCGCGCCTGGGATCGGTGTCCGACGATAGCGTGTGACGGGTGCCGAAGGAGACCAGCTTGGCGACATCCGTGCGCATGCGGGCTTCGGAGACGGATGCCGTGGGCCCAGTTTCGTCCGAAGCGCTTGCCGGAAGACTGGAAAGGATCGTGGCGGAAAGTGCTGCGGCGACCAGAATCTTGTTCATGCAGGCGCTTGTCACGCCGGATAACCGGCTTGGCAAGAGGGTCAGAAGCGAACCGGTGCCTCGCCGTAGCGGTTCGGGCCGGGATTGGATGGCCAGACGCCAAAGATTATCACGATCAGGATGGCGAGATATCCCAGCAGACTCGCGGTGACCATCCGCGACTGCATGGCGAAAGCCGTCTCCAGATTGTCCGCGGAAACCTTCTCCATGGTGGAGACGATTTCATCCATTCTGGACCAGACTATCGCCTTGGACGTGACCGAAAGCAGGAATGTCAGGAGCGAGATCCAGGCAGGCTTGCCGGAATCGTGCAACCTGCGGGCGAACGAGGCGATCAGCAGCAGGCCTGCCGTGAGCGACACGATGGTCGAGACCGTCATCGACGTGCGCATGTAGCCCGCCATCTGGGTCATGACGCGGGCATTCATGTCGTCGCCGGAGACCCCCTGCTGGGCGGCGATGAAGGCGCCCTTCATGATCCCGCCCATCATGGGCATGGCGATCACCATGCCCACGGCGTACTGGATCACGACAAGGAAGAGGACGTAGAACCAGAAGGTCTGCCGGGCATCCCGGCCCTTGAAGTTCATCAGGTTCGTCAGGTTGTACTTGATCGATCCCAACACGTCCTCTTCCCCTTCAGATCAGTAGGACCTTGCGACGTAGATGCGCTCAAGTGCCGGACCGCCGGTGAACACACAATTGCCGAACACCGGCGCAGCATCGAGCGGGGTGTTGCGGATGGTGAGCTTCAGCGTTTTCAGCTTCTGGACGACAGCCTCAAGCGCTTCGCCGGTGGGGCGCGACCATTCGACTTCCACCCAGCCCGGGTAGCGCTTTTCTTCCGAGAAGAAGGCGGCAAGTTMGTCGAAGCTGTCCGCGCGCGAGATGTTCGCGTCCAGCTTGGCCTTGGCTTCGGCGAAGAGCGCGGTCTGGATATCCTCGACCTCGGCAGCGGCGCGCGAAACGAACGCATCCTTGGCCATGCCCACGAAGTTTGCCTTCGCAGCCTCGTTCCAGAGCTTGTCACGGCGCAGCATCGAGACTTGTCCGCTCGCGGCATCGCGGCCACCGATCTCGAGGATCAGCGGAACGCCCTTCTTGACCCAGGCCCAGCGCTTCTGCGTGGCCTTGCCGGGACGCTTGTCGAGCAGGACGCGCAGCGGTTCGCCCAGGGCGAACTGGGTGACGAGCGATTTGCGCAAGTCTTCGCAATAAGCGAGCAGCGCCTCGTCCTCGTCGTTGTCGCGCAGCATCGGCAGGATCACGATCTGCTGCGGCGCGATCATCGGCGGAACGCGCAGGCCGTCATCATCGCCATGCGTCATGATGACGCCGCCGACCATGCGGGTGGAAGTGCCCCAGCTGGTCGTGTGGGCGTATTGCTGCGTGCCTTCCTTGTCCTGATATTGGATGCCGGCCGCTTCTGCGAAGCCCGTGCCGAGGTAATGCGAAGTGCCGGCCTGGAGCGCCTTGCCGTCCTGCATCATGGCTTCGATCGAATAAGTCGCGACGGCGCCGGGGAAGCGTTCATTCTCGGGCTTTTCACCGGCGATCACCGGCATGGCCAGCTCGGTCTCGGCAAAGTCGCGGTACATTTCGAGCGCGCGCAGCGTCTCGGTCATGGCATCGTCGCGGTCGGCGTGAGCGGTGTGGCCCTCCTGCCAGAGGAACTCGCTGGTGCGCAGGAACATGCGAGTGCGCATTTCCCAGCGCACGACATTGGCCCATTGGTTCACCATGAGCGGCAGGTCGCGCCAGGACTGCACCCAGCGGGCCATGGCCGCGCCGATCACCGTTTCCGAAGTCGGGCGGACGATCAGCGGTTCTTCGAGCTTCGCTTCGGGATCGGGAACGAGGCCGCCCTTGCCGTCGCCGACAAGGCGATGGTGCGTGACGACCGCCATTTCCTTGGCGAAGCCTTCGACGTGTTCGGCTTCCTTGGCGAAATACGAAAGCGGAATGAACAGCGGGAAGTAGCAGTTGGTGACGCCAGCGGCCTTGATCCGGTCATCCATGAGGCGCTGGATGCGCTCCCAGATGCCGTAGCCCCACGGCTTGATGACCATGCACCCGCGAACACCCGATTCCTCGGCCATTTCGGCCTCGGAAATGACTTCCTGGTACCACTGGGCGAAGTCGTCCTCGCGCTTGGTGGAGAGGGCGTGACGAATGGCGGACACGGGTGCTTCTTTCTGAACTGAGCGATGCGACGGACCATCCGTTGCATTCCGGGCAAGTCGCGGCGCCGATGACGCGCCGCGAAAGCACCCCGCGCAGACCCTTATTTGCCCAGCGCGTCAAGCCTCTTCTGGATTTCCGCCATCTGATCGCGCAGCGCGGAAAGGTCTCCGGTGTCTTCGGCAGCGGGTGCCTTGGGCTCCGGCTTTTCGGCACCGGGCATGAAGGCCGCGGCGGCAGCCTTGAACATGGCCATGTTCTGTTCGGCCAGCTTCGCCAGCGGATTATTGCCCAGGCTGTCTTCGAAAGCCTTGTGCAGCTTCGACTGATTGGCCCGGAAATTGTCCATCGACGCTTCGAGATAATGCGGAACCAGCGACTGCATCGAATTGCCGTACATGCTGATGAGTTCGCGCAGGAAGTTGACCGGGAGCATCTGCTCACCGTTCGATTCTTCTTCCATGATGATCTGCGTCAGGATCGTATGCGTGATGTCCGTGCCGCTTTTGGCATCGAGCACTTTGTAATCGACCCCTTCGCGGGTCATCTTGGCAAGATGATCGAGCGTAATGTAGCTCGACGAGCGCGTATTGTAGAGACGACGGTTAGCGTATTTTTTTATGATTACCGTGTTGTCGTCCTGAGACGCCGTTTCAGCCATTTGCCAATCCCCAGTCTGCCTAATTCCCGGCCAGTATGACAAGAGGTTACCACCCACCCTTGTCGCAACGCAACACAAATTGCTGCGCAGCAAAACCGGACTGTGCCTTGCCTATTTTGCCCTGGGTGGTTTTCACTGGGCTTTGCCGCCGACGAAAGGCCAGGGCCTTGTCGGGGCAGATTCGATCAGCGCCCGAAACGCCGGCCCAGCAGGGTCAGCAATTCATATTGCGAAAGCCCGGATGCCGCTGCGGCTTGCGGAAGCGCGTAATCTGCCGTGATCCAGTCCCCCTCGCCCACGTCCGGCGCGTGAGTCAGGTCGACGACGGTGAGGTCCATGCTGACACGGCCGAGCACCGGCAATTCATGTCCCTTGGCGCGGAACAGGCCTTTGCCCGACCAGCAGCGCAGATAGCCGTCGGCATAGCCGAGCGCGATGGCGCCGACCCGCATGGGCGCACTTGCGGTATATGTGGCGTTGTAGCCGATCGTCTCTCCGGCAGGCACGTCGCGAACCTGGAGGATCGCCGCCTCGGGACGGACGACCTGCTGCAAATCCTGCTCCATACCGGCCCGCGGAATGCCGCCGTAGAGCGCGATGCCCGGTCGCGTCAGGTCGCCATGATAGTCGCTGCCCAGCGCAATGCCGGCGCTGTTGGCCAGACTGGCGCGAATGTGGGGCACTTGCCGGCGCGCTTCCTGCCACCGGGTGCACTGCGCGGCGTTGAGATCGGTCTCTTCCTCGGCCGAGGCCAGGTGCGAAAGCAACAGGTCGATATCGAGCGTGGCTATCGCTTCGTCACCCAGTTCTTCCATGCGAATGCCGAGACGGTTCATGCCGGTATCGACCATGAGATGGCAGCGGCCGCCGCCCGCTTCGGTCCAGCGCCTGGCCTGGGCGAGCGAATTGATCACCGGTGTAATACCGCTTTCGCGCGCAAACGCGGCATCCTGCGGCGTCAAGGGGCCGTGCAGCACGGAAAGCGCCGAGGGGCTCACGCAATCGAGCAGGTCCAATGCCTCCCTCCAATGCGCGACGAAGAAGTCATGGCAGCCTGCCGCGTGCAGCACCGGCACCACCTGCTTCGCGCCAAGGCCATAGCCGTTGGCCTTGACCGCGGCGCCCGCTCGCGCGGATACGGACAGGCGGTCCAGCGCCAGCCAGTTGGAGCGCAAGGCATCACGGTCGAAAGCGAGACGGAGGGCGGAGGCAGGAAACTCGGAAAACATCTTCACCACATTGCGCGGACGGGCGTTCGGAAGGAAACGGCGTTGCTAGCGCCCTCATGTAGACGGAATTGAAGCGAAGAAAACCGCCAAAGTACCCGGCAGCCTTGCAACGATTGCATCTCTATCATGCCGGAAAGCGGTCCGGCCCGCCGCGCGTCATTCGTCTTTCGAGAATGCCTGGATGGCGGCGCGCCAAGGAAGCAGGACGGCGCCGTGCCGACCGGGATAGTCCCGTGCGGCCGCAATCTTCGCCAGGCCGGGCCATTCGGGCATCGGGCCTTCGCCGGATAGCCAGCGCGCCATCGTTTCGCCCGTCACGCAGACTTCTTCGGGACCGCGACCGATAACCGCATCGGCGAAGATAGCCGCGGCGGCCTGGCCGATGGCGCAGGCCTGGCTGCGGATGCCGATGCTCTCCACGGTTCCCCGTTCGCCGAGCGAAAGGCCAAGCGCGATCGTGCTGCCACAGCTCTGGGACCGTGCCTCGCCCTGCAGCGGCAGCGCCTCGCTCCAGGGATAATGCGCCAGCCTGATCGTCAGGCCCAGGACTTCCGGGGTATAGAGAACGGTTGCCGACATCAGGTTCCCGCCGCCTCAGCCCGCAGCGCCTCCCGGCGGCGCTCGGAAATCATCTTCACCAGTGCCTCGCTGCTGGCGTTGACGAAGGGATAAGTCCGCGCTTCCTTCATCCAGGCTGGTCGGCCGCCGATGCCCCAGACCGTGTCATAGCCCAGCACCAGGACGGAGAATCCCAGGATCACGACGATAACGCCCTTCACCGCGCCAAAGCCGAACCCGAGCACACGATCGATCGGACCCARTACCGAGGCGCGGCTTCGCTTGCCCGCCCAGCTCGCGATCAGCCTTACGACGATGAAAGGCACCAGCAGCAGCACCGCAAAAGCGATCACCGGCGTGGCCGTTCCGTCGCCGCTATAGGGAACCAGCCAGGCCGACAGCGGCGTATGCAGCGCCCGGATGGCGAACACGGCGAAGATCCACGCTCCCAAAGCGAGAATCTCCTGCACGAAACCTCTCAGAAATCCGGTGGCGGCACCCACGCCCACAAACACCAGAACAGCAATATCGAAACCGGTCATAAGGCCCCGAACTAGGCATCCGTCAGGATACGGTCAACGAGATTGGGCAACATGGCCAAGCCGGTAAAGTCGATGCCCTTTGCCGTACCTTCGGCATTGGCCCCGCCTGCCGGCCCGATCGCGCGCCCAAAGCCGAGTTTCGCCGATTCCCGCTGACGGATCGATGAATGCGAAACCGGGCGGATCTCCCCTGCGAGCGAGACTTCCCCGAACCAGACCGCATTCTTCGGAAGCGGCCTGTCTCCCAGCGCCGAAATCAGCGCGGCGGCCACGGCAAGGTCCGCTGCGGGATCTGCCAGGCGGTAGCCGCCCGCGACGTTCAGGTAGACTTCCGCGCTGGAGAAATTGAGCCCGCAGCGTGCCTCCAGAACCGCCAGCAACATGGCCATGCGGCCCGAATCCCAACCGACCACGGCGCGGCGCGGCGTTGCCCCGCTCTGGAGCCGGACGATCAGCGCCTGGATTTCCACAAGCACGGGCCGGGTCCCCTCCATGGCGGCAAACACGGCGCTTCCGGCCATTTCCTGATCGCGGCCGGACAGGAACAGCATCGAGGGATTGCCGACTTCGGCCAATCCTGCCCCTTCCATGGCGAAGACACCGATTTCGTCCACCGGCCCGAAGCGGTTCTTCAGGCTGCGCAGGATACGGTACTGGTGGCTGCGTTCGCCTTCGAACGCCATGACCACGTCGACCATATGTTCCAATACGCGCGGACCGGCGATCGTGCCGTCCTTGGTGACGTGGCCGACGAGCACGAGAGTGACATCGTTCTCCTTGGCATAGCGGATCAGCTCGAAGGCGCAGCCGCGGACCTGGCTGACCGTGCCCGGCGCGCCCTCGATCGTGTCGGAATGCATGGTCTGGATCGAATCGATGACCAGCAGGGTCGGCGCGTCCATCATGCCAAGCGTGGTCAGGATGTCCCGCACGGATGTGGCGGAGGCCAGCAGGATCGGCGCCTTCGACAGCCCCAGTCGCTCCGCGCGCAGCCGCACTTGCCCGGCGGCTTCCTCGCCGCTGACATAGACTACGCTGCCGCCGGCCAGGGCGATATGCGCCGAAGCCTGAAGCAGGAGCGTCGATTTGCCGATGCCGGGATCGCCGCCCATCAGGATCGCGGAGCCGGGAACCAGTCCTCCGCCCAGCGCACGGTCGAACTCCGCAAATCCACTCGCGCGCCGCTTCGGCAATTCGCCTGGCGCGTCGAGAGGCGTGAACAGGATCGGCCGCCCCCCGGACGAGAGATCGTGCTTGGAGGAAAACACCGTCTGCGGCGCATCTTCCGCCAGCGTGTTCCACTCCCCGCAATCGGGACATTGACCTTGCCAGCGGGAGGAGACTCCTCCGCAGGCCTGACAGACATATCGACGCTTGGGCTTTGCCATGTCGCCCGATTATCGGGAACGGAATGAGAACGCAATTGCCTTTCCCGAACGATAGCGCCAACATGGAGCAATGCGGCAAAAGGAATTGCGGATCGCGCTGGTCTGCTACGGCGGTATCAGCCTTGCCGTTTACATGCACGGGGTCACCAAGGAACTCTGGAAGGCGCTTCAGGCCAGCCAGGCGTTCTGGGCGGAGGGCGATGCGGAACCGCCGCCGGGGACGGCGCGAGTCTATCACAAGCTGCTCAAGCGACTGGAGGCCGGCAGCAACCTGCGGCTGCGCATACTGACCGACATTGTCGCCGGTGCCAGCGCGGGCGGGATAAACAGCGTATTCCTCTCGCAGGCGATCCATTCGGGACACTCGCTGGAGCCGCTGACCGAGCTTTGGCTGGAAAACGCCGACGTCGACGTCCTGCTCGATCCGGAAGCAAGAGCGCGCAGCCAGGTGACCAAGTTCTGGGCCCGGCCGCTCGTCTCCTACCTGCTGCATCGGCCCGGCAATGCCGTGACGACCAGCGTGGCGCCGGAAACCCGCGAGGAAGTGCGGCAGAAACTCTCGCGGCTGATCCGCTCGCGCTGGTTCGAACCGCCTTTCAGCGGGGTCGGTCTCTCGCGCCTGCTGGCCGGAGCTTTCACGGCGATGGCCGAGACCGAGGCCGGGCCGCCGCTCCTTCCCCATGGCCATCCGATAAACCTCTTCGTGACGGCAACGGACTTCAAGGGACACCTTGAAACCTTGCGCCTGCACTCGCCGGAACTCGTGCTGGAAAGCGAGCATCGCCTCAGCATCGGCTTCGAGTCGCGGTCCGGCACCCCTTCCATTGCCGCCATGCCGGAACTCCTGCTGGCCGCCCGCGCCACGGCGAGCTTCCCGGGTGCCTTCCCGCCGCTCCAGATCGAGGAAATCGATGGGGTGATTGCGGAACTAGGGCTCGCCTGGCCGGAGCGCGAGGCGTTCTTCCGCCGCGTCATGCCCGAGCACAGCCAGCGCGGAGACCTCGACAACGTTGCGCTCATCGACGGCTCGGTGCTCAACAACGCGCCCTTCGCCGATGCCATGGGCGTGCTGCGCGACCGGCCGGCGACGCGCGAAGTCGATCGCCGTTTCGTCTACATCGACCCCACGCCGGATCGTATCGGCGCCTCGATGCGCCAGGAACGCCGGGCGCCGGGCTTCTTTTCGACGATATTCGGCTCACTGTCCTCGATCCCGCGCGAGCAGCCGATTCGCGACAACCTGGAGGCGCTGGAGCGCGATTCGCAGGAAGTGGCGACGCTGCGGGCCATCGTGCTGGCATTGCGGCCGGAGATCGAGGAGACGGTGGACCGCCTGTTCGGCAACACCTTCTTCCTCGACCGGCCGACCCCCAAGCGCCTTTCCGCCTGGCGCGACAAGGCACAGCGCGCGGCGCTGGAACAGGCGGGTTTCGCCTATCACGGATACGTCCAGGTCAAGTTTTCCGGGATCGTCGCCAAGCTGGCCCGGCTCATCTACGAAGGCGCGCCGGAGCTGGGCCTCTCCTCCAGCGAGCCGATCGCGCTGCGGCTTCACGATCATTTCGCCAGCGTCGGGCTGGACCGGATCAAGGGCCTGAAAGGCGACGGTTCGCCGGGGATGATCGGCTTTTTCCGCACGCATGACCTGGCGTTCCGAATTCGGCGGCTTCGCCTGCTGGCACGGCGCGTCACGCAGGAGTGGCAGCAGGAAGAAAGCGTCACGGAAGTAGAGCGGGACAAGGCAAGGGAGGCGATCTACGCCGCGCTTGCGCTCTATCTCGACCGCGAGCCGGTCGCTGCGATGGGGGAGACTTTCGCCGCGCTCGCCGCAGCAGTGTTCACCGATCCTGGCGCGGTGATCGATCACATCGAAAAGGTTCGCGACCTGGTGGCGATCGATGCCCGGGTCGATACCCTCCTGGCGGAAGCCCTGGCCGCGATGCCGCAGGCGCTGCGGCGCCGGGTGCTGCTCGCCTACCTCGGCTTCCCTTTCTACGACACGGTGACCCTGCCGCTGCTGCGCGGCGAGGGCCTGACGGAGTTCGATCCGATTCGCGTCGACCGCATTTCGCCTGAGGATTGCCACATGATCCGGCAAGGTCCGGTGCTTCGCGGCACCGAGTTCTTCAACTTCGGTGCCTTCTTCAGCCGCGCCTATCGCGAGAACGACTACCTCTGGGGCCGATTGCACGGCGCCGAGCGGATGATCGACCTGATTTCCTCAACCGCCGAGGGCGAACATGCCCTGCTGGAAGGCGAACTCTGGACCTTCAAGCGGGAGGCTTTCCTGGCCGTGCTCGAAGAGGAAAAGGATCGCCTCACGGCCGATCCCACGCTGGTGCGGAACGTGCGGGAAGAAGTGCTGAGAGGCGGCTGACGTTCGGCCAAAAAACGTCGGCCAAAAAAACAACGTCGCCCCGGATCAGGTCCGGGACGACGTTTTTGTTCGGTCGTTCGGCCGGACGGGACTATTCCGTCAGATCGTTCCAGGCTTCCTTGATGCGGTCGAAGAAGCCCTTGGACTGCGGGCATTCGTCGCCGGTTTCCGTCGACTGCAGCTCGCGCAGGATTTCCTTCTGGCGGGCGGAAAGCTTGGTCGGCGTTTCCACGCTGATCTCGATGACGAGATCGCCGCGGCCGCGCCCCTGCAGGACCGGCATGCCCGCGCCGCGCTTGCGCAGCTGCTTGCCCGACTGGATGCCCGCCGGAATGTCGACCGAAAGGCCCTCGCCATCCATGCCGGGAATCTCGATCGAGCCGCCCAGCGCCGCCGTGGTGAACGTGATCGGAACGCGCGTGATCAGCGTCGTGCCGTCGCGTTCGAACACCCGGTGCCGTTTGACATGCAGGAAGATATAGAGGTCGCCCGGAGGCGCGCCAAAGGGACCGGCCTCACCCTTGCCGGAAAGGCGGATGCGGGTGCCGGAATCGACGCCCGGCGGGATGTCCACCTGCAAGGTCTGCGGCTTGTCGACCCGGCCCTCGCCGCCGCAGGAGCGGCATGGTTTCTCGATCACTTCGCCCCGGCCGTGGCAGGTGGGGCAAGTGCGTTCCACAACGAAGAAGCCCTGCTGCGCTCGGACCTTGCCATGGCCGCCGCACATGTTGCAGCCGCGCTTGCCGGTTCCCGGCTCGGCGCCCGAACCGCCGCAAGGCTCGCAGCCCTGCGAGACTTCGATGGTGATCTCGGTCTGCTTGCCGTGGAAGGCTTCGTCCAGACTGACTTCCATGTCGTAACGCAAGTCGGCACCGCGACGCGCCTGCTGACGACCGCCTCCACCGAAGGCGCTGCCGAAGATGGATTCGAAGATGTCCCCGATATCGCCGAACTCGGCGCCGCCGGGATGACCGCCGCCGCCCATTCCCTGCTGGAATGCGGCATGGCCGTAACGATCGTAGGCCGCCCGTTTCTGGGGGTCCTTGAGGCAGTCGTAAGCCTCGCTGATCTGCTTGAAACGCGCTTCGGAATCGCCGCAGCCCGGGTTCTTGTCCGGATGATGCCGCATGGCGAGGCGGCGGTAGGACGACTTGATGGTCTTGTCGTCGGCGCTGCGCTCTACTTCCAGCAGTTCGTAATAATCGATTTCAGTCGCTGACACGTCTTATACTTCCCCGCGTACGACCCGGTCGCCACCGGCACGTCGTGCACCGGTGGCGATCGCGGTTTTCATGAGGACTCGTCAGCCCTTGTTGTTTTCGTCGACTTCCGAGAACTCGGCGTCGACGACATCGTCATCGGCACCGGCCGGAGCGGCTTCCGGCGAAGCGCCCGAGGCCTGTTCCTTCTCGTAGATGGCCTGGCCCATCTTCATCGCGACTTCGGTCAGCGCCTGCGACTTGGCGGTGATCTCTGCGGGTTCGCCGCCTTCGATCGCCGTCTTGGTCTCGGCAATGGCCGCCTCGACTTCGGCCTTCAGCGCGGCATCGATCTTGTCGCCATGTTCGGCGATCTGCTGCTCGGTCGCGTGGACGAGGCTGTCGGCGTTGTTCTTGGCCTCTGCGGCCTCACGACGCTTCTTGTCCTCTTCGGCGAACTTCTCGGCATCCTTGACCATCTGGTCGATGTCGTTGTCCGACAGACCGCCCGAAGCCTGGATGCGGATCTGCTGCTCCTTGCCGGTGCCCTTGTCCTTGGCGGAGACGTTGACGATGCCGTTGGCGTCGATGTCGAACGTGACTTCGATCTGCGGCACGCCCCGGCGCGCGGCCGGAATGCCGACCAGGTCGAACTGGCCGAGCATCTTGTTGTCCTGCGCCATCTCGCGCTCGCCCTGGAACACGCGGATGGTTACCGCCTGCTGGTTGTCCTCGGCGGTCGAGTAGACCTGGCTCTTCTTGGTCGGGATCGTCGTGTTGCGGTCGATCATCTTGGTCATGATGCCGCCCAGCGTCTCGATACCCAGCGACAGCGGGGTGACGTCGAGCAGGAGCACGTCCTTGACGTCGCCCTGAAGCACGCCGGCCTGGATCGCGGCGCCCATGGCAACCACTTCGTCAGGGTTCACGCCGGTGTGCGGGTCCTTGCCGAAGAAGTCCTTCACGACTTCGCGCACCTTGGGCATGCGGGTCATGCCGCCCACGAGCACGACGTCGTCGATGTCCTTGGCCGAAAGACCGGCATCGGCGATCGCCTTGCGGCAGGGTTCCAGCGTGCGCTGGATCAGGTCCGCAACCATCTTTTCGAGGTCGGCACGGGTGACGGTTTCGACGAGGTGCAGCGGGGTGGTGGCGCCGCCTTCCATGCGTGCGGTGATGAAGGGCAGGTTGACCTCGGTCGTCGCGGTGGACGACAGCTCGATCTTCGCCTTCTCGGCCGCTTCCTTCAGACGCTGCAGGGCGAGCTTGTCGCTGCGCAGGTCCATGCCTTCCTTGGCCTTGAACTTGTCGGCCAGCCATTCGACCAGCTTGGTGTCGAAGTCTTCACCGCCCAGGAACGTGTCGCCGTTGGTCGACTT
The DNA here is from genome assembly GCF_052113265.1 of Novosphingobium sp. YAF33. NCBI lineage: Bacteria > Pseudomonadati > Pseudomonadota > Alphaproteobacteria > Sphingomonadales > Sphingomonadaceae > Novosphingobium > Novosphingobium sp. YAF33. The sequence continues at coordinate 124,355 of NZ_JBFRCW010000003.1, forward strand.
CACTTCGAASACGCCTTCGCCGATCTCGAGGATCGARACGTCGAAGGTGCCGCCGCCAAGGTCATAAACGGCGATGGTCTTGCCGTCCTGCTTGTCGAGGCCATAGGCTAGTGCGGCCGCGGTCGGTTCGTTGATGATGCGCAGCACTTCAAGACCGGCGATCTGGCCGGCGTCCTTGGTCGCCTGGCGCTGCGCGTCGTTGAAGTAGGCGGGCACGGTGATGACGGCCTGCGTCACGGTCTCGCCGAGGTACGATTCGGCGGTTTCCTTCATCTTCTGCAGAGTGAAGGCCGAGATCTGCGAGGGGCTGTACTCTTCGCCGCCGGCCTGGACCCAGGCGTCGCCGTTCTTGCCCTTGACGATGTGGTACGGAACCAGCTCGGTGTCCTTCTTGGTCACCGGGTCATCGAAGCGGCGGCCGATCAGGCGCTTCACCGCGAAAATCGTGTTGTCGCCGTTGGTCACGGCCTGGCGCTTTGCGGGCTGCCCGATCAGGCGTTCACCATCCTTGGTGAAAGCGACGATCGAGGGCGTGGTGCGCGCGCCTTCGGAGTTCTCGATAACCTTGGGCTTGCCGCCGTCCATCACGGCGACGCAGCTGTTGGTGGTGCCGAGGTCGATACCAATTACTTTTGCCATTATCCCCATTCCTCACGTCAGTGGATGACACCATGCGGATCGCCTCCCTCCATAAGGCAAGGCGGCTTGCACAGCTCGATGACGTTCAAAGTCGTCGGAGCCGCATATAGGTGTGGTTTCGCTTGGAACAAGTCTGTCGCGATGGCATTACGCGGGGGAAATTTTCAGCGCCCCGAAACTCTTCGCGATCAGGGGCCTGCCCGAGAGGATCCATCCGCCGTGAAGCCCTTTTCCCTGCTTGCCTTTACCAGTGCCTCCGCCCTGCTCGTCTCGCTTGCCGCCTGCAAGCAGAGCGAGGCGCCGGCGCCGCAGGAAAGCGCCTCGCTTGACGCCGGGCCGACCGCGAAGCCCGGCATCAGCGCCAGCGACGGCCACCTCATTCTTCCGGTCGTGGCCGGCCGCCCCGGCGCGGTCTACTTCACCGTGCGCAATGACGGTTCGGTGCCGGTGAAGCTCGTCGGCGTCCATGTCGGCGGCGCCGGTAGCGCCCAGATGCACAAGACGGAGGGCGGCAGCATGGCCGCCGTCGATTCGCTCGATCTCGCGCCCGGCGCCCAGGTCGATTTCAAGCAGGGCGGCATGCACGTCATGGTGTTCGACATCGGCGAGACGGTAAAGGCCAGCGAGACGGCCGAATTAACCCTGACCTTCTCCGACGGCGACAAGCTCTCGATGCCGCTTCGGGTCGAAACCATGGGCGGGGATATGGGCGGCGGCAGCGACATGCCCGGAATGGACCACTGACCACGCACTTGTCCGGGGAACCCCTGCCAGAAGAACTCGCGCCCCCGCCCTGCCTGCCGGGGGCCGAGCGGCCGCTGACACCGGGTGAGATCGCGCTGGTCCAATCGGTTTTCGGCGACGCGGTGGACTGCGCGCCCGTTCGCATCCGGCGGCGCAAATGGTTTCCCTTCCAGCCTGCCAATGTCGTCATGGCGCCTTGCGGACACCTTCACTTTCACCGCGGCTCAGCGCTTTATCAGGACGATTTCGCCGGAGCGCCGATCGGGCTCCAGGGGTTGTTCATCCATGAAATGACGCATGTCTGGCAGACCCAGCGCAAAGGCCGCTGGTATCTCCCGCTCATGCGCCATCCGCTCTGCCGCTACGATTATGCCTTGCGGCCGGGCTGGACGCTCGGTCGCTACGGGATCGAGCAGCAGGCCGAAATCGTGCGCCACGCTTTCTTGCTCGATCGGGGATGGCGAGTCCCGGGTGCACCGCCGCTCGCCAGCTATGACGGCATCCTGCCATTCGGCCGGATTTCAGACTAGGCTCCCAACCGCATTAAGAAAGGGGCGCGAGTTTCCCCGCGCCCCTTTTTTGTGTGTAAGCAGGCCCGTCAGGCCGGCGCGATCAGCAGTCGCGGTCCCAGTAGCGGTCGCCGCGGCGATCGTAACGATAGCAGCCATTGTGCTTCTTCTGGGTCGAGCCGACAGCCGCACCGGCAGCAGCGCCGACGGCGGCACCGGCGCCGACGTCACCCGCCAGCGCACCAACGCCCGCGCCCAGCGCGCCGCCGGCCAGGGCGCCTTCGCCGCCGTAGTTGCTTGCACAGCCAGCCACGCCCAGGGCGCCGGCGGCCAAGATAGGAAGAATGAGCATTCGCATGGGATCTCTCCGCTGAAAATCAGTTGCCTGACTGATCAACGGCCCCGATGCGGAGGGGTTCCATAAGGCCCTGCAAACGAACGACACCGTGCCCCCGTTCGTCTCTCAAGGCCTTGACGAACCTTGAAGACCAACAGGGGGCACGGCGGGTAACAGGGGTCAGGGAAGCCGGATCAGTCCGGCTTCTTCGCCACGGCCACCATGGCAGGACGCAGCAGGCGGTCCTTGATCATATAACCGGCCTGGAGTTCCTGGACGACCGTGCCCGGCTCGACATCGGCCGAGGGAACCTCGATCATCGCCTGGTGCTGGTTCGGGTCGAGCGGCATGCCCATCGCGGCGATGCGGGTGATGCCGTGGTTGGTGAACACCTTCTCGATCTCGCGGCCAGTCGCTTCGATGCCGGCGACGATGCCCTTCAGCTTCTCGTCCTCGCGCAGTTCGCCCGGGATCGAAGAAAGCGCGCGGGACAGGTTGTCCGCCACCGAGAGAATGTCGCGGGCGAAGCCGGTCGCGGCATAGGCGCGGGTGTCGGCCACGTCCTTTTCAAGGCGGCGGCGCACGTTCTGGGTCTCGGCACGGGCGTAAAGCACGTCCTGCTTGGCGATTTCCAGTTCCTCGCGGAGCTTGGCGATTTCACCGCCGTCCTTATCGCTGTCGATCATGTCTTCGGGCACGCCCTTCAGTTCTTCCGCGATGGCGGGATCTACAGTCTGACCCTCTGGCGGCTGGGTCTTGTCGTCAGTCATTATTGTAAGGTTCCAACTATCCGATGAGCTTGCCCAGGCTCTGGGCAGTGAAGTCCACCATGGGGACGACGCGCGCATAATTCAACCGAGTCGGGCCGATTACCCCCACTACGCCGACGACCCTGCCCTCGCGATCCCGATAGGGCGAAGCGATGACCGAGGAGCCGGAAAGCGCGAAAAGCCGGTTTTCCGATCCGATGAATATCCTGGTCGAATCCGCCTCGCGCGCCGTCTCCAGCAACTCGGCGACGGACTGCTTGTTTTCCAGGTCGTCCAGCAGCGAGCGGACGCGTTCGAGATCGGAAAGCGCCGATTCGTCGAGGAGATTGGCCTGCCCGCGCACGATCAGCACAGGCCGGGCGGTCGCATCCTCGCTCCACACGGCAAGGCCGCGCTCCACGAGGTCGCGGCTGGCCGTATCGAGCGCCGACTTGCCGGTGGCGATGTCGGACCGCATCGCCCGGGCCGCCTCGCCCAGGGTGCGGCCGGCGAGATGGGCGGTGATGTAGTTCGAGGCTTCCTCCAGCGCGCCGGGCGGCAGACTGGCGGGCAGTTCGATGATCCGGTTCTCCACCGCGCCTTCTTCGCCCACGAGCACCGCCAGCGCCCGGCCGGGGCCGAGCGGAACGATCTGCAAGTGCATCAGACGCGGCTCGCGGCGCGGCACCATGACTACGCCGGCGCCCGACGTGAGGTTCGACAGCAAGGCGCTGGTCGCCTCGAGCGCGGCCTCGATCGGCCCCGGCGCGGCAATCCGGCTCTCGATGGCGAGCCGTTCCTCGGCGGTCGGTTCCGCCACTTGCATGATGCCGTCCACGAACAGGCGCAGCCCGGCCTCGGTCGGCAGGCGTGCCGCGCTTATGTGGGGTGCAGCCAGCAGTCCCAGCGATTCGAGATCGGCCAGGACCGAGCGGATCGATGCCGAGGACAATTTCACGCCGCCCGGCCCGGCCAGGACTTTCGAGCCGACCGGGCTTCCGGTGGCGATATAGCCCTCCACGACGAGGCGGAAAATCTCGCGCGCGCGGTCGGTCAGTTCCAGGATGGGTGGTGTCGGCATTCGTCCTCAACTTAGGGATTGCCGCCAAGGCCTCAAGTCCCATGGCGCGATGTCGGGGCGACTATCGCGCTTTTTCCCTTGGACACACTCGATTGTCGCATTTTCCACGCGCTCAGGTGTTTCCACCGGGGCGGAAAATGCTCTAGGGGGCGCAGGCAATTTTAGACCAAAGGAACCTCCATGCGACCTTCCGGCCGTACGCCCGACGAGATGCGCGCTATCGACATCCAGACCGGTTTCACCAAGCACGCCGAAGGCTCGGTGTTGATTTCCTTCGGTGATACTCGTGTGCTCGTCACCGCTTCGGTCGAGGAAAAGGTTCCGCCGTTCCTTCGCGGCAAGGGCGAAGGCTGGGTCACGGCCGAATACTCGATGCTGCCCCGCGCCACTCACACCCGTGGCAGCCGCGAAGCCGCCAAGGGCAAGCAGTCGGGCCGCACGCAGGAAATCCAGCGCCTGATCGGCCGCAGCTTGCGCGCCGTGGTCGACATGAAGAAGCTCGGCGAGCGCCAGATCGTGCTCGACTGCGACGTGCTCCAGGCCGATGGCGGCACCCGCACCGCCTCCATCTCGGGCGCCTGGGTCGCGCTGCGCCTGGCCGTCGACAAGCTGATGGCCGAAGGCAAGATCAAGGAAGATCCGATCAACGCCCGCGTCGCCGCGATCTCCTGCGGAATCTGCGAGGGTACGCCGGTGCTCGACCTCGACTATATCGAAGACAGCTCGGCCGATGCCGATGCCAACTTCGTGCTGATCGAAGGCGGCATGATCGCCGAGGCCCAGGCAACCGCCGAAGGCGCGACTTATGACGAGGAAGGCCTGCTGCGCCTCCTGCGCCTGGCCCGCATCGGCTGCGACCGGATCTTCGCCGCCCAGGCCAAGGCCGTCGGCCGGTGAGCAATCGCCGCCTCCAGGGCGAACGTCTCGTGATTGCCACGCACAATGCGGGCAAGCTCCGGGAAATCGGCGCCCTGCTCGCGCCGTTCGGGATCGAGTGCGTTTCCGCCGGCGAACTCGGCCTGCCCGAGCCGGAAGAGACGGGCACGACGTTCGTGGAGAATGCGCTGCTCAAGGCCCACGCGGCCGCCAAGGCAGCGCAGCTTCCCGCGCTGGCGGACGATAGCGGCATGTCGGTGACGGCGCTGGGCGGAAGGCCCGGCGTCTACACCGCCGACTGGGCCGAGCGGCAGTGGTTCGAGGGCGAGCCGGGCAAGGCCTGGGAAGGCCGCGACTGGTTCATGGCGATGGGCAAGGTCGAGGGTCTGCTCTGCGAGCAAGGCCAGGATGTCGACCGTTCCTGCTGGTTTTCCTGCGTGCTCGCGATCGCCTGGCCCGATGGGGCAGAGGCCGTTTACGAAGGTCGCTCCAACGGCACCTTCACCTGGCCGCCGCGTGGCAAGCTGGGCTTCGGCTACGATCCCTGCTTCGTGCCCGACGGCCTCGACCAGACTTTCGCCGAGATCGCGCCAGAGAAGAAGCACGAGATCAGCCACCGCGCCGATGCTTTCGCCAAGCTGGTCGCGGAGCAGTTCCCGGGCTAATCTGTCACGATGGCCCGCGCGCTCTATATTCACTGGCCGTTCTGCCTCGCAAAGTGCCCCTATTGCGACTTCAACAGCCATGTCCGCGAGCGGGTGGAGATCGAACGCTGGGAAGCGGGCCTGCTCGCCGACATGCGCCACGAACACGCGGTTGCGGGCGGCGAGCGGCTCGATTCCATCTTCTTCGGCGGCGGCACGCCTTCGTTGATGCCCCCTGCCCTCGTCGCGCGGCTGCTGGACGAGGCCGAGAAGCTATGGGGCTTTTCGCAAGGGATCGAGATCACTCTGGAGGGCAATCCCTCCTCGGTGGAAGCCGGCAATTATGCGGCTCTCGCGGCGGCGGGGGTGAACCGTGTGTCGCTGGGTCTCCAGGCGCTCGACAACCAGACCTTGCGGTTCCTGGGCCGGCTGCACGATGCGCAGGAAGGGCTGAAAGCGCTTGAAGTGGCGCAGCAGAACTTCTCGCGCGTCAGCTTCGACCTGATCTACGCGCGGCCCGGCCAGGGCCTCGAACAGTGGCAGGCAGAACTCGCCCACGCCCTCTCTTACGGCACGGGCCACCTCTCGCTCTACCAGCTCACCATCGAACCCGGCACGAAGTTCGCCACGATGGTGCGCCAGCAGGAATTCGCCCCGCTGGACGAAGACGCCTGTGCCGACATGTTCGCGCTGACGCGCGAGATGACGGCCGCGGCGGGACTGCCTGCCTACGAAATCAGCAATCATGCCCGGCCCGGCGAGGAAAGCCGCCATAACCTGACTTATTGGCGCTATCAGGACTATTGCGGCATCGGCCCCGGCGCTCACGGCCGGCGCGGCGGTGTGGCCACGACGCGCCACCGCAAGCCCGAAAACTGGCTCGAAGCCATCGATCTGCACGCCCAGGGGATCAACGAAGTCCGCGATCTCGGACGCCGCGAACAGGCGAGCGAAGCCATGCTCATGGGCCTGCGCCTGCGCGAAGGCGTGGACCTCGATGCGCTTGCGGCCCGATTCGGACTGGCTGCCGCGCAGCTCTGCGATCCCGGCAAGGCCGCTTTCTACGAGAAGCAGGGCCTGGTCCGCCGCGCGGGCACGCGTCTCCACGTCACCGAGGACGGCATGCCGCTGCTGGATGGCTTGCTGGGTGAGATTGTGCCCGTGGACCTCGTCGAGCCGTGAACCCGCCAACGGGCACGACCAAAGCGGACCTGCTCGAAGCCTGGGGCAACCATCTCGGCAATGGACGCCGCCGCAGCCCCCACACTGTGCGCGCCTATATCGCCACGGCCGCCCGGTTGATCGACGGTGCCAAGGCCTGCGACTGGGCCTCGCTGGCCCGCCTTGAGGCGGCCGACTTGCGCGTTCACCTCGCCGCCCGGCGTGAGGACGGAATCGGCAACAGTTCGGCCGCTCGCGAACTCTCGGCGCTCAAGAGTTTCCTGTCCTTTGCGCGCGAGCAGGCCGGCGTTGCCCATGCCGCCGCGCCGCGCCTTCGCGGACCGCGCGTCAAGAAGGGACTGCCACGCCCGGTCACGCCGGACGAAGCGGTCAACCTGGCCGCCATGGTCGAGGAAGATGCCCGCGAGCCGTGGATCGGCGCGCGCGATCGTGCCGTTCTGCTCCTTCTCTACGGCGCCGGCATGCGCATCGCGGAAGCCCTGTCCATCGCCGGAGCCGCGCTGCCGCTGGGCGAGACTCTGGTGGTTACCGGCAAGGGCGGCAAGCAGCGCATGGTTCCGCTCCTGCCCATCGTGCGTGAGGGCGTGGCCGATTATCTCGACAAATGCCCCTGGCCGGTGAAGGCGGACGAGCCGATCTTCCGAGGCGCCAAAGGCGGAGCCCTGTCGCAAGGCATGGTGCAGAAGGCGGTCGCGCGCGCCCGGATCGTGCTCGGGCTGCCGGACAGCGCCACGCCGCACGCCTTGCGCCACAGCTTCGCCACGCATTTGCTGGGCGCGGGCGCCGACCTGAGGAGCCTGCAGGAACTGCTGGGCCATGTAAGCCTGGGTTCGACGCAGATATATACCAAGGTCGATGCCGCGACTCTGCTGGACGTCTATCGTAACGCCCATCCGCGCGAACAGGGCTGAAACGCAGCGGGGGACGGGGCTTTTTCAGCCCCGCCCCCACGGATGTCAGGAGCATGCCTGGCCGAAGCGCGTGCTAGAGCGCGCCCTCATGCGGCGCCAGCAGACCGCGCCAGATCAGGGCGCCGATCGCCGCGCCGACCAGCGGCGCCACCCAGAACACCCATAGCTGCCCGAGGGCGGCCGTTTCTGCAAAGAGCGCCACGCCGGTCGACCGCGCCGGATTGACCGATGTATTGGTGACCGGGATCGAGATCAGGTGGATCAGCGTCAGGCACAGGCCGATCGCCAGCGGTCCGAAACCGGCAGGGGCGATCTTCGAGGTCGAGCCGAGGATGACGATGATGAAACCGGCCGTCAGGATCGTTTCGATCATCAGTGCCGAAGACAGCGCATAGCCGCCGGGCGAAAGTGCACCGTAGCCGTTGGTGGCGAAGCCTCCCGGAGTCCAGTCGGCCTTGCCCGAGGCGATGGCGTAGAGCGCCGCCGCGGCCAAGATAGCGCCCAGCACCTGGGCGATCCAGTAGGGAACGAGGTCCTTCCAGTCGAGCCGGCCGCCAACGGCCATGCCCAGCGAGACCGCCGGGTTGAAATGCCCGCCGGAAATGGAGCCGACCGCATAAGCCATGGTCAGCACCGTCAGGCCGAATGCCAGGGCTACGCCCGCGAAGCCGATCCCGAGTTCGGGAAAGGCCGCTGCCAGCACCGCCGAACCGCAGCCGCCGAAGACGAGCCAGAATGTACCGAAGAACTCCGCTGCCAATCGCTTGGACATAACCCCTGCTCCCAAATGGTTGCGAGCAGAGACTACGGTATAACACCTAGGTGCGATACTCTGGCTCTTGTACAAAACTGACTAATAGTTAGCTCTGGTCTACTTGGATCGGCGCTCGGCAGAAGGCTTCCAGGAGAGGATCCGCCACAAGTACCAGACGGCGCCACCTGCGGCGAGAACCAGTGTAGCCCAACCGATCCAGGCCTCTGCCTGGGCAAAACGCTGGCCCAGCCACCGGCCCGCCAGGATCAGCAACGTGTTCCAGATCGCCACGCCGGCAGCGGTATAGAGCAGGAAGGTGCCATGCCGCATATGCGCAAGGCCCGCAGGGACCGATACCATCGTCCGGAACATCGGCATGAAGCGCAGGAGGAAGACCACCCAGTGCCCGTGCTTGCGGAAGAAGGTGCCGGCGCGCTCCACCTCGTGCCATTCCAGGGTCAGCCAGCGGCCCCAGCGCTCGATGAAGGGTTTCAGGCGCTCGTAGCCCAGGCGGTTGGCGCCGAGGAAGAGCACGTAGTTGCCCAAGGTCGAGCCGACAGTGCCGGCCAGCAGCACGGACAGGAAATCCATGCGCCCATGTGCGATGGCGATCCCCGCGACGCCCATGATAAGCTCCGAGGGGATCGGCGGCACGATGTTCTCGAGCATCATCAGCAGGAGGATACCCCAGTACCCTCCTCCTTCGATCAGCGAGATGACCCATTCATTCATGTTCGCCTGCATTCATCATTGCGGACGACCCGCGAAATCAGGCTTACATCGCCGCGTGGCGGGCCTCGATCGCATCCCAGATCTTTGCCCCGGTGTCGGTACCGTTGAAGCGATCGATGGCGACGATTCCCGTCGGCGAGGTCACATTGATTTCGGTCAGCCATTTTCCGCCAATCACGTCGATACCCACGAAAACAAGGCCTCGTGCCTTGAGTTCCGAGCCGAGCGCTGCGCAGATTTCCTCTTCCGCCGAAGTGAGGCCGGCGGCTTCCGCCGATCCGCCCACCGCGAGGTTGGAGCGAAACTCGCCGGCTCCGGGCTTGCGGTTGATGGCGCCCGCGAATTCGCCGTCGACCAGGACGATCCGCTTGTCGCCCTCCGCCACGTCGGGGAGGAAAGGCTGGACCATGAACGGCTCGACCCAGGCATTTTCGAACATCTCGATCAGCGCGCCCAGATTGCTGCCATCGGCGGGCACGCGGAACACCGCCTTGCCGCCATTGCCGTGAAGCGGCTTGATCACGAGGTCACCGCCGAAGCCCGCCTCGACATTGCGCTGCTGGAACAGGCGCACATCCTCGATGCGGCGCGCAATGAAGGTCGGCGGCATGAACCGCGCATAGTCGAGCACGAAGACCTTCTCGGGCGCATTGCGGACCGAGACGGGGTCGTTGATCACCAGGGTCTGCCCGGCAAGCCGTTCCAGCAGATGGGTGGCGGTGATGTAACCGAGGTCGAAAGGCGGATCCTGCCGCATCAGCACCACATCGATATCGGCGACGAGGTCGATCAGGCGATACTCGCCGCGCGTGAAATGGGCACCTTCCACGCGCTGCACCGTGATCGGCGCGCCCCAGCAGGTCAGCCGCCCGGCGGCACCCGAGGAGGCGTCATAAGCCAGCGTGCGCACATCGTAATGGAACAGTTCGTGCCCGCGCGCCTGCGCCGAGAGCATGAGCGCGAACGAGGAATCGCCCGCGATCTTGATCGATTCCAGCGGGTCCATCTGAACGGCGATGCGTAAGGTCATGAAAAGTCTGGTCCTCGCGGATATGTACCGAGCGGTATCTTTCGGAAAGGCGGCTTAATCAAATTCGGCGGCGGGTGCGAATGGTTTCGAGCCAGTCCTGCATCTTTGCCGACGGACCGAAACCCTGCGGCGGAATTCAGGCGCCCGGCTGCCACGCATTGACGATGCGGCGCGGCCAGCAGCGCGGTGCCAGCAGCAATACGTCGATCCGCAAGCTGTCGCCCGGCTTCTGGTATCGATGCGCAACGGCCTCGGCGGCGGCCGCCACGCGGCGCAGGCGGTAATGATCGATGGCAGTGTCGAGATCGGCGCGCCGCGCGCGCCATTTCACTTCGACGAAACAGAGCGTCCGTCCGCGGCGCGCCACGATATCCACTTCGCCGCGCGCGGTCTTCACGCGCCTCGCCCGGATGCTCCAGCCCGTCATCCGCAAGTACCATGCGGCCAGCGCCTCTCCCCGGCGCCCTTGCCGCTCCGCCTCTGCGCGCGACTTGCCGCGGCCCTGGCTCACTTGAGTTCCATGGCCCGGGCGTAAAGCGTCTTGCGGTCGAGCCCGGTGGCCTTGGACACGCTGGCCGCCGCCTGCGACGGCTTGGCGATGGCCAGCTCCGCACGCAGCATCGCGTCCACGTCGACTTCACCGATCGGCTCGTCGCCCGGCGGCGCCACCAGAAGCACGATCTCGCCCTTGGGCGGGTGGGCTGCATAATGGGCGATGAGTTCGTCGGGCGTGCCGCTGCGGCATTCCTCGAACTTCTTGGTCAGTTCGCGCGCCACCGCCACTTCGCGTCCGGGAAGCACTGCGCCGATCGCTGCCAGCGCATCGTCCAGGCGCGGCGCCGTCTCGTAGAAGATCAGCGTGGCCGGGACTTTCGCAAGGTCGGACAGCACCGTCTCGCGCGCCTTGGCCTTGTTGGGCAGGAACCCGGCGAAGAGGAAACGGTCGTTCGGCAAGCCCGAGAGCGTCATCGCCATGACCGCGGCATTGGCCCCCGGCAGGCTGGTGACGGGGATGCCCCGCTCCCGCGCGATCTTGACGAGCCGATAGCCCGGATCGGAGATCAGCGGCGTGCCGGCGTCGCTGACGAGCGCAACCGGCTCGCTTTCCATCAGTGCCAGCAGACGCTCACGGTCGCCCTCGCCCGCGTGGTCGTCGTAGCGGATCATCTTCTGCTTGATGCCCAGGTGGTGCAGCAGCTTTCCGGTGATGCGGGTATCCTCGCAGGCAACCGCGCTCACGCCCTTGAGAATCTCCACGGCGCGGAAGGTAATGTCCCCAAGGTTGCCAATCGGGGTTGCCACTATGTAGAGGCCTGAGGTGAGAATGTGTTCCATCGCAGGGACTCATGGCCCAAGCACTATGGGAGCGGCAAGCAATGTTCTATGATCGCCTGAACCGGCGCACTCTTTTCGCGGCGGCAGCGATGGCAGCTCTGGCGGGCTGTGCCGTGGTACCCAAGGCCCCCGCGCCGGCTCCCGCGCCTGCTCCGACGCCTTCCGAAAGCGAAATTCCCACCGATACCGAGCGTCACCGCGTTGCCCTGCTGGTGCCGACCACCGGCCCGAATGCCGGCGTTGGCCAGTCGCTGGCCAATGCGGCGAACATGGCGCTGCTCGACACGGGCGCCAAGAACCTGCGCATCACGACTTACGACACCGGCACCAATCCCGGCGAGGCCGCGCGCCGCGCCATTGCCGACGGCAACAAGCTGATTCTCGGCCCGCTGCTTTCCGACGACATCGCCTCGGTCGCGGCTGTCGCCAAGCCAGCCAAGGTGCCGCTGATCTCGTTCTCCAACGACGAGAAAGCCGCCACCAGGGACGTCTTCATCATCGGCAACCTGCCCGGCCAGTCGATCGCCCGCACCGTGACGTATGCCCGCGGCAAGGGCATCTCCACTTTCGCCGCGCTCGTTCCCAAGGGTGACTATGGCGAACGCGTGAGCAGCTCCCTGCTCGCATCGGTGCGCGATGGCGGCGGCTCCGTCGTCGCCATGGAGACTTACGATCGCTCGGCGGCCTCGATCAGCGCTGCGGCGGGACGGATCAAGGCCAAGACCGGCTATGGCGCGCTGCTCATCGCCGACAGCGGCAGCCTGTCGGCCAAGGCCGCCGTGTCCTACCGCGCGGCCGGTGGCGGCGCCGGTGTGCGCCTGCTCGGCACCGAACTCTGGGGCGGCGAACGCGAACTGGCGACCAGCCCGGCCCTCAACGGAGCGTGGTTCTCCACCGTGTCCGACGTCCGCTTCGCGCAGTTCGCCAAGAGCTATCGCAGCCGCTTCGGCGCCGCACCGTTCCGTATCGCGACACTGGGATACGATTCCGTGCTGCTGACCCTGCGGGTCGCGCGCGACTGGGTGCCGGGCAAGGCCTTTCCGACGACCGAAATGCTCGATCCCGGCGGCTTCCTGGGTGTGGACGGACCATTCCGCTTCGGCCGCACCGGCCTGATCGAACGCGCACTGGAAGTGCGGGCGGTCGAAGGCGGCGCCGTCAAGGTCATCAGCGCCGCGCCCAGCGGTTTCGCCAAGTAATTCCGCCCCTTTCCGGCGGAATGGATCAGACAGCGAACATCTCTTTGCGGATAAGCCTAAACCCGTGCTTGATCGCGGGTTTAGGCGCCCTATAGTCCCGCTCATGTCCGATGACCTGTTCGACAAGCTCCCGTCTTCGGGCGGGGAATCCTACGATGGTTCCGCGATCGAAGTGCTGGAGGGGCTGGAACCTGTCCGGCGCCGTCCCGGCATGTACATCGGCGGCACCGACGAGCGCGCGCTTCACCATCTCGCGGCCGAAGTGCTTGACAATGCGATGGACGAAGCCGTCGCCGGACATGCCAACCGCATCGAGGTGACGCTGGACGAAGGCAACAGCCTGACCATCACCGACAACGGCCGCGGCATCCCGGTGGACGAGCATCCCAAGTTCCCCGGCAAATCGGCGCTGGAGGTCATTCTTTCCACCTTGCACTCGGGCGGCAAGTTCTCGGGCAAGGCCTATGCCACTTCGGGCGGCTTGCACGGCGTGGGCATTTCAGTGGTCAACGCCCTTTCCAGCCTCACGCGCGTCGAAGTGGCCCGTAACAAGGAGCTTTTCGCGCAGGAGTTCTCGCGCGGCCAGACGCTTGGCCCGCTCCAGAAGGTGGGCGCGGCGCCCAATCGCCGCGGCACCGCCGTCAGCTTCACGCCGGACACCGAGATTTTCGGCGACCAGCAGTTCAAGCCCGCGCGCCTGTTCAAGCTGGTTCGCTCCAAGGCCTACCTCTTTGCCGGCGTGGAAATCCGCTGGAAATGCGCGCCCTCGCTGGCTTCGGACGACGTTCCGGCAGAAGCGACGTTCCAGTTCCCCGGCGGCCTGGCCGATCACCTGGCCGAGCAGATCGGCACGCGCGAATGCGTGACCACGCAGGCCTTCTCGGGCACGCAGGATTTCCCGCGCGGCGATGACGGCTCCGAACAGGGCCGCGTCGAATGGGCGATCGCCTGGCCGCTCTATTCCGACGGTTCCTATTCCTGGTACTGCAACACCATCCCGACGCCCGATGGCGGCACGCACGAACAGGGTCTGCGCGCCGCGCTGACCAAGGGCATCCGCGCCTTCGCGGACCTGGTGGGCCAGGCCAAGAAGGCCAAGGACATCACGCCGGACGACGTGGTGACCGGCAGCGAAGTCATGCTCTCGGTCTTCATCCGCGACCCCCAGTTCCAGAGCCAGACCAAGGACCGCCTGACCAGCCCCGAAGCCGCGCGCCTCGTGGAAGCGGCGATCCGCGATCACTTCGACCATTTCCTCACCGACAATCTCGAACGCGGCAAGGCCCTGCTCGGCGCGGTGATGGAGCGTATGGACGATCGCCTGCGCCGCAAGGCGGAGCGCGAGGTCAAGCGCAAGACGGCCACCAATGCCCGTAAGCTGCGCCTGCCCGGCAAGTTGACGGACTGTTCGGGCGAAGGCCCGGGCGAAACCGAACTCTTCATCGTCGAAGGCGATTCTGCTGGCGGCTCGGCCAAGCAGGCGCGCAATCGCAAGACCCAGGCGATCCTGCCGATCCGCGGCAAGATCCTCAACGTCGCATCCGCCACGGCCGACAAGATCCGCGGCAATTCGGAAATCGCCGATCTCGGCCTCGCGCTCGGCTGCGGTACCCGCAAGGACTGCAACGCCGACAACTTGCGCTACGACCGCGTGATCATCATGACCGACGCCGACGTGGACGGCGCACATATCGCCACGCTGCTGATGACCTTCTTCTTCCAGGAGATGCCGGACATCGTGAAGCGCGGCCACCTCTACCTCGCGCAGCCGCCGCTTTACCGCCTCACTGCCGGTTCGACTTCGGCCTATGCCCGCGACGATGCCCACCGCGCCGAACTGGAAGCGACCGTTTTCAAGAACAAGAAAGTGGAAGTCGGCCGGTTCAAGGGCCTTGGCGAGATGAACCCCGGTCAGCTGCGTGAAACCACCATGGCGCCGGAAAGTCGCTCGCTGATCCGCATTACCCTGCCGCCCGAGTACGAGGGCCGCGCCGCGGTGAAGGATCTGGTCGACCGCCTGATGGGCCGCAATCCCGAACACCGCTTCATGTTCATCCAGAACCGCGCGGGCGAAATCGACCCGGAACTGATCGACGCCTGAGGCGCCGATCAGTCCGATCCATCGCGACTTACTTGGCCGCTACCGGCGTCGCCGCCAACAGGGCCGGTTCGGCAGGAACGGGAACCGCAACCGGYTCGATCACCTTCGCCACGGTCGCATAAGCGACGTCTTCGTCAAGGAAGCCTTTGACCGCCGATCCCGAGGCGATGAAGGCGCTGGTCCCGGTGGTCAGGAATCCGGCGATCGGCACGAGGGCGACAGCAGCGACTACGCCCCCGGTCCCGGTAACGCCTTTATCGTCGAAAGTGCCGGACAGCCTGATGTTTCGGTCATTGAGCCGGAGCGAAAGAACCCGGGCACCGATGTACCCGGACTTGCCCCACATGCCCTTGTTGCGCACTTCGGTGATCTCAGCGACGGCAGGGGTTCCCGCCGGTATCACGACAACGCCGTTCCGCTCGATATTCGCGGCCACTTCCATCTGCACGCGCTGCCCCACGCGAAGAGCCTTTTTCTTGGTCGTCAGTTCCTCGCGCGTGATCAGCGGCACTTCCATCCCCGCACGAAGAACATTGTCCGATACCGGCGCGAGTGCGATCGCCACGTGCTGCGGCGCTGCGAGAGGCGCGGCGTCCGTGGACGGTGTGGATTGTGCATGACTTGCGCACGCGGCCCCCATCAGCAGGCAAAAGCCTGCCAAATACTTCGATTTCATCGATAGTCCCCCTGAGAGGCAAAAATGCCCTCAAGCGGAGCCTAAATTCGTGGCCGCGAGGAAGTCAATTTGAGAAAGATCCACAATCCCCCTCACCGCACGCGCTTGAGGAACAATCCGCTCTCGCGTTTTTCCGTGGCGAAGTTGGGGAGTGTCTGCACCAGTTCGGACAATCGGGAAAAACCGTAACTGCGGGCATCGAAGCTGGAGCGATTGGCCACGCGCTGGCCGACTTCGGAGAGGCTGGCGAAGCCCTGCTCGTCTCGTTTGCTCGCCTTCCAGGCCTCGCCGAGCAATTTGACCAGTTCTTCGTCTATCGCGGGCTTGGGGGTTTCGTTTGCCGTTTCCACGGCGTCGCTGTCCGGCAAGGCGTCGAGATCGATGAAGCGCGTGCAAGCCTCGCGAAAGGCTTCGGGCGTGCGGGAAGAACCAAAGCCATAGACCGGCGTGCCGTTCTGGCGGATGCGGATCGAAAGCGGCATGAAATCGCTGTCGCTCGACATGATGCCGAACCCGTCCACTTGCCCGCCATAGAGCAGGTCCATGGCGTCGATCGTCATTTTCATGTCGGTGGCATTCTTGCCCTTGGTCAGGTCGAATTGTTGCTGCGGTTCCAGCGCATGGCGATGGACCAATTTCGACCAGCCCTTGAGCGCAGGCTTGCTCCAGTTGCCGTAGATCCGCCGGACATTGACGGTGCCGAGATCGCCCAGGATGGTCAGCGCCGCGTCGAGGTTGGCGGGGGAGGCGTTATCGGCATCGATCAGCAAAGCGATATTACGGCCGATGCGGGGCTTTGGTTCGGGCAAGGGGCAGTTCCTTCCTCAGGACGGGACAGCGGCGCGCGCCTCGTAAGCGAGGGCGGCTCGGCGCCAGATTATGACGAAGAAGAATGCCAGGACCAGCGGCATGATCGGAAAATGGAGATTGAGCGCCAGCGGCCGGGCCAGTGCCGGGCCGGCGAAGGCCAGGAACAGGGCGCAGCGTTCCCAGTCGCGAAAACCGCGGCGGAGGCCCTCTCCGGCAAGCCAGAGCATGGGGAACGCCAGGATCACCATATCGTAATCGAGGACGTAGGGCGTCGCGAGAGGCGCGCCCGCCAGCATCAGCGCCGCCAGTCCCGCGGACCACTGCCGGCGCCAGGACGCCTGGAGCACGAGCACCGCTGCAGCCAGCGTCACGGCGCCCTGCACCGTATAGCTCAGCGCCATGGGGGCACCGAGCAGCCGCAGCGCCGCAAAGGGGCTCATCATCTTGCCATAGCCGATCTGGCCATAGGCCATGGCCGTCTGGGCGCGCTCGCTTGCGCCCACCCAGTCCGCCCAGGCATGCGGGCCGAACGCGCCGGCGGACAGCAGCGCCAGCGCGATCGCCGTCGCGCCGGCCGCGGCGATCACCCGCCATTGCCCGGTCGCCAGCAGGACAAGAGGCAGCAGCAACCCGAATTGCGGCTTGATCGTCGCCAGACCGAACAATGCACCGGCCAGCAGCGGCCGGGTCGGAACCAGCCATGCGCCAAGGCCGAGCAGTCCTGCCACGAGGAAGGCCGTCTGTCCGTGAGTGACGACGATGGGCACGGCGGGAAAAGCCGCAAACAGCAGCCAGAGCGGGAGACCCGTCCCGGCTCCGGCCCACCAGCGACGGACGGCAGCAAGGTAGAAGGCGCCGGTCGCGGCCACCCAGAGAGCCAGCGCGGGGAAATAGGCAAGCCAGCCGAGCGGCCAGCAGAACGGCAGGAACGACGGGGGATAGTAGAATGCGGTATAAGCGCCTTCGGCCGAGAAATAGGTGCGCTGCGCCGCGATATGGGCCGCGCCGTCGTAGGGATTGCCATGCGCCACCAGCATGTGCCCGGTCGTCCAGAAACTGATGAAATCGCTGCCGAGCAAGTAGCCGTTGGCATCCACCCCGTTGTGCGAAGTGGCCACCAGCCAGACGATCATGACCAGGTTGATCACGGCAAGCAGCCGCAGATAGGCGCCGACGCGCGGCGCGTTCAACCAATCCATGCGTTTCAGGAATTCAGCCCCCATCGCGCCTGTCTGCAACGCCCGGGCGGCTAAGTCCATGGCGCGGTGGGGGTAGGCGCCTCGGTGCTTGCCATGTTGCGCCGCAAAACTTAGAGATTAACCGGGCGGTTAAGGAATTGCCCCGGGATTTCGCCGAAGGGACAGGACATGCAGCGTTTCGAAGGCACCAGCAGCTACGTCGCCACGGACGATCTCAAAGTCGCCGTGAACGCCGCCGTCCTGTTGCGCCGCCCGCTTCTGGTGAAGGGAGAGCCCGGCACCGGCAAGACCGTGCTCGCCGAGCAGATCGCCGCCTCGATGAATGCGCCGCTGATCACCTGGAACGTGAAGTCCACCACCAAGGCGCACCAGGGCCTCTACGAATACGACGCGGTCGGCCGCCTGCGCGACGGGCAGCTGGGTGACGCGCGGGTCCACGATATCAACAACTACATCCGCAAGGGCAAGCTCTGGGAGGCGTTCACTTCGCCTCGCCTGCCCGTGCTGCTGATCGACGAGATCGACAAGGCCGACATCGAATTTCCCAACGACCTCCTGGCCGAGCTCGACCGCATGGCGTTCGACGTTTATGAAACCGGCGAGCATGTCGCCGCCGCCGAGCGGCCGGTCGTCGTCATCACCTCGAACAACGAGAAGGATCTGCCGGACGCCTTCCTGCGCCGCTGCTTCTTCCACTACATCAAGTTCCCCGATCGCGAGACGATGCAGGCCATCGTCGACGTGCATTTCCCCGGGATCCAGAAGACCCTGGTGACCAAGGCGATGGAAGTATTCTACGAGCTGCGCGAAGTGCCCGGCCTCAAGAAGAAGCCCTCCACCAGCGAGCTGCTCGACTGGCTCAAGCTCCTGTTGAGCGAGGACATGCCGCTGGAGATATTGCAGAACCAGGACGCAACCAAGGCGATCCCACCGCTGCATGGGGCCTTGCTGAAGAACGAACAGGACGTCATGCTGTTCGAAAGGCTCGCCTTCATGGCGCGCCGCGGGAACTGACAGGCCATGAGCGCTCCCTATCTCGGCAGTTGTGCCTGCGTTGCCGTCTCGCTGACGGTTTCGGGCGAGCCCATCGCCACGCGCCAGTGCTGGTGCCGCCAGTGCCAGCAGCTTGCGGCAGGCGGTCCGACCAACAACGCGATCTTCAAGGTAGAGGACGTGTCGCTGGATGGAGAACTCAGATCCTCCGTCTGGACTGCGGCAAGCGGCAATACACTCACGTTCCACTTCTGCCCGAAATGCGGGACCCAGATCTACGCGCAAAGCTCGGCGCGCCCGCATCTGATGACCATACGCCTGGGCGCACTTGCTGCCGGTCACGGCTTGCGGCCGGAAGCGGTGATATGGACCGAAGACGCGCCGGAATGGGCCACTTTCGACGAGACCCTCGAAACCTGGCCGCGCCAACCGCCCCCGCCCCCGCCGTCATCCCCCTCCGCGTGAGTAAGCGCCACCGCCTGGCAGCACCCGGGTGCGATCGGCCTCTTCGGGAGCGTTGCACATGCTGCTGAACTTCATCGAGGAACTGCGCGCGGCGGGCATTCCGGCCTCGCTCAAAGAGCACCTCGTGCTGCTGGAAGCGCTTGAAAGGGATGTCATCGAACGCACCCCGGAGGCGTTCTACTTTCTCAGCCGCGCTACTTTCGTGAAGGACGAAGGCCTGCTCGACCGCTTCGACCAGGTGTTCCAAAAGGTCTTCAAAGGTGCCCTCAGCGACTATGGCCAAGCACCTGTCGCCATCCCGGAAGATTGGCTGCGCAAAGTGGCCGAGCGCTACTTCTCCGACGAGGAGATGGAGCAGATCAAGGCGCTCGGTTCCTGGGACGAGATCATGGAGACGCTCAAGAAGCGTCTGGAGGAACAGGAAAAACGTCACTCCGGCGGCAACAAGTGGATCGGTACCAACGGCACTTCGCCATTCGGCCATTCGGGCTACAATCCCGAGGGCATCCGCATCGGCGGCGAAGCCAGGCATGGCCGGGCCATAAAGGTCTGGGAAAAGCGCGAATTCGCCAATCTCGATAACACGCGTGAACTCGGCACCCGCAACATCAAGGTCGCCCTTCGCCGTCTCCGCCGCTTCGCGCGCGAAGGCGCTGCCGAGGAACTGGACCTTGAGGAAACGATCCACGGCACCGCGAAGCAGGGTTGGCTGGACATCCGCATGCGGCCCGAGCGGCACAATGCCGTCAAGGTCCTGCTCTTCCTGGACGTCGGCGGATCGATGGATCCCTATATCGAACTGATGGAAGAGCTGTTCAGCGCCGCCAGCGCCGAATTCAAGAACATGGAGTTCTTCTATTTCCACAACTGCCTCTACGAAGGGGTGTGGAAGGACAACCGCCGCCGCTGGTCGCAGCGCACGCCGACCTGGGACCTGCTTCACAAGTTCGGGCACGACTACAAGGTGATCTTCGTCGGCGACGCCGCGATGAGCCCCTACGAGATCAGCCATCCCGGCGGTTCGGTGGAGCACATGAACGAGGAAGCGGGCGCCGTCTGGCTCGGCCGCGTCGCGCAGACTTATCCTGCAACGGTGTGGCTCAATCCGGCGCCGGAGCATCAGTGGAACTATTCGAGTTCGACGCGCATGATCCGCGACCTGATGGGCGGGGCGATGTTCCCCCTGACGCTGGACGGGCTGGACGCGGCGATGAAGCAGCTCACCCGCAAGAAGGGTTGAAAGCGCTTGCCTGTCCGCCGCGCCGGGCAGATCATCGTATCGAAGCGGCGGACATCGCCGGYGGGCTCACGGACGAAGGACTTCGTGACTATGCACAAGCTGGTTCTGATTACGACGATCGCTGCGATGACAGGGGCCGCCAGCCCGGCCAAGGTTCCTGAAACCGCCGATGCGGCGCAGGCCGCCTGCAATAGGACGATCCAGCAAGCCAACGCCGCAGCAGGTCACCGGCCGCCGCGTGCTGCCCCGCCCGGAAAGTCAGCCTTGATCCGGCCTGATGTGATCCGGCCTGAAATGATCCACGCCGTCGACAAACGAGTGGCGGGCTGCCCGGTACTCGTCAGCCTGGACGGCAGGATGACCCCGCCGCCCGCTTATTCGGACGCGCCCGCCCGCCTCGCGCCTGCTCAGTAAAGCAGGAGATCGGCGATTTCGGCCTTCCAGGCGGCTTCGTCCCGGCCGGCGATCAGGTCGAGATCGCCAGGCAGCGCGGCAGGGTCGTCGACCCATTCGCGCAGCGCCGGACCGCCGTTGATCACATCGATGGCAAGGCGCTGGAATTCGTACTCGTAGGGGAAGTCCCGCCAGATCGGATAGTCGGGATAGAGTTGGCGAATGGCCTTGAATGCCAGCGCCTGGAGGCGCCAGGGCCGGAAGGCATGATGATCGTAGAACTTGCCCTCGGCATGGATCATCAGCCCGCTGCACAGCGTGCCGGCATGCTTGTGGAACGTCGGTTCGAACCAGCATTCCCGAACCGCGCAGCCGGCCAGCCATTCCGGCGCGATCCGCTGCATCGCTGACAGGACGGCCTTGGCGTCGATATCGGGCGCTCCGAACAGTACTTCCAGCGGACGGGTGGTGCCGCGTCCTTCCGAAAGCGTCGCGCCTTCCAGCATGACGGTGCCCGCATAGGCACGCGCCATGTTGAGGTTGGCGGCATTGGGGCTGGGATTGATCCAGATGCGGCTCTCCGGCCATCCGAACCCGGCGCCGTCCGGCTCCCATCCGCTCATCTCGATCACGCGATATTCCACGTCGAGTTCGAAGCGGCGCACGAACCAGAGCCCCATCTCGCCCAGGGTCAGCCCGTGCCGCATCGGCATCGGTCCCGCGCCGACGAAGCTTTCCTGCCCCGGCAGCAGGGTCGTTCCCTCCACGGGGCGGCCCGCCGGGTTGGGACGGTCCAGCACCCATACGGCTTTGCCCTGCTCGGCCGCAGCTTCGAGCAGGTAGAGCAGCGTGGTCACGAACGTGTAGATGCGGCAGCCAAGGTCCTGAAGGTCGAACAGGAAGACATCGGCGCCCGCCATCATCTCCGGGCTGGGGCGGCGCACTTCGCCGTAGAGGCTGTAGACGGGAATGCCGTAGACCGGGTCCAGCTCATTGGCCGTCTCGACCATGTTGTCCTGCTTGTCGCCCTTCAGTCCGTGCTGCGGGCCGAAAGCGCAAGCCACGTTGATGCCCGCTGCGATCAGCGCGTCGAGCGAATGGACGAGGTCCTCGGTGACGGAGGCGGGATGCGCGACAAGCGCGACGCGCTTGCCTTCGAGGGGCGCGCGCAGTTCTGGGTCTGCCAGGAGGCGATCGATACCGAATTTCATGAGGCGGTGGGTGCCGCAAGCTCGAGCGTGAAGCAAGCCGGATCGTGGAAGTCCGGCGCATCGGCGCTGTGGGTAAGCGACCAGTAGCTTTTCACGCCCCCCTCCTCTTCGATCACCGCCGTGAAGCCGCAGCGAAGCGGGGCTTGCGGCAGGCCCGCTGCCGGAATGGCCGCGTCGAAAACCGCGATGTCCGAGCCCTTGCGCATCGCGCATTCCGGCTCGCGCGGGAGGGGCCGCTCGACCATGCCCTCGCGTCGGCCGGAGAAATCGTAGGCGTTCCAGCGCTCGGAAGGCGAGAGGTTGAACTCGGTATAGCCGCGGCTTTCCGGCTGGCGCAGGAACAGTTCGAAGCAGGTCGTCTGCCAGAGGTCGTCCGCCCTGCCTTTGCCCGCAAATGGCGGAACCACGACTTTGCCCGCGCCCAGAATGCGCCAGCGGACACGCAGCCAGCTGGCGTCGAACCCGATCACGCGGGTTTCGATGGAGCGGACGAGAAGCGAGGGATGTGCCGGGTGGCAGGTCAGTTCGGCCATGCGCGCATGCCTAGAGGGCACGCGCGCCTGCTGGCAATGCGGATTCGGCCGGAACGCGCCGCAAGGCGACCAACCGCTTCATCTTGCGCCTCGCGCGTGCTAGGCGCGCGGGCTCCGATCCATCCAAGCCAAGAAGCACTGGGCCATCATGACCTACAATTCCTCCCTGCTCCGCACGCTCGAAGAGCGCGGCTACATCCACCAGATGACGGACGCCGAGGGCCTCGACGCCCTTGCCGCCAAGCAGGTCGTGCCTGGATATATCGGCTTCGACGCCACGGCGGCGTCGCTTCACATCGGCAGCCTGGTGCAGATCATGATGCTGCGCCGCCTGCAGCAGACCGGCCACAAGCCGATCGTGCTCATGGGCGGCGGCACCACCCGCATCGGCGATCCCACCGGCCGCGACGAGAGCCGCAAGATGCTTTCGGACGAGACGATCGCCACCAATATCGAAGGCATCTTCTCGATCTTCTCGCGCCTGCTGAAGTTCGGCGACGGGCCGACCGATGCCGTCATGGTCAACAACCACGACTGGCTGGGGCAGCTCGGCTACATCCAGCTGCTTCAGGAAGTGGGCACGCATTTCACGGTCAACCGCATGCTGTCCTTCGACTCGGTGCGCCTGCGCCTGGAGCGCGAGCAGCCGATGACCTTCCTCGAATTCAACTACATGATCCTGCAAGGCTACGACTTCCGCCATCTTTCCCAGAACGAAGGCGTTCGTCTGCAGATGGGCGGCTCCGACCAGTGGGGCAATATCGTCAACGGGATCGAGCTTTCCCGCCGCATGGACGGTCAGGAAGTCTTCGGCCTCACCACGCCCCTGCTCACCACGGCCGACGGCGCGAAGATGGGCAAGTCCGCTTCCGGCGCGGTCTGGCTGAACGAGGACATGCTGCCATCCTACGACTTCTGGCAATACTGGCGTAACTGCGACGACCGCGATGTCGGCAAGTTCCTGCGCCTGTTCACCGACCTGCCGCTGGAAGAGATCGCGCGCCTGGAAACCCTCGAAGGGGCGGCGATCAACGATGCCAAGGTCGTGCTGGCCAACGAAGTGACCCGGCTCTGCCGCGGCGAGGATGCGGCAGTGGCGGCGGAAGCGACGGCGAAGACCACTTTCGCGGGCGGCGGGCTTGGAGACGACCTGCCGACGCTGGCCGTAACCGGCGAAGGCATCCGCCTGGGCGCGGCGCTGACCGAACTCGGCTTCACGGCTTCCAATGGCGAAGCCAAGCGCAAGATCGCAGAAGGCGCCGTCAAAATCGACGATGCGCTGATGGACGATCCGGCGTTCCTGATCGAAGTCGGCTCCGGTGAAACGCGTAAGCTTAGTCTTGGCAAGAAGAAGCACGCAATTCTCAGGGGTGCATAACTACGTAATCGTTTGCTAACATGATTGAACTAAGGCGCTCCGGTTCCCGTAACCGGGGCGCTTTAACGCAAGAGCGGCACATTTTGCCGCCTGTGACTGGCAAAAAGCGAACGAATTTACCGTTTCTTTGCCATTTTGATGCACTGTCCTTGCTCACGGTCACAACAGGGGCAATAGAGATGACTGCAGGAGCGCAGCTCACTGTAACCGACAAACGTCGCGCGGCGCGGCACCCCGTCGATTACCCGGTGATTGCGGAGCACCGCCAATTGGGCGACCTGCATCTGCACATCGTCAATCTCTCGGCCCAGGGTTTCATGTCCCAGGGCGACCTGCCGCTCGAACGCGGGGAACGCCTGGTGATGCGCCTGCCGGTGATCGGCCGGATCGAGGCTCATCTGATCTGGGCGCATGAAGGACGCGCGGGCTTCCAGTTCGAACGGATCATCCGCATCGACGACTTCCTGAAGCTGGTGGACACCGTTCAGCCGAACCCTCGCTTGCGCCCCCGGCGCTGAGGCGGCAAGGCCGACCGCCTGCCTTCGGCCGAACATTCGTTTCATCGCAATCATGGCTCACTTCGTCGCCAGGCAACATTTCAGAATTGATATGTTATAACCTCGCAATTAGCCGGTTGGCCATGACGCTCCCAACTGCCCGAATCGCACTGCTGGTCACCGCCGGCGCCCTCTCCACGATATTGGCGGCAATGCCTGCTTCCGCGCAGGCTGTCGGGGCGCAAGCGACCGCACCTGTCGACGGCGATGGCCATCCCCAGGAAGCCGGTCCGGAAATCATCGTCACCGGCCGCCTGATCTCCGGCAATGCCGATCCCATTGCCGCACCGGTCGTTCTCTCAGGCGAAGCGCTGACCCGCGACCTCAAGCCGCAAATCGGCGAAATGCTTGCCAGCCTGCCGGGCGTGTCCAGCAGCGGTTTCGCGCCGGGCGTGTCACGGCCGGTCCTGCGCGGCTTCGACGGTCCGCGCGTCCAGGTCATGCTCGACGGCATCGGTTCGCTCGATGCCTCGTCGGTCTCGGCCGACCACGCCGTCTCGCTCGATACCCTCAATGTCGAGCGCATCGAAGTGCTCCACGGCCCGCGCGTCCTGCTCTATGCCAGCGACCCTTCGGGCGGCGCGGTCAATGCCGTGGACAAGCGTATTCCGCGCAAGGTGCCGGACAAGGCCTTCACCCTGGACGCACTGGGATCCTTCGGCACGGCCGCCAACATGGTCAACGGCGGCATCACCACCGACGTCCGGCTGGCAAGCCGCCTCGTCGCCCATTTCGATGCATCCTACTATCACAGCGACGACCTCCACGTCGGCGGCTATGTCCTGTCGCCCGAACTGCGCGCGGAGACCCTGGCGCAGGCAAGCACCCTGTCCGATGCCGGGGACCTGACCGGCGCGGCGACGCTGACCCAGCAGGCCAATCGCCGCGGCAAGATCGCCAACAGCGGCACAGAAGGCTGGACCCTCGGCGGCGGCCTCGCCTTCATCGACGACGGCGGCGACATCGGCGTTTCCGTCCAGCGCCTGGCCAACGACTACGGCATCCCGCCGCGCCCCTCCACCGATCCGAGCGCGACCAGCATCTCGCTGCGCCAGACCCGCGTCGACTTGCGCGCCGGCCTCAATCTCGAAGGCTTCCTCAAGCGGCTGGAAGTGCGCGGCGCTTATGGCGACTATGAGCATGCCGAAATCGAGGGTGGCGACATCGGCACCCAGTTCCACAACAAGGCCGTCGAAGTTCGCCTTCAGGCAGACCAGGCCAAGCGCGGGATCTGGAGCGGTTCGACCGGCGTGCAATACTCGTCGGCCCAACTCGACATCGCCGGTGACGAGAAGCTGCTGCCGAACAACAACACCGACCGCCTTGCCCTCTTCACGCTGCAGCGTCTCGAAGTGGGCCAGTTCGACATCGAAGGCGCACTGCGTTACGAAAATACCCGGATCGACACGGTTCCGGCCGACCAGCATCGCAATTTCGACCAGTATTCCGGCGTGGCCGGCCTCGCCTGGCATCCCATCGATACCGTGACGCTCTCGGTGAACTATTCGCACGGCGAGCGTGCCCCGTCCGCTGAGGAGCTGTTCGTCGACGGACTGCACGATGCCACCCAGTCCTACGAGCGCGGCAATCCGAACTTCACGGTGGAGCAGAGCGACGGCATCGAGGCTGGCGTGCGCTACAACGGCGGGGATATCGCCGGTTCGGTCACGGTGTTCGGCACGAACTTCTCGAACTTCATCACCGCCGTGCCGACCGGCGAAGTGATCGAGGATTTCCCGGTCTATCAGTACCTCCAAGCCCCTGCCCGCTTCCGCGGCATCGAGGCCGAGGGCGGCGTGACATTCGCCCGCTGGGGCGGCGACAAGGCGATCAAGGCCGATGGCGGCGTGGACTATACCCATGCCCGCCTCGTCGACATGGGCCCTGTGCCGCGGATCCCGCCCCTGCGCGCCCGTGGCGGCGTGGAATTCGATTCGTCCGCCTTCACCTTGCGCGGCGAAGTGGAATGGAATGCCAGGCAGACCCGCGTGACCGAGAACGAAAACCCCACGAGCGCGTTCACGCTCGTCAACGCCAGCGCCACCTGGCGGCCCTTCGGCGAGCAGGGCCCGCTCTCGCTCATCCTCGCGGCGGACAACCTTCTGGACGTGACCGGACGCCTGGCCGCTTCGGAAACGCGCGACTTCGTACCCATCGCCGGGCGTGACGTGCGGATCACCGCGCGGTTTACTTATTGATCCCAAACATAAGCTATCGCTGCGAATGAGCGGCATGTCTTGGCAATGCTTTGACATGCTGCCATGCAGCAAGCCGTGAGTACCATCGACACTTCCAGCCCTTCCGTGCTGCCAGAGCCCACCTCCCCGCTGCGCATTGCGGATTACCGCAAGTTCTGGCTAGCCCGCTTCGCCGTGGTGTTCGCATCCACCGGCATGGTCGTCATCATCGGCTACCAGCTCTACGACGTGGCCCGCAGCGTTTACGGCATGTCGATTGCCGAAGCCTCGTTCCAGCTCGGCCTGCTTGGCTTCGCGCAGTTCCTGCCGATCTTCCTGCTGACCCCGGTAGCCGGCGTCATCGCCGACCGGTTCGACCGGCGCAAAGTGGCGGGAATAGCCATGTCGGTGGACATCCTGGTCGCCATCGGCCTGGCCCTGATCACCGAACTCGATCTGCGCAGCCTGCCGGTACTCTATCTGTTCGCCGCGCTCCACGGCATCGCCCGCGTCTTCGTGAGCCCGTCGATGACGGCGATCGCGCCGAACATCGTGCCCACTTCGCTGATCCCGCGCGCCATCGCTTTCAACTCGATCGCCATCGAGGCCGGAACCATCATCGGCCCGGCAGCCTTCGGCTTCCTCTTCGCGCGCCATCACGCGATGCCCTACTGGATCGCGGCCGTGCTCATGGCCGTGGCCGCCTTCAGCATCACCAGCATCCGCAACCTGCCGCCCGTCCCCAAGGACGCGCGCCGCGACCATCCGGTCCGCCAGATCGTCGACGGTTTCCATTTCATCTGGCGCGAGCGCTTCCTGCTCGGCTGCATCACGCTGGACCTCTTCGCCGTTCTGCTCGGCGGCGCGACCGCGCTCATGCCGGTATTCGCGCGCGATATCCTCCATGTCGGGCCCGAGGGCCTGGGCCAGATGCGCGCCGCGACGGCGGCCGGTGCCGCTATCGTCGCCGTCTGGCTCTCGTTCCGCCCCCTCGCCAAGAACGTGGGCGTGAAGATGCTGCTCTCGGTCGCGGCCTACGGCGCCATGACCGTGGGCTTCGGCCTCTCGCGCAGTTTCGCGGTGTCGCTGGGCTTCCTGGCGCTGCTCGGCGCGGCGGACATGATCTCGGTCTTCATCCGCAGTTCCCTGGTCCAGCTTCGCACCCCGGACGACAAGCGCGGAAGGGTCTCGGCCATTTCCGGCCTCGCCATATCCGCCTCGAACGAGCTGGGCGAGATGCAGTCCGGCGTGGCCGCGGCCCTGCTGGGCGCGACCGGGGCTGTTGTTTTCGGTGGCGGCGCTGCCATAGTCATTACCGCAATCTGGGCCTGGAGCTTTCCCGAGATCCGCCGTGCCCGCACCTTCGCACCACGATGGGAGCATGAACAATGAAGGCCGACAGCATTCTCGCCACGATCGGGAATACGCCGCATATTCGCCTCTCGCGCCTGTTCCCGGACCATGAAGTCTGGATAAAGGCAGAGCGCACGAACCCCGGCGGTTCGATCAAGGACCGCATCGCGCTCGCCATGGTCGAAGCCGCCGAAGCCGATGGCACACTGAAGCCGGGCGGCACCATCATCGAGCCGACTTCGGGCAATACCGGGATCGGCCTGGCCATGGTCGCGGCGGTCAAGGGCTACAAACTCGTGCTCGTCATGCCCGAATCGATGTCGATCGAGCGTCGCCGCCTGATGCTGGCCTATGGCGCCAGCTTCGACCTCACCCCGCGCGAAAAGGGCATGAAGGGCTCGATCGAGCGCGCCAAGGAGCTGCTCGACACGATCCCCGGCTCGTGGATGCCGCAGCAGTTCGAGAATCCGGCCAATGTCGCGGTTCATGTCGCGACCACCGCGAAGGAAATCCTGGCCGATTTCGCCGACAGCCCGATCGACGTGCTGATTACCGGCGTCGGCACCGGCGGCCACCTCACCGGCTGCGCGGAAACCCTCAAGCAGAGCTGGCCTTCGCTCAAGGCCTATGCCGTCGAACCCACGCTCTCCCCGGTGATTTCCGGCGGCCAGCCCGGCCCCCATCCGATCCAGGGGATCGGCGCCGGCTTCGTCCCTGCCAATCTCCATACCCAGTCCATCGACGGCGCGCTCCAGGTAGACCCGGCCGATGCCAAGGATTGGGCGCGCCGCTGCGCGACCGAGGAAGGCATGCTGGTAGGTATCAGCTCGGGCGCGACGCTGGCCGCCATCGCCCAGAAGCTGAAGGAGCTTCCCGCAGGCAGCCGCGTGCTCGGCTTCAACTACGACACCGGCGAGCGCTATCTCTCGGTGCCGGACTTCCTTCCGGAGTAATCATGCTCGAAACGATTGCCTACAGCCACGCCGGTCAGGATCTGACCGGCCATCTGGCGCGTCCCGAAGCCACGCCTCGCGCGGCCGTGGTCTTGTTCCCGACGATCGCCAACTTCAACGCGGCGATGGAACGGCGCGCGAAGATGCTCGCGGACCTCGGCTACCTCACCCTGGTTTCGGACTTCTACGGGGAGCCTGTCGCCAGCTTCGAAGCGTCCTTTCCGATGGCGGAGAAGCTGCGTTCGGACAATGCACATTACCGCGGCCGTATCGACGCCGCCATCACGGCCCTGCGCAGCCTCCCCGAAACGGCGGGGCTGCCGATGCTCGGCATCGGGTACTGCATGGGCGGACAGGCCGTTCTGGAAGCGGCGCGCGGCGGACAGGACCTGGTCGCGGCCGTGAGCTTCCACGGCACCCTTGCGACCGCGGCACCCGCAGAACCGGGCGCGGTCAAGGCGCGTATCCTGGTCTGCCACGGAGACGCCGATCCCCTCGTCCCGCGCGAGCAGGTCATCGGTTTCTGGGATGAGATGGATCGTGCCGAAGCGAATTGGCATTTCCATGCCTATTCCGGCGTTCGCCATGGCTTCACCGATCCGGGAAGCGACGAACGGGGCATGGCCGCCATCGGCTACGATGCCAGTGCCGACCGTCAGAGCTGGGCCGCGATGCTCAGTCTGTTCGACGAAGTTCTAGGATAACTACTTTAAAGCCGTGGCCGCCCCCAAGGGCGGCCACGGTGGTCAAATCACCGGCTCAGCAGCCGTGCGACTTGCCGCCATCGTCATCGCCCCAGCCACCATGGCCATGACCGTTGTCATGTCCGTGGCCGTGACCGTTGTCGTGGCCCCAGCCCCAGCCGGGCTTGCCCCAACCCCAGTTGGGCTTGCCCCAACCGGAACCAGGCTTACCCCAACCCCAACCGGGCTTGTTCGAACCCCAGCTGGGCTTGCCCCAACGGTCGTTGCCGCGATCGTTACCGCGACCCCAGTTGTCGCCCCGGCCCCAGCCGGAGTTCTTGCTGGAACTCTTGGACGAGTCCGAGGTGTGGAAGTTGCTGGAGGACGAGCTCGGCCTCTGATCTGCCATTGCGGCGGTTGGTGCTGCTACGAGCCCCACCACCATGGCAGCAATCAACGCTTTATGCTTCATTGATGCTTCCCTTCCATTCATGCGCCCCAGGCGCCTGACAAGGCCACCCATCTCCGCCCGGTTCGCCTCCGAAAGTCGGCGACCCGGAAGCCGGCAGGGCCACGACCCGGTGCATGGGGCACGGAGCACCGACCAAAGTCCCTGCCAATCAACGATTTTTCTCGTAGGACGGGCACGACCGAAGACGGTCCTTGCACCCTGTCGTCCGGGATAGTTCATTGGCGAGAGACGTCTTGCGAGCCGATTGCGATGATCCGTCCGCCCCGTCCGCTCAATGGTGACCTGTAGAACATGCTGATTCTTTGGTTAATTTTGAAATCGGCCGATAAGTGCATGTTCTTAAGGGAAGAGGTGCTTTTCCTATACTGTAATTACTCAATCGATTGCTAACTGCTTAGTCGGAAACGCGAATCAAAGAATCGCCCGACAACTTCCTATAAAAGCAGCTTCGCGCCCCCGTATGGCAGGCCGGTCCTTCGGGCCGAACCCGCAGTTCCAGCGCATCCTGGTCGCAATCCACCCGAATGTCCTCGACACGCAGGAAATGGCCCGAGGTCTCTCCCTTCAGCCACAAGGTCCCGCGCGAGCGCGAGTGGAAATGGGCGAGTCCCGTTTCGAGCGTCTTTTCGAGCGCTTCCTGGTTCATGTAGGCCACCATCAGGATGTCCCGCGTCTGCGAGTCGACGGCTATGGCGATGAGCAGACCCTGCGCATCGAATCGCGGCAGGAAAGTAGTGCCCAGTTCGCGTTCGGCCTTGCTTGCTTCGGACATGACGGAAATTTCTCCGATTTGAATTCATTGGACGCGGTTGTTGCACGATAACCACAGCCGTTGACCAAAATCCTCGTAGCTTCGCCGTGCCTCTTTTCAACCCCGGGATTTCGTAGGAATGTCTGTCTGCAGCTGGGGGCTGCTGCTGACCCACAGGTCGCTGATACAAGCGCCACGGTTCAGGGAACAAGGCCGGAATACTTTCGGGTGGTCTGGTTTCAGGTAATGAGGGATCGGGCCAGGCGGCCGACAGGGGGACCGCCGAACTGCTTTGCAGGGCCCAACAGTTTCGTCACGAGGACGCCCGGAGCCCAAAGTTCCGGGCGTTTTCGTTTGTGGCGACCCGGTAGTTGTCGCCCTGTCCGGCGAAATCTCAAGCCTCAGGCGGATTCGGCGATCGGCGCACATGCTCCAATGCTTCGTCCAGCACCCGTGCAAAGCAGGCGATTACGACTTTTGCCGCTCCGGCCCGCTTGAGGCTGGATACGCAGGCCTCGCTCGTCGCGCCGCTCGTCAGCACGTCGTCGACCAGAATTACTTTCGCGCCCTTCAACATGGCTCTCCGAGACGGCCGCGCCGCTATGGCGCCGGACAGGACCTTGCGCCGCGCAGCCTTGCCCAGTCCGCCCAACGAAGGCGTCGCCTTGCGGCGATCCAGCAGATCGACGGCAAGGACGCCCCCGGTGATCCTTGCGATCTCGCGGGCCAGCTCTGCGGCCTGGTTATATCCACGCCGCCAGATCCGCCAGGGATGGAGCGGTACGGGCACGATCAGCCATGTCTCGTCCACGAAAGCCAGCTTGGCGCTGACCAGCCTCGCCATCAGCCGGGCGTGCGAAATCCGATTGCCGTGCTTCAGAGCGAGCACGAGTTTGCGCGAGGCATCGTTGTAGAGCGTCCCCGCGGCGATGCCGTCGTGCCGCGGGGGCTCGCCCAGGCAAGGCGCACAAAGCGCGCCTTCGGGTATGCCGGCGCCGAACGGCCGGGAGCAGGCGATGCATGAGGGTTCCCCGGGTATTGCCAGTTTGCCCCAGCATGAAGCGCAAAGCCCCCCATGCGCGCTCAGCCCTGCTCCGCACAGCGGACATCGCGGCGGAAAAATCAGGTCGACAAGCGGATCGAAGGCGCGAACGAGAGACATCGGCGACGAAGCTAGCCCCGGCATTTCCCTCTGCAAGCTACAAGGCGTTAACCCGCCATCTCGAACTGTAATTGCACGAAGTGCGATTGCACCGGTCGGCGCAAAGCGGCAGGGGAGCGACCATGGCCAGCAAAGCTCCCCCCCGCATCTTCTCGCCCGCCCGCCGTCTCGCCGCCCGCCGCCGCGCGCTCGCGCTCCAAAAGCAGCACGACGCACCGCAATACCTTCACGAAGACATGGTGGAAGACGTCCTCGAGCGCCTTTCCTTCCTACGCTTCGAGCCCGCCCGTGCGCTGGTCATCGGCGATTGGACCGGCGCACTGGCTGAGGCCCTGAACGCGCAGGGCGTCGCCGTGACGCAAGTGGAACCGGCGGAAGGCTTCGACGAAGAAGCCCCTTACCCATTCGAAGGTTTCGACCTCATCGCCAGTCTCGGCACGCTGGACACGGTCAACGACCTGCCGGGCGCCCTGGTCCACATCCGCAAGGCCCTGGCGCCGGGCGGGATGATGATCGCCAGCTTCCTTTCAGCGGGCAGCCTGCCGACCTTGCGCGATGTCATGCTGGCCGCCGACGGCGAACGTCCGGCCGCTCGGGTCCATCCCATGGTCGACGTGCGCGCGGGCGGACAACTGCTCCAGCGCACGCTTTTCGCGGACCCGGTGATCGACCAGCGCTCCTTGCAGGTCGGTTTCCGCAGCCTGGAGCGGCTCGTTGGCGACATCCGTGCCCAGGGTATCGGCGGCGTCCTGGCCGATGCGCCACCACCCTTGGGAAAGGAAGCGCTGGCGCGCGCCCGTGAGGCCTTCGCCGCCGCCGGAGACGATGGCAGGACCGTGGAGCGATTTGAAATTCTCACTCTATCTGGCTGGAAAAAGTAAGAAAAAGGCCGGGGAATACCCCGGCCTTTTCGTTTTCAGGGGCGAATGACGCTCCCCGCAGCTTGATCCGGCGATCAGCCCTCGATGCGAGAGAAATCCGCGACCTTGTGAACCGCGGCGCGGAAGCGGTCCAGCAGGGCCAGGCGGGCCTGGCGCTTCAGCGGGTCGGCATCGTTGACGGTGACGTCCTCGAAGAACGCATCGATCGGCGCGCGAAGCGACGCCAGCGCGGTCATGGCCGCAGCGAAGTCCTCGGAGGAAACCGCGCGCGAGACTTCCGTTTCCGCCGCGGCAACGGCGTCGATCAGGGTCTGCTCGGCAGGCTCGGCCGCATAGGCCGGCGCCTGCTCGCTGGCGTGACGGTGCGCCATCTTGGCGGCAATCACTTCGGCCAGATCGGGATCCTCGACACCGGCCAGCGGATCTTCCTCGCCCGTGCGCGCGATCTCGCCCTCGACGCCGTGCCAGTCTTCCTTCTTGAGGATGTTGGCAGCGCGCTTGTAGCCCGCCAGCAGGTTCGCACCGTCATCGGTCGAGACGAAGCCCTGGAGGGCATGCACGCGGGCGAGCAGGCGAACGAGGTCGTCCTCGCCGCCAAGTGCGAAGACCGCGTCGATCAGGTCGTGACGAACGCCGGCTTCCTTCTGCTGGACCTTGAGGCGGTCTGCGAAGAAGTCGAGCAGGTCACCCTCGGCAACCCCGAAACGCAAGGCATTGTCGGTGATGAGACGGATGATACCCAGAGCGGCACGGCGCAGCGCGAACGGATCCTTCGACCCGGTCGGCTTCTCGTCGATCGCAAAGAAGCTGCGAAGCGTATCGAGTTTGTCTGCCAGCGCCACGGCCACGGTGACGGGCGCCGTCGGCACTTCATCCCCTTGCCCGACGGGCTTGTAGTGATCGCGGATGGCATCCGCGACCGCATCGGGCAGACCTTCGGCACGGGCATAATATCCGCCCATAAGCCCTTGAAGTTCTGGAAATTCTCCGACCATCTCGGTGACGAGATCGGCCTTGGAGAGTTCCGCAGCGTGACGCGCGAGCGCCGGATCGCAGTTCGGCACTATGCCTTCGCTTGCCAGCCATTCGGCCAGTCTGGCGACGCGCTCGACCTTGTCGGCAACGGAGCCCAGCTTTTCATGGAAGGTGATGCGGGCAAGCTTTGCAGCCTGGGCCGATAGCGAGGTCTTGCGATCCTGCTGCCAGAAGAAGCGCGCATCTGATAGACGCGCCGCCAGCACCTTGCGATTGCCGTCGACGATAGCCGCCCCGCCATCGTTGGCGACAATATTTGCCGTACAAATGAAGGCGTTGGCGAGTGAACCTGCAGTGTCTTCGCAGACGAAGTACTTCTGGTTGACGCGGGCCGTCAGCTGGATGGTCTCGGGCGGAACCTCAAGGAAGTCCTCTTCGAACCGGCCGAGCAGCGGCACCGGCCATTCGGTAAGACCTGCATTCTCGATCACCAGCCCCTCGTCCTCGACCAGCACGAGCCCGGCCGTGGTGGCGGCCTCACGCGCCTTGGTGCGAACGATATCCTGCCGTTCCTCGTGGTTTACGAGCACATGGGCAAGGTGCAGCTTGTCGGCATAGTCGTGCGCGCCGCCGATGGTGATTTCTCCGGGGGCATGGAAGCGGTGGCCCAGCGTAACATATCCCGAAGCGATGCCGCCCACTTCGCAGGCGACGAGGTCCTCGCCCAGGATCGCGACGATCCCGGAGAGCGGACGCACCCAGCGGAGCGATTCCGTGGAGATCGAGGCGGCGCCCCAGCGCTGCGACTTGGGCCAGGGGAAGCTGCGGATGATGGCCGGGACGACCTCCGCAAGCACCTCGGCCACGGCGCGGCCCGGCTTTTCGACGACGGCGAAGTAGGTGTCCTTGCCCTTGAGGTCGCGCACCTCGAGCTGGTCCCTGGTCAGGCCGGTCTTGCGCAGGAAGCCTTCGAGCGCTTGTTCCGGGGCGCTGGTTGCAGGGCCCTTGGTTTCCTCGTGAACGGCCTCGGTCGCCAGCGGAAGGCCGCGTGCGATCAGAGCGAGCCGGCGCGGCGTGGACCAGACGGTGACTTCGCCCACGGCAACGCCGGCAGCGGCCATTTCCTTGCGGAACAGCTTTTCCAGATCGGCGCGCGCGCCGGCCTGCATGCGAGCAGGAATTTCCTGCGAACGCAGTTCGAGAAGGAAGTCGGTCATACGGTCCATCCCGGGAACTTGGCTTCCCATTCGCTCTTGTTCTTGTCGATCCAGGCCTCGCACGATCCCTTGGCGAGATCGCGCACACGGCCGATGTAGCTGGCCCGCTCCTGCACGGAGATCACGCCGCGCGCCTGAAGCAGGTTGAAGAGATGGCTGGCCTCGATCGCCTGGTCATAGGCGGCAAGCGGAATTTCCGCCTCGATGCAGCGCATGCATTCGGCCTCGGCGGCCTTGAAGCCGGCGAAAAGTGCCTCGGTATCGGCGATCTCGAAGTTGTACTTCGACATCTGCTGCTCATTGGCGAGGAACACGTCGCCATAGCTGACGCCCTCGTTGTTGAAGCGCAGGTCGTAGACGCGGTCGACGCCCTGGATATACATCGCCAGACGCTCCAGACCGTAAGTCAGCTCGCCCGCGACCGGCTTGCAGTCGAACCCGCCGACCTGCTGGAAGTACGTGAACTGCGTCACTTCCATGCCGTCACACCAGACTTCCCAGCCCAAGCCCCAGGCGCCCAGGGTCGGGCTTTCCCAATCGTCCTCGACG
Organism: Novosphingobium sp. YAF33; assembly: GCF_052113265.1. Classification (NCBI taxonomy): domain Bacteria; kingdom Pseudomonadati; phylum Pseudomonadota; class Alphaproteobacteria; order Sphingomonadales; family Sphingomonadaceae; genus Novosphingobium; species Novosphingobium sp. YAF33. The sequence continues at coordinate 159,806 of NZ_JBFRCW010000003.1, forward strand.
AAGCGGATATCGTGCGCGAGCGGATCGACGCCGATGGCGGCGAGGCTGGCGAGATAGAGTTCCTGCAGGTTGTCCGGGTTCGGCTTCAGGATCACCTGATACTGATAGTAATGCTGGAGCCGGTTCGGGTTTTCGCCATAGCGGCCATCGGTCGGACGGCGCGAAGGCTGGACATAGGCCGCCTTCCAAGGTTCCGGGCCGAGCGCGCGAAGCGTCGTGGCCGGATGGAAGGTACCTGCCCCCATGCGCATGTCATAGGGCTGGAGGATGAGGCAGCCCTGCGCGCTCCAGAAGTTGTGGAGCGTCAGGATCATGTCCTGGAAGCTGAGCGGCTGTCTGTCAGCGGTCGACATCGAAATCCCGTCAAATCTCTTGGTTGCGCGGCCTTTGGCGGATCGAACCGGCCAAATCAACCGCACAAGCCGCGCGTGAACAACAGTTATGGCTACCGCGCCCGGCGCCGCGAGGCTATCCCCCGCGCTACGGAACCTCCGTCAAGCGCCCGTTTCTCTCGTACTCCCTCGGAAAACCGTCATGATACCGTCCCGCAAGATCCGCCTGCTCGCGGCGGCTTCCGCCTTGTTCATATTCCTGGCCGCGCCGCCGGTCACGGCGCGGGAGAAGGCAAGGGCTTCGGGGGCGCCTGCTGCCGAGGCCAGACCTGCGCTTTGGAAGATCTCCGACCGGGACACGACGATCTACCTGTTCGGCACGATCCACATTCTCCCCGAAGAACTGGGCTGGTTCCGTGGGCCGGTGAAGCGCGCTTTCCAGTCGGCCGATCAGGTCGTCACGGAAACGATGACCGATTCGCCAGAGACCCTGCAGGCGATCTTCGCGGAGAAGGGGATCCGCCGGGACGGCCGGACATTGCGCGAGAGCCTGGACGACATGCAGCGCGGCATACTGAATAAAAGTCTTTCGAATCTTGGACTTGCCGTCAATTCATTCGATCAGTTCGAGCCCTGGTACGCCGGGTTGCTGCTCTCTCTGATCCCGCTGAAAGCCGCCGGATACGATCAGGCCAAGGGCGTCGAGAACCAGATCGATGCGATGGCCAAGGCCAGCGGCGTGGCGCGGCATCCGCTGGAAACTGCTGAATACCAGATCGGTCTCTTCGCCGCCTTGCCGGAAGCGAGCCAGCGGGCCTACCTTTCCGAAGTGCTGGAGCAGCTGCCTACCCTCAAGGAAGACGTGGCCAAGCTGGTCAATGCCTGGAGACGGGGCCGGGCCGAGGAACTCGCCGAACTGCTCAATGACGACGAATCGGACGAGACCATGCGCAAGGTGCTCATCACCGACCGCAACCAAGCCTGGGCGAAATGGCTTGAAGGTCGGCTCGCTCAGCCTGGCGTGGTCTTCGTGGCCGTCGGCGCGGGGCATCTGGCCGGGGCGGGCAGTGTTCAGGAGCAGCTGTCACGCGACGGCATTCGCGCAGTGCGGGTGCAGTAGCCGATGCGCAAGACCATCGTCCTGCTGGCGGCCCTGGCCCTCTTTGCCTGCGGACCGAAACCCCAGCCCGCCGATCCCGCAATCTGGCGTGTCGAGGGACCGAACGGCCAGACCGCCTGGCTCTTCGGAACCATTCATAGTGCCAAGTCTCCGCTGCAATGGCAGACCGCGAAAGTTCAGACCGCTCTGGAAGGTTCGGACTCGGTGATGGTCGAAGTCGCCAATCTCGCCGACGAGAAGGAAGTCGCCGCCACGTTCGCCCGCCTCGCCAGGAACGAGGGACAGCCGCCGTTGTCCCAACGGATCGATCCACGCAGGCGCCCTGCCCTGTCGGCCTTGCTGGCGAAAGGCGGCTATGCCGATGGCGATTTCGCGGCGATGGACACTTGGGCCGCGGCCCTCACGCTGGCCCAGGCCGGGGCCAAGGAAGATGAGGCGCGCAATGGCGTGGACCGGGCCGTCATCGCGGCGGCAGGAAACAAGCCCGTCGTCGAACTGGAGGGTGCGGCAAAGCAGCTCGGCCTGTTCGACAGTCTGCCGGAGCGCGAGCAGCGCGATCTGCTGGGCGCGGTCGTGACCGAGGCCGCCACCACGGATGGCGATCTTGCCGAGCGCTGGCGTCAGGGAGACATGGCCGCGATCGAACGCGAAACGCGCAAGGGCCTGCTGGCCGACCCGGAACTGCGCGCGGTGCTCTTCGTGGGACGCAACCGGGACTGGGCCGGAAAGATCGCCTCTGCCATGCGGGAAGGCAAACGTCCGTTCGTTGCCGTCGGAGCGGCACACATGGCTGGGCCTGAGGGCATTCCGGCGATGCTGGCAGCGAAGGGCTACCGCGTCGTCCGGGTCGAATAGCTGGAACGCGGTCGATCCGGGTTGATCGGGACTGGGCCACTGGCGGTCCCGACAGTGCTTGCAAATCTGCGATAATCGCATTAAGGGCGCCCGCTTCCCGTCATGGTCATCCCTGGAGGCGTGGCGGGACGGAGCGGGCCGATACGCGGCCTGTATCCGACATATATCCAGTTTTCGAAAGGCAAGTCCTCATGAGCGATACGCTTAACCTGCCGGCCGAGACGCGTGATCGGGCTGGCAAGGGAGCCTCCCGTGCTCTGCGTCGCGATGGCCGCGTCCCCGCCGTTATCTATGGTGGTAACGAAGAACCCCTCGCAATCCACGTCGAGGAAAAGGAGCTGGCCCGCCAGCTTGGAACCGGTCACTTCTTCAACTCGATCATCGAAGTTGAAGTCGGCGGCAAGAAGTTCCGGACGCAGCCCAAGGACGTTGCCTTCCACCCCGTTTCGGATCGTCCGCTTCACGCCGACTTCCTGCGCGTCGTCAAGGGCGCGACCGTGCACGTCAACGTGCCGGTCGTCTTCGCCAACGAAGAAGCTTCGCCGGGCCTGAAGCGCGGCGGCGTGCTGAACGTCGTTCGCCACGACCTGGAACTGGTCTGCGACGCCGAGAAGATCCCGCATGAGATCGTCATCGACGTGACCGGCTTCGACGTGGGCGAATCGATCCACTCCAGCCACGTCAAGCTCCCCAAGGGCGTCGAGAACGCGATCACCGACCGCGATTTCACCATCGCGACGATCGCTGCCCCTTCGGCTCTCAAGAGCTCCGAAGGCGACACGGCCAAGGAAGAAGCTGAAGGCGAGTAATCGCAGCCGAGTAAATTCGGTTCCGGGTCCTTTCGGGCCCGGCCATCTTCGGATAGGGAACGGCCCCTCCAGCCCCGGTTCGTCCGGCGCGCGGAGGGGCCGTTTCGCGTTTCAGTACAGGATTTCTCGTCATGCAGCTCTGGGTCGGCCTCGGTAACCCCGGTCCCCAATATTCGCTGAACCGGCACAACGTCGGCTTCATGGCGATCGATGCGATTGCCGAAGTCCACAACTTCGGTCCGAGCCAGAAGAAATTCCAGGGCTGGCTCCAGGAAGGGCGGATCGGCTCCGAGAAAGTGCTGCTGCTGAAGCCGGCAACTTTCATGAACGAGAGCGGCCGCGCCGTGGGCGAAGCCATGCGCTTCTACAAGCTGGCGCTGGCGGACCTCACCGTATTTCACGACGAGCTGGATCTGGCGCCTTTCAAGGTCAAGGTGAAACAAGGCGGTGGTCATGCCGGCCACAATGGGCTGCGCTCCATCGACCAGCACCTCGGCGCGGAATTCCGCCGCGTGCGGTTGGGTATCGGCCATCCCGGCCACAAGGACCGCGTGACCGGCTATGTCCTGGGCAATTACGCCAAGGCCGACATGGATCCGCTGGCCGACATGCTGGGCGCCGTTGCAGGGGAAGCCGATCGCCTTTCGGCCGGCGACGATACCAGGTTCATGAACGACGTCGCTCTCCGCCAGCAGGATTGAACCCCTGGAGTTAGCCGTCTTTCGCCGCAATTAGCGTCGGGTTAGCTTACACAAGCAACGCTTCGAGGTATGCGTTAACCAACGTTCTCCGCAGAAACCCTCATCTGGCACGACGCTTGCTTTTCCTCTTGGCAACCCATTCGGGCAACAAGGGGAATACGAATGATCCGCAAGACCATGCTCGCCCTGGCGCTCACCGCCGGCAGCACCATCGCATTCACGTCGCCTGCGCAGGCGACCTGGGGCTGGGGCGGCAGCGGCGGCCACAAGCACACTTGCAACTGCGGCCATTCGGCCGGCAAGAAGCAGTGCGGGTCCAGCAGCTCGTCTGGCGGCACCACGACCACTTCGGGCGGCACCACCTCGACTTCGGGCGGGACGACGTCCACTTCCGGCGGCACGACCACCTCGGGTGGCACCACGACCACTTCGGGCGGCACCACGACTTCCGGTGGCACCTCCGGCGGTTCCAGCAGCGGCGGCAGCACCGACGTGCCGGAACCGGGCATGCTCGGCATGATGGGCCTCGGCCTGCTCGGCCTGGCCTATGCTCGCCGCCGCAAGAAGCGCGACTGACAGTAGCTTCCAAGGCGCCGCGCCCGCGCCCATCGCGGGAGGTGGCGCCTCTCGGCCGGGTTGCTTCCGTTTCCGGCCGGGCAGGCCGCCGCCGGCTTTAGCTGGCGGCGGCCTTCGCTTTTCCAAGATCGCGCGCGATGTCGGGATCGCGCGGATCGGCGATGGCCGCAGCCTCCAGCAGGCGCCGGGCACCGGACAGGTCGCGACCGAGTTCCAGGCGGACGAGGCCGGCCACGTGAAGATAGTCGGGATTGTCCGGCGCCAGTGTGCGCGCCCGGTCGGCATAAGCCAGGGCGTCACTTCCCTGCCCCAGCCCCGCCGCTGCCAGTGCCATGCGCTTGAGAACCTCGGGATCGTCTCCCCGCTGAAGCAGTTCGCGATAGGTCGCCAGCGCCAGCTTCCAGTCCTGCGCGGACAGGGCGGCCTGCCCCTTGTCCGCCAGCGCCATCGTCGCTTTCAAACGCACGGGATCGAGCCGTGCTTTCAGCACATCCGCCTCGGGAGCACCGGCCGCGCGGGCCGCGCGTTCGGCTGAACCGAGAATTTCCGGCTGGGCCAGCGTGCCGGAAGCCAGGGGCTTCAGCGTTTCCCACGCGCCCCTCGCATCCCCGCTCGCCAGTTGCGCTTCTCCGAGCATCATGCGCGCGAACGGATTGCCCGGCAGCAGCAGCGAGGCCCGGCTGAACAGCACACGGGCCTGCTCGGCGTGACCAAGACGCAGCAGGGCCTCGCCATACGTCAGCCCCAGGCTCGATGCCGGATCGATGCGCCCCTCTCGCCCCTGCAGCGCCAGGCGGATCGTTTTCCATTCGCCTTTCTCAGCCAGAAGCTGGATCCGCATCTCTTCGAGGGCCGGGTCGCCGGACGAGAGCTTCGCCGCCTTCTCGACTACGCGCATGGCCGCATCGACCTCGCCTTTTTCGTCGAGGGCATTGGCAAGCGCCAGCATGGGCGGGACTTTGCCGGGATAGGCGCTTGTCGCTTTGCCATAGGCGGCTATCGCGCCATCCGTCTCGCCGCGTGCGGCGGCGATGTCGCCGGCGAGAACGAGCGTGTTGTAGGCGCCCGGCGCAAAGCGGTTCATTCGCGTCAGGATCTGCCCGGCGCGGGCAAGGTCGCCGGTTTCCAGCGCGAACCGCGCATAGGCTACGCTCAGTGGCAGGTCGTCACCCGCGGCCATCCCCTTTTCGAAGGATGCCAAGGCGTCCGTTTGTTTGCCCAGCGCCAGTTGGGCCTGAGCGCGCAGCCGCCAGGCATCGGTGTCGAAATCGTTTACAATCAGCGCCAGAGCCGCAGCCGGCTTGCCGCGCAGCAGGCTGACACCCGCTTCCAGTCGGCGGAGTTCCGCGCCCTTCCCGCCAGCCTTCTTCAATCGGGCAAGGACGCGATCGGCCGCGTCGGCATCGCCCAATGCGATCTGCGTCCTGCCCAGAAGCGCCAGGACCTGGAGGTTGTCAGGTTCCTTCTCAAGCATGGCGAAGAGCGTGGTGCGGGCCGAAGGGTAGCTTTGCGAGGCGAAATCGGCGCGGGCCTTTTCCAGCCCTCCCCCGCCGCTGTCGGTTCCAATGCCGCCGCAAGCAGTAAGCGACGCGGACACGAGGGCGACAAGGGAGAGGCGAACGATGGATTTCATCCCGCCCGTCTAGGAACAAGCCCTGAAATTTCCGTGAAGCCCACCTCTCCACCGGCTCCGGTCATAAAGAACCGTCGCGCAACTGGTAATGCGCGCAGACTGGCGCTAAGGCGCGGCCCATACATTTCTTCCGGAGTTACACATGGGTTTCCGTTGCGGAATCGTGGGCCTGCCCAATGTTGGCAAGTCGACCTTGTTCAATGCGCTCACCGAGACGCAGGCGGCGCAGGCGGCCAACTATCCCTTCTGCACGATCGAGCCCAATGTCGGCCAGGTCGGCGTTCCCGATCCGCGCCTGGACAAGCTGGCCGAAATCGCCGGTTCGGCCAAGATCATCCCGACGCAGCTGTCCTTCGTGGACATCGCCGGGCTCGTGCGCGGCGCCTCGAAGGGTGAAGGCCTGGGCAACCAGTTCCTCGGCAACATCCGCGAAGTGGACGCGATCGTTCACGTCCTGCGCTGCTTCGAGAACGACGACATCCAGCACGTCGACGAGCGCGTCGACCCCATTGCCGATGCCGAGACGGTCGAGACCGAGCTGCTTCTTTCCGACCTGGAGAGCCTGGAAAAGCGCGTTCCCGCCGCTCAGAAGAAAGCTACCCAGGGCGACAAGGAATCGAAGATCGTCGCCTCGGTGCTCGGCCAGGCGCTGGAGCTGCTGCGCGAAGGCAAGCCCGCGCGCCTCACCCAGCCCAAGGACGAAGACGAGGAACGCGTGTTCCGCCAGGCCCAGCTCCTGACGGCCAAGCCGGTCCTCTATGTCTGCAACGTCGAGGAAGAAGCTGCAGCGGAAGGCAATGCCTTCTCCGCCCGCGTCTTCGAGAAGGCCAAGGCCGAGGGCGCCACTGCGGTGATCGTCTCGGCGGCCATCGAATCGGAGCTGGTCGGCATGGATATCGAGGAGCGCATGGTCTTCCTCGAGGAGATGGGCCTGCACGAAACCGGCCTCGCCCGCATCATTCGCGCCGGCTACGAACTGCTTTCCCTGCTGACCTTCTTCACCGTCGGCCCCAAGGAAGCGCGCGCCTGGACCGTGCACAAGGGCGCCAAGGCCCCCGACGCCGCCGGCGAGATCCACTCGGACATGCAGCGCGGCTTCATCCGCGCCGAGACCATCGCTTACGACGACTATGTCGCCCTGAACGGTGAAGCCGGCGCCAAGGAAGGCGGCAAGCTGCGTCAGGAAGGCAAGGAATACGTGGTGCACGACGGCGACGTCATGCACTTCAAGTTCAACGTCTGATCCGGAGATACCGGCGGTCACCGGCTCGATCCGGGACCGCCGGCAGTTCCTTCACTCCCGGTTCAGGTCCGGGAAGACGCCGGTTCCTCGAACGCTTCGAGGATGGGGCAAGGGCCATCGTCCGAGCCGGCGCATTCGCGGGCCAATCGCCGCAACGACTGCCGCGCGGCTTCCAGTTGCGCGATCTCCCGATCCAGTTCCGCCAATCGCATTTCCGCCATTTTCCGCGCGCGCGGCCGGTCTCCGGTATGGTCGAGGCTGATCAGCTCGGCGATCTCGTCGAGAATGAAGCCGGCCGCCTTGGCCGAGCGAATGAAGCGCAGGCGCTTCACATCTGGCTCACCATAATGTCGCTGCCCCCTGGCGCCTCCGGTCGCAGCCGGGCGCGGGTCGAAGAGCAGGCCCTTGCGCTGGTAGAAACGAACCGTCTCCACGCCGACGCCGCTCGAACGGGCCAGCTCCGAAATCGTCAATGCCATGCTTGACTCCGTACCATGGTACGGAAGGTATAAGCCTCGGCATGACGCAAGACCAGACCCTCGAAAGCCCCGCATCCCGCCAGTCAGACAAGAGCGCCGCGCTCTTCCGCATGGTCATGGACAAGCACACTTGTCCCTGGGGTCTCAAATCGAAATACCTGCTGGAAAAGCTCGGCTATGAGGTCGAGGATCACTGGCTGACCACGCGCGAGCAGGTCGATGCCTTCAAGGCGCGGCACGGTGTTGCCACCACGCCGCAGACCTTCATCGGGGGCGCCCGGATCGGCGGCTATACCGATTTGCGCGCCCATTTCGGCCTGAAGGTTCACGACCCGAAAGCAAAGAGCTACCGCCCCGTGCTGGCCGTTTTCGCCACCGGCCTCGGCCTCGCCCTGGCGGCGAGTTGGGCTTCGTTCGGCACGCCTTTCACCATGCGCGGCGCCGAATGGTTCGTTTCGATGACGATGATGCTGCTGGCGATGCTCAAGCTTCAGGATGTCGAGCAGTTTTCGACGATGTTCCTGGGTTATGACCTGTTGGCCAAGCGCTTAGTGCCTTACGCTTACGGCTATCCCGTGCTGGAATGGACCGCAGGCGCACTGATGACGGCGCATGCCCTGCCCTGGCTCTCGATCCCGATCGGCCTCGTGATCGGCGGCATCGGCGCCGCATCGGTATTCTACGCGGTCTATATTCAGAAGCGTGCATTGAAGTGCGCCTGCGTCGGCGGCTCGGGTGCCGTGCCGCTGGGCTTTGTCTCGCTCACGGAGAACCTGTTCATGGTGGCCATGGCGTTGTGGATGCTGGCTGGGATGGCGTGAGCCGACATCGACCTGTCATGGTCCCGGCGCTAGTGGCGCCGTCATGAAAAGACTCGTTCTCCTGTTCGGTGCGCTGGCCCTGCTGGCCGGCCCCGTTCTCGCCGATCCTGCCCTCACCCGACCTGCCAGCACTTGGCCTGCCGACAAACCCGCCGCGGAAGTCCGTGAGCCGGTGGTGATTCTCGTCTCGATCGACGGTTTCAGGGCCGATTATCTCGACCGCGGGATAACACCGCATCTCTCGGCGCTGGCGGCCAGCGGCATCAGCGCGGCCATGCGCCCCTCGTTCCCGAGCAAGACCTTCCCCAATCACTGGGCCATCGCCACGGGAAAAGTGCCCGACCGCAACGGCATCATCGCCAACGGCTTCGAGGATCCCGCTCATCCCGGCGAGAAGTTCACGATGTCGAGCGACGAACCTTACTGGTGGGATGAGGCGGAACCGATCTGGGTGACGGCCGAGAAGTCCGGCATCCGAACCGCAACGATGTTCTGGCCGGGATCGAACGTCGCCTGGGGCGGCACTTTGGTGACCGAGCCGCACAAGACGATCAGCGGCGGAACCCGGCCGAGCGACTGGCAGCAATTCAACGGCGCGGTATCGCCGGTCCAGCGCGTCGATGCCGTGATCGACTGGTTGCGCCGTCCGGCAGTGAAACGCCCGAAGCTGGTGACCCTCTACTTCGACCAGGTCGATACGGCAGGCCATCGCTACGGACCCGGCGACAGCCAGACCGACGCGGCCATCGCCGATGTCGACGGCGATATCGGCCTCCTTCTTGCGGGGCTTCGGGAGCTTGGGCAGCCCGCCAACCTGATCGTCGTGGCCGATCACGGCATGGCTGCCATTTCCAGCGAACGGACCATCGCCCTCGATGCGATTGCCGACCCTTCGCTCTACACGCTGGGCGATACCGGCCCCTTTGCGGGCATCACACCGACCGTAGGCAACGAACGGAAGCTGGCCGCCGCGCTGCTGAAGCCGCACGAACACATGTCATGCTGGCGCAAGCAGGACATCCCGGCGCGCTTCCATTACGGCAGCAACCCCCGCATCGCGCCGTATTTCTGCCTGGCGGAAATCGGCTGGCAGATCGCAGCCAAGCCGCCGGAGAAGGCGTCGACCGGCGGAACCCATGGCTATGACAATGCCGCGCCCGAGATGGCCGCGCTCTTCATCGCCGCCGGACCGGCCTTCAGGCCGAAGGGCAAGTTGGCCCCGTTCGACAATGTCGACATCGCGCCGCTCCTGCGCGACCTCCTGAAGCTGCCCCCGGCAGCCGACGGCGACGGCAACGACGCGCCTTTCCGCGGCACTCTGGCGAAGCCGGGCAGAGGCCAAGCTCCCATCAGCGGTGGCAGGTGACCACGCCTTCCGACATGAAGGCGACCCGTTCCTGGGCATCGTGCAAGATCAGCTTCGCCGGCCAATGAGTGGTGTCCGAGCCGCCGCTCTTGTCGGGCAGGCTCACCAGATCGACCCAACTGGCCAGCCCGACATAAGTGGAGCGCGCGTTGCCCGGCAACTGCGCGCTTTCCACTTTGGCGGCATAGCGCTTGAGGTCCCCGGCGACGCGCAGGAATCCCTCGTCGGCATTGGCTATGAAGATCGGGTCCTTTTCGCCCGGCTTGCGGAAGGAGCATCCCGGCTTGTCCAGCCCATAACGGGCGACGTCGATCTCGGTGATGGCATGGGGAATGATCGGCTTGAACGGCTCCTTGCTCATCCGCTCGACCATGGCCACGTCGTGCGCGTTCTCTACCGCCTCGCGCTGCGGATCTTCCTGTCCGCAAGCTGAGAGCAGAACGAAAGGAGTCAGCGCAAGGATCGGTTTTCGCATCATTTTCGCCCGAACAGTTTTTCGATATCCTGATGAGCCAGTTTAACCCACGTCGGGCGTCCATGGTTGCATTGGCCCGAGCGCGGCGTGCGCTCCATTTCCCGCAGCAGGGCATTCATTTCCGCGACCGAGAGCGAGCGACCGGCCCGGACCGAGCCGTGGCAGGCCATTGTCGCCAGCACCAGTTCCAGCTTCTCACCCAGAAGCAGGGCGTCTCCGTTTTTCGCAAGATCGTCGGCCACGTCGCGCACGAGCGCGTGGACATCGGATTTGCCCAGTACGGACGGCACCGCGCGCACCAGCATGGCACCCGGACCGAACCGTTCGAGCGCGAGGCCGAATTGCGCCAGGTCGGCGATCTTTTCTTCCAGCGCATCGCAGGCGGCCTCTTCCAGCTCTACGACTTCGGGAAGCAGCAGCGCCTGGGAGCGAGACATCGCATCTTCCGCGCCGGCCGCCTTGAGCCGCTCCAGCACGAGCCGCTCATGCGCGGCATGCTGATCGACGATGACCAGGCCATCGGCCGCCTCCGCCACGATGTAAGTCTCCGCGACCTGGCCGCGGGCCACGCCGAGCGGATACTTCAACGCCTCATCGGCAGCCTCGGACGCAGCCTCGGCGCGCCCGGAAGGCTGCGCAATGACCTGCTCCTCGTATGAGCGCCATGCGGCCCCGGTTTCGGAAACCCGATCCGCTGCCGGTCGAAACTCCGAACGGGAGGGCGACGACGAGGAAGAGGGAGCGTACTCCCGGGCAAACAGCGAACCGAGCGAAGGTGCAGGAGCGGCAACCGGCTCCACCTGCCACATGCCCATGGCCGCCGCGGAGGCCGGTTGCGCGCTCCGCTGACCGGACGATTCGAGAGCATGGCGCAAGGCGCCGACCAGAAAACCGCGGATGAACGCAGGATCGCGAAACCGCACTTCCGTCTTGGCCGGATGGACGTTGACGTCCACTTCCTCTGGCGGAATGTCGAGGAACAGCGCCAGCACGGCATGGCGATCCCGCGCCAGCATGTCGGAATAGGCGCCGCGCACGGCTCCCACCAGCAGGCGATCCTTCACCGGCCGGCCATTGACGAACAGGTATTGATGATCGGCGACACCGCGATTGTAGGTGGGAAGACCGGCGACGCCGGTGAGCCGTGCCGACCCGCGCTCGGCATCGATCAGCACGCCGTCGTCCGCCAGTTCGCGTGCCACGAGCCGGGCCACGCGAGAAGCCAGCTCTTCGCGCGGCTGCACGGCAATCGCCCGGCGGCCGTCATGCTCCAGGACGAAGCCGATGTCCGGCCGGGCCATGGCCAGACGGCGCACCACATCCTGGCAAGCCGCATATTCCGAGCGCGCCGAACGCAGGAACTTGCGCCGGGCCGGGACTTTGCCGAAGAGATCCTCCACCCGTATCCGCGTTCCCGGCGGCAGCGCGGCGGGGCTGTCCACCGTCACGATCCCGTGATCGACGACGCGCTTCCAGCCCTCTTCCGCTTCGTGCGGGCGGCTTTCTATGGTCAGCCGCGCGACGGATCCGATCGACGGCAGCGCCTCTCCCCGAAAGCCCAGCGTCGCCACCAGCTCGATATGCTCGTCCGGCAACTTGGAAGTGGCGTGGCGTTCCAGCGCCAGGGCGATCTGGTCCGGGACCATGCCGCAGCCGTCATCAGTCACTTCGATGAGGTCCAGGCCGCCGGCGGACAAGCGCACGGTGATCTGGGTGGAGCCGGCGTCGATCGCGTTCTCCACCAACTCCTTCAGCGCGGACGCGGGCCTTTCCACCACTTCGCCGGCCGCTATGCGGTTGACGAGATGTTCGGGAAGACGGCGGATCGTGGGCATCGGGCACTCTTTCGCAAGCGGCCTTGCTCAGGCCTTGGGCTTCGCGTCATCCAGGTACGAGCCCAGGCYACCGACGGGCCGGCCCGGACGCGGGGCGTCCATGGCACCGCGATCTCGAAGCGATCCAAACACTAGCGGTGAACCGCATGGAATTCGAGACGGGCTTCTGACGATTCCCCCATGAAATCGACACAAATTTTTGGCGTTTCGCGAATCGATGGGCTAAGGGGTCCCCTTCCATGCCAACCTGCCCTTCGCTCCATGGGGATTCCCTGTGACAAGCGCCGGGAAAGACAACGGATTACTGATGGCCTCGCCCTTCTCGCGATTCTTCAAACTCGGCTCACAGAACATGGCGATCGACCTTGGGACCGCCAACACGCTCGTCTACGTTCAGGACCGCGGAATCGTGCTGAACGAGCCCTCGGTGGTGGCCATCGAGACGCTCAACGGCGTGAAGAAGGTCAAGGCCGTCGGTGACGACGCCAAGATGATGATGGGCAAGACGCCCGACAACATCGAAGCCATCCGCCCGCTTCGCGACGGCGTCATCGCCGACATCGAGATCGCGGAAGAGATGATCAAGCACTTCATCCGCAAGGTGCACGGCAAGAAGAACCTGTTCCGCTACCCGGAAATCGTGATCTGCGTGCCCTCGGGCTCGACTTCGGTGGAACGCCGCGCGATTCGCGATGCCGCTTCGAACGCCGGCGCCAGCCAGGTCTACCTGATCCTCGAACCGATGGCCGCTGCGATCGGCGCCGACATGCCCGTCACCGAGCCGGTCGGCTCGATGGTCGTCGACATCGGCGGTGGCACCACCGAAGTCGCCGTGCTCTCGCTGCGCGGCCTCGCCTACACCACTTCGGTGCGCGTCGGCGGTGACAAGATGGACGAATCGATCGTTTCCTACGTGCGTCGCCATCACAATCTCCTGATTGGAGATGCCACGGCAGAGCGCATCAAGAAGGACTACGGCATCGCCGTCATGCCCGCAGACGGCATCGGCGAAACGATCCACATCAAGGGCCGCGACCTCGTGAACGGCGTGCCGAAGGAGATCACCATCTCCCAGGCGAACGTTGCCGAAGCGCTGGCAGAACCGATCGGCGCCATCGTCGAGGGCGTTCGCATCGCGCTTGAGAATACCGCGCCCGAACTGGCGGCCGATATCGTCGACCAGGGCATCGTGCTCACCGGCGGCGGCGCGCTGATCCAGGGCCTGGACGATTACTTGCGCGAAGAAACCGGCCTTCCGGTCAGCGTCGCCGAAGACCCGCTTTCCTGCGTCGCGCTCGGCACCGGCCGCGCGATGGAAGATCCGGTCTATCGCGGCGTGCTGATGTCCGCCTGAATTTCGCGCGGAGCGGCCGGTGCCCATGGCACCGCCGCTCCGTTCGATTCCCGGCGGCCTCGTCGTCGGCATTATTGACGGCCGCGCGGCAGTCCAAGGACGGCGCCGCCCCTACGAAGGAGTGCATGGCGCATGGCGCCGCCCGTAAACAGGCGCTCCAGCTATTCGCGTCGGGCGCAATACACCACGTTCCTCAGTTACACCGCAGGCGTGCTTGGCGCCGTGGTCGGACTGGCGCTCGTCGTGATCTCGCTCGTCAATCCGGAATTCTTCTCCACCCTCCGCGGATTGGCGGACGACGCGACCGAACCGGCCGCGCAAGTCTCCGCCGGTGGACGCGATCTCGGACGCGATGCCTGGGCCAATCTCTCCGGATTCTTCCATTCCGGAAGCGAACACGCGCGCGTCGAGCGTGAACTCGGTGAAGCCAAAGTGCGCCTTGTGGAAGCAAAGGCGGCGATGGCGGAGAACAAGCGGCTGAAGGACCTGATGGGGCTGTCCGAGCAGGACGGCGGCGCGGTCACTTATGCCCGGCTCACGGCCTCCACCAGCGCCAGTTCGCGCCGCTACGCCACGCTCGGCGCGGGGCGCGACCGCAATGTGACTTCCGGCATGCCGGTGCGCTCACAGATGGGCCTCGTCGGCCGCGTGCTGGAAGTCGGCTCGTCGAGCGCGCGAGTCCTGTTGGTTACCGACAGCGAAAGCGTCGTGCCGGTCCGCCGCGCAGCCGACGGCGTACCCGCCTTCGCGCAAGGCAATGGCGACGGCACCTTGCGCATCCGCCTCATCAACCTGGGCATCAACCCGCTCAAGAAGGGCGATGTGCTGGTAACCTCGGGCTCGGGCGGCCTTTACCGCCCCGGCACACCCATGGCGATCGTAACCGACCTGATACGCGACGGCGCCATCGCCCGCGTCTTGAGCAATCCCTCGGACACCGATTACGTGATGGTCGAAAAGAGCTGGGCGCCCCCCGCGCCCCCTCCCCCGGCAAATGACGGTACGGTCAAGAAACGCTGATGTTCCAGCGCAGCGCCTCCCGCTCCACCTCCCGGCAGCGCATCAACCATGCGCCTTCGCGGATTCTCGCCAGGGGATTCCCCTGGCTGACGATCATGCTGGGTTCGGTGGTGCCGGGCTGGTTCCTGATCGCCTCGGCGCCGGTCATGCCGCCGCTCGGCTTTTTGATCTATCTCGGCTGGCGGCAATTGCGCCCCGGCCTTCTGCCGATCTGGGCCGGTCTGCCGCTCGGCCTGTTCGACGATCTGTTCTCCGGCCAGCCCTTCGGCTGCGCGGTCCTGCTCTGGTCGGTCACCGCGATCGTTCTCGAGATCGTGGAACTGCGCCTTCCCTGGCGCAATTTCGTGACCGAATGGCTCATGGCCATGGGCCTGATCGTCGCCTATATATTCCTCTGCCTCGCCTTCGCGAACATCGCGGGCGCGTCGTCTCCCATTCGTGTCATCGTGCCGCAGGTCGTTATCTCCGTGCTTTCCTATCCGCTCGTCGGTCGAGTCGTTGCCATGTTCGATCGGATCCGGCTCGCGCCGATCGTGCTCCTGCGATGAAGATCAGCTTCAAGCGCTTCTTTCCGCAACGCCACGTCAGCGCGGGCACGCTTCGAAACAGTTTCGACCGGCGCAGCATCGTTCTGGGATCGATCCAGGGCGGCGTCGGCGTGCTGCTGGCGGCTCGCCTCGGCTATCTGGCGATTGCCCAGAACGCGAAATACGAGCTTCAGGCAGAGAGTAACCGCGTCAACCTGTCGCTGATACCACCCCGCCGCGGCTGGATTCTCGATCGCCACGGCACGCCGCTGGCTTCGAACCGCGCGGACTTCCGTGTCGACCTCATCCCGGAACGCGTTCAGGACGCGCCGCACACGATCCAGACCCTGGGCAAACTGCTCAACCTGACGCCGATCGCGATGCAGGACCTGGAGGACAAGCTGGAACGCGCCCGGCGATTCGCGCCGGTCGAAGTCGCCAGCGGTCTTGACTGGGATACGTTCGCGGCTGTCAGCGTGCGCCTGCCCGACCTTCCGGGCGTCGTCACCCAGCGCGGTTTCTCGCGGTTCTACCCGCAGGGTCCTTCGGTTGGGCACCTGATCGGCTATGTCGGCCCCGCCTCGGCGGAAGAATATGAAAAGGACCGCGACCCGGTTCTGATCACGCCGGGCTACAAAGTGGGCAAGGACGCGCTCGAGAAGTTCTACGAGAAGGACCTGCGCGGCAAACCCGGCGCTCGCCGCGTCGAAGTCACCGCTTCGGGCCGGATCGTGCGCGATCTCGACACGCGCGAGGACGTTCCCGGCAAGACGCTGAAGCTCACCATCGACGCCGACATTCAGGACTACGCCTCCCGGCGAATCGGCCCCGAATCGGCCGCCGTCGTGGTGATGGACTGCCAGACCGGCGACATCCTTGCGATGTGCTCGATGCCCAGCTTCGACCCCAACAGCTTTTCCGATGGTATCGGCCGTCTCGAATGGAAGATGCTGTCGGACGACGACCATGTGCCGCTGCGCAACAAAGTGCTGCGCGGGCTCTATCCGCCGGGCTCGACCGTCAAGCCGATGGTCGCGCTGTCCTTCATGGAAGCCGGGCTGGACCCTAACGAATCGGTGTTCTGCGGCGGCGGCCTGCGCGTCGGCAACCGCGTGTTCCACTGCTGGAACCACCGCGGTCACGGCCAGGTCAACATGGCCAAGGGCATCTACCAGAGCTGCGACGTTTACTTCTATCACTTCGCCCAGCGAATCGGCATGGACCCGATCGCGGCGATGGCCGGCCGGCTTGGCCTTGGCCATGACTTCCCGCTGCCGGTCTCGGGCCAGTCCTACGGCACGGTGCCGAACCCGGCCTGGAAGCTGAAGAAATACGGCAAGGAATGGCAGACCTTCGATACGGTCAACGCCACGATCGGTCAGGGCTACTTCCTGGTCAATCCGCTGCAACAGGTGATCCAGGCTTCCCGTCTGGCCAGCGGCAGGATCATCATGCCGCGCCTGGTTCACGGGCACGAGCAGGAAGTCGCGCCTTCGCTAGGCATTCCCGACGATCACCTTGCCTATGTGCGGCAGGCCATGTCCGATGTTGCCAATGGCCCGGGCTCCGCGCCTCACGCGCGCCTGCCGTTCCCGGATATCAAGCTCGCCGGCAAGACGGGTACGGCGCAAGTCGTCGGCCTCAACGTCGGCAGCGGCAAAGGCGGCCTCTGGAAGCATCGCGACCACGGCCACTTCATCTGCTTCGCACCGTTCGACAATCCGCGCTTTGCCTGCTCGGTCGTGGTGGAGCACGGCGGCGGTTCCGGATCCGCCTATCCCATCGCGCGCGACGTGCTGACGTACGTCTTCGACAAGCAGAAGGGCATGGATGTCCTGACCGAGTTGGAGAAGAAGTGGGGCGGCACGCCCAAGGAGCGGCTCGAGGCACGCTATCGCACTTACTCCGCGCAATATGGCGTCGGTGCTCCCGCCGTTTCGGCCGAGGAGGAAAACCGCAAGCTCCAGGGCGATGACGCTCCGCAGGATCCGGCACAGCCGATCGTGCGCGATGCCGCTTCTCCGGCGCCTGAGCCCGATGCGGCCGATCAGCCCGCGGCCCCGGCGCCTGCGGCCACGCCTTCGCCAACCCCTGCCCCGGGCAATTCCGGAGGGAATCCGCAATGATCACGCGATCGATCGTTCCCGACGCCATCGCCCGGCAGCCGTGGCACATGCTGATCCCGCTGGCCGGGCTGGTCTCGCTGGGGGCGGCAGTTCTCTATTCGGCGGCGGGCGGCAGCCTGCAGCCTTATGCGCTCAGCCATGTCATGCGATTCGTGATCTTCCTGGGCATGGCGATCGTCATCTCCCGGTTCAGCCGCGATTTCTTCCGCATGGCGGCCTATCCGGTCTACGGCGCAATCGTCGTGCTGCTCGTGCTTGTCGAGGCCATCGGCGCCGTTGGTGGCGGTAGCCAGCGCTGGCTCAACCTGGGGTTCATGACGCTTCAGCCGTCCGAACTGATGAAAYCGGCCATCGTCCTCGTCCTGGCGCGTTTCTACGAGACCTTGCCCCATGCCATGACCGCCAGTTGGCGCGGTCTCGTACCGGCAGGCGTCCTGATCGGCATTCCCGCGCTCTTCGTGATGATCCAACCCGATCTCGGCACGGCCCTGGCGATCTGCTTCGGCGGCGCGGTGACGATGTTCCTGGCCGGCCTGCCGCTGTCCTGGTTCATCGGCGCGGGCATGACCGGCGCCATCGCCGCGCCGATCGCCTTCTTCACCCTGCTGCACGACTATCAGCGCAACCGCGTACTGGTGTTCCTCGACCCCGAGAGCGATCCGCTGGGAACGGGCTATCACATCACCCAGTCCAAGATCGCGATCGGATCCGGCGGGTTCTTCGGCAAGGGATTCGGCAACGGATCGCAGAGCCACCTGCAATACCTGCCCGAATCGCATACCGACTTCGTCTTCGCGACGATGGCCGAGGAATGGGGCATGCTCGGCGGTCTCTTCGTGCTCTTCGTTTTTGCAGTCGTGTTGTCGTGGGGCCTGCGCGTCGCCAGGCGCGCGCCTGATCGGTTCTCCAGCCTGCTGGCAGCCGGCATGGCGGCGACGATCTTCTTCTACGTCGCCATCAACCTGATGATGGTCATGGGCCTGGCCCCGGTGGTGGGGATTCCCCTGCCCTTCATGAGCCATGGCGGCACCTCGATGCTCACCAACATGATCTGCCTCGGCACGTTGATGGCTGTGAACCGGTGGAATCGGCGTCCCGGATCAATCTCGTAAAATAAGTCGAATTTTCCGCTTCCCATCCTCAAAACAGACGCTATAGGAGCCTCTCCGCCGCCGGGGAGGTCCACCAAGACTTCCCGCAACGGCAGCCCAGGTCAGGGCAGTGTGGACGCATAGCTCAGTTGGTAGAGCAGCTGACTCTTAATCAGCGGGTCCTTGGTTCGAGCCCAAGTGCGTCCACCATTCCTGTCCTTACGCGGAAACGCGTGGACGCATAGCTCAGTTGGTAGAGCAGCTGACTCTTAATCAGCGGGTCCTTGGTTCGAGCCCAAGTGCGTCCACCATTTCCGTACCTTACGCGGCAACGCGTGTGGACGCATAGCTCAGTTGGTAGAGCAGCTGACTCTTAATCAGCGGGTCCTTGGTTCGAGCCCAAGTGCGTCCACCACCGCCTCCTCCCACCTTTCAAAGCGACAGCCCGGTCGTAGCGGATACCCCTACAGCAGCGTCACACACCCGCGTGGTGTCGTCACGCCTGGGTTGTCGATGCCGCCCGGCGCGTTACCGGGATGCCGTAAAGCCGCGCGAGATCCTCGATGGATTGCCGGCGAACCGGCGCCAGGAACTCCAGGCCCACCCGGCCATCGCGCACCCAGCGCACTTCCGCCTCGATCGCCTTGAGATTGGCCATGCGCAGTGCGACGCGCTGGGTGACGACGAAATCGCCGTCATTCCCCACGATGCAGCAGCCGCCTTCTGAGATGTCGGCCAACTCCACGCCGAAGACGTGCCAGCTGGACTTGCGGCAACGTGCCTCAAGCAGGACGTGATGGCGCGGATTGAGCCTCCCGCAATCGTCCCTTACCTGCATTGTCACTCCTGTTGGCAGCCAAGGGAGGACCCCTAGCAGCCACAGGTAAACCGCAGGTTGCCTCCCGAGTGGTTTCTAGCGGGCTTCTGGATTGCCTGACGCTTGCGTGCCTGCCTGAAGACCGCCGGCCTGCGACGTTGCCGAGGCGGAGATCTGGGCATCGATCTCCTTGGCACGCTGGCTGACTTTCTCGCTGGCAGCGTCGTAGCGTTCCTCGAAGCTCGGCTCCTTGTGGCAGGCGGCGAGCATCGCCAGACCTGCCACTGCGATCACACCCCGCCGCATCAGTAATCCTTCTTGATGCGGATGTTGAGGCTGTTCACGCCCGAACCGCCGGCTTGGCTCAGTACCGACAGCCACTTCGTCACGCTGACCTCGAGCTGGGTGGCGGTGAAGCCGCGCGCGTCGGTAATCAGTTCGACGTAGATATCGTCCGTCAGGTACTGGCCTGCCGCAAGCGCAGTACCGCGTCCACTGGCCTCATCGGGGCTCAGGATGCGCAGGCGGTCGATGCCTGCGGCCGAACGCAGCTTGCCGAGCGGGTTGATGCCGCCGCCGGTGGCCCGCAGCGAGTTGAGCGACGATGCCAGTTGCACCGCCTGGATCGCCGACAGGTTCTCGATGGAACTGCCGAAGAGGATGCGCGAGAGCACTTCGTCCTGCGGCAGCGCCGGAACCGAGCTGAACTCGATCTGCGGATTGTAGGCCCGGCCGCTGACGGTGACCGTGACTTCCACATCCTCGATCGATTCAGTGGCCGTGATGGCCACGGTGGGATCGATCGTCTGGCCGCCGTTGAACGAGATCAGGCCGTCGGACAGTTCGAAGGACTTGCCGGCGAAGCCCAGGGTGCCCCGCACCAGCTTGACCTCACCGGCCATGCTGGGCGCGGAACTCGTGCCACTCAGGCGGAAATCGGCGCTCCATTCGGATTCCAGGCCCATTCCCGAGACATAAAGCTTTTCCGGAGCCCGCAGACGCAAGTCCAGCCTGACGGAGGAAAAGGCGCTGCTGATCTGCGCCGCCTGCTCGTCGCCGGAGACGCGCGTCGGCCCGGAGCGGGGCTTGAAGCGCACGCCGGTGAGATGCGGCACGTCGACCGCGCCCTGGCGGACGATCTCGTAGCGCGTTTCCGGCAGGCGCAAGTCGCCCGTCAGCAGTGCCGTTTCGCCTGCGCGCTTGGTCAGGTTGAGAGTGCCGGTGGCGCTGGCCGAAAGCGAATCGCTGCGGGCTAGCCGCGCGCCGTTCAGCTTCACGTTGAGATCCATCGGATAGCCCGCGTCCGAAGCGAGGCTGAGGCGGCCGTTGGCGCTCACCGTACCGCTACCTGCATTGGCGTTCAGCGAGGTCAGTTCGAACGAGTTGCCGCTGAATTTGCCGTCCAGCGTCATGTTGGTGAGGCGGGTGCCGAAGGCCTGATACTCATAGGTCAGGTCCTTGCCCTTGACGAGACCGGTTATGCACGGGTCCGAAACGCGGCAGGAGAAGTCCGCCGCCAGCCCGACCGATCCGGTGAGGGTCTGCCCCGGCTGCCCGGCGAAGGAAAACAGCGTGTCGGCCGGTCCGTTATAGCGGATGCCGCCACCCAGCGGCGCCTGCAGCAGACGCGTGGTCCAGGCGCCCTCGCCCGGAGGCAGCGGGCGCAAGCTGGCGACCAGGCGGCCGATCACGCTGCCCTGCTTCCGGAACACCGCGCGCGCCTCGCCGCCATCGGGCAGCAGCTTGCCGACGAAATTGATGTCGACCGGCTGGCTCACCGTGCTGGAACTGGTGCGGGTGAAGTTCACCAGGCTCATGCGGGCATCGGCGCGCGGGAAGGCCGTGGAACTGGCCTGCTCGAAATCGAAGCTGCCGCTGGCCTTGCCGCCCAGGCCGTAGCCGGGAACGAAGGCGTTCACGAGTGCGACGTCGACATTTTCGAGCCGGCTCTGGATCTTCATGCCGGCGCCGTAAGTGCCGGCGATCTTGGCCGTACCCGATCCGAAGGCAATGGTGGTGGGCAGAAGCTCGTAGCCGCCGTCCTTGGGAACGATCCGCGCCGGGGACTGCGTGTTGAGCTGGAGCCCGCGCACACGCCCCTGCAAGGCCACACGCCAGAGTTCCGGCGTGAGATCGGCATTGAGGGCGACACGGAACGGCACGCCGCTCACGCCTTCGACCAGGCCCTTGGCCTTGCCGCGTCCATCGCGGTAATCGACCAGGACGCGCGCGGCGGCGATGTCCACGGCACCGAACGAAGTACCTGCCAATTGTGCGTCCGCGACGACGCTGGGCTTGTCGTAGAGCACCGCGCGGCCGTCGACGATGGCCGAACCGATCGTGAGGTTTGCCGGTCCGGGGAAGACCGCGTCCTTGGCGCGCAAGTTGAAATCGACGGCCTGGTACTTGCCCTCGGCATCAAGCTGCAAGGCACCGCCGATGCCGTTGCCGGTCGCGGTCAACTGGCCTGCGAAAGGCCCGGCCTTGGTTTGAACCATCCGGCCGGCGAAGGCGACACCGGACAGATCTGCGCTGTTGATGTCGACTGACAGCTGCGAGCCCATGCCGAGCGATACGTCCGCCTTGAGCGGCCCGTAGTCGGTATCGCCGGTCATGTCGAAGCGGTAGCCGCCGCGAATGCCGGTGATGCGGGCATCGAGGTTCGCCAGACCGATGCCGAGGCCCGGCCGCTCAGCCGTGACATGAGCGTCGGGGTTGGCGATGGTGCCAGTCACGCGCACGCCGATGGCGCCGTAGCGACTGGAACTGCCGCGCGCCGCAAGGGAAATACGGCCATTGGGCGACCAGCTCCCCTGCCCGCCGCTGACCTTCAACTCAGGGGCATTCAACTGCAGCGAGGAGAACCGCACGACGCCGTCCGGTCCATAGTGGACCCGCGACGAGGCCGCGAAATTGCCGCCCAGATACGTCTGCAGACTGTCGTTCAGCAATTTGGTGGACCGGGCCCGCACGGTGCCATCCAGCGCAAAGCCGCTGCCCTCGCTCTTGAGGTCCATATTGGTGCGGATGTTGAAGATGCCGACGCTATCGAGCCGGTAATTGTCGATCTTTCCGTCGATCGCGCCGGTATAGAAGCCCTTGCTGACATCCGCGACGAGGATCAGCCCCGCATCGATGCGATCCGAGCGCAGCCGCATATTGTCGGAAAGGACACGGGCGCCATCGATGGCGAGGTCTCCGTCCATCCTGACATTGGCAAGCTGCCCGCCGGCCACGGTGTCGAGGCCGGTGATCCGCTGCACGCGCGCGGAGACGGGAATGAGGATCTTGTCCGCATCGACCCGCGCCGCGCCGCTGGCGGTAAGGCGTTCGAGGCCCATGTCGTTCATCACCACGCGCGCGGCATTGATGCGATAGGCGACCTTGGGCGTCGTGAAGGCACCGTCCAGTGCCAGCGAAGCGGTCAGTCCCGCACCGCTGAGGTTGGGCGCGATGGCCGCCGGCTTCAACAGGGCGAAATCGAGCTTGAGGTCTTCGAAACTGTTGGACGAAAGATCGACGATGCCGTTCGGCGCCAGCGTGAACGCATCGCTCCAGACGCGCCCGGTCACTTTCGCCCGCCGCTGGTCGAGCGCGGCGGTTATGTCGAGATTGGTGATCGGTCCCAGCAGGCTGGCGGTCGGTCCGGTTACGAGCCGGGCCACGCGGGTCGGGCCCTTGATCGTGAAGGTGCCGTCGCGCGCGGTAAGATCGAGATTGGCCAGGTCGCCGCCGCCGAGATCGGCGTCCAGCTTGCCGTTCCAGGCTTTCCAGTCGCCCTTGCCGCCCAGCTTCAGGCGAAGCGGCTGCTTGAGGCCGCCCAGCGCGGCGATGACACCGCCGGTCGGCGCATCCAGATCGACATCGATGGCCAACCGGTTTTTCGCCGGTACCGCGTCGAGCATCAGGTTGAAGCGGTCTCCGCCCTGCTTGCCCTCGATGGCGATCGTGCCGCCCTTCGCCGTGACTTGCGCGCGGCCGTCTGAAATGTGGGCCTTGCCGTCGATGGTGACGATGCGGCGATTGCCGGAAACGCGCGGTTCGGCAATGAACCGGTCGATGCGCAGCTGCCCGATATCGATGTCGATATCAGGCAAGAGCGGCGCGTTGCTTGGCGGGGTGGGTTGGAATTTCGGCGCCCGGCGCAGAACCATGCGCTGCGCGGTGGCGCTGCGCACGTCGACGTGATTGCTGAGATAGGCGAAGGGCCGCCAATCGACGTCGATTTCCGGCGAGAACAGGAACTCGCCTTGCGGGTCGCTCACCGAAAGGTCGTGCAAAGTCATTCGCCGGTATAGCGAACCCTCGATGCGGCCGACCTTGATCCGCATGCCGTTCTCGAACTGCAGTCCGGCGATCTGCTCGGCCACGAAGCGGTGGCCCGGGCCGGTGTCGATACCGAAGATGACCGCCGCGACCAGCACGACCGTGCCGAGGACGAGGCCGACGACCGTCTTCAGGGCGCGAATTCGCACCCGCCGCCATAGCGAAGGCCTGGGAGAAGCCTCTGGCGTGCCGGTCTCTGCCGTGTTTTCCGGTTCGTCGGCCGGGATCATGGTGTCATTGTCCGACATCAGAATGCCTGTCCGATCGAAACATAGAGATTGAAGCGAGACTCACCGGGCTGGCGGTTGATCGGCGTGGCGACGTCGAGACGCACCGGACCGAAATTGGTGTAGAAGCGGCCGCCGATGCCCACGCCGTAGCGCAAGTTGTTGAATTGCGGCATCGTCTCGCGATAGGCCTGACCGGCGTCCACGAATGCGACGACGCCGTAATTGCCGAAGCGATAGCGCGCCTCGACCGAGCCTTCGTTAAGGCTGCGGCCGCCCACGGCCGTACCGTCCGGCGCCTGTTCGCCCAGCGCCTGATAGGCATAGCCGCGCACCGAACCGCCGCCGCCCGCATAAAGACGGCGGGACGGCGCGATGTCGAACAGGCCGGCCCCCTGGATGGTGCCGAAGCGTACGCGCCCGGCCAGCACCAGGCTGTCCATCACCGGATAATAGGCCGAAGCATCGACACGCGCACGAACGTAAGGATCGAAGCCGTTGCGAACGGTGGCTTCGGGCTGGATCAGCGTGGTCAGGCGATAGCCCTTGGTCGGATCGAGCAGGCTGTCGGTCTGATCGAGGCCGATCTGGCCATTGACGCCCGCCACATAATACAGCTTGCGGTCGCGGTCGCCCGTGGCGGGGTTGTAGTCGGTTTCCGCCGTGGCCAGGAACTCGACACCGAAGGCATAAGTATACTTCTTTTGCCAGATCGGCGTCGAATCCCGCGCGACACGGGCGGCAATGCGGCCGGTGTAGGCGCTGTACGCGTCGTAATCGTTATGAAACGCCTCAGCCACGAGTTCGAAGGTCCGGTCGCGCTTGCCCGCGTTGGAGCGACGGAAGGTGACGCCGGCGCCCTGCTGCCGCGTACCGGCGATGACCTTGCCGATCAGCGCGCCTTCCGGGGGGAACATGTTGCGGTGAGTCCAGGTCGCCTGGGCAGTGACGCCCTCGCCCGTGGCATAGCCTACCGAGCCTGCAATCGTGCGCGGCGGCCCGGCCGTCTGCTGGACGTGGAGCGTGACATATTCGGTATCGTCAGGCGCGGCGTCGCCGGTCTTGCGCGGCTCCACCGAGACGGTCGAGAACAGGCTCGTCGCCACCAGGGCCTTGCGCAAGTCGTCCACCTTGCGGCTGTCGTAAAGTTCGCCGCGCTTGAAGCGGGCGAGCACGCCAATGTGCTCGGCATCGAAAGCCTGCTTTCCGGCCGTCGTGAAGCCGCCGAAGCGGCCCCGCGGCCCGACATCCACCGGCAGGGTATAGACACCCTCGGCGGTATCCTGGTCGAGCAGGATGTCGCGGTCGCCCACTTTGGCGAAGGCATAGCCGTTCTCAGGCAAGGCCAGTGCGACTTGCGCCTCGGCGCCCTGCACCCGCTCGGCGACGATCGGTTCGCCCACCTTGAGCGACAAGTTCTTGGCGATGAGGTCGCTGGGCACGGTGGGATCGGCCTTCACGACGATGTCCGAGAAGGAATAGCGCTTGCCGGGCACCACTTTGAGCACGGCGACCAGCGGCGGACCGTCCGTGCCGTCCGGCGTCCGCTCGACACGGGTGGTGACAATCGGGGAGTACCAGCCCTCGGAGGAGAGCACCGTCTGCATCAGCGTGGCGTCTTCGGTCAGGCGCGCATTGACCATGGCCAGGTTCGCAGCCTTGCCATCGCCCTTCTTGAGCGCCGAATGCGAGCGGAATTCGCTGCGCATGTCGGTCTCGGTATCGCCGTCCGCATCGTCCAGACCGTCGATCCGGGTCTGGTAGGCAACCTCGACTTCCTTGTTGTCGTCCTTCTTCTCGGCGAACTGGACCGGCGTCACTTCGAACTGGTCGATCGGCGGCAGCGGTGCGTTCAGTTCCGCATCGCGGACCGGAGCATCGCCGATTTCCTCGTTGACATCGCCATCCGAAAGCGCGGGGTCACCCAAAGGCGCGGCCTGGCCTTCCTGCGGCTTGGCATCGGTCTGGTCGGACGCCATGCGACGCTCGAAGGCTTCGATCGATTCAAGCGGCTTGTCGAGTTCGGGATCGTCCTGCGAATCGAGCTTCGGGATCGCCTGGTTGAATTCGTCATCGGGGATGACCGGCTTCACCTCGGGCAAGGCGACATTGGCCGGCGGATGCGGGATGACGAGCTTGCCGGCCTGCACCTGATCGTCGTCCGGCACCGAGGCCGTCTCGGCAGAGGACCCGGCAGAGGACTGGGCCTCCGTACGCGACGTGGTCTGGGCGGATGGGCGCCCCCCCTCGTCCTGCGCGCGTGCCGGAGCGACCGACAGCGCCAGAAGAACGGAAATCGTGGCAAGTCCCGCACCGTCGCGCAGCGAAAGGGAACAAGCCGGCTTTTGATCGATTAGCCAAGGCATGAGCAGCGCGATGTAACACCCCCTGTCGAGAATGGGCAACAGGCCCCCTCGTGGAATACCCTATCGCATTGCAACAGCGAAAGTTCCCTGCCGCAAGTGGGTAAGCAATGAAATCTGACGAAGGAACATCGACGTCAACCGTCAAGGACGAGATGTCGACACAGTCCGCGCCGAAACCGCTCGGAACCGACGCAAATGCCCCCTGGCAGATTCCGGGCAGGGCCTGGTGGAAGATCCTCAAGCGCGTCTACGTGATGAGCGGCTTCCATGAGCTTGGCCTGCTTTCCGCGGGGCTGGCATTCTACTGCTTCCTGGCATTGACGCCGCTGATCGGTGCGACGGTGATGATCTACGGCCTGTTCGGCAACGTGGAGACGGTGCATGCCCAGATGCAGAGCATCGTCGAGGTGGTTCCGCCGGAAGTGGCGCGCATGCTGGAGCAGCAGCTCGTGCAGATCGTCACCACCAGTCGCGGGGTGACCGGGTTTGCCCTGCTGATCGCGCTCTTCTTCGCGATATTCGGCGGCATGCGTGCGGCCAACGGGATGATCAGCGCGCTCAACATCATCAATGAGGAGCGCGAGACCCGTGGTACCGTCTCGCTAACACTGCGGGCCGTGGGCCTCACGGTTTCCGCCGTGCTCATCGCCTTGACCGGCGTGCTGTCGGGCGGTGTGTTTGCCTGGCTGCAGACCCAGACCAGCGTTTTCCTGGGCGACGCCACGGCCATCCTGTTCAAGTGGCTCACCTGGGTCGCCGCCGTGGCGCTGGGCAGCGGCGGCTTCGCGCTGATCATGCGCTATGGTCCGGACCGCAGCCCGGCGAAGTGGCGCTGGCTGGCGCCCGGCTCCCTGCTGGCAACTCTGCTATGGATCGCCGTCTCGTTCGGGTTCTCCCTCTATGTGGCCTATATCAGCGACTACAACGCGACGTACGGTTCGCTGTCGGCCATCGTCGTCTTCCTCATGTGGCTCTACCTGTCCGCTTACGGCGTATTGCTTGGCGCACTCGTGAATGCCGAGATCGAGCGGCAGACTTACTGCGATACCACCACGGGGCCCTCCCTGCCCGCCGGCGAGCGCGGGGCTGTGCTGGCAGACGTAATCGACAACCGCGTCCCTTCTGCCTCCGAACTCGATCGTCACAAGCGCCGCAAGGCCGAGCAGGTTCGCGGCCAGGTCGACTAATCGAGTCACCTTCCCTTCCGGCCGCCCGTCATGTCCCATCGCCGGTGCGTCATCGTGCCGGCGATCAGCCCTTCAGGCAGTTGATGACGGCGCCTTTCTCGGACTAGCTACAGCCCGATATCGCGCGGCAAGAAGCGCAAGGCTTCGTCACCCGGACTCCGTCCGCAGCAGTGGCCCGCAGGAGAGGAAGGACAGCGAGATGACCAAGGTTCAAGGGCAAGACGTTCTCGGATACCAGGGCAAGCGCGTGATCGTCAGCGGCTGCTTCTCGGGCATGGGCGAAGCGACGGCACGGATGCTGGTGGATCTCGGCGCCGAAGTGCACGGGTTCGACTTCAAGCAAAGCGCCGTTCCCATGGCCTCGTTCACGCAGATCGACTTGCGCGATCCCGCGACGATCGAAGCGGCGGTGAACGGCGTCGGCGGCAAAGTCGACGCCTTGTTCAACTGCGCGGGCCTTCCGGGCGGCGGCGGTTTTCCCGCGCTCGACGTGATGAAAGTCAATTTCCTCGGCACCCGCCATCTTACCGATAAAGTCGTGCCGCTGATGGGCGAAGGCGGGGCCATCGTCTCGATCGCGTCGACCGGTGGCCTCGGCTGGAGCCGCCGCATCCCCGTGCACATGCAGCTTCTGGCCACGCAGGGCTTCGATGCGGGTCTCGCCTGGTGCGACGCCAATCTCGACCAGGTGGCCGAAGGTTACGCCTTCTCGAAGGAAGCGGTGATCGTCTGGACCCAGTTCATGGGCGCCCAGCTCATCAAGAAGGGCATCCGCATCAACTGCTCGCTTCCCTCGCCCACGCAGACGCCGATGATGGCGACCTTCCATGCCACCTCGGGCAAGGATGTGGTGGACGCCGCCGCAGAGCCGCTGGGCCGCTACACCACGCCCGAAGAACAGGCCGGTCCCCTCGTGCTAGTCAATTCGAAGCTTGCGGGCGTCGTCAACGGCATCGTCATGCCCGTGGACGGCGGGTTCATGGGCGGCCTGGTCACCGGTCAGGTGGACATCTCCAGGATGATGAGCAAGCAGCCCGCCTGACGCGGACCCGTTTGGGCATTACCGAAAAAGGGGCGGGACGTCGCGGCGTCCGGCCCCTTTTCCCTATGCGTCAACCTGCTAAGGCATGCGCAAACGGAGAAGGATAGAGCGCATGGAAGAAGCGGTACTTTACGACATCGACGGCGAAGGGATCGTCACGCTCACGCTGAACCGGCCGGACATGCGCAATCCCATTTCGGATCCCGAAGTGATCGAAGGCCTGCTCGCGGCGCTGGAAAGGCTGGACAGCGATCCGGCCGCCCGGGTGGCGATCCTGACCGGCGCCGGGAAGGGCTTTTCCTCAGGCGGCAACATCAATGAGATGAAGCCGGGCGGCAACGTCAACGGCGGCGTGCCGATCCGCACCCGCCTCAACTACAAGCGCGGAATTCAACGCCTGCCCCTCGCCTTTTCCAAGCTGGAAGTGCCGGTGATCGCCGCCGTCAACGGCGCAGCGGCCGGCGCGGGCTGCGATCTTACCTGTATGTGCGACCTTCGCATCGCCGGGGAGAGCGCGCGCTTTGCCGAAAGTTTCGTGAAAATCGGCCTGATCGCAGGCGATGGTGGTTCCTGGCTGCTTCCCCGCGTGGTCGGATGGTCGAAAGCCGCGGAAATGGCGCTCACCGGCGACATGATCGACGCTGCCGAGGCCCTCGCTTGTGGGCTGGTCTCCAAAGTGGTGCCCGACCATCTCCTCATGGACGAAGCGCGCGCCCTCGCCCGGCGTATCGCCGCCAATCCGCCTCACGCGGTGCGCATGACCAAGCGCCTGCTGTGGGAAGGTCGTCGCAGCGATCTGGCGACGCTGCTGGAAATGGCCGCCGCCATGCAGTCCGCCGCCCACGCGACGGACGATCACGCCGAAGCGGTCGAAGCGTTCCTGGAAAAGCGCAAGCCGGTGTTCAAAGGGTCTTGAATTTCGATGTGATCGGTTCATATGGAAATCACATTGAAATGTGAGAATGGATTTCCAATGGCTGGTAATGTGATCGAACAGGTCCGCAGGCTCGTGAACGAGGGTGGCATGAGCAGGGCCGGCCTCGCCCGCGCCGCCGGGCTTCACGCCAATACCCTGCGTGATTGCACCGAGCCTGACTGGAATCCCACTGCCGACACGCTGACCAAGCTCGAACGCTTCCTCCTTTCGAACGACGACCGTCCGGTCCTCGTGCCGATCGAGGAAATCATCGACGAAGCGCGCAATGGCCGCATGTTCATCCTGGTCGACGACGAGGACCGCGAGAACGAGGGTGACCTTGTGATCCCGGCGCAGATGGCCACACCGCAGGCGATCAATTTCATGGCGACCCATGGCCGCGGATTGATCTGCCTGACGCTCACCAGCCAGCGCGTCGAGGAACTCGGCCTAGACCTGATGAGCCAGCACAACGGCACGCGTCACGAGACGGCATTCACGATCTCCATCGAAGCGCGCGAAGGCGTGACCACGGGCATTTCGGCAGGCGACCGCGCGCGCACCATTTCAGTCGCGATCGACGGCACCAAGACCAAGGCCGATATCGTCACCCCCGGCCACGTCTTCCCGCTGCGTGCCCGCGACGGCGGCGTGCTCGTCCGCACCGGCCACACCGAGGCCGCAGTCGACATCTCCCGCCTTGCCGGCCTCAATCCTTCGGGCGTGATCTGCGAGATCATGAAGGATGACGGCACCATGGCGCGCATGGACGACCTCATCGGTTTCGCGCGCATTCATGACCTGAAGATCGGCACGATCCGCGATCTCATCGCCTATCGCCGCAAGCACGATCGCATGGTCGAGAAGAAGAACGAGATCACGTTCCAAAGCCGCTACGGCGGCCAGTGGCTGGCTCGCAGCTACTTCAACAAGGCCACCGGCGAAGAGACCATGGCGCTGATCAAGGGGCGTATCGACCCCGCCAAGCCTACGCTCGTGCGGATGCACACGCTGTCGATGTTCGTGGACGTGCTGGGCGAGGATTCCAGCGACCGCGGCGCCCTGCTGCACCGCTCGATGGAAATGATCGCCGAAGAGGGCTCCGGGGTGATCGTCGTCATCAATCGCCAGATGACCGGTGCGATCTCGCGCGTCATGGATATCAAGCATCAGTTCCGCGCCGGTGAAAACCCGGACCTTGAGGAACTGCGCGATTATGGAGTAGGCGCCCAGATCCTGGCCGAACTCGGCATCCACGACATGATCCTGCTGACCAATACCCATCACTCGCTCGTCGCATTGGAAGGCTACGGCCTGAACATCGCCGGCGAACGCCCCATCCCCGCCTCCGAAGGAGCGAACTGACATGGCCCGCTTTCTCATCGTCGAAGCCCGCTTCTACGACCACCTGAACGACAAGCTGATCGCCGGCGCCAAGGCCGCCCTGAAGGCCGCCGGCCACCAGGCCGAAGTCATCACCGTGCCCGGCGCGCTGGAAATCCCGGCCGCCATCTCGCTGGCAGATGCCACCGGTGACTATGACGGCTATGTCGCGATCGGCGTCGTCATTCGCGGCGAGACGTATCACTTCGAAATCGTCGCCGGCGAATCCGCACGCGGTATCATGGCGCTGACGATGGACGGCATTCCGATCGGCAACGGCATCCTGACCGTCGAGAACGAGGAACAGGCACTCGTCCGCGCCGAACCGGGCCAGAAGGACAAGGGCGGCGAAGCGGCCAAGGCCGCCGTGGCGCTCTACGACCTCAAGGAAAAGTTCGCCTGATCTTTCGGATGTGAAATTCCGTCAGCCGAAAATAAAAATGCCCGCGATAAACGCGGGCATTTTTTGTTGGTGCGCCCGACGGGATTCGAACCCATGGCCCCCAGATTAGGAATCTGGTGCTCTATCCGGCTGAGCTACGGGCGCACTCGAGCGCGTCCTAGCTTGCAGTGCCGAACTTGGCAATCTGTTGAATGGGGCGATTCAATTGGCCTGTTCGGGCGGCAGCACCGGGAACGGCAGGGCGGCAACGGCGATGCCTTCCTCCATGAGTTCCTTGGCCTGCTCCACGCTCGCACGGCCATGGATCGATTCGCTGTCGCGCTCGCCATAATGCATGGCGCGGGCGTCCTCGACGAAGCTGTCACCGACAAAACGGCTCGATTTCAAGGCCTCGGCCTGCATGATCGCCAGCTTGTGCAGGGCCTCGACGGCCTGAGGCGGCAATTCCAGCGCCTGAGGCACCGAGGCTCTGCCCGCAGGTGGCGCCGGCACGGCCGCGGTCGAAGCAGGCGCCCGCGCCGGCTCGGCCCGCTGATTGCCCTTCCGGCCAAGGTGCGGCGCCTGGACGGCCTTGCCCACTTCGGCCGAGCCGCAATGAGGACAGGCGACCAGCCCATGCTCCTGCTGGCGCGCAAAATCTTCCGAGGATTTGAACCAGCCCTCGAAACGGTGGTGCGCGGAACGGCATTCGAGATCAAAGACGATGGGCATGCGGCCTATTTGGCGATCTCGCGGCGGTTGGCAAGGCTCGGCAGCTGTCCGCGGACTTCCGCGATCCGCGCGGGATCGATATCGACGAAACCCMGGCCGGCCATGTCACCGCCAAGGTCCAGCAGAACGTCTCCCCAGGGATCGATCGCCAACGAATGGCCATAAGTCTCGCGGCCGTCCTCATGATGGCCGACTTGCGCGGCGCTCAGCACGAAAGCGCTGGCTTCCACGGCGCGGGCGCGCTGCATGAGATGCCAGTGGGCGCGGCCCGTCGGCACCGTGAAGGCCGCAGGTATCGCCACGAGGTCGCAGCGTTCACGGCCAAGCGCTTCGAACAATGCGGGGAAGCGCACATCGTAGCAGATCGCCAGACCAAGCCGGCCCAGCGGCGTTTCCACCGTCACTACCCGCTCGCCGGGCGCATAGGCGTTCGATTCGCGCCAGGATTCGCCGGTCGCAAGATCCACGTCGAACATGTGGATCTTGTCGTACCGCGCGCGGACTTCGCCGCTGTCGTCGATCACGAAGGCGCGATTGGCATACCGCCGTTCCGGCGTATCGCGGTCAGGACGCACGGCCAGGGAGCCGAGATGAACCCAGATCCCTTCGCGCGCAGCCGCCTCGCGCGCCGCGGCCAGAACGAGATCATCGGCCTCGCCGACGATGTTCGCCGCCGCCCTCTCCCGCTTGCGATCGAGCAGGCCGGACATCTCGGGCGTGAACAGCATCGCCGCACCCCCCGCCTTCGCCTCGCGAATGGCGGAAACGATGGCGGCGGCGTTGGCCTCGGGATCGATGCCCGAAGTCATCTGGAACAGCGCAGCGCGGCCCATGGCGGTCAGAGACCGAGGACGGGGTCGAGCTTGCCCGCCCGGTTTAAGGCGTCGATATCGTCGAACCCGCCATAAGGCTTGCCGTCCACCAGCACTTGCGGAACGGTTCGGGCACCCGGCACGCGTTCGAGCATTTCGTCGCGCTTGGGCCCGCCCATCGTAATATCGTATTCCTCATAGGGAACGCCCTTATCGTCCAGCAGCGACTTGGCCATGACGCAGTAGGGGCAGCCCCACTTGGTATAGATTTCCACCTTCGGCTGGCTCATCGAATTCTTCCTTTTCGTCTCTTGGCGACCGGGCCGCTGCACCTGGGCAAGCCCACGTTCCGAAGGCCGCCGGACGGGGCCTTGAAACAGGGGGCGGCTACCATATCTAGGAATTCAAGTCATGGCCCGCCAAGGGCATGGCTTGAAAACGGGGCGCCGGGAGGTCCGGGCCCCGACGAAACGAAGATTGCTCATTGGAGGATTTTTGTCATGAACCGTATCGATTTCTCGCCCTATCGCCGTACCATGGTCGGCTTCGACCGCCTGTTCGACATGATCGAAAACCAGGGCCGCGCGAACCCGGGCGACAAGTACCCCCCCTTCAACATCGAACGCCGCGGCCCGGATGCCTATCGCATCACCTTGGCCGTCGCGGGTTTCAAGCCGGCGGACATCGATATCACCGCACAGGCCAATCTGCTGGTCGTCAAGGGCCACAAGCCCGATGAAGCGGCGGACAGCGAAATGCTGCATGTCGGCATCGCCCAGCGCGGTTTCGAGCGCCGGTTCGAGCTGGCCGACTACGTTCGCGTCGACGGCGCGGACCTTGCCGACGGTCTGCTGGTCATCGACCTCCTGCGCGAAGTGCCGGAAGCGATGAAGCCCAAGAAGATCGCCATCGGCGGCCATACGCTGACCGTGGTGGACGGCAGTGCAGGCGACGATTCCGCCGCCGCCTGAACAGTTCGATAATTTGCAGATCGGGGCGGCCTGGGATATCCGGGCCGCCCTTTTTGACGTCCGATTGCAACCCTCGCATCGCTTCCGGGAAAAAGAGCGATGGACAGCACCGACCCAGCACTTAAGCCGCAGACTTTGCTGAGTTGAAGGCTGCCGCGCTCCATGATCTCTATCCTGTTGATCGTCCTGCCGATCTTCGCGCTGACTTTCGTGGGCTGGCTGGCGCGGCGGGTGGGCATCTTCAGCCCCCAGTCGACGACCGAACTGAACCGTTTCGTGGTCTATCTCGCGCTCCCGGCGCTCCTGTTCGACATTGTCGCCAAGGCGCAACTGGCGGACATCTGGCAGCCGGGCTTCCTTGCCGTTTTCGGGCTGAGCACGTTTTTCTTCTTCGCCGCGACGGTGGCCGTCAGCCGGCTGACCGGAGCGCCGATCGGCAACGCCGCGATCCACGGCCTGAATGGCGCCTACTCGAACACGGCCTTCCTCGGCTTCCCCCTTCTGTTGGCGACCCTTGGCCCCGGATCGCAGGCGCTGACCCTGATCGCCACGATCAACACCGTCTGCGTACTGTTCGCCGTCGCCATCGTGCTGATCGAGTTCGGCAACCAGTCGGGCGGCCGCCCTCTGACGATCCTCCTGCGCGTCCTCCAGGCCCTGTTTCGCAATCCCCTGGTCCTGGCCCCGCTGCTGGGCGCGGCGGTAATGGCCAGCGGCGTCGGCGTCGCAGCGCCCCTCGACGCCTTTCTCAAGCTGCTGGGATCGGCCGCCAGCCCCTGCGCGCTCGTTTGCCTCGGCATGTTCCTGGCGGAACCGCGCGAAACGGAAGCCGGGGGAACCGGAAAGACCGCCCTTCTCGTGGCGCTCAAGCTGTTCTTCTATCCGGCCCTGACGCTGGTTCTGGCTCTCTGGGTGTTCCCGCTCACCAAGCCGCTTCGCGACGCCGCCGTGCTCCTGGCGGCCCTGCCGACCGGCACGGGGCCGTTCATGCTCGCGGAGTTCCATCGCCGCGAAGGCGCGCTGACGGCCAAGGTCATTCTCGTTTCCACCGTGCTGTCGGTCGGCACGATCACCGTGCTGCTCTCGGTGCTCGCCTGACGCAGGAGGCAGGAGGCAGGAGGCCGGAGCAGCCACCGCCGGTCCGAGCGAGAACCCGCGCAAACGAAAAGAGGCGGCCTCCTGCGAGACCGCCTCTTTAATTTCAACCCTGTCCGAAAATCAGACCAGTCGCGCCTGGCGCAAGGCCGCGGCGATGAAGCCTGCGAACAGCGGATGCGGCTCGAACGGGCGGGACTTGTATTCCGGATGGAACTGCACGCCCACGAAGAACGGGTGGTCCGGCCGCTCGACGATCTCGGGCAGCAGGCCGTCGGGCGACATGCCGGAGAAGATCAGGCCATCGCCTTCCAGCGTCTCGCGATACTGGGCATTGACCTCGTAACGGTGACGATGGCGCTCCGAAATCTCGGTGGCGTTGTAGATCGAGGCAACGTGACTGTTGGGCGAAAGCTCGGCCTTGTATGCGCCAAGGCGCATCGTGCCGCCAAGGTCGCCGCCTTCTGCGCGCTTTTCCAGGCCGTCCTTGCCCATCCACTCAGTGATGATGCCGACGACGGGATCTTCGGTCGGTCCGAACTCGGTCGAGTTGGCCTTCTCGACACCCGCGGAGCGGGCGCCTTCGATGCAGGCCATCTGCATGCCGAGGCAGATGCCGAAGAAGGGAACTTCGCGCTCGCGGGCGAAGCGCACCGATGCGATCTTGCCCTCGGTGCCGCGCTCGCCGAAGCCGCCCGGTACCAGGATGCCGTGCATCGGTTCGAGCGCCGCGGCGATCTCCGAATCTTCCTTCTCGAAGATTTCCGCATCGATCCAGTTGACGTTGACCTTCACGCGGTTGGCCATGCCGCCGTGAACGAGCGCTTCGTTCAGCGACTTGTAGGCATCCTGCAGACCTACGTACTTGCCAACGACACCGATGGTCACTTCACCCTCGGGGTGCTCGAAGCGGTCGGTAATGTCGTTCCAGCGCGACAGATCCGGCGCTTCCGACGCCATGCCGAAGTGATGGAGCACTTCGGCGTCGAGACCCTCGTGGTGGTACTGGAGCGGTACCGCGTAGATGTTCGGCGCGTCGAGCGCGGGGATCACCGCCTGCGGACGGACGTTGCAGAACAGCGCGATCTTGCGGCGCTCGCTCTCGGGCAGTTCCCGGTCGCAGCGGCACAGCAGGATGTCGGGCTGGATGCCGAGGCCGGTCAGCTCGCGCACGGAGTGCTGCGTCGGCTTGGTCTTCAGCTCGCCGGCCGCCGCGATATAGGGCACCAGCGTCACATGGACGAAGCAGGTCTGCTCGCGGCCCAGTTCGTTGCGCAGCTGGCGCAGCGCCTCGACGAAGGGCAGGCCCTCGATATCGCCGACGGTGCCGCCGATCTCGCAGAGAACGAAGTCGAGATCCTCGGTCTCCGTCATCGCGAAGTCCTTGATCGCGTCGGTGACGTGCGGGATCACCTGGACGGTGGCGCCCAAGTAGTCGCCGCGGCGCTCCTTGGCGATGATGTCCTGGTAGATACGACCCGAGGTGATGTTGTCGGCCTGGCGCGCCGAAACGCCGGTGTAGCGTTCGTAGTGGCCCAGATCGAGGTCCGTCTCCGCGCCATCGTCGGTGACGTAGACTTCGCCGTGCTGATACGGGCTCATCGTGCCCGGATCGACGTTCAGATAGGGATCGAACTTGCGGATGCGGACGCGATAACCGCGTGCCTGCAAGAGAGCCGCGAGGCTCGCCGCCATGAGACCTTTGCCGAGCGAGGAGACCACGCCGCCGGTGATAAAAATATGCCGCGCCATGGGAGTCGGCCCTTAAATTGCATGGGGGCACGAGCGCAAGAGCGCTGTGCCTGAATCCACAGTTCAAAACGAATGAAATGCCGCCTGCCAGAGCCAGACGGCATTCCTGTTACGATGATGCGCCGGGGTGAACCCTGCTGATCGGACCGTTTTACTGGCCGGCAGCACCCGAAAGCGGATCATTGGCCGGTGCGGTTCCAGCAGGCGCAGTCCCGGCAGGAGCAGGGCTGGCGCCGTTTGCCGGAGCGGCAGCCGGGGCAGCTGCGCCGGCGAGCGGATCGGCCGGCTGCGCGGGCGCGGCCGGAGCCGTCTCGCGCTGAAGCGAAGTATCGATGTCGCGGCCAGTGGTCTCATTGACCGCCAGTGCCGCCAGCACGATCGAAAGGATCACGAAGATCGCCGCAAGAATGCCGGTTGCACGGGTCATGAAGTTGGCCGCACCGCGCGCCGACATGATGCCCGAAGGGCTACCGCCGCCGACACCGAGACCGCCGCCTTCCGACTTCTGCATCAGGATGATCCCGACGAGCAGGAGCGCGACAATCGCCTGGACAACGGTCAGGAAGGTGAACAGCATCTTGCGTTTTTCTCAGTCTTCTGTGGGGACGCTTCCAGCGGAAGCCGTGCCCTCGTCTCAAGCCGCGCAGATAGGCGCTCGCGGCCTTCTGTGCAAGTCATCAGCCGAACCGTCGCCACAAAGCGCGCGATCCGGCCGAAATCGGAAAGTCAGTCGTTGCCCAGCGAGGCTGCGGCACCGACGATCGCCAGGAAGCTCTCGGCGCTCAGGCTGGCACCGCCGACCAGCGCTCCGCCCACGTCGGGCACGGAGAGCAGTTCGCCGGCGTTCTCCGCCTTTACCGAGCCGCCGTAGAGAATGCGCACGTCCGCCCCGCCCTCACCGTAGATGGCAACGAGCTTGGCGCGGATCGCCGCGTGCATGGCGGCCACGTCCTCGATCGAGGGCACGCGTCCGGTGCCGATCGCCCAGACCGGCTCGTAGGCCAGCGAGAGCTTCTCGGGCAGGCCGTCAATGGCCGGAGCCGAGCCCTCGATCTGCGCGGCGACCACGGATTCGGCATCGCCTGCATCGCGCTGGGCTTCGGTTTCGCCTACGCAGAGAATCACCGCGAGGCCCGCGGCGAGCGCCGCCTCGGCCTTGGCCTTCACGTCGCCATCGCGCTCACCGTGAAGCGTGCGGCGCTCCGAGTGGCCGACGATCGTGAAGTCCGCGCCTGCATCCTTGAGCATGGGGGCAGAGATATCGCCGGTGAAGGCACCGCTGTCTTCCGCGCGGCAATCCTGCCCGCCGACACCGATCAGTTCGACGGCATCGCGGACGCGGTAGAGCAGCGTCGCCGGCGGTGCGACCGCCACCTGCACCTTCGGAAAGCGTGCGGCAGCCCGGTCGATCGCGCGCGCCTCATTGAGCATCGCACGCGTGCCGTTCATTTTCCAGTTACCGACGATGTAAGGCAGACCAGCCATGTTATTGGGAAACCTTGATTTCAGAGCGCGCAGAGTGCCCGGAAGGCCCGCTGGGAGCGGGAATCACAAGCCGCGCTTTCGGGGCGCTGCTAGTGCACGGAGGGCTCACTTGTCAAAATCCGTGCATTCCCGGTTCAGTCGCAACCGCGGATGGAAGCCACGATTTCCCGAGTCGCGAGCGCCTTATCGAACGTCGCCATTGCAGGATGACACAAGCCACCCTAAAGCCTGCCCCGTTTCGCGCGGTGGCAAGGCCATCGCGCTCCGATTGAACCCAATTTACACGCTGATCGGCACGGTACATGCTCTCACTCTTCCGAAACCTCCTGAAGTCCAAGATCGGTGCCGGCATTGCCCTGGCGGTGCTGGTGCTCATCACGCTGGCCTTCGTCGGCGGCGACCTGACCGGCCTGGGCGATTCCACCGGGATCACCGCGGGCAAGTCCGTCGCCACTGTCGGCAAGGACGAGGTCGAGGAGAACGAACTGGGCCTGGCCGCCAAGTCCGCGCTTTCGCGGGTGCAGGCCCAGGATCCGACGATGACCATGAAGGTCCTCATCGCCCAGGGCGGCCTGGAGCAGGTCCTCGACGAACTGATCGATCGCACCGCGACCGCGTTCTTCGGCAAGAAGATCGGCGTCGTCGCCGGTGACCGCCTGATCGACAGCGAGATCGCCCGAATTCCCGCCTTCCAGGGCGTGGACGGCAAGTTCGACCAGGCAACCTTCCGCCAGCTTCTCGGCCAGCAGGGTCTTTCGGAAAAGTCGCTTCGCGAAGACATCGCACAGGGCCTGATCGCGCAGCAGCTCATGCTCCCCGCCCAGTTCGGCACCTCGATGTCGACGTTCGCGGCCAAGCGCTATGCGGCCCTGCTCGACGAGAACCGCGCCGGTTCGGTCGTCGCCCTTCCCTCGCAGCTGTTCTTCCCTGCGAAAGAGCCGAACGACGCCGATCTCCAGGCCTTCTACAAGAGCCACACCAACGCCTTCATCCGTCCCGAACGCCGCGTGATCCGCTATGCCACCTTCGGCGAGGACGCGGTCAAGGCGATCCCCGCTCCCACGGACGCGGATATCGCCAAGCGCTACCAGGCGGACAAGTCGATCTACGCCGCGCAGGACAATCGCAAGATCACCCAGCTGATCGTTCCGACCGAAGCCGCGGCCAAGGCCGTCGCCGCCGAAGTCGCGGGCGGCAAGACGCTCGAAGCCGCTGCCCAGGAAAAGGGACTTTCCGCCGCCAAGCTTGAATTCTTCAGCAAGGACCAGCTCTCCAGCCAGTTCTCGCCGGCCGTTGCCGACGCCGTGTTTGCAGCCCCTGTCGGCAAGCTCACGGCGCCGCAGAAAAGCGCTCTCGGCTGGCACCTGATCCGCGTCGAGGACGAGCAGAAGAAGCCTGAGCGCCCCCTCACCGCCGTCAAGGACGAGATCGCCGCCAAGCTGAGCACCGAAAAGAAGCAGGCCGCTTTCACCGACCTGCTCGCCAAGATCGAGGACGAATTCGCCAATGGCGCCAGCCTCGTCGAAGTCGCCAAGTCGCTTGGCGCCTCTGTCGAGACGACGGCACCGGTCACCGCAAACGGCCAGATCTACGGCAAGCCCGGTGAGACCGCGCCTGCCCTGCTGCAGCCGGTGCTGAAGACCGCCTTCGGCATGGACCAGGAAAAGCCGCAGACCGCGCAAGTTGGCAAGGACGGCAACCAGGTCGCGGCCGAGCGCAACTTCATCGTCTACGACGTCACCGACATCACGCCTTCCGCGCCGGCTCCCTACAAGGAGATCGTCGGCGACGTGAAGGCCGCCTGGGCGCTCGACAAGGGCGGGGCTGCTGCCAAGGCCGCCGCGCTCCAGATCCAGACGCAGATCCGCCAGGGCAAGACCGTCGAACAGGCCGTTGCCGCTGCAGGCAAGCAATTGCCCGTCGAGCAGGTCTCGATGTCGCGCGCCACGCTGACTGCAGCGCTGCGCTCGGGCCGCCAGGTGCCGCCGCCGGTCTCGCTGATGTTCCACATGGCCAAGGGCACCGTGAAGGTGCAGTCGGCCGGACAGGATCGCGGCTGGTTCGTCGTCGTCCTCAAGGACGTCGTGCCCGGCAAGGTCGAATCGCCCCAGCTCGTCGAAGGCACCCAGCGAGAGCTGGGCGGCCAGATGGGCCAGGCCTATACCGACGCGCTCGGCAAGGCGATCCGCAAGGAAGTGGGCGTGACCAAGCACGACAAGGCCATCAAGGCCGTGCGCGACCAGCTCGCCGGCACCGCCAGCGCCGAATAAGGCCAATCAGATGAAGACCGGGGTCATGGAACGCGAATCGGATCGCCTTGCGGCATTGGCGCAGCTCTCCAAGGGCAAGCCGGCACTGCTCTGGCGCAAGCTCGTGGCCGATACCGAAACCCCGGTCGCCGTCGCGCTCAAGCTCTTCGAGGAAGGCCGCGGCGACTTTCTGCTCGAATCGGTCGAAGGCGGCGAGACGCGCGGGCGCTACAGCCTGATCGGCCTCGATCCCGACCTGGTGTTCCGCGCCGAAGGCCAGGGCTGCGAGATCAACCGCGACTGGCAGAACGACCGCGAGGCTTTCGCGCCGCTGGCCGGCGAGACGCTGGTGGAACTGCGTGCGCTGGTCGAAAGCTGCCGCTTCGACGTTCCTGCCGCGCTTCCGCCCGCCCTCGCCTGCCTTGTCGGCTATTTCGGCTACGAGACCATCGGCCTTGTCGAAAAGCTGCCGCGCGCGCCGCAAAGCGCGCTCGCCTTGCCCGACATGCTGTTCGTGCGCCCTTCGCTGATACTGGTGTTCGACCGCCTGAGCGACGAACTCTTCTGCGTCGCCCCGCTCTGGCCGGAAGCCGGCACGCCGGAGCGCCTGGTCGAACTGGCCGCCGAGCGCATCGACGAAGCCTTGCGCAAGCTGGCCGCGCCCGCCCCGGTCCTGCCCAGCGCGAGCGATCTTCCCGAGCCCGTCCAGACCCCGGTCATGTCCGCGTCCGACTACGAAGCCATGGTTCTCAAGGCCAAGGACTACATCGAGGCGGGCGACATCTTCCAGGTCGTGCTGGCGCAGCGTTTCACCTGCGAATTCACCCTGCCTCCGCTGGCGCTCTACCGCTCGCTGCGCCGCGTGAACCCGTCGCCCTTCCTCTATTTCCTCGACATGCCCGGCTTCGCGCTGATCGGCTCGAGCCCGGAAATCCTCGTCCGCGTCCGCGAGGGCGAAGTGACGATCCGTCCCATCGCGGGCACCCGTCCGCGCGGCAAGACGGCCTCGGAAGACAAGGCCAACGAAGTCAGCCTGCTTGCCGATCCCAAGGAACGGGCCGAGCACCTCATGCTGCTCGACCTCGGCCGCAACGACGTCGGCCGCGTGGCGGCTGCCGGCACCGTCGAAGTGACCGACAGCTACACGATCGAACGCTACAGCCACGTCATGCACATCGTCTCGAACGTGGTGGGCAAGCTCGACACGGCCAGGCACGATGCCATCGACGCCGTCTTCGCAGGCTTCCCGGCAGGCACCGTTTCCGGGGCGCCCAAGGTTCGCGCCTGCGAGGTCATCGCCGAGCTGGAGCCGGAAACGCGCGGCGCCTATGCCGGCGGCGTCGGCTATTTTGCCCCGGACGGTTCGGTCGATTCCTGCATCGTGCTGCGCACCGGCGTGCTGAAAGACGGCATCCTTCACGTTCAGGCCGGCGCCGGCATCGTAGCCGACAGCGTCCCCGCCTACGAGCAGCGCGAGTGCGAGGCCAAGTCCGGCGCGCTCTTTGCCGCGGCCCGCGAAGCGGTTCGCGTCGCCGGTGAACCGGGCTTCGGGCAGTGAGCGGCGTAAAGGCCTTCCCGATCCCGGGGCTTCGGAACCTGGGTCTCCGGAACTTCGGCCTCAAGTCCGGGGCAGCAGCCTGCCGATGGTGACGCGCGCCGGCAGCATTGCCGCCTTCGCGCTCCTCGTCGCCGCCTGCTCATCCGACGCCGCCCCCGAGCCCAAGGTTTCCCCACCGCCTCCGTCCTGTGAAGGCGCGACGTTCGAAGGCGCAAGCTTCACGCATTGCCTGGCCGATCCTGCGCGCCATTCGATCCACATGGTGCTCGGCCCCAAGGGCGCTGCGCCCTATCGCAGCCTGTCGGAACTGGCGGCTAGCCGCCCCTCCGGCCGGCACGCGGTGGCCTTCGCGATGAACGGCGGCATGTTCGACGACAAGGGACAGCCCATCGGTTATTTCGTCGAGGAAGGCGAGCGGGGCCACAAGCTCAACACCAACGCGGGCTGGGGTAATTTCCACCTCCAGCCCAACGGCGTGTTTTATGGCGACGCGAAAGGACAATGGGCGATCCGAGCCACGGACGATTTCGCCAAGAGCGTCTCCAACCGGCCCGACTTCGGCACGCAGTCCGGACCGATGCTGGTGATCGGCGGCAAGCTTCACCCCAAGATCGACGCGGACGGCGAATCGAGGAAGCTGCGCAATGCCGTGGGCGTCGACCGGAAAGGCCGCGCGCATTTCGTGATTTCGGACGAGCCGGTGTCCTTCGGCAAGCTCGCCCGGCTGTTCCGCGACAAACTCGATTGCCCCAATGCGCTGTTTCTCGACGGCAGCGTATCCTCGCTCTGGGACCCCGAGCACGGGCGCGTGGACGGCGGACCTCCGCTCGGCCCCTTGATCGTCGTCGAGAAAGCGACGAAAGGCGTTAAATGATCCTCGTCATCGACAACTACGACAGCTTCACCTGGAACCTCGTCCATTACGTGATGGAACTTGGCGCCGAAGTCGAAGTCGTCCGTAACGACGCGCTCTCCGCCGCGCAGGCCATCGACAGCGGCGCCCAGGGTTTCCTGCTGTCGCCTGGCCCCTGCACGCCTAACGAGGCAGGCATCAGCCTCGACCTCGTGGGCGCCGCTGCCGATGCCGGCAAGCCCCTGCTCGGTGTCTGTCTGGGCCACCAGTCAATCGGCCAGTACTTCGGCGGCAAAGTGGTTCGCGGCGGGCTGATGCACGGCAAGACCTCGCCGGTGACTCATGACGATACCGGCGTTTTCGCAGGCATTCCCTCACCTTTCACGGCGACCCGCTATCACTCGCTGATCGTCGAGGACATTCCTGAAGCGCTCAAGGTCAACGCCCGCTCGGACGATGGCCATGTCATGGGCTTCCGCCATGCCGATCTGCCTATCCATGGCGTGCAGTTCCATCCGGAAAGCATCGCCACCCAGCATGGCCATGCGATGCTGGCCAATTACCTGAGGCTCTGCGGGATCGACGCCCGGCTGCCCGCACGGATCGCAGCGTGACCTTGCAGATGACCTTGCCCGACCCGCTCCATCCCATCGAGGAAGCCGAAGCCGAGCACGCTTTCGGGCTGATCCTCGACGGCAAGGTCGATGACGATTCGATCGTCCGCTTCCTCATCGCCCTCACCGAACGGGGCGAGACTTCAGGCGAAATCGCCGGTGCCGCCCGGGCGATGCGCGCGCGCATGATCCCGATCTCGGCGCCCGCCAACGCCATCGACGTCTGCGGCACGGGCGGTGACGGCCATCACACGCTCAATGTCTCGACCGCGGTATCGCTGGTGGTTGCCGCCTGCGGCGTGCCCGTCGCCAAGCACGGCAACCGCGCCGCCAGTTCCAAGGCCGGCGCAGCCGATACGCTCGAAGCGCTGGGGCTCAATCTCGATCGCGCCGCGGAAACGGCTGAGGAAACGCTCGGCGACCTCGGCATCTGCTTCCTCTTCGCTGCCCGGCATCACCCGGCGATGGGGCGGATCATGCCGATCCGCAAGGCCATCGGCCGCCGTACGATCTTCAACCTGATGGGGCCGCTGGCAAACCCTGCAAACGTCACGCGCCAGCTCGTCGGCATTGCGCGACCAGCCTATGTGCCGATCTATGCCGAGGCATTGATGCACCTGGGCAGCACGCATTCTTTCGTCATTTCCGGCGACGAGGGCCTGGACGAACTCAGCCTCGCCGGCGGCAACGAAGTCGCCGAGATCAAGGACGGCGAGCTTTCGATGCGCCGCGTCTCCCCTGAGGATGTAGGGCTGCCCATCTCTCCTGTCGGGGCGATACGCGGCGGCGATGCGGCGCATAATGCCGATGCCCTGCGGCGACTGCTGCTCGGCGAGCATGGCGCCTATCGCGACGCCGTCCTGCTCAATGCCGCGGGCGCCCTCATCGTTGCCGGTGAGGTCGAGACCTGGCGGGAAGGCGTGGAAGAGGCTGCCGAGGCTATCGACAAGGGCTTGGCCAACGCCCTGCTCAATTGCTGGATTTCCGCGCTTCGGGCTTGAGGCGCTGCGTGTTTTCGAGGGTACCGATGTCCGACAAGCTTACCGAGATCTGCGACACCAAGCGCATTGAAGTGCAAACGCGCAAGGGTTTCGCGACGCTGGATGACCTGGACGCCCGGTCCCGCGAACAGAGCGCACCTCGCGGCTTCGAGGCGGCCCTGCGCCGGAAGGCGGAGACCGAATTCGCCTTGATCGCGGAGATCAAGAAAGCTTCGCCTTCCAAGGGTTTGATCCGGCCTGATTTTCGCCCCACCGAACATGCCATCGCTTATGAGCGCGGCGGTGCGGCCTGCCTCTCGGTGCTGACCGACGCGCCCTACTTCCAGGGCCATGAAGATTTCCTCGTCGAGGCCCGGGCCGCCTGCTCGCTTCCGGTGATCCGCAAGGATTTCATGATCGATCCCTGGCAGGTCGCAGAGGCGCGCTCGATCGGCGCCGACGCGATCCTGATCATCGTCGCCGCGCTGGACGACGTGCTTATGGCCGAAATCGAGGCTGCGGCGCGTGAGCGCGGGATGGACTGCCTGGTCGAAGTCCACAACGAAGACGAGATGGAGCGGGCGAGCCGCCTCAAGTCGCGCCTCATTGGCGTGAACAACCGCGATCTCAAGCGGTTCGCGACCGATATTTCGACGACGGAACGCCTCGCCCCGCTGGCGCCCGCCGGCACCCTGCTCGTGAGCGAAAGCGGCATCAACACTCACGCCGATCTGGAACGGCTGTCGGCTTGCGGCGCCCGTACTTTCCTCGTTGGCGAGAGCCTGATGCGTCAGGCGGATGTCCAAGCGGCAACCCGCCAGCTCCTCTTCGCAGATTGAGGATAGCCCGC
Source organism: Novosphingobium sp. YAF33 (assembly GCF_052113265.1). NCBI lineage: Bacteria > Pseudomonadati > Pseudomonadota > Alphaproteobacteria > Sphingomonadales > Sphingomonadaceae > Novosphingobium > Novosphingobium sp. YAF33. The sequence goes on from NZ_JBFRCW010000003.1 coordinate 204,766, forward strand.
GCTTGAGCAAGTCCCTTACTCACATCGATGCGGAAGGCTCGGCCCGCATGGTCGACGTTGGCGCCAAGGCCGCGACCCGCAGGGTCGCCGTGGCGTCCGGACGGATCACGATGAGCGCCTCGGCCCTGGAAGCGATCCGCGCCGGCAATGCACCGAAAGGCGACGTGCTGGGAACGGCGCGCATCGCGGGGATCATGGCCGCCAAGAAGACGGCGGACCTCATCCCGATGTGCCACCCCCTCACGCTCGACGCCGTAAACCTGGATTTCACGTTCGAGGACAGCGCCGTGCTGGCCGTGGGCACTGCATCGCTGAGCGGCAAGACCGGGGTGGAAATGGAAGCCATTACAGCGGTTTCCGTGGCTCTGCTTACAATTTACGACATGGCCAAGGCGCTCGACAAGGGCATGGTCATCGGTGACATTCGCCTGATCGAAAAGCGTGGCGGCAAATCGGGCGACTGGCGGTTTGAGACATCGCCGCGATGATCCCGCCGATCGCTCTGGAAGAGGCACAGGCCCGTCTGCTTGCGCTGGTCGAGCCGCGGCCCGTCGAGCACGTCGACATCGACGGTGCGCTGGGTCGCTATCTCGCGGCCCCCTTGCTGGCACGCCGGGTCCAGCCCGCCGCCGACATCTCCGCCATGGACGGTTATGCCGTAAGCGAAGGGGACCTGTCCGGACCCTGGCAGTTGATCGGTGAAAGCGCGGCAGGACGGCCCTTCGGTGCAGCCGTCGATCCGGGCCAAGCCGTGCGGATATCCACCGGCGCCCTGTTGCCCGACAATGCGCGGGCCGTGATCCTGCAGGAGGATGTCGACCGTGAGGGCGATCGCCTCGCCCTCACGGGAGAGGCGCCCTCACCAGGCCACAAGCACGTCCGCTTCCGCGGCATGGATTTCGCCGATGGAGCGCCGCTGCTGGCCGCCGGGGCACTGATCGGGCCGGCACAGGCCGGTCTTGCCATTTCGGCGGGCCACCGACATCTCGCCGTCCGCCGCCGCCCCCGGCTCACCGTGATCGATAGCGGCGATGAATTGTCCGGCGATCCCGAATGCTGCGCAGCCCATCAGATACCCGCCAGCAACGGCGCCATGCTGACCGCTCTAGCGCGTAGCGTTCCCGTCGATGCAAATCGAAATGGACCAATCCCCGACGATCTGGACGCTCTGGTCGCCGCCTTCGACGCGGCCGCCGATGCCGACGTGATCGTGACGAGCGGGGGAGCGTCAGTGGGCGATCACGACCTTCTCCGGCCGGCACTGGAAAAATGGGGCGCCGAAATCGACTTCTGGCGCGTCGCGATCAAACCCGGCAAGCCGCTCATGGTCGCGACACGGCAGACGGCAGGGCGTCGTCAACTGGTGATCGGGCTTCCCGGCAATCCCGTGTCCAGCCTGGTGACCGCATATTTCTTCGTTCTCCCCGTATTGCGCGCGTTTCTGGGCGCCGCGCAGCCCTTACCCCGCGCGATTGCCACCCGGCTTTCGGCACCTTTGAGGACGGGGGGTGCGCGCCGCGAATTCCTGCGGGGATCCTGGGATGGTGAGGCGGTCCATGCCCTCTCGCTACAGGATAGCGGCGCCTTGTCCTCGCTTGCCGCCAGCAATGTCCTGATCGACCGGTCGGCGCATGCCCTCGCCGCTGATCGCGGTGATCCCGTTCAGGTGTTCTTGCTCCAAAATGGCGGTATTGCTTGACGATACCCTATTCGTTGCATAATTGTTCCCTCATTGTTCGCAGACAAGTTCCCTGAACGACACATCAAGTCAGCCGGGGCCGGTTCGTCGGGCGATTCAGGCCAAGTGCCACAGAACACATGAGGCTAAGCAGATGTTGACGCGCAAGCAGCACGAATTGCTCCGGTTCATCCAGGTCCGGCTTGAAGAAAGCGGCATTTCCCCCAGCTTCGAGGAAATGAAGGAAGCGCTCGATCTCAAGTCGAAGTCGGGCGTCCATCGGTTGATTTCCGCGCTGGAGGAACGTGGCTTCATCCGCCGCCTTCCCAACCGTGCCCGCGCTCTCGAAGTGCTCCGCCAGCCCGAAGACGCCACGAGCAAGCCGGCCAAGACCGCGGCTGCGGTATCGGCGGCGCGTGGCGGCAACGCCGCACCGTCCCGTCCGGCGGCGGTCGCCAGGCCCGCCAACGATGTGATCGAAATCCCCCTTCATGGTCGTATTGCCGCGGGCGTGCCGATCGAGGCCCTGGAAGGCCAGTCCTCGCTGCCGGTGCCTGCGGCCCTGCTCGGTGCAGGCGATCACTATGCGCTGGAAGTCTCGGGCGACTCGATGGTCGATGCCGGCATTCTCGACGGAGATTTCGCACTCGTAAAGCGGACCACCACGGCCAGGGATGGCGAGATCGTCGTCGCCCTTGTCCGGGGCGAGGAAGCGACGCTCAAGTATCTGCGCCGGGAAGATGGCATGGTGCGCCTCGATCCCGCGAACGCCGCTTACGAACCGCAGATCTACGGACCTGACGAAGTAGAAGTCCAGGGCAAGCTGGCAGGTCTGCTGCGCCGCTATCATTGATCCGTTTCAGGAGGGCGCCCTGTTCGCCCTCCTCAGGCCAGCGGTCGCTAATACCATCCCTTGCGTTCGATCATGGCCGGCGTAGCGGGTTTCCACCAGCCATGGTTTCCTTGCCCCTCCGCCACGGTCGTCACACTGCGGCTTGCAAGATCGATAGTCAGCCCGCCCGTTCGATCCAGCATCTGGCGATCAACTTTGAGCCACTTCGGCCGGCAGGTCCTCGGCAGGCGGCGCTCGGCAATCACCACGTCGGCCCACCTGCACGCCTCGGCCAGTTGCATCTCGGGGACGATGGCCCTCCCCCGCGCGATCAACACATGCCGAGCCCCCTGGCCGTGACGTAGCTCGACGGCGCAGAAGTCCGCGTTGCATCGCGTTCCGGGCGCCGTCTGCGCATTGACCGGGACCTCTCGCGTCCCGGCAACTTCCATGAGGTTGTCCAGGGCGTAGTTCCCGGAACCGGCGCGGAGCATCACGAGCCGATGGCTCTCGGGATCGATCCAGCCCACATGGCGGCCATCGCCCGAAACCATCATGTCCGGAACCGGAATGAGCATCAAGCCGAAGAAACCGGCAGCTATAGGCAAAATCCCCCATAGCCGGATGCGACTGTCCCAAAGGCCCAGCCAGAGCCCTCCAGCAACAAACAACGCAAAATGCCACCCACTCATCGTGGGCATCACCCGAACGGCTCCCGGTTCCGCGGCTATGAAGCGGGCGATGGCCAGCAGGGCGTCGATAGCGTGGTTCGCCAGCCACCACACCGGACCTCCAAGCCCAACCACATCGAGCAGGAGCGCCAGGGCGACGAAAGGCATGATGACCAGCGTCGTCAAAGGGATCGCGATCACATTGGCGACAGAACCATAGAGGCCGGCACGATGGAAATGGAACAGGGCGATGGGCATCAACGCCAATTCGATCACAATGCCGGTGATCAGGATCATCGTGAGGTGGCGCATGACCTTGAAAGGCCAGGCCTCTTCCCGGGGTGCCAACCAGCGCTTCAGCGGCTCTGCATTGCCGAGTGCCACCAAAACCATCACCGCCGCGAAGCTCATCTGGAAGCTGGGACCGACGACCGACTCGGGCCAGATGAGCAGCACGATGACAGCCGCCACCGCCAGCAAGCGCATGGACAGCGCTTCACGGCCCCATGCCATGGCAGCGAGAACGAGCAGAGCGCCCAGGAAAGCGCGCATGGTAGGAACCTGCGAGCCGCTCAACAGCGTGTAACCCAGCCCCGCGGCCGCGCCGCATGTTGCGGCCAGTATCGGCAGGCGGACCCTCAGGGCCAGTGCCGGGAAAAGGGCCAGAAGGCGCAATACGACGAAATAGACGCAGCCGATCACGGCACTCACGTGAAGTCCGCTGATCGACAGAAGGTGGRCCAGGCCCGCATCGCGCATGGCCTGGGCATCATCCTGGCCGATCGCGCCCATGTCTCCGGTCGTCAGCGCTGCCGCGATACCGCCCGGCGACCCTGCGAGACGCATCGTTATATGACGGGACAACGCGGCACGCTGGTCGGCGAGCCAATCGCCTCCACGCCCGAGCGATATCACTTCGACCGGCGATGTAATCGAGCCCGTGGCTGCCAGGCCCGAAAACCAGGCCCCGCGCGCAAAATCGTATCCACCAGGGAACATGGGTGATGCCGGAGGGGTAAGCCGGCCGCGGAACCTAATGACCGCACCGGTGCTCAGCGGCTGTTCCCGCAGCGCGGTCGGCAGGTTGACCCGGACTTTGATGGACCGCCCGCTTCGTGGCTCTCGCAACGCCAGTGTCAGCCGATCTCGCTGCAGCGCCGGCTGCTCTTCGAGCGACAGCACCCGGGCCGTGAAGATGCCCGCCATGGTCCGCTCTATGGCCGGTTGCCCGACGATTTCCGACCGGGTCCAGATCGATAGGCACCCTGCCAGGACGACCAGCGATAGCGAAAGGATCGCCTGTCTGATATAAGGGAACCGAGCCGAGCCCACGTGCCAGTTCAATGCGAATAATGCAATCGCGACGCATACTACGCAAAGGGCTACCCATGTCGCTGCAGACGACAGGAAAAACCAAGCAATTGCGCCAGTTCCAAAGGCCACGGCCAGCCACGGCGCTCTGGTGAAACTGCAGTTCGAAAGAAAACACTCGACACCCGCCAAACCGCTCGACAAGTGGCTCTTGCTGATCCATGGGCGATGCTGCAATGCAGCGCCTCCGGCTAAAACCGGACGCTCGAAATCAACCGTCGTGGCGGCGTGGCTGGCCATGACGAGCATAGGACAGGAAGGTTATTAGAATGGCAAGCGGCAGTGCATCGAGCGGAGCGGTGGCAAGCAAGGCCGTCGTCACGCGCTTTGCCCCCTCGCCCACGGGTTATCTCCATATCGGAGGCGCTCGTACCGCACTCTTCAACTGGCTCTTCGCCCGTCACCACGGCGGCAAGTATCTGCTTCGCATCGAGGACACCGACCGCGCGCGCTCGACCGAGCCGGCGATCGAGGCGATCTTCGACGGACTGACCTGGCTCGGCCTCGATGGCGACGAACCGGCGGTGTTCCAGTTCGCCCGTTCGGACCGCCATGCTGAAGTGGCCGCCGATCTGTTGGCTAACGGCCACGCCTATCGCTGCTACCTCACGACCGAGGAACTCGCCGAACGCCGCCAGAAGGCACAGGAAGAACGCCGCCCGTTCCGCATCGACAGCGAATGGCGCGATGCCGATCCCTCGACCTGGCCCGCCGACAAGTCCTACGTCGTGCGCGTCAAGGCGCCGCGTGACGGCGAGACGACGATCACCGATCTGGTCCAGGGCGAAGTCACCGTTCGGAACGAGGAAATCGACGATTTCGTCATCCTGCGCTCCGACGGTACGCCGACCTACATGCTGGCCGTCGTCGTGGACGACAACGACATGGGCGTTACCCATGTCCTGCGCGGTGACGACCACCTCAACAACGCCTTCCGCCAGCTCGTGATCATCCACGGCATGGGCTGGGAAGTGCCGGTCTACGGCCATGTGCCGCTGATCCACGGTTCGGACGGCGCCAAGCTTTCCAAGCGTCACGGCGCTCTTGGCGTCGATGCCTATCGCGACGAGATGGGCGTCCTGCCGGAAGCGCTGTTCAACTATCTGCTGCGTCTTGGCTGGGGCCACGGCGATGAAGAATTCATCGGCCGCGAACAGGCCGTGAAGTGGTTCGACATGGCCGACGTCGGCAAGTCGCCCTCGCGCTTCGATCTCGCGAAGCTCCAGAATCTCAATGGCCACTACTTGCGTGAGGCGAATGACGCCCGCCTGGCGGAACTGGTCCTGCCGCGCCTGGTCCAGGCCGGCTACGAACACACCGACCTTGCCCTGCTTGCGCAGGCGATGCCGGTACTGAAGGTCCGTGCAAAGGACCTCAACGAACTTGCAGAAGGCGCGGCCTTCCTGTTTGCCAAGCGTCCGCTCGCGTTCAGCGAGAAGGCGCAGGCGCTGTTGACGGACGAGGCGCGGGGGCGCCTTGCCGCCATTCACGAGCGTCTTTCCAGCGAGCCCGAATGGCTCCTGGAGGCACTGGAAGCCAACCTGAAGGCAATGGCCGAGGATCTGGGATTGGGCCTCGGCAAGCTCGCGCAACCCTTGCGGGCGGCCCTGACTGGTCAAACGACCTCTCCGGGTATTTTCGACGTATTGGTTCTGCTCGGCCGGGACGAAAGCCTCGCACGCATTGGCGCGCAGGCGGACGCCGCGACCGGGTCGCACATATAAGGAGTAAGAACTGGTGGGTGATCAGGTCAAACTGAATGCTGGTGGCACGGAATTCGACTACCCCGTACTGAAGGGCAGTGTCGGCCCGGATGTCATCGATATCCGCAAGCTCTACGCCCAGACGGGCAAGTTCACGTACGATCCCGGCTTCACGTCGACGGCCAGCTGCGAAAGCGCGCTGACCTATATCGACGGCGACGAAGGCGTGCTGCTCCATCGCGGCTACCCGATCGGCCAGCTGGCTGAAAATTCGTCGTTCATGGAAACCAGCTATTTGCTGCTCAATGGCGAACTGCCGAGCGCCGACGAGCTGGCAACCTTCGAAAACACCATCACGCGCCACACGATGCTCCACGAGCAGCTGGCGAACTTCTACCGCGGCTTCCGCCGTGACGCCCACCCGATGGCGATCATGTGCGGCGTCGTCGGCGCGCTCTCGGCGTTCTATCACGACTCGACCGACATCTCGGACCCCGAGCACCGCAAGATCAGCTCGCACCGCCTGATCGCCAAGATGCCGACCATTGCGGCAGCGGCCTACAAGTATTCGGTCGGCCAGCCCTTCGTCTATCCTGACAACAAGCTGAGCTACACCGGCAACTTCCTGCGCATGACCTTCGGCGTGCCTGCGGAAGAGTATGAAGTGATCCCGGCCGTCGAAAAGGCCATGGACCGCATCTTCATCCTGCACGCCGACCACGAGCAGAACGCCTCGACCTCGACCGTGCGCCTTGCCGGTTCGTCGGGCGCCAACCCGTTCGCATGCATCGCGGCCGGTATCGCCTGCCTCTGGGGTCCTGCGCATGGCGGCGCGAACGAAGCCGCGCTCAACATGCTCAAGGAAATCGGCACGCCGGACAAGATCCCGCACTACATCGAGCGTGCGAAGGACAAGAACGATCCGTTCCGCCTGATGGGCTTCGGTCACCGCGTCTACAAGAACTACGATCCCCGCGCCACGGTCATGCAGAAGACCGTTCGCGAGGTGTTCGACGCGCTGAAGGTCACCGACCCGCTCTTCGAGACTGCCCTGCGCCTCGAAGAAATCGCGCTCAACGATCCGTACTTCGTCGAGAAGAAGCTGTTCCCGAACGTCGACTTCTACTCGGGCATCATTCTCTCGGCCATCGGCTTCCCGACCACGATGTTCACGGCGCTCTTCGCCCTCGCCCGCACCGTGGGCTGGGTGGCGCAATGGAACGAAATGATCTCCGATCCCGGCCAGAAGATCGGCCGCCCGCGTCAACTCTACACCGGCCCGACGCAGCGCGATTTCGTGCCGATCGGCCAGCGCTGAGCCCGTTGCTCGCAAGAGCGACCAAGGCAATGCACCGATAACAGGAAGGCCCTCGCGCAAGCGGGGGCCTTTCTTTTTGTGCGCGCGCATTCAGGCAGCCTGCCGGCGCGGCACCTGGTTAAGGCCCGCTATGTACAAGTGCTTGATATGAGAGAGGCCAAGCGATAGCTTTCAGGGCAGCAACAAAGCATTGGCTACGGGGGCGTTAGCAGATGATCCTCAGTGCTTTCCGGCCGGATTCCATGTTTTTCCTGAGCTTGGCGGGGGTTTTCCCGGCTCGAGATCCACGAACCGGGGCTGTAGAAGCCGAAGGCATGGGTCAAACGCCTGCTCGCCCCCGGCCGAAGCTCGGATCGATGCCGGTCCACCGACTTGCCGGGCACCAGGAACGTGACCGCGGTTACCGGAGCTTTCCCGTTTCACGCCCTAAGATAGCCGCGCAAACCCGGCCTTTTCACAAGATAAAACAGGAGGAATTGTAATGTCATTCCTCAGGCTTCTTGCCTTTGTCATAGGACTGTTCGGCATCGCCGTCGGCCTGCTCTGGGTCGGCCAAGGGACGGGGATCATCTCGTGGCCGAGCGACAGCATGATGCTGGATGATCGCTCCTGGGCCGTGCGCGGCGCGGTCATGGCGGCGGTGGGCGTCATCCTGCTGTGGCTGGCGCGTCGCGGCAAGGATGCCAACGATCACCGCTTGTGAAGGGAGCGCCTGTGAAGGAGACGCCTGTGAACAGGCGCCGTTGATCAGCCCGGAAGGTCGGCGGGCACTTCGAGAATGAAGCGCGCGCCCTGCCCTGGTGCGCTGTCCACCAGCAGATCGCCGCCCATGGCCCGCGCCAGGCTGCGCGAAATGTAGAGGCCGAGGCCGGAACCGCCGTCTCCGCTGCGACCGAGCCGTTCGAACTTGTCGAAGATCTTGCCCTGCTGCTCTTGCGACAGCCCCGGTCCCTGGTCCGCCACGATGATCCGGGCGCGATCGCCCAGCGCTTCGAGGCGGATCCAGATGTGCGAGCGCTCCGGCGAGTAGCGAATGGCATTGCCGATGAGGTTCAGCAGAACCTGCAGGACGCGGCGATATTCCGCCACCGCCGGCAAGACTTCCGAGCCATGCGGCGCCTCTATGACGATGCCTTTTTCCTGAGCGCGGACATTCAGGATGCCGGCGGCCTGCCGGGCCAGCTCCGATAGGTCTACCCGGTCCGGCGCCGTGCTGAAGCCTTCCGTCTCGACCACTTCGAGATCGGCGAGATCTTCCAGCAATCCCAAAAGCAGTTTGCCAGCGCCGGCGATTTCGCCCGCATACTCCGCGTAGGCGTCCGGCAGCGGTCCGGCGAGCCGCGTGCGAATCGTCTCGGCATTGGCGATGATCCGCGAGATCGGCTGACGCAGCACCGGCGCCAGATCGTGTCCGACGAGGCTGCGGCGAAGCATCGGCTCCATCGGTTCGCGAACGGCTGCGGCCGAAGTGCCGGGCGTGTCCGACACCAGCAGAAGCTCGAAGCCCGCCGGATCGAAACCGGGCCGCATGTGCGGAACGAGCGAAACCCGCCACGACCGGCGCGATCCCGAAACGACCACGCGCGATCCGTCGAGCAGGCGCCAGTGCAGCGGCTGCTTGTGAGTCACTTTCTCGGGCGGCAGGAACTCGGTCCAGTGGCCGCCGAAACCGGCCTCCATCGCCGCCGCGACCCCGGCCAGTTCCGGGCTGTCCGACAGGACCGTGAGTACGCGCTGATCGGCATCGAGCTGGGCGCTCAACTCGGCAAGGTGCCGGTCGATCATCGTGCGCCGCCGCTCCACCGAAGCCGCATCCTCGACGGGCGCGGGAGCGGCCTGCCAGTTGCGGACGACGATCTGACATCCTTCGTTCAGACCTTGCGGTTCCACTTCGACCCAGGCCGTGATCACGTCCCCGCCATCATGGGCGGTGACGGCGCGCGCAAGGCGGAAGCCGTAACGCCGGGCCTTGCGGACCAGTTCGAGCAATTCGGGAATGGCGATGGTGCCGGGCAGTTCGCCGCCGCAGCGCTCCTGAAGTCCCGCCAGCGGCTCGTCCGCTTCGAGCAGCCTGTCCTGCGCGTCGCTGACTGCGCGGGCAAGAATGGTACCTTCCATCAGCATCAGCCGCCCTGCCGTCCGCTGGCCAGGATCGAAGCCGCCACGTCCGCGCCCAGCCTCTCGAAGCCCTCGGGCAGCATCGCTTCGGGATGAATGGCAAGGAACTGCTTTTCGATGTCCGCCGCCTTCAGCCCGGCTGCCCGCAGGGCCAGCGCCAGCCTGGCCAGTTGCGCCTCATGGGTCGCGAGCACCGCCGCCTCACGCCGCAGGCCGGAGCCCGCCGCAATTGCCGTGAAGAACAGCGCCGCGCCCGCGTGACTCACGGAAAGGGCGATATGGAAGGCGCCCCCAAGCCCGGTCAGCAAACGCGAGGCCAGGCCCAGACGGGTGGCACCTTCGTCATAGCTGCGGCGGATAGCGGCTTCCACCAGCACGAGGCGTTCGCCCATGATGGGCCGCGCCGCCATCGCGCTGCGCACGGCGAGGATCAGGCGGTGAAGCAGATCTCCCGGCAGTTCGGACAAGGGCAGGCTCATGCGCCGCTGCGCCTGGCACCAACGCGCCTGCGACGCGAGCCAGGTCACGGCCAAGGCGTGCGTGGCACCTTCGGCAGAGGCCAGCATTGCCTGGACGAGCGGGGGAACGACAGGATCCAGCGCCAGGCGCGTCTGCAACCGCTCGGTCATCTGCCATTCCAGGGCCATGGCGTGGACGTGGGACAAAAGCAGCGGATCCGCCATGAAGAGGCGTGCCATGTCTTCGACGTCTTCGACAAGCGAGCCGGAATCCGCACCGCCCAGGTGAAGCGGCTCGACGATCTGGCGCGCCAGATCTGCCAGCACGCCGCGCACGCGCGCAAGAATTTCGTCGCTGAAAAGCGCACTGTCCTCGGCCGCGAGCAAGTACTGCAGTATCGGCAGCACGCTGTCGGCCATGGCATCGCCGCGCGCCAGGTCCGCACGGAGCAAAGCCTCCGCGGTCTGGTCGTCGGCCGGATGAACAGCGTTGTCGATCATCCGTCCCGTATACCCTGTATCTGGTTAAGCCCCGGTTAGTCCTTCCCACGTAGCGGAAGAGCCATGCCGACCACAACGAGCGTGATCGCCAGAACTTCCACCAACGGCTCAACTTGCCCGAATCCTGCGGCAAAAGCCAGCACAAGTCCCAATGTGGCACGGTCTGTCGCCAGCGACGCCACCTTGCCGGTCACGAACCGGGGAATCAGGGCCAGAAGCATCATCAGCATGGCCGGTGGGAACATCCACGAAATGAGCGATTCGCCCCCTAGCCGCGGAATGGCGGCCAGCAGCGACAGCCCGAAAAGCGTGTCGACCAGCCAGCGCAGCACATCGGCGCGCGGGATCGCGGGCGGCAATTGCCCCAGCGCCTGCCGCTCTACCGAGCGCAGAAGCCGGCTCGCCTCTACCAGCAACGCGGCTGCCACCAGCGAGAGGAAGGCGATCGTCACGAAACCGAACCAAGCAAGGCCGCCTGCCAGCGCCACCGCCACGAGCACGCCGAGGCTCAACATGTTGCTGGCATTGCCCGCATGGAGCAGCGAGGATCCGAACGTCAGCACGCCGTAACGGGCGACGGCCCGGCCCGGCGAGACGCTGTCGCCATCGGCGAAACGCCCGCGCAACCATTCCAGCTCTACCGCGTGAGCTTCGGCTTCATCGCGAATCAGCCGCCAATCGACGCCGCTGCGCACGGCCACGGGAACTTCGCGCATCGGTACGCCCGCTTGCAGCGCGATCCGTGTCAGCGCGGAATGCACATCGCAATCGCCCGGAAGCTCCTGAAGGTTTTCCACCAGATGCCCCGGGATTCGCATCAATCCAGCGCTCGCCCGGTTGATGTCGATGCGCTCGAACCCGGCGGCCAGCCCGCCTTCGACCGGCTGGACAAGCACGGCTGGCGCCCTGCCCTCAAGCAGCGGCACGACGCCGGCGGGCTCGACGAAGAGCCCTTCCCCGATCACGACCAGTTCGTCATTCGCCGTCACCAGCCCGGCAAGCTGCCTCGCGCCGGTGGCGATATGGAATTGCAGGCCGGCGTTCTCCGCCATGTGCTGAAGGGCGATCATCTCCGGCGAGGGCCCCTTCGCGAGGCAGATCACCCGCTGGCAATCGAGCGCAAGGGCGAGCCCGAGCTGATGCTGCGCCAGGGTCGCGCCGCCCACGCGCAGGAAGGCGCGCGGCAGGGACTGACCCGCCACGGCAGGCTCCATCATGGCGAGCAATGCGATACGCAGTGTGTTAACCTCCAGCGACCCTTAGCCACTTAGGCAAAGGGCAGCCCGGTGCCAAGCGCGACGCTTGCATCAGCTGGCGGAAAACTCGGCAAGATAGGCATCGAGGCGCCGTATAACTCCGGGTTCGCCGGGAGCGCCGTCCAGCGCCTGCTCCGCCAGTGCCAGGAGCTGGGCCGAATGGAAGCTGGCCGCCAGCCCCTTCAGGCGCATGGCCGCAAGGTGCCAATTGCCATCGCAACGGGAGCGGGACAGCAGATCCGCCTGCCGCGCCACGCTTTCCAGATAGGACGCGCGCAACTCCGCGAAAAGCGCGGGATCCCCGCCCGCTGCCGCGGCGAGGGTCGCTTCGAGGGCACCTGCTTCATAAGCCATTTCCCCAGCTTAATGCCCAAAGGGTTAAAGTGGGCTTTATAGGTGCCTCCCGCGTGGTATCCTGATCCCATGGCTGGGGAAAACAGGATCGTCGCGCTCGGCGCGAATGGCAGCGAAGACAATTCGGCCCGCACTGCGGACGGAAACTCGGAAGACCGCATGAACGAAACCTTGGCAGTGGGCGTTTCGCCGCCGGAACCCGCAGAAGCGATTTCAGAAGATGCCTGGCGCAACGCCTGGGTCGCCACCGATGAACCGGCCCTTGCCGCCCCCTCGCGCGATTGGCTGGCCCCTTCGCTGGCCGGCGCCGCGACCCTGGGCTGGACGGCGTTCTTTCTCTACGCCCTCTCCCCGCATTTCGAGACCCTGAGCCTCGACACCGTCCCCGCCCTTGTCGTGCAGTGGGCGGTGCCGCTCTTGCTGGTCGGCATGGTCTGGCTGTTGGTCCTGCGCCACAGCTCGCGCGAAAGCAGGCGTTTCGGCAATGTCGCCCGGGCCCTGTCGAACGAGTCCGCGCAGCTTGAAACGCGCCTGACTACGGTCAACCGCGAACTCAGCCTGGCGCGGGAATTCATCGCAGCCCAGTCGCGCGATCTGGAATCGCTGGGGCGCATTGCCACCGAGCGGCTTTCCGCAAACGCTGAGCGCTTGCAGGGCCTGATCCGCGAGAACGGCTCGCGCGTGGAATCGATCAGCGGGGTCAGCCAGGCCGCTCTCGACAACATGGAGAAGCTGCGCAACCAGCTCCCCGTCATCGCCAGTTCGGCCAAGGACGTCACTAACAATATCGGCAACGCCGGCCGCGCCGCCCATGTCCAGCTGGAAGACATGATCAACGGCTTCAATCGCCTGAACGAGTTCGGCTCCGCCAGCGAACGGCAGGTTGCCCGGCTGCGGGAATCCGTGGAAGCGGCGCTGACCGAAATCCATGCACGCGGCGAACAGGTCGCCGCCCTGGCCGACCGGCGCTTCGACCTGCTTTCCGAACGCGGGACGGCCTTCCGCAGCGAGCTCGACGGCCACGAAGTCGCTGCACTCGAATCCATTCGAACCCGGGCCGAAGCGCTCGAGGAAGAAATCGCGCAGACCCGCGGACAGCTCGACCGTCATGAGGAAGAAAGCCTCACTTCGCTTCGCGCCCGGCTCGTGGCCTTGCGTGAGGAAAGCGACGTCGTCTCGCGCGCCTTGCGCGATGGCGAAGGCCGCGCGGCAGAAGCCTGGCGGCAGGCGCTCGACGACCTGCACGAGGAACAGGGCGAAGTGGCGCGCGGCATCACCCGGGCTCAGGACACGGCTCTGTCCGCGCTGCGGGGCAGCCTGGAGGCGATCGGCAACGATGCCGAAAACCTCGATCGCGAGATTTCGGCCCGCCGCGAACGGCTTGCGAGCGAACTCGGTGAGCGTCAGGCCCGCCAGGCCGAACAGGAACGCCACGCTATTGCGCGCATCGACCAGATGCTTGGCAATCTCGACCATGCCATCGCCGAACGCCTTGAAAATCAGCGCCTGCAGGCATCGGCTCTGAGCGAACGCGCCGTGGCCGTAAGCGGCGAACTTGGCGAATATGAAGCCCGTTTCGGCGCCATCGTCGGCAGCAGCGAAGCCCTCGAAACCCGTCTGCGCGGCAGCCTGGCGCAATTGACCGAGCGCCTCACGGCCGCCCGCGCGACACTCTCGGCGACCGATGGCGAAGTCGAAAAGCTCACCGAGACGAGCGTACGGCTGCTGGAGCTGATCCAGGGCAGCGCACGCTTTGCCCATAACGATCTTCCCGAGGCGCTGGTCGTCTCCGAGGAGCGCCTCAACCGCCTTCATGCCGGTATTGCCAGCGTTCTGGAGGCTCTGCGCCAATCGGCCAGAAGCGGCGAGGAACTCGCAGGCGGCGTCGAGCAGTCCGGCACCAACCTCAAGGATTTCGCGGACGAGCTTTCCGCCATGCATTCGGATCTCTCGGAGCACGGCGCCGCACACGCCGACCTGCTGCGCGTCCTGCACACGTCCATCACCGATATCGACACGGCAACGCAAACCGCTGCCGGCCGGGCCCAGACCGAACTGCAGGACGCCCTTGCTGCGCTTGGCAAGTCGATCGAGGACTCCGTCGGCGCGATCGAGACCGGCAGCGCCGCGCGCATCGCCCAGGTGGCGGAAAACCTCGGGACGGAAAGCGCCCAGGCCATCGATCGCTCCATGCGCACGCGCGTCGCGGAAGTAACCGGGCAACTCGATCAGGCCGTGGCCCACGCTTCCGGCGCCGCCCGCGAAGCGACCATCCAGCTTCGCGAACAGCTCTCCAAGGTCGAAGACCTCGTCGGCAATCTCGAAAGCCGCGTCACCCAGGCGCGCGAGCAGGCCGAGGAGCAGGTCGACAACGATTTCGCCCGCCGCGTGGCGCTGATCACCGAGTCCCTGAATTCCAACGCCATCGACATTGCCTCGGCGCTATCGAGCGATGTTTCCGACACCGCCTGGGCCTCCTATCTCCGCGGCGATCGCGGGATCTTCACGCGCCGTGCTGTTTCGCTGCTCGATGCCGGGGAAATCAAGTCGATCCAGCAGCTGTTCGAACGCGAAGATGCCTTCCGCGAGCACGTCAGCCGCTACATCCACGACTTCGAATCGATCCTGCGACAGGTCCTCTCGACCCGCGACGGCAATGCGCTGGGCGTCACCCTGCTCTCGTCGGACATGGGCAAGCTCTATGTCGCACTGGCTCAGGGAATCGAACGTCTGCGCAGTTGATCGCTCGGCAATGCGACATGAAAAAGACCGCCTTCATCAGGCGGGCTTTTTTGTGACCCTCAGTATCCGAGGTCCTGAACCGGCGGCTTCCCGAAGAAGTTGAGATCGCCAACCGTGATCCACTGCTGGGCATAATTCACGTAGTAGAGCCCGAAAAGCACGACCGCGAGCAGCGTGGCGCGCCTCGCGATCAGGCGCGGCCGGAAATTGACCGGGGCGCTGTCCGCATGGCCCTTTTCGACGCGAAAACCTTCCACTTCGTTGGGCGTACGAAGACCGAAAGGCATGACGAGAAAGGCGCTCAGGACCCAGAACAGGCCGTAGATCGCCACCATCGAAGTCCATTGCATCGCCATCGCCTCAATCCTCCAGCAGCATGACCTGCACTTGCGGCTTCTTGCCCGACCAGCGCGTAGCTGCGCGGCGGGCGGCCAGGCGGGCCGCCTCGACCCGAACTTCGCGGTCCGATTTCTTCGCCTTGCCCAGGGCATTGGCGACATCGCGCTGCGCCTCGTCGATGAACTTGGCGTAGTCCTCGTCGAGCGGGAGCCCGATCGCCGCGACCTGAACGTTGCCGCGGCGATCCGCGGCGACCGAAACCACACCGTTGAAGGCGATCCGGCGCCGCATGACCATGGCGTCGCCATCGGCGGGCGCGATGATATCGCCGTCAAGGATCAGCCGCCCGGAATGGACCTCGCCGAACTTGCCCGGACGACCGGGCGCCAGGCGCACGAGATCGCCGTTCTTCTGGAACACCGCGTGCGGAATGCCGCTTTCCACGCCGAGCCGCGCCTGTTCGCGCATGTGGCGGATTTCGCCATGGACCGGAAGCAGGATCTCGGGCTTGAGCCAACCATAGAGCGCCACCAGTTCGGGCCGCCCGGGATGGCCCGAAACGTGGATCATGCTCTGACGGTCCGTGACGATGACGATGCCAGCGTCCGAGAGCCGGTTCTGGATCCGTCCGATCGGGATCTCGTTTCCAGGAATCTGGCGGCTGGAGAACAGGACGACATCGCCCTTCTCAAGCTTGATCGGATGATTGCCCTCGGAAATCCGTGAAAGCGCCGCGCGCGGCTCGCCCTGCCCGCCCGTTGCGACGATCAGCACTTCGCCGCGCGGCAGATCCATCGCGGTTTCGACATCGACCAGCTCGGGCAGCTTCTTGAGATAGCCACTGGCCTGCCCGGTCTCGATGATCCGGTCCAGCGAGCGACCCGCAACGCAGAGCTTGCGGTTGGTCTTGCGGGCCACCTCGCCCAGCGTCTGAAGACGGGCCACGTTCGAAGCAAAGGTGGTCACCAGAACCCGGCGGCCGCGGTGCCGCTTCACTTCCTCCAGCAGGCCGCGATAGACCTCGCCTTCGGAACCGGACGCCTCGGGATTGAAGACGTTGGTCGAATCGCAGACGAGCGCCAGCACGCCGTTCTCGCCGATTTCGGTCAGTTCGGCCTGGGTCGCGGGCGTGCCCACCTGGGGCTCGTCGTCCAGCTTCCAGTCACCGGTGTGGAAGATGCGGCCGAACGGCGTGTCGATCAGCAACGCGTTGCCTTCGGCAATCGAGTGCGCAAGCGGCACATAGCGGATACCGAACGGTCCGAGCTGGAACTGGTCGAGGTGATCGATGACGATCAGTTCGACCCGGTCAAGAATGCCCGCTTCCTCCAGCTTCGCCGCCACCAGGCGCGCGGTGAAGGGCGTGGCGTAGATCGGAACGTTCAGTTCCTCGGCAAAATACGGAACCGCGCCGATGTGATCCTCATGCGCGTGAGTGAGCACGATCCCCAGCAGGTTTTCGCGCTCCCCCTCGATGAAATCGAGGTCCGCGAAAACCAGGTCCACGCCGGGATATTCGTTCATGCCGAATGTCATCCCCAGGTCGACCATAAGCCATTTGCCCTGGCAGCCGTAGAGATTGACGTTCATGCCAATCTCGCCCGAGCCACCGAGCGCGCAAAACAGCAGTTCGTTACCTGGAATCACTTCTTGGATGCCCTTTCGGCAAGAATGGCGAGGCCTTCGAGCGTCAGGTCGGGATCGACCGCGTCGAAAATATCGGAAGCCTCGTCGAACAGTACGGCCAGCCCGCCGGTCGCGATGACCTTGGCGGGGCGACCAATCTCGTTGCGCATGCGGGCGATCAGGCCCTCCATCATCGCCACATAGCCCCAGAACACGCCGATCAGCATCTGGTCCTCGGTATTACGACCGATCACGCTCTTCGTCGTGGGAACGGCAATGGCGATGCGCGGCAGCTTGGCCGTATTGCCCACCAGCGCGTCTAGCGACAGGTTGATGCCCGGCGAAATGATACCGCCCTTGTAGGCGCCGTTGTAATCTACCACGTCGAAGGTGGTGGCAGTGCCGAAATCGACGACGATGAGATCGCCCCCGTGTCGTTCATGCGCGGCAATGGCGTTGACCGCACGGTCGGCACCGAGCGACTTGGGCTGATCGACGTCGATGTCGATCGCGTAGTCCGCCTTGCCGACGCCCGCCACCAGCGGTTCGACATCGAAATAGTGCCGGCAGAGTATCTCGAGATTGTGCAGCGCGCGCGGGACCACGGTCGAGATGATGATGCTCTTGATCTCTTCCGCCGCTACGCCGCGGATCGAGAGTAGCTGCATGAGCCATACCGCATATTCATCACCCGTGCGGCGGGGGTCCGTGGCAATGCGCCAGCGCCCGCGCAAAGTGCGTCCCTCGAACAGCGCGAAGACGACATTGGTGTTGCCGGCATCGATGGCAAGCAGCATGGAATTTCCTTCAGGCGAGCGAAACGTCACCGGCGTGAACGACACGTAGGGACCCGTCGGCCAGACGCAAGCGCAATGCTCCGTCCGGGTCAAGCCCGGCAAAGGCACCTGGCAGCAGCCCTTCCTCGTCCAGCGTCACCAAAAGCGGCGTTCCCGGAGGATGAGCATGACGCGTCCAGTCGGCCAGCGTCGAGGCCAGCCCTTCCATACGCCACTGCGCAAGACGCGCCGCGAAGCGGTCTGCCAGATCGCCAAGAACGGTATGTGCGTCGCTGTGATTATCAGGGTTTGCCTTGCGGACCGACGTTGTCGCGCGGTCGGCAAGTTCCGGCGCCGTGACGACGTTGACGCCGATCCCGACGATCACATGATCGCCCCTGCGCTCCAGCAGGATGCCGCAGATCTTGGCGCCGCCGACCAGCACGTCGTTCGGCCACTTGAGCTGGCAATCCGCGCCAGCTCCAAGCTGCGAGAGCATGAGGTCGTGCACCGAAAGCGCCGCGACGAAAGCCAGGGTGTGAACCCAGGGGTCGTCGGCTCTCAGCGCGACGACGGTGCTGGCGTAGAGATTGCCTTCGGGCGAGGACCACTCCCGGCCGCGGCGGCCGCGTCCGGCGCTCTGTCGCACCGCACGCAGCCAGAAACCTTCCGCCAGGCCCTCGCCGGCGCCCAGGCGCCGGACGAGGTCCGCGTTGGTCGATGCGGTCTCTTCTACGACCTCTATCAAAGGCCGGAGAACAGGGCCGCTGCGGCCGTGTCAGCCAGCCCGCCCAGCCACTTGCTGGCCAGATAGCCCAGCGGCGAGATGAAGATGCAGGCCAGCACGAGGACCAGCTTGTGCCAGACATCGCTCTCGCCCTTCACCACATCGGCCGGTTCGTCGAAATAGACGACCTTGACGACCTTCAGATAGTAGAAGGCGCCAATGACGGAAGCCGCAAAGCCGATGGCCGCCAGAGCAATCATGCCACCGTCGACAGCGGCCTTGAAGACCAGGAACTTGCCCCAGAAGCCGAACATCGGCGGGATACCGGCGAGGCTGAACATGACCATCGCCAGCGCCAGGGCCAGGCCCGGACGGGTGCGCGACAGACCGGCCATCTTGCCGAGATCCTCAACGGGGTTGCCGTCGGCATCCTTGAGCATCAGGATAACAACGAAGCCGCCTACCGACATCGCGACGTAGATCGCGAGGTAGAACAGCATGGCCGAAACGCCCTGCTGGGTTGCCACGGCAAGACCGACGAGCATGAAGCCGACGTTGTTGATCGAGGAATAGGCCATCAGTCGCTTGATGTTCGACTGGCCGATGGCGCCAAGAGCACCGACGACGATCGAGGCAAGCGCCGCGAAGACCACGATCTGCTGCCAGGCGGCTGCCTGGTCGCCGAAGGCTTCGATGGCAACGCGCATGGTCAGGCCCATTGCGGCGACCTTCGGGGCCGTGGCGAAGAGCGTGGTCACCGGAGTCGGTGCGCCTTCATAGACGTCGGGCGTCCACATGTGGAACGGCACGGCGCTGATCTTGAAGGCAAGACCTGCAAAGACGAAGACGATGCCGAACAGCGCGCCGTTCGAGAGGCCCTGCGCCATCGAGGCGCTGATACCGGCGAACGAGGTGGTTCCGGCGAAACCGTAGGTCAGGCTCATGCCGAAGAGCATGATACCCGAAGCGAGCGCGCCCAGCACGAAGTACTTGAGGCCCGCTTCTGCCGAGCGGCCGTCGGTGCGCAGGAAGGCCGCCAGCACATAAGCCGCGAGCGAGTTCATCTCGAGGCCGATGTAGAGCGTCAGCAGGTCGGTGGCCGACACCATCATGCCCATGCCCAGCGAGGCGAGCAGGACCAGCACCGGATACTCGGCCCGCATTGCCTTGAAGCGGTCGAAGTAGGCCGGGGCCACTACCAGCGACACGGCGGCCGAGAGGTAGATCAGGATCTTGGCGTAAGATGCGAAAGCGTCGGCACGGAACTGGCCGAAGAAGGCCGAAGTGTCGGCGCCCATGTGGCCGCCGCAAAGCGCGGGGGCAACGAGGACACCGGCGGCGACGAGCGCCGCCACGGCGAGAACGGAGATCAGCTTTGCGGCCTTGTCACCGCCCCAGGCGGCCATCAGGAGCAAGACGAGGCTTGCGATGCTCAGCGTTTCTTCCGGCGCGATCAGGCGCAGCGACTGTGACCAGTCCATCAGTGTGCCCCCTCATGCGCGGCTTCTTCGTGCGCAGGCTTTTCCTTGCCCATGGCCAACTTGGCGTCTCCTTCCGGCTTTGCGCGAGCGAGCCGGGCGTCGAGCGCGGCAATGTCTGCGCGCATCGGAGCGATGAAGCTCTCGGGGTAGACGCCCATCCACAGCACCGCGAGACCGAGCGGGATCACCATCAGGTATTCACGCAAGTCGAGATCGGCCATGGCGGCGGCATCGGCATTCTTCTGGTCGCCAAAGACGACACGGCGATAGAGGTAGAGCATGTAGGCAGCGCCCAGGATGATACCGGTGGTGCAGATCAGCGCCGTCCAGCTCGAAACCTGGTAGATACCGCCGAGGCTCAGGAATTCGCCGACGAAACCGCTGGTGCCCGGAAGGCCGATCGAGGCCATCGTGAAGAGCAGGAAGAACAGCGCGTAACGCGGCATGTTGATGGCAAGGCCGCCGTAACGGGCGATCTCACGGGTGTGCAGACGGTCGTAGATGATGCCGACGCAGAGGAACAAGGCACCCGAGACGAGGCCGTGGCTGAGCATGACCAGCATCGAGCCTTCGAGCCCCTGCGGATTGAAGGCGAAGAGACCGATGGTCACGATCGCCATATGCGCGACCGACGAATAGGCGATCAGCTTCTTCATGTCGTCCTGCACCAGCGCGATGAGCGAGGTGATGACGACGGCGGCCATCGACAGGCCCCAGACCAGCGGCGCGAAGTAGGCCGAGGCTTCAGGGAACATCGGCAGCGAGAAGCGGATGAAGCCGTAGCCGCCCATCTTCAGCAGCACGCCCGCCAGGATCACCGAGCCTGCGGTCGGCGCCTGAACGTGCGCCGCCGGAAGCCAGGTGTGGACCGGCCACATCGGCATCTTCACCGCGAAGCTGGCGAAGAAGGCGAGCCAGAGCCAGGTCTGGGCTTGCGGATCGAAGTCGTAAGTCATCAACGTCGGAACGAACGTCGTGCCGGCGGTGTGGACCATCCACAACATCGCCACGAGCATCAGCACCGAGCCGAGCAGCGTATAGAGGAAGAACTTGTACGAGGCGTAGATGCGATCCGCGCCGCCCCAGATGCCGATGATCAGGTACATCGGGATGAGGCCAGCTTCGAAGAACATGTAGAACAGGAAGATATCCTGGGCCGTGAACACGCCGATCATCAGCGTTTCGACGAGCAGGAAGGCCGCCATGTATTCGCCCACGCGCTTCTCGATCGAATTCCAGCTCGCGCCGATGCAGATCGGCATGAGGAAGACGGAAAGCTCGATCAGGAGCAACGCGATACCATCGATGCCGAGGGCGTAGGAGAAGCCGGAGAACAGCTCGTGCCGTTCCTGGAACTGCCACTGCGCGCCGCCGACGTCGAAGTTCATCCAGAGGACGACGCCAAGGGCAAGGTTCGCAAGGGTGGCAAGAAGCGCCACCATGCGTGCCGATTTGGCATCAAGGTAAAGACACGCCAGTGCCGCCGCGAGCGGCACCAGCAACATCAGACTGAGGATCGGAAAACCACTCATCATCTTATCCCGCGATCACCCAGCTGATGGCGCCGACGAGGCCCAGCAGCATGACAAGTGCGTAGCTGTACAGATAGCCCGACTGGACCTTCTGCGCGTAAGTCGAACCCCTGGCGACGACCCAGGCCGCACCGTCGGGACCGAACTTGTCGATCACGCCGATATCCAGGACCTTCCAGAACACCTTGCCGAGCCAGAAAGCCGGACGGACGAAGATGGCGTTGTAAAGCTCGTCGAACATCCACTTGCGGTACACGAAGGTGTAGACCGGCCCGAGCTGTTCGGCGACTGCCTTGGGGAACGAGAGGTTCTTGATGTAGCCGTACCATGCCGTCAGCAGGCCCAGCGCCATCACCGTGAACGGTGCCCACTTCACCCAGGTCGGCACGCCGTGCATGGCGTGGATCAGGTGCTCGTGGAAGACCAGGGCGCCCTTCCAGAACTCGCCGGTCCCCTCGGAGACGAAGGCGTGCTGGAAGACGAAGCCCGCAGCCACGGCGCCGATCGCAAGGACGATCAGCGGCACAAGCATCACCAGCGGGCTCTCGTGCGGATGGTAGCCACCCGTACCGTCGCCATGCGTGTCATAGTTCGGTCCGCTCACGCCCAGCGCAGGTGCGGCATGGGCATGGGCATCATGGTGATCCGTGCTCTCGCCTGCATCTTCTTCAGCGGCAGAACCGTGACCGTGTGCGTCATGCGCATGATCGTCGTGACCATGGCCGTGGGCATCGTGAACGGCGTGCTGGATGTGCTCCGACTGGATCCAGCGCGGCTTGCCGAAGAAGGTCAGGAAGACCAGGCGCCACGAATAGAAGCTCGTCATGAGCGCGGCTGCGATACCCATCCAGAAGGCGAAACCGCCCACTGCCGTGCCCGAACCGAAGGCCGCCTCGAGGATCGCATCCTTCGAATAGAAGCCTGCGAAGCCGACGAAGCCCGCGATACCGACGCCGGTGATAGCCAGCGTACCCGCGGTCATCGTCCAGAAGGTGATCGGGATGTGCTTACGCAGCGCGCCGTAGAAACGCATGTCCTGTTCGTGGTGCATCGAGTGGATGACCGACCCTGCCCCCAGGAACAGCAGCGCTTTGAAGAACGCGTGCGTGAACAGGTGGAACATGGCCGCGCCATAAGCGCCAACACCGGTTGCGAAGAACATGTAGCCGAGCTGCGAGCAGGTCGAATAGGCGATGACGCGCTTGATGTCCCACTGCGTGCAGCCGACGGTGGCCGCGAAGAAGCAGGTGCAGGCACCGATGAATGCGATGAAGTGCATCGCCGTCTCGCTGGTTTCGAACAGCGGCGACAGGCGGCAGACCATGAAGACACCGGCGGTGACCATCGTGGCCGCGTGGATCAGCGCCGACACGGGAGTCGGGCCTTCCATCGCGTCCGGAAGCCAGGTGTGCAGGCCGAGCTGCGCCGACTTGCCCATCGCACCGATGAACAGCAGGATGCAGATCACCGTCATCGTGTCGAAGCGGTAGCCGAGGAAGCCGATCGTCGATGCGGCCATGCTGGGCGCGGCGTTCAGGATCTCGGGGATCGAAACGGTGCCGAACACCAGGTAGCAGCCGAAGATGCCGAGCATGAAGCCAAGGTCGCCGACGCGGTTGACCACGAAGGCCTTGATCGCGGCGGCGCCGGCCGAAGGCTTGCGGAACCAGAAGCCGATCAGGAGGTACGAGGCCAGGCCGACGCCTTCCCAACCGAAGAACATCTGCACCAGGTTGTTCGCGGTCACCAGCATGAGCATGGCGAACGTGAACAGCGACAGATAGGCGAAGAAGCGCGGCTGATCCGGCTCCTCGCTCATGTAGCCCCAGGAATAGAGGTGCACGAGCGCAGATACCGAAGTGACGACCACGAGCATGACTGCAGTGAGCGAGTCCACGCGCAGCGACCAGTCCCAGCTCATGGCGCCCGACTGGACCCACTTGAGCACCGGAATGACGCTGGCTTCGGCGCTACCGGTGAGGAAGCCGATGAAAATCGGCCAGCTGAGCGCGCAGGCAATGAACAGCGCGCCGGTCGTCAGGACCTTTGCGGGAACATTGCCCAGCTGTTTGTTGCCCAGCCCGGCGATGATCGCTGCCAGTAACGGCAGGAAGACGATGAATAGGATCGGGTGCAAGGCCTTATCCCTTCATCCGGTTGACGTCGTCGACAGCGATGCTGCCGCGGCCGCGGAAATAGATCACGAGGATTGCGAGCCCCACTGCGGCCTCGCCGGCAGCGACCGTCAGCACGAACATCGCGAAGATCTGACCCGTGAGGTCGTGCAGGGCTGCGCTGAACGCGACGAGGTTGATGTTGACCGCAAGCAGGATCAGTTCGATCGCCATGAGCAGAACGATGACGTTCTTGCGGTTGAGGAAAATGCCGAGGACGCCGAGCACGAAGAGGATCGAGCTCACGACCACGTAATGTTCGACGCCGATCACAGCGAAACCCCCTTGCCCACTTCGGGCTTGACGTTGACGGTCGCCTCATCGGGACGACGCGCGATCTGCTTGCTGACCTTCTGGCCGCGCGTATCGCCGCGCTGACGGTGAGTCAGGACGATGGCACCAACCATCGCGACGAGCAGGATCAGGCCGGCCGCCTCGAACAGGAACAAGTAGCGGCTGTAGAGCAGTCCGCCGATCGCCTCGATATTGGAAGCGCCTGCCGGCGTTACCGCCGTGCCATCCGGCGTACCGAGGTTCAGCGCGCCAGCCTTGTAGGCGCCAAGGCCCAGCACCATCTCGGCCAGGAGCACGATGGCTACCAGCATGCCCAACGGGAAGTTCTTGACGAAGCCCGCGCGCAGCTCGGCGAAGTCAATGTCGAGCATCATGACGACGAAGAGGAACAGGACCGCGACCGCGCCGACGTAGACGATGATCAGCAGCATGGCGATGAACTCGGCGCCGGTGAGCATCATGAGCCCGGCGGCGTTGAAGAACGCCAGGATCAGGAACAGCACCGAATGCACCGGGTTACGGGACAGGATGGTCGCGGCCGCCGAAGCGATCGTGAGTACTGCGAAGAGGTAGAAGGCTAAAGTCTGGATCATGTCCGCGGCCCCCTATCGGTACGGTGCGTCGGCTTCAAGGTTCGCGGCGATAGCACGCTCCCACTTGTCCCCGTTCGCCAGTAGCTTGGCCTTGTCGTAGAGCAGTTCTTCGCGCGTTTCGGTCGCGTATTCGAAGTTCGGGCCCTCGACGATGGCATCGACCGGGCAGGCTTCCTGGCAGAAGCCGCAGTAGATGCACTTCGTCATGTCGATGTCGTAGCGCGTGGTGCGGCGCGAACCGTCGACACGCGGTGCGGCCTCGATCGTGATCGCCTGCGCCGGGCAGATCGCTTCGCAAAGCTTGCAGGCGATGCAGCGTTCCTCGCCGTTGGGATAACGACGAAGGGCGTGCTCGCCGCGGAAGCGGGGCGAAAGCGGGTTCTTCTCGAAGGGGTAGTTGATCGTCGCCTTGGGCTTGAAGAAGTACTTCAAGGTCAGCCAATGCGCCTTCACGAACTCCCAGAGCGTGAAGCTCTTTATGAGTTGTCCGACGGTCATGCGAAGTGTCCGGTAGCCATGAGGTAGCCGCTGACGATTACGACGAACAGCAGCGATACGGGCAGGAAGACCTTCCAGCCCAGACGCATCAACTGGTCATAGCGGTACCGGGGAACGGTGGCCTTGATCCAGCTGAACACGAAGAAGAAGAAGAAGACCTTGAGCAGGAACCAAACGAAGCCCGGCACGAGGTACAGAACGGGAATGTCGAGCGGCGGCAGCCATCCGCCCCAGAACAGCGTCGCGTTGAGCGCGCACATCAGGAGCACGTTGGCATATTCGCCCAGCCAGTAGGCGGCGAAGGCCATCGACGAATATTCGGTCTGGTAACCGGCGACGAGTTCCGATTCCGCTTCGGCAAGGTCGAAGGGTGCGCGCTGCGTTTCCGCAAGGCTCGAGATCAGGAACATCACCCACATCGGGAACAGCAGCGGGTTCGCGACGAAACCGTTGATGATGCCGAAGACGTGGCCCTTCTGCGCCCAGACGATGTCGTTCATGTTGAACGTGCCCGCCCAGAGAACGACGCAGATCAGGATGAAGCCGATCGAGACTTCATACGAGATCATCTGCGCCGAAGCGCGCATGGCCGAGAAGAACGGGTACTTCGAGTTCGAAGCCCAGCCCGCCATGATCGTACCGTAGACGCCCAGCGAACTGATCGCGAGGATGTAGAGCAGGCCGATGTTGATGTTGGCCAGGATCGCGCCCGAGTTGAACGGGATCACCGCCCAGGAGAGCAGCGCCAGCGTGAAGGTCACGATCGGCGCGATCAGGAACAGGCCCTTGTTCGCAGCCGAAGGAACGATGGTTTCCTGAAGGAAGACCTTCAGACCGTCCGCGAACGACTGGAGCAGACCGAACGGGCCGACCACGTTGGGACCGCGGCGCAGCGCCATGGCGGCCCAGATCTTGCGGTCGACGTAGATGATCATGGCGACGGCCAGCATCAGCGGCAGCGCGATGAGCAGGATGCCGCAGACGGTGGACACGAACCATGCCCACTCGAAGCTCATCCCGAGATTCTGGAAGAATGCGGTCATTCCGCGGCCTCCGCCAGGTCTTCACCGTGGAGCAGTTCGGCCGAGCAACGCTGCATGACCGCGCTCGCGCGGGCGATCGGGTTGGTCATGTAGAAGTCCTTGATCGGATAGGCGATCTGGCCGGCAGCGGAACCGCCACCGTTCGRCAGAACGCTCCCGTAGTCAGCAAGACCCTCGCTGCCAAGTGCAGGAACTTCCGCGATCATTGCGTTGCGCAGTTGATCGAAGCTGTCGAACCCGACCGAGACGCCGAAGGCGTCGGCAAGGGCGCGCAGGATGGTCCAGTCTTCCCGGGCGTCGCCAGGCGCGAACACGCCCTTGTCGGCCCACTGCACCCGGCCCTCGGTATTGACGTAAGTGCCTGCCTTTTCGGTGTAGGCCGAGGCCGGCAGGATCACGTCGGCCGCGTGGGCGCCCTTGTCGCCGTGGTGACCGATATAGACGATCATCGAACCGGCGAACTGGGTGAAGTCCACTTCATCGGCGCCGAGCGCGATCAGGACCTTGGGCTTGGCGGCGACGAGGTCGGCGATGCCGCCCTTCTGCGCGTAGCCGAGCATCAGGCCGCCCATGCGCGAGGCCGCCATGTGGAGGACGTTGAAGCCGTTCCACTTGGTGCCGTCTTCGAGATCGCGAACGAGGTTGAACTGGCCTGCCAGCGCAAGACCGGCTTCCAGGCCGCCGCGGCCGAGCGCCGCACCGCCGAGGATGACTGCCGGACGCTTGGCGTTCGACAGGGCATCGACGACGTTCTGCGGCAGATTGCCGAGAACCGAGAGGTCTTCGCCCAGGAACTGGCCGCCGAACGTGGTTTCCCACTCGGGACCGACCAGGAACACCTTGGCGCCGCGCTTCACCGCCTTGCGCAGGCGAACGTTGAGCAGCGGGGCTTCCCAACGCACGTTGCTGCCGGCGATCAGGATCGCGTCCGCCGTCTCGATGCCCGAGAAGGTGGAGTTGAAATTGACGGCCGCCAGGCTGCCCGTCGCGTAGTCCATCCCGGTCTGGCGACCTTCGATGAGGGTCGAACCGAGCGCGCCGACCAGCTTCTTGGCGGCGAACATCGTTTCGCAATCGACCATGTCGCCAGCGACGGCGGCGATCGAGTTGCCCGGGTTCAGCGTGGCGATGGCGGCAAACGCCTCGTTCCAGCTGACCGCGACGAGCTTGCCGTCACGGCGCAGGAACGGCTTGTCGAGACGGCGCTTGGTAAGCCCGTCGACCATGTAGCGCGCCTTGTCGCTGATCCATTCCTCGTTGACGTCGTCGTTGTTACGAGGAAGCACACGCAGCACTTCGCGGCCGCGCGCATCGATACGGATGTTGGCGCCAGTGGCGTCAGACACGTCGATGCCCAGCGTCTTCTTGAGCTCCCAGGGGCGAGCTTCGAAGGCGTAGGGACGCGAGGTGAGCGCACCGACCGGGCAGAGGTCGATCACATTGGCCGACATCTCGTGCTTCGCAGCATGTTCGAGATAAGTCGTGATCTGCATGTTCTCGCCGCGATAGAGCGCGCCGATCTCGTCCACGCCGGCGATCTCTTCCGAGAAACGCACGCAGCGGGTGCAGTGAATGCAGCGCGTCATCTGGGTCTTGATGAGCGGGCCCATGTACTTTTCGGTGACCGCGCGCTTGTTCTCGTCATAGCGCGAAGCCCCGCGACCGTAGGCCACCGACTGGTCCTGAAGGTCGCACTCGCCGCCCTGATCGCAGATCGGGCAGTCGAGCGGGTGGTTGATGAGGAGGAACTCCATCACCCCTTCCCGCGCCTTCTTGACCATATCGGAGTCCGTGCGGATCTCCTGGCCTTCGGTGGCCGGAAGCGCGCACGAAGCCTGGGGCTTGGGCGGTCCGGGCTTAACTTCGACCAGGCACATGCGGCAATTGCCGGCGATGCTCAGGCGCTCGTGATAGCAGAAGCGCGGGATTTCCTTGCCGGCAAGCTCGCAGGCCTGCAGCACGGTTGCGCCGTTGGGGACGTCGATCTCGACGCCATCGACTTTGACCTTGGGCATTACTCGGCAGCCTCGCGGACGTTATCGGCGATCCGGCGCTCAAGCTCCGGACGGAAGTGCTTGATCAGGCCCTGGATCGGCCATGCGGCCGCATCGCCCAGGGCGCAGATGGTGTGGCCTTCGACCTGCTTGGTCACCTGCTGCAGCATGTCGATCTCCTCGACTTCCGCATCGCCGGTGCGCAGGCGCTCCATCACGCGCCACATCCAGCCCGTGCCTTCGCGGCAAGGGGTGCACTGGCCGCAGGACTCGTGCTTGTAGAAGTACGAGATGCGGCTGATGGCGCGGACGATGTCGGTGGACTTGTCCATGACGATGACGGCCGCGGTGCCGAGGCCCGAGCCGACCGCCTTCAGACCGTCGAAGTCCATCGGCGCGTCCCAGATGTCGGCAGCCGGAACCAGGGGAACCGACGAACCGCCGGGGATCACCGCCAGCAGATTGTCCTTGCCGCCGCGAATGCCGCCGCAATGACGCTCGATCAGTTCGCTGAACGGGATCGACATCTCTTCCTCGACCACGCAGGGACGGTTCACGTGCCCGCTGATCTGGAAGAGCTTGGTGCCCTTGTTGTTCTCGCGGCCGAAGCTGGAGAACCAGGCGGCGCCGCGGCGCAGGATGGTCGGGGCGACGGCGATGGATTCGACGTTGTTGACCGTGGTCGGGCAGCCATAGAGACCTGCGCCGGCCGGGAACGGCGGCTTCAGGCGGGGCTGGCCCTTCTTGCCTTCGAGGCTCTCGATCATCGCGGTTTCTTCGCCGCAGATGTAGGCGCCGGCGCCGCGATGGACGAAGACGTCGAAATCGTAGCCGGAACCGCAGGCATTCTTGCCGAGCAGGCCGGCCGCGTAAGCCTCTTCACGCGCCGCGAACAGCGTCTCGGCCTCGCGGATATATTCGCCGCGAATGTAGATGTAGGCCGCGCGCGCACCCATGGCGAAGCCCGCGACGAGCGCGCCTTCGAACAGCAGGTGCGGATCGTGCCGCATGATCTCGCGATCCTTGCACGAACCCGGTTCGGATTCGTCTGCGTTGATCACGAGGAAGCTGGGCTTCGGGTTGCCGGCCTGGTCGAGCGGCGGCTGCTTGGGCATGAAGGACCACTTCATGCCCGTCGGGAAGCCCGCACCGCCGCGACCGCGCAGGCCCGAAGCCTTCATCTCGTCGATGATGGCATCACGGCCGCGTTCGATCAGCGCCTTGGTGTTGTCCCAGGCGCCGCGCGCCTGCGCTTCCTTCAGGTTCCACGGCTGATAGCCGTAGAGGTTGGTGAAGATGCGGTCCTTGTCGGCGAGAGCCATTACCACTCACTCCGATAGTCATGATTGGACGTAGTCATCGCGGCCAGATTGGTCGGCTCACCCACCGGTTCCACCGTGTGACGGGCGGGATCCTGGGTGCCGGCCTTTGGCGTTTCACCACGCACCAGAGCATCGAGAACCGCGTTCAGGCGGTCCGACGTCAGGTCTTCGTAGTTGTCGTCGTTGATCTGGACCATCGGTGCCGAGGCGCAGTTGCCCATGCACTCGACCTCGGTGAACGACCACATGCCGTCGTCCGAAATGTGGCCCTTCTTCATCCCGCGCGACTTGCAGGTTTCCAGCAGGTCGTCCGACCCGCGCAGCATGCAAGGCGTGGTGCCGCAAACCTGGACGTGGAAACGGCCGATCGGCGCGATGTTGTACATGGTGTAGAACGACGCGACTTCGACCACGCGGATGACCGGCATGTCGAGATAGGCGGCGATATATTCCATCACCGGGATCGGCAGCCAGCCCTGCGTGTTCAGCTCGGCGCCGACCTGGCGCTGGGCGAGGTCGAGCAACGGCATCACCGCCGAGCGCTGGCGCCCTTCGGGATAGCGGGACACGACATCCTTCGCCTTTTCGGCGTTTTCGGCGGTCCAGATGAAATTGCCCCAACGGGCCCGAAGTTCGGGCGAGTCGGGTTCGATATAGCGGTCAGCCATGCTTACCCCTGCGCTTCAGCCACTGGTCCTGGCCGAAAAGAAACAATTCGAAACCGCCGATCGCGGTCACCAGCATCGGCAGCAGCGCCGTGGGCTGGAGGTCGAGATAGACGGCGGCAAAGTACCACAGCGCCAGCGAAACGCCGGTCACCGCGGCCCAGATGCGGGTCAATTCGAGCGTGTTGAACTTCATCGAACGAGCTCCCTCACCGGATGAATTCTACGCGCGAGCACTTGTTGCCCTCGAAGCTGTAGACAGCGAGGACATCGAAAGGCTCGACGAGATCGGAACCGTCCGTGGCCGGCCCGCGCGTGACATGCTCGCGAAGGACGACGTAGTTGTCGGTCTCTTCGCGCGAAACGATCTCGGCCCGGTTTTCCGGCCACCTGGCGAAAGCCGTCTTGAGACCCGAGCGCGTACCTTCCCTGCCCTCGCGAACGACTGCGCCGCGATAGTTCGCTTCGCAGGCTTCGTCGGTCATGTAGGTCACGTAGAGATCGGCGTCCTGCGCATTGTAGGCGGCGATCATGGCCTCTGCGATGGCGAGACGGCTCAACGGTCGCACTCCCCGAACACCACGTCGATGGCGCCGAGAATGGCGGTCGCGTCAGGCAGCATGTGGCCCTTCGACATGAAGTCCATCGCCTGGAGGTGCGAGAAGGCGGTGGGGCGGATCTTGCAGCGGTACGGCTTGTTGGAGCCGTCCGACACGAGATAGACGCCGAATTCACCCTTCGGGCTTTCCGTGGCGACATAGACTTCACCGGCAGGCACATGGAAGCCTTCGGTGTAGAGCTTGAAGTGATGGATCAGCGATTCCATCGACTGCTTCATCTCGCCGCGCTTGGGCGGAACGACCTTGCGGTCATCGGAAGCGATCGGGCCTTCCGGCATTTCTGCCAGGCACTGCTTCATGATGCGAGCCGACTGGCGCACTTCCTCGACGCGGACCATGAAGCGGTCGTAGCAGTCCGAGTTGGTGCCGACAGGGATCTCGAAGTCCATGCGGTCATAGACATCGTAAGGCTGCGCCTTGCGGATATCCCAGGGAATGCCCGCGCCGCGGATCATCGGGCCGGAGAAGCCCCAGGCCAGCGCGTCTTCCTTGCTCACCAGCGCGATGTCGACATTGCGCTGCTTGAAGATGCGGTTGTCGACCACGAGGCTCATCGCGTCCTCGAACAGCGTCGGCAGGCGCGTGTCGAGCCAGTCGGCGATGTCGGTCAGCAGCTTGAGCGGCACGTCCTGGTGGACGCCGCCGGGGCGGAACCAGGCCGAGTGCATGCGGGCGCCCGATGCGCGTTCGAAGAAGTTGAGGCAGTCCTCGCGAATTTCGAACAGCCACAGGTTCGGGGTCATCGCACCCACGTCCATGACGTGCGAGCCGATGTTGAGCATGTGGTTGCAGATGCGGGTCAGCTCGGCGAACAGCACGCGCAGATACTGCGCGCGGATCGGCACTTCGAGGTTGAGCATCTTCTCGATCGCCAGGACATAGGAATGTTCCATGGCCAGCGGCGAGCAGTAGTCCAGGCGGTCGAAGTAGGGCAGCGCCTGGAGGTAGGTCTTGTGCTCGATCAGCTTCTCGGTGCCGCGGTGCAGCAGGCCGACGTGCGGGTCGATGCGCTCGATGATCTCGCCATCGAGTTCCATGACCATGCGCAGAACGCCGTGGGCCGCAGGGTGCTGCGGACCGAAGTTGATCGTGTAGTTGGTGATGACTTCATCGCCGGTGGTCGGCGACTGCTCGAGCTGGATGCTCACTTGTCGTCTCCCTTTTCGGACTTGTCGCCGGACGGCTGAGCGGCCTTGTCGTTCGCCTTGTCACCGGCGCCGGTATCGGCCTTCTTCTCGGTCGTCTTCGGTTCGGCCACGGGCGGCGGAGCCGGCTGCTGGGCAACCTTCTCGTCGCCGGGAAGCACGTATTCCGCGCCTTCCCAGGGGCTCATGAAGTCGAACTGGCGCAAGTCCTGGGCCAGCTTGACGGGCTCATAGACGACGCGCTTGTCCTCTTCGGAATAGCGCAGTTCGACGTAGCCGGTCAGCGGGAAGTCCTTGCGGAACGGGTGCCCTTCGAAACCGTAGTCGGTCAGGATGCGGCGCAGGTCCGGGTTGCCGGCGAAGATCACGCCGTACATGTCGAACACTTCGCGCTCGAGCCAGCCCGCGTTGGGCCACAGGGTGGTCACGGTCGGCACCGGCGTGTTCTCGGCAGCCGAAACCTTCACCATGAGGCGATGATTCTTCGTCACCGAAAGCAGCATGTAGACGACTTCGAAACGCTCGGCCCGCGACGGATAGTCGACGCCGGCCATTTCCATCAGCTGCTGATATTCGTGATGGTCACGCAGCAGGCGAAGAACGTTCTCGATCTGGTCGCGTGCAACGGTGAGCACGACTTCGCCGTGCTCTTCCTTGGCGGCGACGACCACGTCGCCGAGCGCGGCCGAAAGAGCCTCGATCACGCCGTCGTTCGAGGCGAACTTGGGGGCGGAATGCAGAACGGTCATCGTGCCCTTACCTCTCGAGCGTGCCGGCGCGGCGGATCTTGCGCTGCAACTGCATCACGCCGTAGAGCAGCGCCTCCGCGGTCGGAGGGCAGCCCGGCACGTAGATGTCGACCGGAACGATGCGGTCGCAGCCGCGCACGACGCTGTAGCTATAGTGATAGTAGCCGCCGCCATTGGCGCACGAGCCCATCGAGATGACGTACTTCGGGTCCGACATCTGGTCGTAGACCTTGCGGAGTGCCGGGGCCATCTTGTTACACAGCGTGCCGGCCACGATCATCACGTCCGACTGGCGCGGGGAAGCGCGCGGCGCGGCGCCGAAGCGCTCCATGTCGTAGCGGGGCATGTTGACGTGGATCATCTCGACCGCGCAGCAGGCGAGGCCGAACGTCATCCACCACAGCGAGCCGGTACGGGCCCACTGGAAGAGTTCCTCGGTCGAAGTGACGAGGAAGCCCTTGTCGGACACTTCCTGGTTGAGGTCCTTGAAAAAGGACTGATCGGGCGGCGTGATCGCGCCACCCTGGCTAGCGGCCGGAGCGAGAGGCTGACCGGCGGAATTGACGAGCGTGCTCATTCCCAGTCCAGAGCTCCCTTCTTCCATGCGTAGGCGAGGCCGATGGCCAGTTCGCCGAGGAACACCATCATCGTCAGCCATCCGGCCCAACCGGTCATCTTCAGCGAGACAGCCCAGGGGAACAGGAAAGCGGCTTCAAGGTCGAAGACGATGAAAAGGATCGCCACGAGATAGAAGCGGACGTCGAACTGGCTGCGCGGATCTTCGAAAGCGGGGAAGCCGCATTCGTACTCGCTGTTCTTGTCGGCGCTCGGGTTGTGGGTGCCGGTCAGACGGGCGACACCCATCGGCAGCAGCACGATCACCGACGAAAGCGCGAGTGCAATCGCGAGAAAGATCAGGATCGGCAGGTATTGTGACAGATCAGTCAATGGTTCTGGCCTCATACCGGATACGGCAGCCGGACTCATGCCAAAAGCAGTGCCCGGTCGTTGCGGGCGCTCTTAGGCCAGCCCCTCACCCTCTGCAAGGTGTCCGAAGGGAATAAATGGCTGAACTCTGCGGTGTTGCAAGTCGTTCGCAACAAGCACTGGAGGCGACATGCTTCGTTACCGTGCCGCATCACGGCGAAACCCGCAGAAGCCGCGAGATTGGCCAATTTCAATGGCAAAGACCCCCTTGAAGGCACCCATGCAAGTTTCTGCATTGCACTTGCGAAAATCGGCGCAATGAATGACCCCGAACCGCCACAGGGATGAAGCATGATCGTGCTTGTTCGGGCGGACTCGCCAATTGCAATTGGTGCAGTGCAACACTACGTCGTCTTCAAGGATACCTGATTTTCAACGCGTGAAAGGCATCATAATAATGGCCCAGATCTCGGCTTCGGACCCGATTGTCATTCTTTCCTACGCCCGCACCCCGATGGGTGGCCTGCAGGGCGCTCTCGCCGAAGTTTCGGCGACCGATCTCGGCGCAACCGCCGTCAAGGCTGCGGTGGAACGCGCCGGCGTTGCGGGTGAGGACATCGAACGCATCTACATGGGCTGCGTGCTGCCGGCCGGTCTCGGCCAGGCCCCTGCCCGCCAGGCCGCATTGAAGGCCGGCCTGCCGAAGTCGGTCCAGGCCACCACCGTGAACAAGGTCTGCGGCTCGGGCATGCAGACGGTCATCATGGGCGCGGAAGCGCTTGCCTCCGGTTCGCTCGACCTGCTGATCGCCGGCGGCATGGAATCGATGACCAATGCGCCTTACCTCTCGAAGAAGCACCGTTCGGGCGCCCGCGCCGGCCACGACACGTTTTACGACCACATGTTCCTCGACGGCCTGGAAGATGCCTACGAAGGCGGATCGATGGGCTCGTTCGCCCAGGTGACGGCCGACGAATACCAGCTCACGCGTGAGAACCAGGACGATTACTCGATCGAATCGCTGCGCCGCGCGCAGGAGGCGATCAACAACGGATCGTTCAAGGACGAAGTCGTTCCGGTCACCGTGAAGACCCGCAAGGGCGACATCGTGATCGACAGCGACGAGCAGCCGCCAAAGGGCAACCCCGACAAGATCCGCACCTTGCGCGCCGCCTTCGCCAAGGACGGCACGATCACCGCCGCCAGCTCCAGCTCCATCTCGGACGGTGCGGCCGCGGTCGTCATGACCCGCGCCAGCGTTGCCGCGGAAAAGGGCCTGACGCCCGTAGCCACCGTCGTCGGCGTCGCCGCTCATGCGCAGGAGCCTGCGAAGTTCACCACGGCACCGGTGGGCGCCATCACCAAGCTGATGGAAAAGGTGGGCTGGCAGCTCTCGGACGTCGATCTGTTCGAAGTCAACGAGGCCTTCGCCTGCGTGGCCATGTTCGCGATGCACGACCTGGGCATCCCGCATGAAAAGGTCAACATCCACGGCGGCGCCACCGCACTCGGCCACCCGATCGGCGCGTCGGGAACCCGCATCATCGTCACGCTCATCAACGCCCTCAAGGACAAGGGCCTGAAGAAGGGGGTTGCGTCGCTCTGCATCGGCGGCGGCGAGGCGACGGCCGTGGCGATCGAACTGGCCTGACCGTTCTTACAGCATAAAAGAAACCCCCGTCCTTGAGGCGGGGGTTTTCTTTTATGCCCAGCTGTTTACCGGCCTCATCTCAGGGTGCGCCCGCGCCCCAGAGCATCTCCTGCTCCACGAAACCCTTGTGCCCCTGGACATCGAAGGGGCACCATCCCTCCTTGCAGTCACCCAGCACGCCGACCACGCCCGATTCCATGCGCCAGAGCATGGGCGAACCGGAACTGGGCGCCGCATGCATTTCGACCAGAGCCTTGCGCCCAGGACCTTTCACCAGCGCCGAACGCTGGCGGGAGAGCAGGAGATCGCGCATCCAGCCTTTGGCGCCATCAGGGTCTTCCACGAGTCTCCACGGCCCTTCCCGCCGCAGCACTTTCACGGGCAAGTGGAGACGGCGATAGACCCAATCGATCTTGTAGGATTCACCCGGCCCCACGCGCAAGTTCGCGAGATCGGTATCCACCGAGGCCCAATAGGGCACTTTGTCGTCATCTGCCGCATGGGCAGCGCCGGCCAGGGTGCAGAGAGCGACTGCACAAGCGGCCAAAGCCGACTGTCGAACTTTTCGAGGAAACATGGTCATTTCATACCCTCTAGCCGCACAGGTCTTCAAGGTTTCTTACCCCAGCCCTGTGGACGGCCGGAAAGTGCGGAAGGCTTAAACTGTCGGATCGAAAACAGGTTGCCCGAGTTTGGTTCACAAATGTGATCGGGCGCTTTCAGCGGCAAATGACGATGGCTTTTTATTCCGTTATTTCAATGATTAGCCGAGCCAATCTCAGCGGATTTGCAAGATACCGCGGACATCCAATGCGCAATGAAACCAAGGCTTTCGGGACATTGCCCTGCCGGTGATACCTCCGATCTCTCGCGAACGATCGAGACCCATCCGAACAAGCCCGAGTCGGCTTTGCGGGAAATCCCTCAGGTACAACCCCTTGTGTGCAGCCAATTTGCTGCTTTAGACCGATTTCCGGCGCGCGACGATCCAGGCACGCCGATGGGGACAATCGATGACGAAGCGCGGGCTCTTGCCCTTTCTCGCTCTGCTGGCAGCCATGCCGGTGGCCGCCATGGCGCAGGATAGCCGTACCGACTTCGCCGACAGCGGCGATACGGCCTGGATGATCGCAGCAGCCTGTCTGGTGCTTTTCGCCGGCCTCGGCCTTGCCCTCCATAATTCCGGCAGCGTGCGAGCGGGTAATGGGCTTTCGGTGCTCATCCAGACGGCCGCGGTCTCGGCGGTGGTGACGCTGCTCTGGGGCCTGGTGGGATATACGCTTGCCTTCGGCGACATCACCGGCGGATGGATCGGTGGCGGCAATGCCTGGATGCTGATCGAGCTTGGCAACTTGCGGGGCGGAACCCGAACTGCCGAAAGCGCCTTCGCCCTGTTCCAGATCGCCGTGGCCGCGCTGGGGCCGGCTCTGATGATCGGAGCCTGGGCTGAACGTGCCCGCTTCGGCTGGGTAGTCACTTTCAGCGCGCTCTGGACCCTGGTCGTGCAGGCCCCGATTGCCCACTGGATCTGGGGCGGGGGCTGGCTCTCGCGAAATCTGGGTGTGCTGGACTGGGCCGGCGGTCTCGTGACCTTTACCAGCGCGGGTGTCTCTGCACTCGTCGTCGCCCTCCTCATGGGGCGCAGGCTGGGTTTTCCGGGTCAGTCGGGCAGACCGCAAAACCCGGCGCTCGCGCTCTCCGGCAGCGCGATCGTCTGGATCGGCGCTCTCGGTCTATGCGGGGGCTGGGCGGTTGCCGCCAATGACGATGCGGCGGCGGCGATGATCGCGGCCCACCTCGCCATCGCGGCCGCGGCCCTGACCTGGGCCGGACTAGAACGACTGTCCATCGGCCGGGTCACGGCCATTGGCCTGGGCAAAGGCGTCATAGCCGGCATGGCCGTCAGTGCACCCGCGGCAGGCTACATCTCACCTGGCGCCGCCATGCTTTTCGGCGTCATCGGGGCCCTGACCGGGTTTCAGACGCGCCGCCTGATCCGCGAGGCCCTCAACGTCGACGACACGCTGGATGTTTTCGCAGTGTCCGGAGCCTGCGGCATTCTGGGCTCGCTGCTGCTCGGAGTATTCCTTTCCCCGAGCCTCGGAGGCATCGGATATTTCGGCGACATGTCCATGAAAACGCAGCTTATTGCACAATTATATGCACTCACCGTCGTGATTTTCTGGTCGGGAATGGCGACGGCGATCGTTGCCCTCATGGCCTCCCTCCTCTTCCCGATGCGCGTGTCCGAAGACGCGGAGCTGGCCGGCCTCGACCTTGCCAGCCACGGTCACGGCGGAGAGCCGTTGTCCTGATGAAGGAGCATCCCCTTCACGCCATCGGGCGAACGCTTCGGCTGAGCCTTACCCCGACGGGACGCTCGCGGCGAAGCGAGGTATGGATCTACCTGCTGTCCGCCGCGCTCATCGCGGCGCTCCTTTCCGGTCTCGTGTCCTGGATCATGGAAGGCCCCCTCGCCTCGTGGATTGGCCTCGCACTGGTCCTTGTCTGCGCCCTGCCGGCACCGGCGGTTGCGGTACGGCGCTTCCACGATATCGGCCTCAGCGGTTGGTGGACACTGCCCCTAATGATCGGCGCGCTGCGCCTGCTGTTGCTGGAGATCCTCCAGCGCAGTCTCGGATGGAACGCCAGGGCAATGGCCGAAAGCATCTTCCACCGGGTGGACTGGGCGATTCTGCCCGCTTTCGGCCTTGCTTACCTCGCGCTGCTGACCTGGCCGGGAACCCGCGGCGACAATCGTTTCGGGCCGCGGGTGACGTAGCTCAACGGAAGCGCAATCAGTCGGGCCGCTTCGGCAAGGCAATCTCCGCCACGCCCGCGCACATGAGCGTGCCCTTCTGATTGGTCATCTTGTGCTTGACCTGCACCAGATGGCGTCCCTCGTCATCGATCATCGTATCGACCACTTCGGCGGT
The DNA here is from genome assembly GCF_052113265.1 of Novosphingobium sp. YAF33. Taxonomy (NCBI): domain Bacteria; kingdom Pseudomonadati; phylum Pseudomonadota; class Alphaproteobacteria; order Sphingomonadales; family Sphingomonadaceae; genus Novosphingobium; species Novosphingobium sp. YAF33. The sequence continues at coordinate 242,860 of NZ_JBFRCW010000003.1, forward strand.
CTGAATGGTCACATCTCCCGAAAGTGCCGGGCCCCGGTAATTGGCCGTGGAGTGCACCACCATGCCCCATTCCCCGGCCCAGCCCGCCAGATAGTCGGTAACCCACGCCCCCATCGAGGCGCCATATCCGTAAGCCCGCGGCATGCCGATCTTGCGCGCATATTTCGGGAAGAGATGCCCACGCGACGGGCCGAAATAGGCACCATCCGTCAGTTCGGGATTGATCCGCTCCATGTGAGGATCGTTTTCATGCCCGGCCATCTCCGGTGTGAAGCCCAAGGCCGCAAGATCGAGTTCCCGGCGGTCGAGCGTCCCCCAGGTGGTGAACAGGAAGGAGCGCCATTCGGTCGTGAAGCTCGCAACCGTATGCGGGCCGAAGACGCGTTCGGGCAGATGGTCGCCCACTTTCACATCATCCCACCAGCGCTCCTTGTGGCCAAGCTCGTGCAACATCTGAATCCATGCGAACTTGCGGGCTTCGAGCTTCTCCAGTTCGTCGTCCGACCATTCCGGTTCCTCGAACTCCGCCGTGTTGACGGTGTCGCCGCCGGCATGGGCGAGGTAGCGGATGGCGGTCGAGCGCTGCTTGGCGATCAGTTCGCCGTTTTGATTGCGGTAGAAGTTGTCTCCGCGCTGGAAGCAGGTCGGCCCGAAACCGGTGCTTTTGACGACGTAATCAAAGGGAATGCGTTCATTGGTCACGACATCGCCGCCGAAGATGCGCGGGCCATAATGCCAGAACTCATCGCCGCCGAAGAGCAGGTGCGAATTCGGTATGCAGCCGACGCAGGAAGGTGCCGTGCCGTGGCCGTCGTCCATGACGATAGGAAAGCTTTGCGGCGCGACCAGCTTTCCGTAGCGGCTTTCAGCGGCATAGGCCGGGTCGAAGTGAACGAGATTGGGATAATGCATGGCCTGGGCCCAGCGGCGGATGTCGTTGTTTCCCAAGGGCTCGCGGATGGGCGACGAATCGATCACTTTGCCCAGATACTGGTCGATGTCCGAGCAATCGAATTCTGCCACGGCCTGATCCGATCCCTGGCCTGACGCTTGATTAGACATAAGCGGTTCCCTCTCCTGGTGGCCGCGTCTGCAGCCTTCCTGATCGACACTGCTGTCTATTACGTTCAAAAGCCACAGTCCGCGGTCTCATATCCTCCCGGCGTTGCAGCGCTTGAAGGGCATGACACGCCTCTCGACAGAGCTTCGGCGCGGCACTATGCCGGTTTAATCGATCGCTTAAACGGACTGAACATGACCTTGCCCGCGTCCTTCGACAGCTTGCGCCTTCCCGTGATTGCCGCTCCCATGTTCATCGTTTCGACGCCCGAACTGGTCGTGGCGCAAGTTCGTTCGGGCATCGTCGGCAGCTTTCCGGCGCTCAATGCTCGTCCCGCCAGCCAGCTCGACGATTGGCTGTATCAAATCAGCGAAGAAACAGAGGGTTATGACGCACCCTTCGCGGTCAACCTCATCGTCCACAAGAGCAACAACCGGCTGAAAGAGGACCTCAAAGTGCTGGAACGGCACAAGGTGCCTTTGGTCATCACCTCGCTTGGCGCCATTCCCGAGGTCAATGCGGCTGTCCATGGCTGGGGCGGCATGGTCATGCATGACGTCATCGATAACCGTTTCGCCCGCAAGGCCGTGGAAAAGGGCGCGGACGGGCTGATCGCGGTAGCGACCGGTGCAGGAGGGCATGCCGGCCCGCAGTCTCCTTTTGCCTTGATGCAGGAAATCCGCGCCTGGTTCGATGGCCCCCTGGCGCTGTCCGGTGCGATCGCTTGCGGCCGCTCCATTCTCGCGGCGCAGGCGATGGGCGCCGACTTCGCCTATATCGGCACGCCCTTCATCGCGACCCGCGAAGCCAACGCGGCTGAGGCGTACAAGCAGGCCATCGTCGACGGCACCGCGGGCGATATCGTTTATTCCAGCCTCTTCACCGGAGTCCACGGCAACTACCTTCGCGCATCCATCAAGGCTGCCGGGCTCGATCCGGACAACTTGCCGGAAGGCGACAAGAGCCAGATGGACTTCGGCTCCGGAGGAAACACGGCAGCGAAGGCCTGGAAGGATATCTGGGGGTCCGGCCAGGGCATCGGTGCTATCTCCAATGTCGAATCGGTAGCGGAACGGGTCGCCGAGTTCGAATCGCAGTACCGGGCTGCCGGCGAGGAATTGCGCAGCCGCTCCGGCATGGGCTGAACGATCGAAGGAATCGCACCGGGCTGCAGTGCCTGTTCGGTTCCCGACCAAAGCGCCTCGACCAGGGTGTCCAGCTCAAGGAAATCGGATTCCGCCCTGAGCGGATCGTTGCGATTGAGCAGCGGCCTAAGGGTCGATTGCCCAAGCAACAGTCGCCGTAAGGCGCGTTGCAGCAGTTCGATCCGCCAGCGCGCCACTTCCGTCGCGCGATCCGACTCCCGCGTCCGATCGCGCGACCATCGAGCCTCGATCTGGCCCAGACGCTCGCAGACAAGCTGTGTGTAACGGCGATGAGGTCCCCGATGAAGGGGCAGCCCCAGTCGCATTCCAGCCAGTTCAGAACAGGGAAGCAAAAGTCCGTTGCGGCGGAAGTCCTCGAAGCAGGTCCGCACCCCGCCGAGCGCCATGAAAAAGGGCTGAAAGCCCGGTCTGCGGGCTAGTTGCAGCGGGAGGAGGTGATGCCGTTGCAGCCCTTCGTCATGATCGGGCAGGCCCCGCCGGTTGACGGAGCGAAACGAAAGATGCCGTCTCAGGGGTGCGGCTGAAAATCAAGCTTGCCGCCAGACCCAAAGCTGCCGTCCCGCCCGGGAAGGCTCCAGAAGCAGCCGCCCTTTCGGCGTATCGATCTCGCGCGGTTCGGTGATCAAGCCCTGGCGAACGAGGTAATCCACGATCCGGATCGCCAGCTTCAGCGTTTCCGAGGGCGGCTCGCCCGCAGCCCCCTCCAATTGCATCTCGCAGCCCGAAAAGCGCGACAACCCGCGCGTTGCGATGCTGCCATCCTCGCCTCGCAGCAGCGCCGTCAGCCCGAGGGCGGGAAACGTACCGCCCGCAAGCCAATTCACAACGATCTGCGCGAAATAACGTGGCTCCATCACGGTTTGCGCCGATTGCCAGCCCACCGCAGCGACCGGCAGCTTCAGAGCGAGACTGGCAGCCAGTCCGGCCTGGGTCCGGATAACGGGCGGCAAGCCCGCACCGCCGGCGATATGTCGACCCGGGAGAAGATGAATCGCCTCCAGTTCCGTCATAAGCGGCGCGCGGTCGAAGCCATGGATCTGCACCGTGTCGCCGCTGGCCGCAGCGTCTGCGGGTTCAAGGCCGGTCAGCTCGAAAGTCAGCCCGCTGGCGAGCAGTTCCAGCCATCCCTCGTCATCGGCAGGCCGATGGGTGACCCTGGCCATGATTTCCCCGTTCGAGGCATCCAGCAAAGCCGCGATCGCGGCTGCGGTCGGACGCTCCCCGGGTCGGAAAAAGAGCGAGACACCGTTGCCCGGCGCGGCGTGCGCCAACTCCATGTCCCCGGGTGCCGGATCGGCCGCATGCGGATCGTGGTTCACACCATCTTCCGGCGCGGTCAGACAAGTCGTGTTCTGTTCCAAGATGCTCAGCTCGTTCGTTTTCAACGTGAACGATAAGGACGCAGTTCAGAGCGAACGTCGAGTCTGTTTACTAACTGATGCAACCAAAACGGTTTCATCTTCAGAAGATACCGAGGTCCAATCCTTCCGCAAATGCGGATCCAAGGTTTCGACAGGCATCGAGGTCTACCTCCGAAACGGTCTTTTCCGCGCGGATCTCCTCCATCGTCTGGGCACCGAGATTGACGATCAGCGACTCCGCCACGCGCTTGAGCCTCCAACCGGTCAGGATCCTGTCCATTTGCGAGAGCGCGCCGGCCCCGTCCGATCCGGCAGATATTGCCGTGGCGTAAGGGCGGCCTTCGACCCTGCCGAGCATGGGATAATAGCAGCGGTCGAACATTTCCTTCATCTGCCCCGTCATGCTTCCCAGGTTTTCCGGACAGACGAAAACGTAGCCCCTGGCGCCCAGCAGAATGGCGGGCATGGCCTCAGCCGCGGTGAGCAGCACGCCCTGTTCGCCCGCGCCCTGCGCGACGGCGGCCGCCATCGCACGCGACGCACCGGTGCGGCTGTGCCAGATTATCGCCAGCATCGAACCCTCTCCTCTTCCAATCGCCTCGCTGCCCTTTTCCCGGCTCGCCGCATAGTCTAGTCGGATCGCCATGGCTTCGCGACCTGTTACTTCCGTACTCGGCATCGATCGTTCGCTCACCGGCAAGGCCTGGCGCTGGCGAGGCGGCAACATGGACTTGTCCGAGGGCACTTCCGGCTATTCCGGCGGCGGGCTGGAGGACGACATCGTCACCCAGATCCTGCTGTCACGCGGCGTCCCGCGCGAGGATCTCGATCGACATCGGTCGCCTTCGCTGCGCTCTTTCCTGCCCGATCCCTCCGAGTTCCGCGACATGGATGCCGCTGCCGAACGGCTGGCGCAGGCGGTGATGACGAGCGAGACCATGACCGTCTACGGCGATTACGACGTGGACGGCGCCACCAGCGCGGCGCTGCTGATTCTCCTGCTGCGCGGGCTGGGTCACGACGCCCGCTACTACATTCCCGATCGCCTGCTCGAAGGCTATGGCCCCAGCGGCGAGGCGCTCGTCCGCATTGCCGGTGAAGGTTCCAGCCTGATCGTCACGGTCGATTGCGGCGCCATGGCCCATGAGGCGCTGGAAATGGCGCACCAGGCCGGCGTCGACGTGATCGTGGTCGATCACCACAAGTGTGCGCCTGAGCTTCCCCGGGCAACCGCGCTGGTCAATCCCAACCGCCTCGACGAGAGCGAACTCGCGGCTGGACACGGGCATCTCGCCGCCGTTGGAGTCGCCTTCCTGCTTGCCGTGGCCACGGTTCGCACCTTGCGCCGCCGCGGATTCTTCGAGAAGCGCAGCGAGCCGGATCTCTTCGCCCTGCTCGACCTAGTGGCGCTCGGTACCGTGGCTGACGTGGCAGCCCTCCACGGGCTCAACCGCGCCCTCGTGGCCCAGGGCCTCAAGGTCATGGCCCGGCGCGACAACATCGGCATGGCCGCCCTGATCGACGCAAGCCGCCTGAGCCGGGCGCCGACGTGCTCCGATCTGGGCTTTGCCCTGGGCCCGCGTATCAATGCCGGCGGCCGCGTCGGCGAATCCACGCTGGGCGTACGCCTGCTGACGACCACCGATCCCGACGAGGCGCAGGACATCGCCGCCCAGCTTTCGCGCCTCAACGACGAGCGACGCGGCATCGAGCAAGTGGTTCAGGAAGCCGCAGAGGCACAGATCGAGCGCCAGCATAACCGCGCCGTCATGGTTCTCTCCGGCGCCGGATGGCACCCGGGCGTCATCGGCATCGTCGCCGGGCGCATCAAGGAGAAGACGGGCAAGCCCACCCTCGTCATCGCCATGGATGCCGACGAGGCGGGAAATGGCAAAGGCTCCGGCCGCTCCATTCCCGGCGTCGACCTGGGCGCAGCCATCATCGCGGCCCGCCAGGCCGGTCTTCTGGTGGCGGGCGGAGGCCATGCCATGGCCGCGGGCCTCACCGTCGCCCCCGACAAGCTCGAGGCGCTCTCCGAGTGGCTCGACGCTCTGCTGGCGGCCGATGTGTCGCGAGCGAGCGCCAACCAGTCGATGTTGCTGGATCTGGCGCTGGCGCCGCGTGGATTGACGCCTGAACTCGTAGAGAAACTGGAAAGCGCCGGCCCCTTCGGTATGGGCTGGCCGGGGCCGAGAGTGGCGGTGGGACCCGTGCACGTCATCAAGGCCGACACGGTCGGTGCCGATCACGTTCGCCTGATCGTCGGTGGGCAGGATGGCGGCCGGTTCAAGGCCATGGCCTTCCGTTCGGCGGAAACCGAGATGGGGCAGGCCCTCCTCCACGCGTCACAAGGGCGCCGCCTCTGGCTGGCGGGACGCGCCAAGATCGACGACTGGGGCAGCCGTCCGCAGGCCGAACTGCACATCGACGACGCGGCCTTCGCCGGCTGAATTGTGCAGCGCCCGTCCCCCGCAAAGCCGCCGCTTCGCCGGCTTGTCATAGAGAGTTCAAATTATTCGCGATGAGGGGGTTGACCCCCCTCCGGACCCCCGCTAGAGGGCCGGTCCTGCCTCCGGCGCAACACCGATTGGCCCCTTCGTCTAGCGGTTAGGACGCGGCCCTTTCACGGCTGAAACACGGGTTCGATTCCCGTAGGGGTCACCATCTCGTTGGTGCGTCAAGGTGGATAAAATGGCTTCATGGCCCCTTCGTCTAGCGGTTAGGACGCGGCCCTTTCACGGCTGAAACACGGGTTCGATTCCCGTAGGGGTCACCATTTACATCCGCCTTCCAGCGGTACATGCTGGCCATATGGCCCCTTCGTCTAGCGGTTAGGACGCGGCCCTCTCACGGCTGAAACACGGGTTCGATTCCCGTAGGGGTCACCAGCAGATTTCGGGCCAGAGCCCACTTCCCCCTTCTCTCCGACATTGCCGATATATCAGCGACATGCGCGCCAGCCAGCGGTTCTGTTGGCCTGATCGAGATGAAGATGATCCGCGTGGGCGGCGTTGTAGTCCGGCGAGAGCACCGTCGAAAACGCATTGCAGGCCGAATCGCGCACGGCGTGGAGAAAGGCCGCGGCTTCGACCGAACCCTTCCAGTCCTTGCGCACACTCAGCCGCCTGCCATCCGCCAGCACGAACCCCGAAATGTCGATGGCATTGCCGGTGGCATGTTCGCTCCAGTTGCCCTTGGTGCCGTTGCCTATGCGGCGGCAGTTATATGTGCCGAGTTGCTCGATCCTGACTACCCTGCTGCCAAAGATCGCCTCCGCCTGCGGCTGGACGCCGTGTCGCAGCCACCAGGCCAGACCGGCATCGACGGCGCAAGTGGCCTCTGGGCGGGACGGAGAGAGCCGGATCTCGGCGGCTGCGGGGGCGGCCAGCACCTTGCGATCGTCGCGCCGGCAACTGTCGCTGCCGGTGGGCGCCAGGGCCGTCTTGTCGATGCCACTGCGATCCAGAAAGGCACGGCACAAGCCCCGGTCCGCGCGCAGGGCTGAGAGCTTTCGCGGGGTGGCCCAACCCGGTTGTTCCTCCAGGCTCAGGGGCGTCCAGGGGTCGTAGCCGGGATGTTCGCGCAGCCACGCCCGCCCGGCGAGCAGCAGGCAGACCACCAGAAGCGCAGCGACGATGAAACGGTCGAATGGGAAGGACATTCCTCGCCCAACGCATGGGAGGGGCGCTTGCTCCGGCCGGGCCTCAGTCCATCAGCGCGAAGAGCGCCCAGGCCAGCGCCGTTGCACCGCAGAACAGCGGCCAGGACCAGTAGAGTTCGTGGCCCTGGTAGAAGGTATGAGTGATCGCAAGCATGCCGCCGCGCGATCCCTGGGATCCGATGACGAGAGAAACGACCCAGGTTAGCAGAAACCCTGGAATCAACGCCTTGATGGCCGACATGGATGGTGTCCGGTTTTTGAATAAGCCTGTCGGGATTTTGGCAGCGACAGGTAAATTTCCTCCTACTGGGCGGCATGGAGGTGCTGTGGACAATTCCGGCAAAACCGGTGCATCGCCGGTGGAGAATGGGCGGAAAACCTGTGTGATGCGCACAAAAAAAGGGGAGCCGATCTGGCTCCCCTTTTTCTTTTTCAGTTGCCGCGGCCTCCGCTCAGACCGGCGGCACCGGCTGGGGCGGCGCGTCGCTGTCGACCTCGTGGGTTTCGATCAGTCCGCGTCCGACATGGCTGCGCGAACGGCTGTAGCCGTAATAGACCAGAAGGCCGAGCATGGCCCAACCGACGAACAGCGCGATGGTCTGCACCGAGAGGCTGAAGAACAGATAGATGCAGCCAATGATGGCCAGGGGCGCCGTCACCATGATGGCCGGGGTCCGGAACGGGCGCTTGCGTGCGCCGTCGGTCTTGCGCAGCACCATGACCGCGATCGAAACTGCTGCGAAGGCGAAGAGCGTGCCGGAGTTCGACACGTCTGCCAGCAGGCCGACCGGGAAGAAGGCTGCAAACAACGTCACGAACAGGCCGGTCAGCAGCGTGATGACGTGCGGCGTGTGGAAGCGCGGGTGCACCTTCGAGAAGAACTCGGGGAGCAGGCCGTCGCGGCTCATCACGAAGAAGATGCGGGTCTGGCCGAACATCATCATCAGGATGACCGAGGGCAACGCGATGATCGCGGCGGCGCCCACCAGCCAGCCCACGAAGGGATAGCCGACCTGGCGCAGGGTCCAGGCCAGCGCTTCCTTGGAGCAGACCACGGCATTTTCATGGATTGCCGCACAGGCTTGCGAAAGCTCGGGCGTTCCCGGCGACAGCGCCTGGCCATTGGCGCCGAACACCGGCTGCGCGCCAACGGTACCGATCACGCCCGACGCCACCAGCATGTAGAAGATGGTGCAGATCGCGAGGCTGCCGATCAGCCCGATCGGCATGTTGCGTTGCGGGTTGGTGGTTTCCTCCGCGGCCGTCGAGACGGCGTCGAAGCCGACATAGGCGAAGAAGATCGAGGCTGCGGCGCTGGAAATGCCCGTGAAGCCAAGCGGCGCAAAAGGCGTGAAGTGACCCGAGCGGATGATCGGAATCGTCAGGGCCACGAACAGGGTAAGCGCCAGGATCTTGATGCCCACGAGCACCGCGTTGACAGTGGCGCTTTCCTTGGTGCCCTTGATGAGCAGCGCCGTCACCGCCGCCGCGATCAGCATCGCCGGCACGTTGATGATGCCGCCGTCGAACGGCCCCCGCACGAAATCGTACGGAATATGCATGCCGAAGCTGCTGTTGAGCCACCCGATGAAATAGCCCGACCAACCGACCGAAACGGCGCCCGCGGCAATGGCATATTCCAGAATGAGCGCCCAACCGACCATCCAGGCGACCAGTTCGCCCATCACGGCATAGCTATAGGTATAAGCGGAGCCGGATACGGGCACCATGGCTGCCATCTCGGCGTAACAAAGCGCGGCCACACCGCAGACGAAGCCCGCGATGACGAACGAGAACATCATGCCCGGGCCTGCCTTCTGCGCGGCTTCCGCCGTCAGAACGAAAATGCCCGTGCCGATGACGGCGCCGATGCCAAGCATCGTCAGTTGGAACGCGCCCAGCGTCCTGTGAAGTGATTTCTTTTCCGCTGTCGCCAGAATGGCGTCGAGCGGCTTTACGCGTCCGAACATTGCGGTCGACCCCCGAATTTCTATATGCGCCGACGCTAGCGGGCTGCGGCGGCATGGCAAGCCTTAACGCTATCGGCTCCCCAGCTTTACGGAGATTGTTCCGCTTTGGCCGCAGTCTGGCCATGACCATCGCCTTGTTCCGATGCGCCGCAACGAAAATGCGCTTTTGCGCATCATCCAACCCGCGCTAGAAGCGAATCCATGTCTACGACCTTCCAGCTCGACACCGCGACCAGTCGCGCCAACCCCACGCCCGCGCCCATGAAGCGCCTGACCGTACCTGCCATCCAGCGCCGCAAGGTGGAAGGCAAGACCGTGGAGCCGCTGGTGATGCTCACCGCCTATACGGCGCGCCAGGCCCAGCTTCTCGACGAACATTGCGACGTGCTGCTGGTGGGCGATTCCCTGGCCCAGGTGATCTACGGGCTTCCCTCCACCCTTCCCGTCACTCTTGACATGATGATCGCTCATGGCGCCGCCGTCGTGCGCGGCAGCTACCATTCGCTTGTCGTCGTCGACATGCCCTTCGGCTCCTATGAGGAAAGCCCGCAGCAAGCCTTTGCTTCCGCAGCAAGGATCATGGCCGAAACCGGCTGTGCGGCCGTCAAGCTGGAGGGCGGCGTCGCCATGGCCGAAACCATCGCTTTCCTCACCCAGCGCGGCATCCCGGTGATGGCGCATATCGGGCTGACCCCGCAGGCGGTCAACGCACTGGGCGGTTACGGCGCGCGTGGACGCAGCCAGGAAGAGCACGCCAAGATCATCACGGACGGCAAGGCCGTAGCGGACGCCGGCGCCTTCTCGGTCGTGGTGGAGGGCGTTCTCGAGCCGATCGCCATCTCGCTCACCCATAGCCTCGACATTCCGGTCATCGGCATCGGCGCTTCGGCCCAGTGCGACGGACAAGTCCTGGTGGCCGAAGACATGCTGGGCATGTTCGACCGCGTGCCCCGTTTCGTGAAGCGCTATGCCGACATGGCCGGGCTCGTTTCCGAGGCTGCCGCGAAATATGCCGAGGAAGTGCGCGCACGCAGCTTCCCCGGTCCGGAACAGACTTATCAACCGAAGTAAGCCGGCCCCCAGAACGGAACCGGCCTGACCCCGGCCGGCACCGACGCCGGCAATCAGTTCTGCAGGTCGTACTGCTTGAGCAGATCGTAAAGCGTCGGCCGGCTGATCCCCAGCATCTTGGCCGTGCTGGAAATATTGCCTTCGCTGCGCGCGAGTGCATGGCGGATGACCTTGCGGTCTGCCTGCTCGCGCGCGGTCTTGAGGTTGAGCGCGTTGATCACTTGCTCGTCGGGAGCGGCCAGGTCGAGATCGGCGGCGCCCACCAGCTTTTCGTCCGCCATGATGACGGCGCGCTTCACCCGATTCTCCAGTTCGCGTACGTTGCCCGGCCAGTGCCAGGCGTCGATCGCCGCCAGCGCATCGGCAGCGAAACCGCGCACGCTGGGGTTCATTTCCTTGGCGTATCGGTGGAGGAAAGCCTTGGCGAGCAGGGTGGCATCGCCGGGCCGCTCCGCAAGGCCGGGAATGCGCACCACGATCTCGGCCAGGCGGTAGAACAGATCCTCTCGGAAGCGCCCTTCCCCGATCATGGCTTCGAGATCCTGATGCGTGGCGCAGACGATGCGCGTGTCGACCGGAATCGATTCGCGCGAGCCGACCCGCTCGATCACGCGCTCCTGCAGGAAGCGCAGCAGCTTCACCTGCAACTGGAGCGGGATGTCGCCCACTTCGTCCAGGAACAATGTCCCGCCGGCCGCCTGCTCGATCTTGCCCGGCGTGGTCTTGACCGCCCCTGTAAAAGCGCCTTTCTCGTGGCCGAACAGTTCGCTTTCGAGCAGGTTCTCCGGGATCGCGGCGCAGTTGATGGCCACGAATTCGCGCTTGGCACGTCCGCTGGCCTCATGGAGGCCGCGCGCCAGCAGTTCCTTGCCGGTGCCGCTCGCGCCGAGCAGCATGACCGAGACATTGGTGTTGGCCACCCGCTCGATGGTCCGCCCCACGCGGACCATTTCGGGCGCCGCGGTGATCAGCCTCCCGAGCACTTTTTCATCCTTCTCGACCCGCGAGGCGAGGCGGCGGTTTTCCTCCTCGAGCCGGTGAAGCTGAAGGGCGCGGCGCACGATCAGGCCAAGGGCGTCAATGTCGACCGGCTTCTGGTAGAAATCGTATGCGCCGCGCGCGATCGCCTGAAGCGCGGATTCGCGGGCGCCATGGCCGGATGCGACGATCACCTTGGTGTCGGGCTTCAGCGCCATGATCTCGTCGAGCACGGCAAAGCCTTCGGTCGTGCCGTCGGGATCTGGCGGCAGGCCGAGGTCCAGCGTCACCACGTCGGGCGTCTCGGCGCGCAGGAGCGCCAGCGCCGAGGTCCGGTCGCCGGCAACGACCACGTCGAAATCCTCATAGGCCCACTTGAGCTGCGCCTGAAGACCGGCATCGTCCTCGACGACGAGGAGCTTGGGTCGGGTCTCGGTCATTCTCAGGCTACCTTCTGGTCCTTGTCAGTGCGATTGAGGTACATGTCGGTGGCCGCGGCCAGCGGTATGCGAACGATGAAGCGCGATCCCAGCCCTTCCCGCGATTCCACGTCGAGCCGGCCCTTCATCGCCTTCACCAGTTCGCGCGCCTCGAAGGCGCCGATGCCGAAGCCGCCGCTCTTGGTGGAAACGAAGGGCTTGAACAGCCGGTTGCGGACGAATTCGGCCGACATTCCGGTGCCGGAATCGGCCACTTCGAAGCGGGCGCTGAGGCCGTCCACGCGGATGGACAGGATGACCGGGCTCTCGGGCCGGCTGGCGTCCAGTCCATTCTGCACCAGATGGACCAGAACCTGTTCTAGCGAATGGGCATTGGCCGTGGCGACAAGGTCCTGGACTTCGCCCAGCACGACTTGCCGGTGCCCGTTGAAGCGGGCGACCACGCTGCGGGCGACATCCGCGGCACACACATCGTGCAGCCGGTCCACGCCGCCCGCCCCATAGCGCGAGAGGCGCGCCAGCAGGGCATTGAGCTTGTCCGAGGAATTGCGCAGCGTGACAAGCATGTCGGCGCGAAACTCGGGCTTGTCGGCATGAAGCTCGGCATTGCGCGCGAGTAGGCTGAACTGGCTGGCCAGGTTCTTGATGTCGTGCATGACGAAGGCGATGCGGCGGTGGAAATCCTCGAACCGGCTCGATTCCGCCAGGGCTTCCTGGCTGGCGTGCTCGGCCAGATAGCTGGCGAGTTGCTGGCCGATCACCCGCAGCAGATCGAAATCCTCCCAGTCGAACTTGCGCGCCATCGCCGGGCGCGCCAGCACGACCATGCCGACGAGCCTTTCGTAATGCACCAGCGGAACCAGCGCCCAGGCGCGGCGCTCGGCGATGAGCCAGTCGGGAGCGGCGATCTCGAAACCCTCGGCGACGACGCCTGCGCGCACCTCGTCGAGATCGGCGATATAGCAGGTCTGCTCGAACGGTCCGAGCGCGGCGAGCGGGTAGGCCAGGGCCGGCACATCCACTTCGGGCCAGTTCCAGCGGGCAGCGAGCATGAGATCGCCCTGCTCGTCCGGGCACAGCAGCAGGCCGGCAGGGCTGTAGGTGATATCCGCCAGGGACTGCACCACGCGCTCGCTGAGCGGGAGGGTCTCGTCATCGTTCTTGCCGATGGTCCGGGTGAAGCGCAGCCATTCCTCGCGGTAGTCGTAGCGGTGCTGGAAGAAATGCTTGGCGAGAATGACCTTGAGCCAGCTGCGCACGCGCCGCGAGGGCAGCACCACGAGGGCTATCGCGCTGGCGAACGTGAGGAAAGCCATCTCGATCAGCCGCGCGAAATCGCCGCCCGCATAGGACAGCCACTGCGCGACCGACACCATGGCGACCAGATAGACGCCGATGACGAGCAGCGAGAAAGTCTGGAACGTGACCGCGCGCGAAGGTTTGAGCCGCAATTCGTCGCGGTTGCGCGACGCGGTCAGGGCAAAGCAGCCCGCCAGCACGATTGCCGCGATGCCGCGCAGCGCCGCGATTTCGCTCGGCCAGCTTCGCGCGAGATAAGCCACGGTGTAGAGGTTGAGGTCGAAGGACCAGAGGACCGCCAGCCCGATTGCGGGCCAGCGCAAAGCCGGTCGCACTTCGCGCGGTGCGCCCGCGTAGAGGTTGTGTACCAGCACCAGCCCGCCCACGGTGACCAGCAGGCGCAGCATGACCTCGATCTCGAACCCCAGATTGGCGAGGCCGCCCTTCACCGAGAGGTAAGTCAGGGCCAGCGTCATGCTGAGGTGCAACGTCTCGACGAAAGCCAGCGCGAAGATCACCGGCCGGATCGGCGCAAGGCTGGAATGACGCCCATCGCCCGCGAAAAGCCGGTAGATCGCCACCAGCCATGCGAGATTGCGGATGCTCTCCGCGAAGGAGGCGAACATAGGAACTTCGGCAGTGAGGCCTACGGCCGCGGCGATGCACCAGCCCGCCGTCACCAAAAGCGCTGCGACGACCGCGCCTCCGGCTCCCGCCAGGCGCCCGCGACGAGGCCAGAGCCAGAGCGCCAGGCTGGCGACGGCAATGGCGCCGGTCAGGTCGAATGCGATCCCTGCGGTCGTCCAGAAATCCAGGCTGCGGGCCGCGCTCATCGCGCGCCTTCGCTCCACAGGACCACGCGCAGCGTCTGGAGAATGATCAGCAGGTCCAGAAAGGGCGTGTAGTTCTTGGCGTAATAGAGGTCGTATTCCAGCTTATGGCGGGAGTCCTCTATGGAAGCGCCGTAAGGATAGTTGATCTGCGCCCAGCCCGTGATGCCCGGCTTCACCATGTGCCGCTCCGCATAGTAGCGCAGCGCATCCTCGAGTTCCGCGACGAACTGCGGGCGTTCGGGACGCGGGCCGACGAAACTCATCTCGCCCTTGAGCACGGTCCAGGCCTGGGGCAGCTCATCGATGCGGACCTTGCGAATGAAACGCCCGACGCGGGTAACGCGCGGGTCGTCCTTGGAAGCCCACTGGGCGCCGGCCACTTCGGCATCGGTTCGCATCGAACGCAGTTTGATGACGTCGAAATTCTCACCGAACAGACCCACCCGCTGCTGGCGGTAAAATGCCGGACCGCGGCTGTCGATCTTCACCAGCAGCGCGAACAGCAGGATGATCGGCGCCGTTACGCATAGCGCCACGGCGCTGGCGACGATGTCGAACAGACGCTTGGCGACGCTGGAGATCATCCGTCCCGAAGAGAATCCGTCGGAAAAGATCAGCCAGCTCGGATTGACGGTGTCCAGATCGACCCGCCCGGTTTCGCGTTCGAGGAAGCTGGAGAACTCGTTGACATGCACCCCCGTGGTCTTGATCCGCAGCAGGTCCTTCAGCGGCAGCGCGTTGCGGCGCTCCTCCAGCGCAAGGACCACTTCGGTAACGCCCAGATTGTCCACGAAGCGGGTGAGATTGTGGATGGCGCCGCGCGAGATGGCTTCCTCCACCACCGGCGCGCCATCGCTCATGGCCACATAGCCGACGATGACGAAGCCGCTTTCAGGCCGCTCCGCCAGGTCGCGCAGACGCTGTGCGCGATCGCCCGCCCCCAGGACGAGCACGCGGCGGCGGAAGGCCGAAGTGCCGAGAAATCCGCCCAGGACGAGGCGATTGGCTGTCAGCAGCACGATGGCGAACGCCATCGAATAGGCGAGCGTGGAGCGCCAGAAGTTCTGCGCGGCGAACAGGAAATCGACGAAGGAAAGCGCGATCACGCCCAGCGAAATCGCCACGAGCAGTCGCGCCGCCGCGAAGCGCATGGAACGCAGGGCCTCCGCGCCGTAGACGCCCACGGCCACCATGGACAGCGAGATGACGACCGCGAAGCCGGCGTGAAGCCCGATCCGGTCGACGAGACTGCCCAGCGCCATCCCGATCTGCCCGGCGCGCAGCCGCCAGGAAAGCTCGTTCGCCCCCAGCAGCAGGAACATGTCTGCCAGCCACAGCAGGGCCACGGCATGCGGGATGTAGTGTTTGAACAGACGAATCATCGTCGCGGGGCGCCATTTTCCGAGCCGAATCCGGCAATGAGGCCAGACTTATCCGAAAGGGGTAAACTGTCGGTGAATCTGACAGCCGTGAAACGGGCGGAAGCCGCCCTCTTTCGAGAAAGCCCACGAATTCCGGCCGGCGCTGTCGGTGCTCCTTACACGCATTGCACCGGGCACGAACCCGATCAGCGCTTGGGCATGAGGCGCAGCGCCGTCAGCGTCAGGGCTTCGCTGCCCGAAGCGATGACCTTGTCGGCCTGGGGCGCCCAGAACGGGCTGTGCAGCGAAGGCAGAGCCGGCCCGCCCGCCTTGGCCGCGGCGATCTTCTGCGGATCGGCGCCGCCTACCCAAAAGATCACGGACTTGATGTGGTCCTCGTCCGCGCGCCGGAATTCGCCGAAATCTTCTCCGCCCATGACCGAGGGCGTGATCACCACATTGCCGTCACCCATCCTGGTCTTGAGATCGGCAACGGCCTCCTGCGTGAACTCGGGCGAGTTCCAGGTGGCGCGTGTATAGGGATCCTTGACCGAGACTTCCGGCATCAGGTTGTCCGGCAGGCCGGAAGCGATCGCCTCGCCCCGCGCAATGCGCTTGATGCCTTCTAGCAGATGGGCGCGGGTCTCGTCCGAGTAACTGCGAACGGTCAATTCCAGCTTCGCCTGGTCGGAAATGATGTTGTGCTTGGCGCCCGCGTGGAACGAACCCACCGTCACCACTGCCGGGTCCAGCGGGCTCATCTCCCGGCTGACAAGGGTCTGCAGCTTCATGACGATCGCGCTGGCCAGGACGATCGGGTCCTTGGTCGCTTGCGGATAGGCGCCGTGGCCGCCCAGTCCCTTCACGAGAATGTCCACGCTATCGACATTGGCAAGCGCCCAGCCCACGGCCGCGCCGACCTGGCCGGCCGGAAGATCGGCCGAATCGTGGAAAGCCAGCGTGTAGTCCGGCTTGGGGAAGCGGCTATAGAGCCCGTCCTGCAACATGCTGACCGCACCCGTGCCCACTTCCTCGGCCGGCTGGCCGATCATGACGAGCGTTCCGGACCACTCCGCCTTGCGCTTCGCCATGAGCCGCGCCGTCTCGATCCAGGCGGTCATGTGCGTGTCGTGCCCGCAGGCATGCATGATGCCGCTCTCGACCCCGGCCGTCGAAACGCCGCGCTTCTTCGAGGCGAAGGCAAGGCCCGTCTGCTCGACCACGGGCAGACCGTCCATGTCGGCACGGATCAGCACGGTCGGCCCCTCGCCGTTCCTGAGCACCGCGACCACGCCGGTCTGGCCGACTTTCTCGGTCACGGTGAAGCCTGCCTCCCGCGCCGCCTTGGCCATCACGCCGGCACTGCGCACTTCCTGGTAGCTCAGCTCCGGATTGGCGTGCAGGTCGCGGTAGATCGTCATCAGGCCCGGCAGGTCGCGTGCGATGCTATCGGGAACCGGCTCGGCGCGAACCGCCGTTGCGGAAGCGATCAGACCAAGGGCGACAAGGCCGAGTGCGGAGCTGGTGCGAAGGGCGTTCATGCCGGAAAGAGTATGAAGATGCGTGGCTTGCGGCAATAGGGATCCTCATCCGGCCTGCGCGCATCAGCGCCCTAGCGCGTCAGCAGGCCCTGCGCCTCCAGCGGCTCGGCAGCGAAGTCCGGAATGCGCAGTTGGCGAACGACCTCCCGTCGGTCCTTGGATACGCCCGGATAGGCCCGCGCCGCTTCTTCCAGCACCCGGCGCGCCTCGGCGCCCTTGCCCGCCTGCGCGTAAGCGGAAGCCAGCAGATAGCGCGACATCAACCCACCATCCGCGGCGCCGAGCCGGGCATAGCGAAGGGCCTCGTCCGCCTCATTGCGATAGAGCGCGTCCAGCGCCAATCCCGACCAGTACCAGGGTGGATGCCCCGGATTGAGCTGGATCGCCTTGCGCGCCAGGTTGGGTGCAATCTCGTGTTCGCCGAGCGCGCCGAGCACCCGGCCGGCATTGGCCAGGACTTCGGAATGGTTCGGGCTGATCTCCAGCGCCTTTCCGATCGCCTCGCGCGCGGCGTCGTCCTCTCCGTGCCGGTAGAGCGCGAGCGCCAGATATTCGTAACCGATCGCATTGGTAGCATTGGCGGCCACCGCACGCTTCGCCGCCTCGAGCGCCTCAGGCGAATCGCCGATGCCGTGCGCCTGCGCCTCGTAGAGGTGCATCCACGACAGCAGCGCCCAGGCGTCCGAATAATTGGGTTTGTCGTAGACGGCCCGCTCCAAGCAATCCTTCACGCGTCCAAGCTGCCCCTCGCGGCGCGAACGCATGAACTCGTAAGCTTCCAACTCGCAGAAATAGCGCTCCATGCCGAGATCGCGGTGGTTTTCCAGATCCTGCCGCATGGTCTCGTGGATCACGCCATAAGGCTGGCCGAGGCGCGAGGCGACGCCGAGCGCGATCTTCGACTGCACCTTGAGTATCTGGGCAGGGTCATAGTCGATGGGAGCGCTGCGCCCGGACCAGACGACCACCCCGCCCGGCATGCGCACGAGGCTGGAGTTGATGCGCAGCGTGGACCCCGCGCCGTCTATCGAGCCCTGAAGCACGAAGGCCGGACGCAACCCCTTGCGGCTCGGCTGCGTCCCCAATGCGCCTCCAGCGCCGAGCTGCCGCTCGCCCTTCGCGGTCCGTTCGTCGAGCGAAAGAACCGCCAGGTTCGGCAATTGGGCGAGATAGTTGATCAGGTCGAACTGCAACCCATCGCGCACCCGCGCGATGGCGGGATCCGATCCGGTGATCGCATAAGGCGCGACATAGACAACCGGCCCGTCCGGCATTTCGCCCGCGCGCACCAGCACGGCATCGCGCTCCCCGCCGGGCCAGTAGATGATCAGGAGCGAGGCGGCCAAGGCCAGAGCCGCCAGCAGCCCCCAGGAACGACGGCGCAAATTCAGAGCGCTCGACGACCGGACGATGTCCTCCCCCTGCTGCGCTGGCGGCGAGGTGGAAGTGTCAACCGGCGCGTCAGGTAACGGCTCCTGACGAGCCTCCTGGCCCCGTTCCGCGGCCGGTTCGAGCATGGGCGCATAAGACCCGCGGGGGACGACGAGACGGAAGGGATCGCCTGCTCCCTCCCCCGCATAGTACTCGCCCAGTGCGCGGCGCAGCCGGGTCATCTGCACGCGGACGATCGAATCCGACGAGGCATCGAAATCCTCGTCTCGCCCGAAGACGTCGAGCGCGATGGGATAGCCCTTCAGCCGATCGCCATGACCGGCCAGCTTTTGCTCGACAAGATAGGAGAGAAGTTCCGCCAGCTTCGGCGAAGACCGGAAAGTAGCGGCGGCGACGACGCGCGAGAGGGCGTCGCGATATTCGTCGGCACTGGGTTCCATGTCGTCCCCCTCCGGCGCAAAGTAGTCCGGAGGGGGCGATTTGGCAAACGCGCTTCTTGATGCGACCCGAAGCGGCTCTCCAAAAACTCTGTTATCGGTGCTTGCTCATGCCCGGCACCTTTTCCTCGTCATCCGTTCATCGCCAGGCCTTTGGCCGGCGCCCGGACCGGGAACTGCTGGAAGCGCCGGCGATACAATGCCGCCGGTGTCCCGGAACCTCGTTTCCTCGACTCGGAACAGGCTTCCAGCAGACCTCGATATCGATCGCGGCCCGAGGGACGAAAGACATGCCACTGCGGCTGGGCAGTGGGATTTCAAGGTTATTACCAATGTAGAAAAATTGCCGCGCGAAACATGCGTGTTTCACCGTTAAATCGCGTCCATTCCCGAGGATAAAGGCCAGTGCCCCGTGCATTCGCGATTGTCCCGGTGACGCCGCGGACGGCATGCGCGCTGCCCGCAGCGTCGGCCATGGATACGAAAAAGCCGCGAGACCCTGGCTGGGTTCGCGGCTTTTCGTGTGGTGCCCCTGGCCCGACTCGAACGGGCACGCCTTTCGACAAACGATTTTGAGTCGTTCGCGTCTACCATTCCGCCACAGGGGCACGATCACGTGCTGCCGGTTGTCTTCGAACAGGAGTCGTCAGACGAACCGGCATCGGCGCGGGTGACTTAGCCGCGCCTTGGCATCGGCTCAAGTCACTTGAGCGCGTTTGCCAAAATCTTGTGGAGACGCGAGTGCAATGCGTCGTTGCCCGCAAGGATTTCCTTGTCGTGGAACGGCTGCGAACGGCCCTTCCAGTCGGAGACGAAGCCGCCGGCCTCGCGAACGAGCAGACAGCCTGCCGCCGTGTCCCACGGCTTGAGGTCGGCTTCCCAGAAACCTTCGTAACGGCCCGCGGCAACCCATGCGAGGTCGAGCGCCGCCGAACCGAACCGGCGGATACCGGCAACCTGCGGGGCCAGGGCGTGATAGATTCGGGTCCATTCGCCCGCATCGCCGTGCCCGGCAAAGGGAATGCCGGTCGCGATCACGCTCTCGTCGAGATGGCGGCGCGACGACACGCGCAGGCGCTTGTCCTGCAGCCAGGCGCCACGGGCCTTCTCGGCCCAGTAGCTCTCGTCGGTCACGGGGTTGTAGATCAGGCCGGCGGTGACTTCACCCCAGCCCTTCCCGTCCAGGCGCGGTTCCTGCACGGCGATGGAAATCGCGAAGTGCGGAATGCCGTGGAGGAAGTTGGTCGTGCCGTCGAGCGGATCGACGATGAAGCGCGGCTTGTCGGGATCGCCTTCGATCTCGCCCGCTTCCTCGAACAGGTAGCCCCATTCGGGACGCGCTGCGCGCAGTTCGTCCCAGATGGTGCGCTCCGAGGCCTGATCCGCCTTGGAGACGAAATCCGCCGGTCCCTTGCGCGAGACCTGGAGGTGCTCGATTTCGCCGAAGTCGCGGCGCAGACGGCTACCCGCCTTGCGGGCGGCCTTTTCCATGACGCGAATGAGACCGGAGATGGCCATAAAACTTACCTTGTCCTTCGAGTACCGGCACGACGGCCAGTATGATTATCGGCCCTGCGGCGCGGGTTGTTGCGGGGCGGCGCCGGCAGCGGCCGTGGGCTTGTAGCCGCAGATCGCCACCATGGCGCTCAGCAGCTCGCTGGGGTTGTCGCGGTGGATCTTGCCGGCATTCTCGGCAATCACCTTGTCCATCGATTCGCTGATCTTCTGCAGCGAATTGTTGTAGATGCAGCCGACGAGCGCGCCTTTTACCGGGGGCTCGACCTTGTCGGACTGGAGGCCGCTGATCAGCACCTTCAGGTAGAGCATCGCGCTCTCCACTTCGGGCGACGGAGCATGCGCTCCGGCAGCCGGTGCCGGAGCGGCAGCCTTGGCCGGCGCCTTCTTCGGCGCGGCAGCCTGAGCGGGAGCGGAAAGCCCTGCGACCAGAGCAGCCGCGGCGACGAGCGAGGCCAGGGTCCGCATCAGTCGGCCTTCCTGACGTAGGCCTTCTCGTACACGTCGACGACGATGCGCGTGCCGCTTTCGATGTGCGGCGGCACCATCACGCGCACGCCGTTGTCGAGCACGGCAGGCTTGTAGCTGGACGAGGCGGTCTGCCCCTTCACCACGGCGTCGGCCTCGACGATGTTGGCTTCGACCTGTTCGGGAAGCTGAACCGAGATCGGACGTTCTTCCCACAGCTCCAGGAGAACCTGCATGCCGTCCTGGAGGAAGGCAGCGGCATCGCCCAGGAGATCGGCGGGGAGCTGGATCTGTTCGTAGGTCTCGATGTCCATGAAGACGAGCTGGTCGCCCTCGACGTAGAGGAACTGGAAGTCCTTGGTGTCGAGACGGACCTTTTCGACCGTGTCGGCGCTGCGGAAGCGCACGTTGGTCTTGCGGCCATCGATCAGGTTCTTCATCTCGACCTGCATGAAGGCGCCGCCCTTGCCCGGCTGGGTGTGCTGCGTCTTGGCAACTTTCCAGATGCCCTTTTCGTATTCGAGGATATTGCCGGGACGAATGTCGACGCCGCTGATCTTCATGGGATGAACCTTAAGATGGGAAAGAGCCGCTGTACGGGAAAGCATGCGCCCTTAGCCGAGGAGACTGGCTGTGGCAATTGCTTCGCGTGGATGCTAGCGGTTCATCATGATGCGCGCCCTTCATAACGCTCCTTTCGTCGCTTTCCTTCTCGCCGCCGGCTTCGTATCGGTGCCGCTGGCCGCCAGCCCGGCGCCGCCCTCGGTGCCCGGCGGGCCGATCGGCACGCTGGCAGTCGGCCAATACAACTGCGAGCGGGACGGATCGGCCGGCGGCCCTGTCGGCATCCGCCTGCCGCAATACGATTTTCGCGCCGTCACGGGATCGAACTACAAGACGCCCGATGGCGTCCGTGGCAGCTATCTCATGACCGGTGACCAGGTCATCATGACCGGCGGCGCGCTCAAGGGCATGAAGATGCATCAAACCTCCAAGGGTTTCCTGCGCCATGTCGGTGCGGACGGCGCCGACAACGACATTCGGTGCGTCCTCACCAAGGGTAGCCGCGGCCAGTTCGACGCGGCCGACAGCGTGAACGAGCCGGAGACCTGATCGCCTCGGCGGTTTGCCCCGCCTGAGGATCCGTCCTAGCCCCTTCCCACCACGATGGGACGAAGGCGAGCGGCGGCATGAATCTCGATCTTTCCGGCAGACTTGCCGTCATAACCGGCGCCACGGCCAACATCGGCCGGGCCATAGCGCTCGAATTCGCAGCGGAAGGCGCTGATCTGGTGCTCGTGGGTCGCGATGAGGAAGCGGGCGCGGGACTGGTGGAGGCCTGCCTTTCCAGCGGCGCCGGGCGCGCGGTGTTCGTCGCAGCGGACATGCGCGATCCTGCGTCCCCATCGAAAGTATGCGCAGCCGCCGCGCCGATCGGGCCGGTCGACGTGCTCGTGAACAATGTCGGCGGGAATGTGGACCAGGGGCTGTTCGCCGATTCCGACCCGGACCTGTGGATGGCGGACATCGATCTCAATTTCGGCACCGTCCTGCGCATGACGCACGCCGTTCTGCCCGGAATGATCGCCCGCAAGTCCGGCGCGATCGTCAATGTCGGCTCCACCGCGGCTCTGGTCGGGGATTATATGCTGCCGGTCTATTCGGCCGCCAAAGGCGCGGTTCACAGCTTCACGGCCGTGCTGGCCAAGGAAGTGGGCCGGCACGGCGTCCGCGTCAACGCCATCGCGCCTTATGCCACGATAGCTTCCGATCCCGCCGCCTTCAGCCGTGGCAGCCGTTTCCATCCCGAATCCGGACTGTTCAGCCGGGGCGGGGAAGCCCTGTCGGAGGAGGACAAGGCGCTCCGCCTGCGCCGAACCGTGGTCGGCCGTCCTTTCGCCGTGCCGGAAGAAATGGCGGGCATGGTCGCCTTCCTCGCCAGCGGCCGGGCCAGTTTCATCACCGGGCAGATCTATCCGATCGACGGCGGCGCCCTACTCTAGAAAGGTAACATGCCATGGCGATCGATGAGACGGCCCTGCAGGTCCTGCTCGACAAGGAGGCTATCCGCGAACTGGTACTGCTCTATTCGCGCGCCATCGACCGGCAGGATATCGAACTGCTGCGCGATCTCTACGCGCCCGAGGCTACGGACACCCATGGAGACAGCTTCGATGGCAGCGCCGAAGACTACTGCGCCTTCATCGCCAGAGCCTTCCCTCACATGCCCTACAGCGGCCACCACGTCTGCAATCACCTGATCGCCGTGGAGGGCGAGCGGGCGAGCGGCGAAGTCTACGCTCTCGCCTGGCATCTCATCCCGGGACGGGGCGGGGACAGCGAAGAGGACTTCATGGCCGTTCGCTACATCGACAATTATCGCCGCTGCGCGGACGGCAAATGGCGTTTTGCCAAGCGCGTCGTCACGTACGATTTCAAGCTGCGGCGTCCTTTCTCGGGCGGCGGCACGCTGGGGCAAGGCACGGCGGATCCCAGCTATGCCCTATGCCCCCCATCCCTCTTCGCGCGCGGCAAACGCGCCTAGGACGGCCGCCTCCGCAGCATCGTGCAGCCTTTTCCCGTCTGATCCATTGTCTGCCGCAATGGAAAGCAGCCGCGGGACTTGGAGCTGAAGATGGCAGGCGTGACGGTGGGCATAYTCAACGACATGGCCGACCCGGCACCTGGCCCCGGCGACATCGGGGAATGGCTGGAACGTGAGGTTCAGGCGCTCCAAAACGCCGGCCGGATCGATTTTCCGGTCAATTTCGCTTTCGCCTACGGCCTGGGGCTGCCTTCCGGCACCTCGGAAGCTGTCGAGACGGCCTATCGCCAACTGGTCGACGCAGGCGCAGGGATGATCGTGGGACCGGCGATCGGCGACAACGCCCTTGTCATCACGCCCCTTGCCGAACAACTGCGGGTGCCGACGATCAACTGGGCCGGCGCCGAACGCGCCCGCGGGCGCTGGATGTTCCAGCTTCAGGTCGGCAGCCATGAAGACGAATCGCTGCTTATCGCCCGCCATCTCGCAGCGATCGGCGCCACCGGCATTGGTGTCATCCACGACCGTTCCGCCATTGGCACCCGGCATTTCAAGTGCCTCCAGGACGAAGCGCGCGTGTTGGGTCTGGAGATCGTCGCAGCGGAAGGCATCTCCCCCCTGGGCGAAGACGCCGGCGTTCTCACCCAAACCGTGCTCAAGAGCCGCCCCGAAGCGTTCGTCTATCTGGGCCTCGGATTGTCTGCCCCGGCCACTGCCGCCGTCCTGAAAGAGGCGGGCTGGACCGGGCCGAAGATCATGAACACGGCCGGCCTGCGCGGCTATCACGGCGATTTCGCACAGGCCCTGGATGGCTGGCTCTATCTCGATCTGGTATCCGACGATAACCGGACCCTGCACCGGCTGCTGGCCGAGACGGCGATGGATATGACGCAAGCCCCGGCCGTAGCCCGAGGCCACGACCTCGGCCGCGTGATCGCCGAAGCGCTTGCCCGGGCTCCGGACAGAAGCCGAGACGGGCTTCGGCTCGGGCTGGAGCGGGTCAAGTGGCTCCCCGCGGCGCAAGGCCGCGAGGGTACTCTGCTCGGCTTCGGGGTCTGCGACCGCGGGGCGCTTCACGGCCGCTACCTCGTCATGCGGCAATGGCAGGACGGCGTGAGCCGTGAAATCGCCGGCAACCTTCACATGGACGGCGCGTACCCCCCGTTGAGAGGATAAGTCTGGCCCGTGATCCATTCCGCTGCATCGGAGCACAGGAAGGTCACCAGGCCGGCAACGTCGCTGGACTTGCCGTAGCGGCGGATCGTGTAGCGGGACATCATGGTCTTGGCATGGTCGCCCTGCATGATTTCGGCGAGCTGCTCCTCGGGCATGTCCGGCATGAGCGCCGAGAGCGAAACCGCGTTGCAGGTCACGTTGTAGCGTCCCAGTTCCTTGGCGATCGACCGCACGAAGCCCTGGGCGCCGGCTTTGGCGGAAGCATAGACCGCCAGCCTCGGCTCGCCGATGCGGCCGGAATCGGAAACGATGGTCACGATCCGTCCGCGTTTCGCCTCGACCATGTTCGGGATGAAGGCGAAGCAGCAGTTGTAGACGCCATAGAGATTGGTGCGCAGATAGCGGTCCCAGTTCGCGGGGTCTTCTTCCCAGAAGGTCTGGCTGGGCCGGATCGTGGCATTGGGACCGGCCATGCCGGCATTGTTGACCAGGATCGTCGCCGGGCCGAGATTCGCGGTCACGGCGGCACTGGCGGCGCGGATCGCGTCGAGGTCGCCCACGTCGAAGGGCACGGCAAGCGCAGGCACGCCCAGCGCGCGGATTTCCTCGGCCACGGCTTCCGCCCGTTCGGGCACGAAGTCGTTGACGGCGATACCCCCGGCATTGTGACGCGCCAGTTGCAGCGCCGTTGCCCGGCCCGCGTTCTGTCCCGCTCCCGTTACGATCGCGACTTGCCCGTCCAGATCGATGAGATCCTGTGTCTTCATGGCATCCTCCACCTGATTTCGTTGTCAGGAGGAGACTTCGCATAGGGCATGGCACGGCGCGATGGACCGAGCGCCAATCCGTGCCCGATATCGCAGCGACGGTTCGCCCATCGCTGCGAGGCTATTCGCCCCAGAGCGCCGCCGCCGCGGCCAGGCCCTGCTCTCCGCGACCGCCCAGTTCCGAAGTGAGCAGCTTGAGGCGATACGTCCACAAATGCAGCGGATGCTCCAGCGTCATGCCCATGCCGCCCAGGAACTGATGGTAATCGTAGCAGACCCGACGCGCCGCCTCCTGCGCGTGGAGCAGCGCCATCGCGGCATCTGCGGCCTCGCCCGTCGCTGCGGCGCGCATGGCCAGCCAATAGGCGCAGTTCGTGAGAACTTGCGCCTCTGCCAGCCGGTGGCGCATGGCCTGGAACGTCGCCAGCGGGCGGCCGAACTGCTTGCGCTCGGACACATAAGTCACCGTGCTGGCCAGGGCAGCTCCCAGCAGTCCGGCCGCTTCCGCCGCCATGGCCACCCGCCATGCGCGGGTAATCTCCACTGGATCGGCGGCATGCGGGGTCATCGTCTCGGGCATGTCGGCAAGGAACGCGACCGGATAGGCGTAGAGCGTATCCTCCTGCGCCGGCGCAATCTGCTCCTCGCGAGCGGTGAAGCTGCGCACGCCGGACGCGCCGACAACGACCACGGTGGCGCCGGGCCGGAGGAAGCGCACCGGCGTGCGGGTCCGTCCTTCTTCCACCAGGCAGATCGGACGCGGCAAGTCGGGATCGATCAGCGGACGGACGAGCGCAGAAAACGCCGCCTCCACTGCGAAAGGCAGGCGCGCCAGCTTCTCGACCACGAGGGCCGCCGTCACCGGGCCGAGTTCTTCCACGGCCTGGACATCGAGAAAGCCATTCTCCACCAGCGCCGCATCGAGCTCGGCGCTTTCCAGTGCCAGTCCGGCATCGTGCAAGGGGGCGGATGCGAAAGGCCGAGCCAGTGCCTCGACGAAATCGAGCACCTGCCTCTGGTCTTCATTGAGGGCAAGCTGCATCAGCGTGGCTCCCGCGGCAGTTCCAGCACATCGCTGGCAATGATGTTGAGCTGGATCTCTGCCGAACCGGCCGCAATCCCCGCAACGATCCCGCGCTGATGGTGCATCTTGAGATAGGGCGAACCGCCGGCGAGCGCCTCGGGCAGGAACTCGACCACGAAATCGCAGACCGCCCGCTCGGCCATCACGGTAGCGTATCGGGCGGAACTGGACTCCGCGCCGATGGCCAATCCCTCCGTCCGCTTCTGCACGACGGCATAGTTGGCCGTGCCCGCGCTTTCGCAGAGCGCCGCGCAGCGTGCAGCTTCGATCCGAACGTGCTCGCGGGCGAAGTCTCCCCGATCCTGCAGCATGGCCACGGCCCGGTCCAGCGCGGCGCGGGCCAGCACGAACCGCGGAATGCCCAGACGTTCGTTGCGCAGCGAATAGGCAACGATCTCCCAGGCCTGCCCCTCCTCACCGAAGCGGGCGGTTTCGGGCACGGTCACGTCGTCGAAGAACACCTCGTGAATGTCGCCCTCGCCGATCAGCGAAGGGATCTGCCGCACGGTAATGCCCGGCGTGTCCATCGGCACGAGGACGATCGTAATCCCCTTCTTCCGGTCGTCACTGGTGCGGGTGAGCAGGAAGCAGGTGTCGGCCAGTCCGGCGTAAGAGGTCCAGATCTTCTGGCCGTTGATCACGTAATGGCCGTCGGTCAGCACCGCGCGGGTGCGCAGCGAGGCCAGGTCGGATCCAGCGTCCGGCTCTGAAAAGCCCTGGCACCACAGTGATTCCCCCTGCGTGATCGGTTCGAGGTAACGCGCCTTCTGTTCGGCGGTGCCGTACTTCTGCAGCGTCGGGCCGATCCAGTTGACGTTCATGTACTGGCCGCCGCGCGGTTCTCCGGCGATCCACATTTCCTCGGAAAGGATCTGCTGCTCCCACGGTCCCAGCCCCTCTCCGCCCATGTCCTGCGGCCAATGCGGAAAGAGCAGGCCCGCCTCCGCCAGTTTGACGCAGAAGCCGCGCGCGAAAGCGGTCAGCGCGGGCGAAGCGGGGCCATGCTCGGAGAACTTCTCCCAGTCATCCGGGAGATTGGCATGCAGGAACTCCCGAATCTTGTGCCGGAACGAATCCTGTTCCTCGGTCCATTCGAACTGCATGGCATCCTTCGTTTTTGCTTTCCCTGGCGTTACCGAGCGCCATCCCCGCTCACAAGCACGGGTCCAACGCCCCGGCGAAAACCGCCCGGGCATGGCGCGCAAGCGCACGGGAAGCGCTCCGGCACGCAGTCTGTGCTTGTCAGGCCGCTTAATCGCGGCGGCGGCTTGCCCATGAAAGCGGCCTCACGGTAAGGCTTCCTGTTAAGGCCCCCTGCCCTGTTCGTGTGCGCCAGCGGGAGCCCAAAGAGAAACGGGATGACGATGACCGAGAAGACCTTCGTGGCCGTGGCGACATTGGACGAAGTGCCGCCCGGCACGAAGCGGGTGGTGGACGTGAACGGGCTCAGCCTCCTGCTGTGCAATACGCTCGACCGCCTGTTCGCGGTGCGCAACTTGTGCAGCCACGCTTACGAGACGCTGGAATGCGGGCGGATGCGGGGTGGGTGGATCTCCTGCCCGGTCCACGGCGCGCGCTTCGATCTTGAAACGGGCGCGCCGATCAATCCGCCTGCCACCATGCCGATCGAGACTTACGAAGTGCGCGTCATCGGCGACAGCATCGAAGTCGCAGTCTAGAACGCGAACGGGGACTGACACGCCTCGATATCGCCGCGGCGACCCGCCCCCGTCTGGACGCCCCCACGGCCGGGCGGCAAGGACAGGGGATGACCGATACTGCCGATCTAGAAGCCCTGCGAAGCGAAGTCCGCGGCTTCCTCCAAGCCGAAGCGCCCACCGGCTGGCGCGATGCCAGCCGCACGCAGGACGATTTCGTTCGCACCCAGCGCGACTGGTTCGGCAAGCTCGTCCGCGCCGGCTATGCGATCCCGCACTGGCCCGCCGAATATCCCGGCGGCGGCCGCAGCCTGGCCGAGCAAAAAGTGATCTACGAGGAACTGGCCGGCGCCGATTGCCCGCGCCTGCTGCTTTCGTTCGTGTCCACCTACCACGCCTTCGCCACGCTGCATGAATGCGGCAATGCCGAGCAGAAGGCGCGCTATCTGCCCAAGATCCTCGAAGGCGAGACGTGGTGCCAGGGCTTCTCGGAACCCGGCGCCGGATCGGACCTTGCCGCGATCAAGACGCGGGCCGAACGGAAAGGCGACGTCTACGTCATCAACGGCCAGAAAGTCTGGTCGACGATGGCACAGTTCGCCGACAAGTGCCTGCTGCTGGCGCGCACTTCGTCTGACGGGGTGAAGCAGGCGGGCATTACCTACCTGCTGATGGACATGAAGGCGCTGGGCGTCACCGTCCGCCCGATCCACCAGATCCAGGGCGACGAGGAATTTGCCGAGATCTTCCTCGATAACGTGGAGATCCCGGTCTCCGAACGCGTGGGAGAAGAAGGCAAAGGCTGGGCCGTGGCCCAGGCGACGCTCGCCTCCGAGCGCGGGCTGACGCTGATGGAACTGTCCTATCGCATGCGCGGCGCGCTGGGCCGGGTCGCCGCGCTGATCCGCGAGCATGGGCACGAGGACGATCGCGGGGTGCTGCGCGATTTCGGCACGCTCGTCACGCAAGTCGACGCCGTCTGCGCGATTGCCGACCAGTTCCTGGACAACCGCATCAACGGGATCGAGCGTATGGGGGACGCCTCCATCGTCAAGAACGCCTATAGCCGGGCCCTGCGCGCCTATTCGGCGCTGGGCCTGCGACTGGGCGGCATGGACGAGCAATACGTGGCGCCGATTACGTTCGGCGATCTCAACACCGGCAACTGGATGGCCGATTTCATGAATTCCTATGCCTGGACCATCGCCGGCGGCAGCGAGGAAGTGCAGCGGAACATCATCGCCGAACGCATGCTGGACATGCCGCGCGAGCCGAAGGGGTGGGTGCTGTGATCGAACTCAACGAACTCACCGACGCTGCGCAGAAGGCATTCCCGGCGGAGAAGCTCTCGCCCTCACGCGATGACAGCTGGCAACTGGCCGCCGAGATGGGTTGGCTGATGGTGCGCCTGCCCGAAGAGGACGGTGGCCTTGGCTTCACGCGGGAAGCTTCGACCGCGCTGCACCTTGAAATGGGGCGCGTACTCTCCGCCATGCCGCTGATCCCGGCGCAGCTTGGCCTTCAGGCGATCGCCGCGAGCGAGAGTTTTGCCGGACGTGCGGACTGGCTGGAGCGAATGGCCGGCGGTGAATATGCGCCGCTGCCGATGCTTTCCGCCAGGCTGACCGAAGGATCGGACGGTTCTGTTTCGGGCACGATTTCGGGCGTGTTCGAGGCGGACATGGCCGTCGCCGTGGTCGCGCAACTGCCCACTGGCTACGCGCTGGTGCCGCTCGACGCACCCGGCGTCTCGCTGATGGAGCGCGCGATCTGGGATCCCAGCCGCCGCCTGTTCGATGTGCTGCTGGATGGGTATGCGCCCACGCTGATGCTCACTGACGCAGCGGGCGCCAAGGCCCTGCACGACCGGCTTTCGGGCGAAGCGCAACTCGCCCTCGCGGCAGACTGCATCGGCGCAGCCGGCGCGGCGCTGGACATGACCATCGAATACATGAAGGTCCGCCGCCAGTTCGACCGGCCGATCGCGCTGTTCCAGGCCCTGAAGCACCGCGCCGCGGACATGAAGACGCGCATCGTCGTCGCCGAGGCCCTGCTGTGGAAGCGCGCGCGCGACGAGCAAGCCAGCGTCACCGAACTCGCCGCCGCCAAGGTCCTGGCCGCCGAAGCGTTCCGCTTCGTGACCGAGGAGATGGTGCAACTCCACGGCGGCATCGGCCTCACCGACGAGCATCCCTGCCACCTGTTCCTCAAGCGCGCGCTGCTGAACCTGCAACTCTGCGGCAATGCCGACCTGTGGAACGAGCGCGTGGGACGTCAGGCGCTGGGCTAAATCGACAGCCCTTGCGCAACCTCGCACGGCGGTGACGGTTGGGACTCTTCGAAGTCCTGCGAGGAACCGCCCCACGATGAGCGAGACAGGCAGCGTAGCTGCGCATTTCAAGGCCAATATCGTGCTCTACGGCGCGCTGGCGGCCAATCTGGGCATTGCCGTCGCCAAGTTCGTAGCCGCCGGGATCAGCGGTTCGTCCTCCATGCTGACGGAGGGCGTGCACTCGCTGGTGGACAGCGGCAATCAGGTCTTGCTGCTCTACGGCCAGAAACGCGCCAGCCGAAAGCCGGACCCGACGCACCCGTTCGGCTATGGCCGCGAGCTGTATTTCTGGGCTTTCGTGGTCGCCATCCTGATCTTCGCGATCGGCGCGGGCGTGTCGATCTACGAAGGCTTCGTCCATATCCAGCAACCCCACGCGATCGAAGATCCGACGCTCAATTACATCGTCCTGGGCATCGCGTTCCTGATGGAAGGCGCCTCATGGGCCCTCGCCGTGCGCGAATTCGATCGCGGGCGCGGCGATCAGACCTGGTGGCAGGCGATCCGCCGCAGCAAGGATCCGCCCGGCTTCATCGTGCTGTTCGAGGACAGCGCGGCGCTGATCGGCCTCGTCATCGCGGCGGTCGGCGTCTGGGCCTCGATCCACTTTGCCGACCCGCGGATCGATGGCGTCGCTTCCGTCCTGATCGGCTGCGTACTGGCGGGCGTGGCGATGCTGCTGGCCCGCGAATCCAAGGAATTGCTGATCGGCGAAGCGGCAGACCCGGTTCTCATCGCCCAAATTCGGGAGGTGCTGAACGGCCACCCTCGCATCGACGCGGTCAATCACATCCGCACGGTCCACACCAGCCCGCAGGCCATCTTCGTCGCCATCAGCGCGGACTTCGACGACAGTCTGATGATGGGCGAAGCCGAAACCCTGATCGAGGAACTGGAGTGCCGGATGAAAGCACTCTCCCCGTGGATTACGTCGATCTACATTCGCCCGGAAAAGCGGGCAGACGCGATGGTATGGTGATCCGCCTCGGCGCGGCTTGACGGGTTTCGAAGGGCATCGCATTTCGGGCGATGCTGCGTTCTCCTTCCCAAGCTCTTGCACATGCGCGCCCTCCCGCACTGCTCACTATCTCGTCGCCCCTGCGAAGACGGAGATGACGAGGCCAGAGGGGGGCTTAAGTCGAGCCAGTTCAAATCACGTCGGCTTTGCTTGAAGGAAGCCATCCCCGGCGATCTCTGCTTCAACTCGGTTCCGGCACGTTCCCCACGCCTAGCCCAGCCAGAAGTGCTCTATCGCCCTATGACGCAAAAAGGCCCCCGCATCGCTGCGGAGGCCCTTCCGTTTGAGTGAATGGCGGTGCCGTTCAGCCCATCGCGACGAGGCGCTGGGCTTCGGCAATGATCTCGGGCGGCTGCACGAGGAAGGCGTCTTCCAGCTTCTTCGCGAAAGGCACCGAGCAATACGGCGCGCCAAGGCGGCCGACCGGGGCCTTCAGCTTGCCGAACAGCGTTTCCTGCACGGTGGCAGCGATTTCCGCGCCGGGGCCGAAGTTGCGGCCGGCTTCGTGGACCACCAGCAAGCGCCCGGTCTTCTCGGCCGAGGCCAGAACGGTTTCCTTGTCCCACGGAGAGATCGTACGCAGGTCGATCACTTCCACCGAGACACCCGCCTTGGTCAGTTCCTCATAGGCCTGCATGACGGTGAACATCATCTGGCCATAAGAGACGATGGTGATGTCCGAACCTGGCGCCACGATGTTCGCCTTGCCCAGCGGGATCGGGCCCTGATTGACCGGCACGTCCATCGGCACGAACAGCGTTTTGCCGCTTTCGACGATGATGACCGGATCAGGGTCCTGGATCGCCGAGAGGTAGAGGCCCTTGAAATCCGCCGGGGTCCAGGGGATCACCACCTTGATACCGGCAGTGTGGCAGAACCACGCCTCATAGAAGTCGGCATGCTGGCCGGCAGTCTGGTTGCCCGCGCCGGTCAGCGTGCGGATCACCATCGGCACCTGGCTCTGACCGCCCGACATGAAGCGCAGCTTGGCTGCATGGTTCACGATCATGTCCATCGCGACGGCCGTGAAGTTCATCAGCATGATCTCGGCAACGGGCTTGTAGCCGCCCATGGCCGCGCCGATGGCCGCGCCGATGATCGCCTGTTCCGAGATCGGCGTGGAGCGCACGCGCATCGTGCCGAACTTGGTGGAGAGACCGCGCGTAACGCCGACGACGCCGCCGCCTTCGTTGTCCGCAATGTCCTCGCCCAGCACGAGGACCTTGGGATCGGCCTCCATCGCTTCCATCAGCGCGGCATTGATCGCCTGAAGGCCGTTCATCTTCACCGTTTCCACGGCGGGTGCTTCGAGAGTTTCAGTGCTCATGCCGGAATCTCCTCGGCAAAGACGTCGCGGCGCAGTTCGTCGTCGGACGGATATTCGCACGCCATCGCGAATTCGATGGCGTCATTCACTTCGGCCTCGATCTTCGCGGTCAGCGCGTCGAGCTGCGCCGCAGTGGCAATGCCGTCGTCGATCAGCTTCTGGCGATAGATCGGCAGCGGATCCTTGGCGATGGCCGCCGCCTTCTCTTCCTTGGTCATGTAGCCGTCTGCGTCGCCGAAGACGTGGCCCATGAAGCGGAAGGTCTTGCATTCCAGCAGCGTAGGTCCCTCGCCCGCACGCGCACGCTCGATGGCGGCGTGGGCGTGGGCGTAGACGTCGACCGGGTCGTTGCCGTCCACGGTGTAACCCGGCATGCCGTAGCCGATTGCGCGCTTCGAGATCTGGTCGACCGAAGTGCCGTTCTCGTAACGGGTATGCTCGGCAAAGCCGTTGTTCTGGCAGACGAAGATCACCGGCAACTTCCAGACCGAGGCCAGGTTCAGTGCCTCGTGGAACGCGCCGATGTTGCTGGCGCCGTCACCGAAATAGGCCACGGTAACCTGCTTGGTGCCGTCCAGGAGCGCCGCCCAGCCGAAGCCGTTGGCGATCGGCATGGACGATCCCACGATGCCCGTCGTCACCATCACGCCGGTTTCCGGGTGCGTGAGGTGCATCGGGCCGCCCTTGCCCTTGCAGGTGCCGTCAACGCGTCCGCAGATTTCTGCCCAGAGCGGGCGGAGCGGCATGTCCTTGGCGACCATGTCGTGGATGCCGCGATAGATCGTGCAGATCTTGTCGTCGTTGTTCAGCAACACCGAGATGGCTGAGGGAATGCATTCCTGCCCACGCGCCGAATAGTACGGCGCGGTAATGCGGCCGCGACGGATCTGGGTGCGGGTGGCGTCATCGTTGCGCTCGATCCGGATCATCCGGCGGTAAATGTCGAGCTGCGTCTTGGCATCCGGGGATGCCCTGTTCTCCAGTGTCTGGCTCATGTGTCCTCTCTCGAGCAGCCTCTCCGCCCATAGGTGAACCTTGCGGGCTGAACTCAAGTTCAGTACCGCAAGGGCAAGTGTGCGCAAGGGGAGGCCGGACCGCCGCGGCGTTATCGACCAACCGTCGCACCGGCGATGCCTCTCGATCGGCGCTTGACCGCCGACTTCACGCCGCTGTCAGACCTGGTTGCCCAAGCCTGCCGCATGCCTGGCGGCAATCCAGCCGAAGGTCATCGAAGGACCGACACTGGCCCCGGCGCCGGGATAGACGCGGCCCATCGGCGAGGCCGTGCTCACACCGCAGGCATAGAGCCCCTCGATAGGCGAGCCGTCGGCCCTAAGCACGCGCGAGTCGCTGTCGCAGACGACGCCGCCGTAAGTGCCGACATCGCCGGGAACCACCGGGATCGCATAGAACGGGCCCTGCTCGATGGTGCCCATGCAGGCATTGGGACCGTCCTTGAAGAAGGGATCGCCCAGCCAGTTGTCGTATGCCCGGTCGCCGCGATGGAAGTCCTCGTCCCGCCCGCCCCGGACGAAACCGTTCCAGCGCTCGACCGTGGCCTTGAGGGCCTGCTCCGGAACTGCAATCTGCCCTGCCAGCGCCTCGATGCTGTCAGCCCTGCGCATCCAGCCCGAAGTCAGCCAGGCGGTCATGTTCTTCTTCGCCATGCCTTTGCCGGCAACCGCATATTCGTCCATGTACTGCTGGTCCATGATCGCCCAGCTCGGGATCGCGGGGACCGTGCGGTTGCGCAGCAGCATGTTTTCGCAGAACTCCTCGTAGGAGCCGCCCTCGTTCATGTAGCGAACGCCGGTCTGATCGACCTGGATGGCATGCGGCTTGCCGGTGGTGCTCTGGGTACCCGGCTTGACGTAGTCCGTATCCCAGCCCGGGGCTTCCGACATCTGGAACCCGACCATCTGGTCCATCTGGGCGAGCACGGCGCCCTGGCGCTCAAGTTCGGCATGCATGTCGCCCGTGTCGCTTTCGATGCCGTTCGACCACGCGGCGCGCGTTCCGGGCATATACTTGTCGCGCATCGCCTGGTTCTGCGAGAAGCCGCCGGCATTCATCAACACGCCCAGCCGCGCGCCGATCCGCCAGGGTCTGCCGTCCTTGACCGTCACCACGCCCAGCGCGCGGCCATCCTCGACCACCGTTTCCGTGACCGGGCTGTCGGTGCGGATCTCCGCCGCCTGCCGGTCCAGCACGGCCTTCAGCATCCGCCCCTGCAAGGCGGCGCCCGCCGTCACCCAGTGCTTGCCGGTCAGCTTGCCGGCGACGATCTTCACCGCGGTCTTGAGGAGGATCTTCTTGATCGCCCAGGAATGCTTGGCGAAAGGCAGCTTCATTCCATCGTCGAGACGAATGGGCGCCTCGGCAAAGCCCTGGCGCAGCTTGCCGGCCCATGACTTGCCCAGCGCGTTCTTGTCGAAAGGCACGGCGGTGACCGTGCGGCTGGTCTTCATGCCCCCGGGCAGATCGTCATAATAGTCGGGCCAGAAACGCGAGCCACGCTCCATCGCCACGCCCTGGGACACGATGAAGTCCAGCATCCGGGGCGCCTCCCGCGCATAAGCGCGGCGGCGTTCGGGGCTGGTCCCGGGGCTGTCGTCACCATCGGGAACGACCGCGTCAAGGTATTGGCAGGCCTGTTCGAAGCTGTCCTCACCCGGGTCCATGAAGCGGTTGTTGGGGATCCACATGACTCCGCCCGACTTGGCCGTCGTCCCGCCCACCCACGGCGACTTCTCCAAGATGAGCACCGACTTGCCGGCCTGCTTCATCAGCAGCGCCGAGGCCATGGAACCGGCTCCGCTGCCGACGACCACCCAATCGAAGCTCTCGTCGAACTGCGCCATTTACGCTTCCTCTTCCATGACCCGCGGCTGGTGCCGTTCAGGCGTTCAGCGAGGTAGAACGGAACCGCCCGGCCTTGGCAAGGCGAAGAGGCCGACAAAGGCTTGCAAGAGCGAAGGTTTCGCCGGGGCGAAAGGTGATCGCGAAATGGGATTGCCCCTGCCTTCGCTCAACGGGGCGGTCTATCACCGCCAGGACGACAGCAAGAACCATTGGGAGACCTGACGAACATGAGCGCCATTCCGCCGCTGCCGAACCTGGCCACTATCGCCATGGCCCGCGAGGAACGCCTGCTGCGGATCACGCTTAACCGGCCCGAGGCGATGAATGCGGTCAACCTCCAGCTTCACGACGATCTGGCAGAAGCGCTGTGGTTCGCCCAGGGCGATCCGGGATCCGACCTCGTGCTGCTGACCGGCGCCGGCCGTGCCTTCTCCGCCGGGGGCGACCTCGACCACATCGAGCATAATGCCCGCAACCCGCACTTGTTCGACCATGAGGCCCGCGTGGCGAAGCGCATCGTCTCGACCCTGCTGGATATCGACAAGCCCGTCGTCTGCCGGATGAACGGCCATGCCGTGGGCCTCGGCGCCACGCTGGCACTGCTCTGCGACGTGATTTTCGCTGCCGAAGGCGCGAAGATCGGCGATCCCCATGTCAGCCTTGGCCTGGTGGCCGGCGATGGCGGCGCGGTGATCTGGGCGCAGCGAATCGGCCTGACGAGAGCGAAGGAGTACCTCCTCACCGGCGAATTGCTGACGGCTGCCAGGGCGGCCGAAATCGGGCTGATCAATCACTGCGTTCCGGCCGAGGAACTCGACGCCCGGGTGGATGCCTTCTGCGCGAAGTTGCTGGCCGGCGCGATGGTGGCGATCCGGGCGACCAAGGTCCTGACCAATCTCGAACTCAAGCGGCTGGCGGCGGCATTGATGGATGCCGGGATCGCCTATGAAAGCGTCTCCGTCCGCAGTGCCGACCATCTCGAAGGGATCGCCGCCCTGAAAGAAAAACGGCCGCCCCGGTTCAGCGGCCGCTGACACGCCTCGCGGACAGGTGCCGCGAGGCTGCGGCAGTCAAGCGGCAGGGGTTACCCGGTCGCCCCTTTCGGTGAACAGTGCGGTGTA
Source organism: Novosphingobium sp. YAF33 (assembly GCF_052113265.1). NCBI lineage: Bacteria > Pseudomonadati > Pseudomonadota > Alphaproteobacteria > Sphingomonadales > Sphingomonadaceae > Novosphingobium > Novosphingobium sp. YAF33. The sequence goes on from NZ_JBFRCW010000003.1 coordinate 279,303, forward strand.
GCAAGTGCCCATGTCCTGCGCGTCACTCTGCGTGAGCTGGCCGGCAGCCGTGGCCTTGCCGATCGCGCCCAGCAGCGCCATCGGATCGTCTGTCTCGATGTCGTAGATCGCGAGATAGGGGTTGCTGTCGTTGCCGACGAGCCGGGCGACCAGTTCGTAACGCTGGGCGCCGGTCATGCCGAAAGTGTTCACCAGTTCCGGCAGGTGATTGTTGTCGTACCAGTGGTGATAGTCCTCCTCACGCCCCGCCTTGGGGGTCGTGAGGGCGATCAGCTTGTACTTGGGCATTGTCGTGCTCTCCCGTCGATCCGATTGCATCGGTATGCCGCCAGCTTCGACTACGGACATGACGAGGCGCAAGCGCAGCGACGTCCCTTGCGCATAGATCGCTCTGGCGTTTGCGCGGCTATTGAAGGAGCAGGCTGGCGCGCGGCAGACCTGCAAATGGCTCGTTCACCGGACGCGCCGCGGCAGGTGCTGGCAAAGCAGCCACCCCGCCGCCCTCGCCTCGATATTCTCGGGGGTTCAATCCGAACACGCGCTTGAACATGCGGCTGAAATGCGCCGGGCTCTTGAAGCCTACGCCATAGGCAATCTCGCTGATCGAAATGTCCCGCGGATCGCTCTTGCCCAGCCAGTCCTTCGCCTTTGCCAGCCTCTGCTCCCAGACGAGTTCCGAGAACGAGGTTTCGCGCAGGCGCAGCAGGAACGAGAGGTAGCGCGGCGAAATCCCGCAGCCCCTGGCCACCATCGCCGTGGAAAGCTGCGGGTCCGAAAGGTGCACCTCGATGAAGCGCAGGACTTCCTCCAGACGGCGGTCGGCAATCGACTGGCGAGAGGGTTGCAAGGCACATAGGGCGCGCATGGCATTGGCGACCAGACCGATTGCGGTATCCATCAGCAGGCGCGCCGAACTCTCGCCCAGACGCCCTTCATCGGCGAAGACTTCGCCCAGCATCCGCTCGGCCATGGCCAGTTCCGGCCGGCCACCCGCCACCACCAACCCCGCGCCAAGGTCCTGTGCGATAGAGGAGCGCAGCACATGGGTGGGCATGGTGACGTGGAGGCTCTCGTGGCTGTCCTCGTCCTTGCGGCATTCGATGAGAAACGGCGTCATCGAACGCGTCACCAACAAGTCTCCCGGCCGCGCCAGCTTGCCGCCGAACTGGTCAGAATAGGACAGCACGCCCCTTCGCACGAACCACAGGATCGAAAGATCGGTCGCATCCTCGCGGATATGCTGGCGGGACCGCCGGAAGAACAGGTTGCTGGCCGAGCGCTGGCGAATGATCGACATGGCCCCCACGGCCTTGCGCTCCGATCGGACATCGACAGTGCCCGCATCCTCCACCCAGAAATCGCCGCTATAGTATTCCTGGTCGCGGGCGCCCCTGAACACCTGCTGGCAATCGCGGTAGTTGCGCCCGTCGAGCGCAAACAAGGTTTCCGTCATGACCCTCTCCCCGGGTATGAACGCCGGATCGAGCCCGGCCTGCGCCCCGCCGGTTCGAACCGGTCTGTGGGCGCGCATGAAATTATCATCAACCGGCTCGATCAATTCTGCTTTTCGTACGCCAAGGCCCGGCGTCCCTGCACATATCGCCCCCGCGCAAAATCTCGCACAGGGCTTGCAGGCGAGCAGGAACGCCGGATCGAGCCTGCGATCAGGCCTCCTGTTTCTGCATCCGGGCCGTGCGGTCGGTATCCTCATGCCGCATGAACATCTTCATGATGTCGCCCGAGGTGACCGGACGGGTATCGCCCTCCTCCACCGGACGCTCACCTGCCGATGACTTGGGACCGGTATCCACGCCCGCCGCCTTCGCCTTCTCGCGCAGAGCGCCGACCGTCAGCTCCGCGCGCGTGAAGTGCTGGAACGGATCGAAGCGGAACCAGCGCATGGCATTCCCGTGCGTGATCTTGTCGATCTGCGCGTCGGTCAGATGGTTGATCGAAGGCCAGAGATTTTCGGGCACTTCCGGCCATAGCGTGTCGGAGTGCGGATAGTCGCATTCATAGGCGATGTTGTCCTCGCCGATGAACTGGATGTTCTGCAGGCCGAAGGCATCGTCGATGAAGCAGTTCAGGAAGTGCCGCCGGAACATCTCGCTGGGCTTCATCTTCTGGAAACGAGAGTTGGTCCAGGCCTTGTGCCGCCAGTTCGAGAAGTCCGCCCGCTCGGTAAAGTAAGGCACCCAACCGATCGAGCCTTCCGAAAGCGCGATGCGCATGTCGGGATAGTGATGCAGCGCCTCAAGCTGGAGCCAGTCCGACGCGGCATAGGCGATCGACATCGGCATGGTCGAAATCCACGCCTCGATCGGCGTTTCCATCGAGGCATGGGGCGCCGGATTGCCGCCGCCGATGTGGATGCAGATCGTCATGTCGAGATCATTGATCGCCTTGTAGAACGGATCCCAATAGGCGTTGTGGATGCTCGGCAGGCCCTGACAGGTGGGGTTCTCGCTGATCGAGACGGTGTGGCAGCCCTTGGCCGACACGCGCTTCATCTCGGCGATGGTGGCGTCCATGTCCCAGGTCGGAAGGATCGCGCAGGGGATGAAACGCCCCGGATAGGCGCCGCACCACTCGTCGATATGCCAGTCGTTATAAGCGCTTACATGGACTTTCGCGAGTTCGCGATCGGGCACGCGATGGAGGCGGCCGCCGGCAAAGTCGAACACCGAACCGAAGTTGAGCGACGAGGCGACGCCGTTGACGTCCATGTCCTTGATGCGTTCGTGCACGTCATAGCAACCGGCGCGCAACTGATCGAGCGAGGTCGGCTCCATGCCGTATTCCTCGAAGGGCCGGCCGACCACCGCGTTCAAGCCAACCGAGGGGAACTTCATTCCCTGATAGACCCACAAGTCCTTGCCGTTCTCGTCCTGGATCAGCTTCGGCGCGGATTCGAGCGCGGCGCCGGAAAGGTGATTCTGGAACAGATCCGGCGGCTCGCTGATATGATCGTCGACACTGATCAGCACCATGTCGTTCATTTGCATGACGGCACTCCCAAAGTTGCCGGGCCGGATCGGCTGCCGGCGGGCGCATCTTTAACGGCGCCTTGACCGGGGAAGCTACGCCTCCCCTCCCCAAGCGGCCAGCACGCGTTTCCAGCTATCGCGCCCGCGATTGCGTGGGCCGGGCGATTGAACGGGGCGACGAGGTATGATGTTGACGAGGAAACACGAAAACCAAAAGCCCCGGGGAAAGCCTGAAATGAACTTCGACCTCACCGACGAACAGGGCATGATGCGCGACACCTTCGCGCGTTTCCTCGACGAACATTCCAGTTCCACGTGCGTGCGCAAGGCGCAGGAATCCGGCGGCTTCGATCCCGAAATGTGGTCGGGCCTTGCCGAACTCGGCGCTTTTGCGATGCGCGTGCCTGAAGAGGCGGACGGCATGGGCCTCGGCCTGTTCGACGCGGGCCTGCTGATGGAAGAAGCCGGCCGCACGCTTGCCTCCGGTCCGCTGGCCGAAGCTCTGGTGGCAACGCGCGTGCTGGGCCTGCTGGGCGGCCAGGAAGACCTTCTGGCAAACGCAGTCGGCGGCGAAGCGGTGGTCACCATCGCCATGCAGGATATCGCACAGTTCCCCAGGCAATGGGTCGCTGGCGGTCTGGTTGCCGACGCTGTCGTGGCCCGCAAGGGTGACGAGATCGTACTCGTCACCGTGCCCGCCGATGCACGCATGGCCGAGCCGACTCTGGCCTCCACGGCTATCGCCAACCTCGATCTCTCCGCCCTGCCCGTAACCGTGCTTGGCAGCGGGGACCCGGCGCTCGCGACTTTCGCCGCCGGTCTCGAGGAATGGAAAATCCTGATCGCGCTCGCGCTCTCCGGCCTCAGCCGGGCGGCGCTGACGATGGCGGCGGAATATGCCGGCGAGCGCAAGGCATTCGGCGTGTTCATCGGCACTTTCCAGGCCCTGTCCCATCCGATGGCGGACCTGATCTGCGAGATCGATTCCGCCAAGTTCCTGGCATGGAAGGCCATGCGCTCGATCGCTGACGGCGACGCGGCGGCGGCCGCGCAAGTCTCGCTGGCGGCCTGGTATGCCTCGGGCGCGGCGGGCCGCACGGTGCGCCACGCGGTGCAGACCTTCGGCGGCATCGGCCTCACCACCGAGCATGACGTCCACCTCTACAACTTGCGCGCCAAGGCGTGGCCGCTGGTCGCGGGCGATCCCGAGGACTGGCTGGCCGAGGCCGGTCGCCGCCTCTACGCCGGCGAGCAAGCCTGCCTTCCCGACGTGGGCGAGGTTCCGGTCGAATTCGACCTTGGCGAGGATGCCCGCGCGATCCAGCAGGAAATCCGGGCCTTCTTCGCCAGCAACGTCACTGACGAACAGCGCGAGAAGTTCCACTTCTCATGGGAAGGCCACAACCCGGTGATCCACAAGCAGCTGGTCGAGGCGAACCTTGCCTATCTCCAGCTTCCCAAGGATGTCGGCGGACGCGGCCTCAGCCCTTATGCAGTGACCGGCGCGCGCGAGGCTTTCGAGGAAGAGGGCTGGAACAATCCTGTCGCCAATGTCGCGCAGATGGTGGCGCTCATCATGTACCGCTTCGGCACCGAGGACCTGAAGCGCGACGTGCTGTCCAAGGTCATGGCGGGCGATGCGATCTGCTCGCTCGGCTACTCGGAACCGGGATGCGGCTCGGACGTCTTCGCCGCGCAGTGCAAGGCCACCCGGCTTGAGGACGGCTCCTGGCGGATTGACGGCACCAAGATGTGGACGAGCGGCGCCAACCTCACCGATTATGTGTTGATGCTCTGCCGCACCGATCCGGATGCGCCCAAGCACAAGGGGCTGACGATGTTCATCGTGCCGCTCAAAGCCGAAGGCGTCACGATCCAGGCCGTCCATACGTTCATGGACGAGCGCACCAACATCACCTTCTACGACAACGTCAGGATCCCGGACACTTGGCGCCTTGGAGAGATCAACGCCGGAGGCCGCACCATGGCGGCCAGCCTCGAACTCGAACACGGCGGCGGCTTTGCCAAAGTGCAGCGCGCGATGCTCGAAAACGCCGTCGAACTCTGCAAGGAAATCCCGGTGGCGGGCGGCGGCAAGCTGATCGATACACCCAAGGCCCAGATGCGATTGGCCCGCACATATGCCAATGTCATCGCCTCCGAAATGATCGCCTATCGCGCCAACTGGACGCAAGTCCACGGCAAGGGCAACGGCGCTTATGGCCCAATGGCGAAGATGTTCTCGTCCGAACTCTTCATCACCGACTCGCGCGATCTGCTCGACCTGACGGCGCCCTATTCGCTGGCCAAGCGGAAGGGCGCGGCCAATGCGCTCAATCTCGCCTATCGCCATGCCCACGGGACGACCATTTACGGTGGCACCAGCCAGGTGCACCGCTCGATGATAGCCGAAAAGGGCCTCGGCCTGCCGCGTTCGCGTAATTGAGGAGGTGGAAACCATGACCGACGAAGCACCGCACCTGCTCACCGAAGACGTGGACGGCATTCTGATCGCCACGCTCAACCGGCCCGACAAGCTCAACGCCATCAGCCGGCAGATGATGGACCTCCTGACCGAGGCCGTGCTGCGCTTTCGCGAAACGCCTGAGCTGAAAGTCATGCTGATCCGCTCGGCCGGGCGCTATTTCAGCTCCGGCGCGGACTTGCGCGGCGGCAACCAGAACATCGTCTCGCCCGTCTCCACCGGAGGAAGCGCGCGCGGCATTCGCGAGAACCACCGGCTCAATCTCAACAACATGCAGCAGCTTTGGGACGAGATCGAGCATATCGAGAAGCCCTTCGTCGTCGCACATCACGCGATGTGCGTCGGCGGCGGGCTGGAGATGAGCCTCTCGTGCGATTTCCGCCTTGCCGCGAAGAGTGCGGCCTATGCCTTCCCGGAAGGCCTGTTCGGCGTGCTTCCGGCCTCGGGGGGCGTCTCGCGCCTCACCCGCATCTGCGGCCCGCACTGGGCGCGCTGGCTCATCATGGCGAACAAGCCCGCACCCGCCGACATGGCTCTCACCATGGGGCTGGTCCATCAGGTCTATGAAGACGAGACGTTCGAAGCGGATGTCATGGAATTCTGCCACCACTTGGCCAGGCAGAACCCCGAGCAGATGGGCGCCGCCAAGGTCGCCATCGAACTCAGCGCCGAAGTCGGCCGCGACAGCGCGCGCCACATCGAGCGCATGGCTAACAGCGCGCTGATGCTCAACCCCGATTACATCCGGGGCATGGAAGAATATCTGAAGGGCGTCGGCGGCAAAGCGAAAGCCTGACGCCGAGCGAGCCTATGCACGGGGACCATGGGCCATGGCGAACCATGGCCCATCAATCCGGAAGCCTCAGGCCCCGACCATCCCGCGAATGGCGCTTTCGAACAGCGCGCGGCCGTCGGTACCGCCGTGGATGCTTTCGATCGCACGCTCGGGGTGCGGCATCATGCCCAGGACGTTGCCGGCAGCATTGAGCACGCCGGCGATCTGGCGCGCCGAACCGTTGACGTCTTCGGCGTAGCGGAAGGCCACGCGGCCCTCGCCTTCAAGGCGGTCCAGCGTTTCCTCGTCGGCATGGTAGTTGCCGTCGTGATGCGCCACCGGCACGCGAATGTGCTGACCCGCTTCGTATCCCGAAGTGAACAGCGACTGGGCGTTCTCGACCTTGAGCGAGACTTCGCGGCAGACGAAGCGAATGCCCGAATTGCGCAGCAGGGCGCCCGGCAGAAGACCGCTTTCGGTCAACACCTGGAAGCCGTTGCAGACGCCGAACACCGGCACGCCGCGATTGGCAGCCGCGACGACGGCCTGCATCACCGGCGAACGCGACGCGATCGCGCCGCAGCGCAAGTAGTCGCCGTAGGAAAAACCGCCGGGCAGGCCGATGAAATCGAGGTTTTCCGGCAGTTCGGCATCGCCGTGCCAGACGCGGATGCATTCGGTCCCCGAAATCTTCTCCAACGCCACCGCCAGGTCGCGGTCGCAGTTGGAGCCCGGGAACGTGACGACAGCGGAGCGGAAGGCCATCAGGCGACCTTCTCGATGCGGTAGTTCTCGATCACCATGTTGGCGAGGAGCTTCTTGCACATGTCGTCGATGGCTTCGTCGCTGACCGTGTCTGCAACGTCCAGCTCGAAGAGACGGCCGGCACGCACGTCATTGACGCCGGAGAAGCCCAGGCCTTCGAGCGAGTGGTGGATCGCCCGGCCCTGCGGGTCGAGGACACCAGGCTTGAGGCTGACGTGGACGCGGACTTTCATCGCAGGGCCTTTCGCTTATCGGCGCAGATTCGTTTCACAGCGCCTATGGCCCCGGACACGCGCCGGGGCAAGGTTTGAGAGTCGTCCCCGCGAATGCGGCGCCGAGACGCCTTCCACCATGCATTTGGCCATCATGCACTTGGCCACGAAAGTCGCGATTGATGCGCCTCGCGCAACCTGCCATTTCTTTCTCCATGCAGGAATTCATCTCTTTCGCCGGCCAGGTCGCCGTGGTCACCGGGGCCGGTCACGGGCTTGGTCGCGCTTATGCACTGGAACTAGCGCGGCGCGGCGCGAGAGTGGTCGTGAACGATCTCGGCACCGATCGCGGCGGTGCGGGCCATTCCGAGGCCGCCCTTGCCGTGGTCGATGAGATAAAAGCTCTGGGCGGAGAGGCCATGGCCGATGGCGGCGACGTTTCCGATTTCGCCCAGATGGAGGCCTTGGCCGCTCGTACCCGCGAAAACTGGGGCGGCATCCATATCCTCATCAACAATGCCGGCATCCTGCGCGATCGCACTTTTGCGAAGATGGACATGGCCGACTTCGAACGTGTGGTGCGGGTCAACTTGCTCGGCAGCGCCTTCGCCACGAAAGCCGTGTGGGAGATCATGCGGGAGCAGAACTACGGCCGCGTGTTGATGACCACCAGCTCCAGCGGCCTCGGCGGCAATTTCGGCCAGGCGAATTACGGCGCCGCCAAACTCGGCGTGCTCGGCCTGGCCCGGACCTTGCGGATGGAGGGCGCGAAATACGACATCCGGGTCAACTCGCTGGCGCCCACTGCCGGCACGCGCATGACGGCCGATATCTTCCCCGAGGAAGCCTATCACGCGTTCCGGCCGGAAGCCGTCGTCCCGGCCGCACTGTTCCTCGTTTCCAGGGACGCACCCAACGATGCCATCGTTGGCGCCGGCGGCGGCGTGTGCCAGAGCGCCTTCGTTACCATGAACGACGGCGTTCTGCTGCCATCGGAACAGCTGTCCGTGGAGTCGTTCGCCCAGGCCTGGCCCCGCATAGCCGACCGGCGCGGAGACCGAATCCTCGAAACGGGAATGGATCAGGCTCATCACGCCTTGTCGATGCTGCTGAAATCGCAGGATTAAATCCGCGAAAGTCGGTTGACCTCTGGACTGCCTCTTGTACGGCCTCCTCTCTGGATATTCGGGGGGACGAAGCCATGCAGGAAGACGAGCTTGAAAGAGGACTGATCTCGCTGCGGAGACGGGAAACCGGCCTGCGCTTCGTCATCGGTACTTATCTGGCCTGCACCGCGGCGACCCTCATCCTGTGGGGATCCGTCATCGGCCGAGGTCTTGACCAGGAGGGAGAGCATCCGCTCGTTCTGGCAGCCGGCTTCTCGGGACTGGCCTATGCGCTGTGCTTCGTCGCCAGTGTGATCGCTGTCTGCCTCTGGGTCCACCGCGCCCATGCCAATCTGTTGGCCGCCGGGATCGAAGGGCTGGAGTTCAAGCCGAACATGGCGGTGGGCTGGTACTTCGTTCCCTTCGCGTTCTGGTTCAAGCCGTTCCAGGCCATGCGCGAACTGTGGAACGCCAGCCATCTCGCGAACGAAAACCAGCCTGCCAGGGCCGAGCGGATGCTGATCGCCTGGTGGGCCTGCTGGGTCCTGGGGAATTTGATCGCCAACGGCAGCACCACCATCGGCGACATCACCAGCCCCATCACCGTACTCGACCTGACGGGCTATGCGTTCCATCTCGTGGCCGGGGCCACGCTGCTGCTGATCGCCAATGCCATCACGAAAGCACAGGCTTCCGAGATGAGCGTGCATCACGCCTTCGCCTGACCCTCAGCAGCGCAAGGTCGTTCGAAGGCTCAGTCTTCCACGATCTTGAGCAGCTTGCGCTCCAGCGGGCTGAGAATGCCGGCCAGTTCATGACCGCGCTTGAGCACCTGGCCGGCTTCTCCGAACAGCGTCCACATGCCCTGCTTGCTGCGCAGGGACGGCCGCTTTTCGATCCGGGCCTGAGGCCTTTCCGCAGCGCGGCGGAAGGCGGAAAAATTCGCCGCTTCCTTGCCGAAATCCATGGCGTAGTCGCGCCAGATCCCGGCGGCGACCATGCGGCCGTAAAGATCGAGAATACGTTGCAGCTCCAGTCGGTCGAACCCCACCTGAAGCGGAATGCGTCCCGGAAAAGCGACGACGCTTCCGGTCCCGGTAATGGAAGACATCCGCCCGTCAGACACCCTTCACGGCCGGTTCGACTTGCTTTTCCTCTTCAAGGCGGTGCAGCAGCGTGTCCACTTGCGCCCGGAGCGCCGCGACCTGCTCTTCCAGTTCGTCCACTCGCTGGCTGCCCACCGGCTCGCACGGTTCCTTGCAGGGCGTGCCGTAAGGCATGAAGTCCTTGGCGTAAGTCTCCGCCTTGACGAGCGTGGATCGCGCCTTGACGCCGATCATGGTCGCACCTTCCGGCACGTCTTCGGTAACGACGGCGCTGGCACCCACGCGGGCGCGCTTGCCCACCGTGACCGGACCGATGATCTGTGCGCCGGAGCCGACGATCACATTGTCCAGCAAGGTCGGATGCCGCTTGCCGCCCTTGCCGTTGGTCGGGTTGGAGCCGCCGAGCGTCACGCACTGGTAGATCGTCACATTGTCGCCGATGATGGCGGTTTCCCCGATCACGGTAAAACCGTGATCGATGAAAAAGTTACGGCCGATCGTGGCACCGGGGTGAATGTCGATGGCGGTCAGGAACCGCGAAATGTGGTTCACCACGCGGGCGAGGAAAAACAGGTCCGCCCGGAACAGACGGTGCGCGATCTTGTGGAAGAACAGCGCCCATACGCCCGGATAGAGCAGGACTTCCCAACGCGATCGCGGCGCGGGATCACGCGCGACCACAGAGTCCAGATAGCGGACCAGATTACCCAGCATCGCGCGAATCTCCCATCAATCGGCCCGCAAAGCAAGCCATGAGGTCATGAGGCTTTCGGCTCGTCGCCGTTGAGGTCCATCGTCCACTTCAACTCGGAAAGCGCTTCACGCCAGATCGCCAGGGTCGGCGGCTGCTTGCGCTCCAGACTGAGACGGTCGATGGCGGCGACCAGTTTTTCGACGCCCACATGGCTACGTTCGCAACGCGGTACAAGATAGTCGGTTGCAGAAGGATCCAGAGACAGCCCGCGCATCTGGGCATGGACGTCGATCAATTCGCCCAGCATTTCCGCATCGGGCGCTCCGATTTCCAGTTCCAGCGCCGCGCCGAGCCGCGATCCGAGGTCCGGCAAAGTCACCTGCCAGCGATCCTCGCCCGAGCCGCGCCGCCGACTGGAAATGATCAGCAGCGGCCGCGCGCGTTCCTGGGCGCGATTCCAGCTGTGAAAGACGATGTCCTCATCCAGGCGGTCGGCGTCGTCGAGGGCGTCGCCATGGCCCGATTCGACGAACCAGCGCGCCAGCAGCGATTTGCCCGAACGCGGGGGGCCGGACAGAATGGCGCTGTGAAACGGCCAGGTGCCCGGCTCCAACAGCGCATCGATCGCCTGTGCGTTGGCATTGCCGACGACAATGCGCGGCGGGCTGTCGCTCGCGGCCGACAGCGGAAGTGCGATCTGCTTCATCACCGGGAGGACCTAGCGCGTGATCCTCAGCGCGCCGCCGCCGCTCGTCACCTTCCAGCCCTGCCCGCGCAGAGCCGAAGCGAGCCGCTCGCCGCCGCCTTCGACGGTCACGCGCATCACTGAAGTGCCGCCGACGGCCAGGCTGACCGTGGCTGCGCCGCGCACGCCCGGCACACCGCGAACCGCCGCGAGCGCTGCATCGACAGCCGCCGCGTCAGGCGAGGCGAACTGTACCGAAACGGTCTCGACCGGGGCCGTGGGCACCAGCGACGGCACCGCGGCGGGCGTCTCCGTCTGCGACGGAAGAGGCAGCGGCGCGAAGGCTTCTCCGCCCTTGGGCATCAGCTTCTGGCGCAGTTCGGCGAAAGCGCGGTCAAGCACCTGCCCGCTGGTCGTCAGCGTGGCATCAGGCCGCAACTCGCCCCCGGAAAGCGCATCGCGATAGAGGCCGTCCATACGCTGGACCGCCTTGTCCAGCATGGCCGGCAGTTCCTGCTCGCTGGCAGCATCGAGTTCGAACGTGCCGAGAAACGTGTTGTCGGGACCGTAGCGCGCCGTGAAGGTGCCGTGGATCGGACCACCGGGCCATTGCCGTTCGAGCCGGGCATAGGGCACCAGCACATCGGCGGCGTCGAACTGGTTGAGAACATTGCGCCACCACAGACGGCTGCGGCGCGATGCCTGCCCGGCCGTGAGGATCAGCGATTCTCCGCCCGCGCCCACCGGGCGGACGTAATCGATGGGGCTCTGCGAAGCCTGGAATTCGGCCCAGGCACGCTGCCAGGGGCCGCGCACCTCGAATACCTGCTGCACGCCGCCCGAATAGAGCACGGGAAGCACCAGCATCGGCGCCGAACGGATCGTGGCCCCGCCCGCGCCGACATATTGTCCTGCGCGCGCCTTGCTGAAGATGACGCCCAGCGTCGCGATGTAGCGCCGTGGGCCGACCTGTTCCTGGCCGATGACGACCGAGGAAACCATGGCGTCGATCGATTCGACCGGCATGTCCGGTCCGCCGAGCTTCTTCCAGGCTTCCTTCTCGGCCTGCTTCCAGCCTTCCAGGCGCGCATCCGCGCCGGTCTTGGCGGTAACGTCGACCTTGATGCCGTTGACCTGGATGTCTTCGGAGTTGGCGAGCGGAGCGATGCCGCGATCGCCCTCCACTTGCGCCACGAGTCGATAGCCGCCCACCGCGCCCGCGGCGAGAATCGCGGCACCGCCGGCCATGAGGGCCATACGGCGCACCGAACCGTCGCCGGAGCCGCGCGAACGCGTCAAGGCCAGGCCCCAGGTGAGGCCCTTGCCGGCCACGCGCCGGATATTATGGGAAAACGCTATCGCCATCATCAAACCGATGGGCCTTTTGCCCAAACCGATCCGGAAAACCAAGTCGTAATCCGAAGGCTCGCACAGTTGTATTGCCGAGCGATGCGCAAATTGGCGGAAGCCTGCCGACAAAGGCCGTCAAAGAATGCGGGAGACAAAGTTTCCGCCCGATTTGTTGCCCGGATTCGCGCCTCGGGCGTGACAGCAGGGCGTTTGCGCACTATGCGCGCGCAATGTCCGACGATAACACCCCGAAGAGCTATTCCTACGAGCAGGCCGGCGTCTCCATCGCCGCCGGCAACGCGCTGGTGAAGGCCATCGCCCCGCTCGCGAAATCCACCGCGCGCCCCGGCGCCGATGCGGAGCTGGGAGGCTTCGGCGGTTTCTTCGATCCGCGCGCGGCCGGCTACAAGGACCCGCTGCTGGTCGCCGCCAACGACGGCGTGGGCACCAAGGTCAAGCTCGCCATCGATCATGATCGCCATGATCACATCGGTATCGACCTTGTCGCCATGTGCGTGAACGACCTTATCGTCCAGGGCGCGGAGCCCCTGTTCTTCCTCGACTATTTTGCCACCGGAAAGCTGGAGAACGGCGTCGCCGAGCGCGTCGTGGCCGGGATTGCCGACGGTTGCCGCATCTCCGGCTGCGCCCTGATCGGCGGCGAGACCGCGGAAATGCCGGGCATGTATGCCGCCGGCGACTACGATCTTGCCGGCTTCTGCGTCGGCGCCGTGGAGCGCGGCGAGCAGCTGACCGGCGACAAGGTAGCCGATGGCGACGTGCTGCTGGGCCTGGCTTCGTCGGGCGTGCACTCGAACGGTTACTCGCTGGTCCGCCGCCTGGCCGAGGACAAGGGCTGGAAGCTCGACCGTCCGGCGCTGTTCGATTCGGACACGCTGCTGATCGACGCGCTGATCGCGCCTACGCGCATCTACGTTAAGAGCCTGCTGCCCTTCATTCGCTCGGGCCGCATCAACGCCCTTGCCCACATCACCGGCGGCGGCCTGCTTGAGAACATCCCGCGCGTCCTGCCCAAGGGCCTCCATGCCCGCATCGATGCCGGTGCCTGGGAGCAGCCGCGCCTGATGGCCTTCCTCCAGGCGCAGGGCCATATCGAGCCGGCAGAAATGGCTCGCACCTTCAACTGCGGCATCGGCATGGTTCTGGCCGTGCCGGCCGAAGAAGCCGCCGCACTCAAGACCGAGCTGGAAGCCGCCGGCGAAACCGTCTTCGTCATCGGCATCATCGAGGAAGGCGACAAGGGCTGCACCGTGCAGGGCGCCCCCGAAGTCTGGTCCGCGCGCGAGGACTGGGAGGCCGTCCATCTTGCCTGAGAAGGCAAAGGTCGCCGTCCTGATATCGGGCAGCGGCACCAATATGGCCGCCCTGCTCTATGCCAGCCGTGCCGAGGACTGTCCCTACGAGATCGTCCTCGTCGCCAGCAACAGGCCGGATGCGGGCGGCCTCGCCCTGGCAGCGGCCGAGGGCGTCGCCACTTTCGCGCTGAGCCACAAGGGTCTCAGCCGCGACGAACATGACGCAGCGATGGACGCGGCCATCCGCGAATCCGGCGCCCAATGGGTCGCACTCGCGGGTTACATGCGCATCCTCACCGAGGAATTCGTGGGCCGGTGGAGCGGCCGGATGGTCAATATCCATCCCTCGCTCCTGCCGAAATACACCGGCCTCCACACCCACCAGCGCGCCATCGAGGCAGGGGACAGCCATGGCGGAGTCAGCGTCCACCTGGTCATTCCCGAGCTGGACGAAGGCCCGATCCTGGGCCAGATCCCGGTCGCGATCGTTCCGGACGACACGGCAGAGGCGCTCGCCTCCCGTGTGCTGATCGCGGAACACCAACTCTACTCGCGTTGCCTGGCCGCTTTGGTCGTGCGCGAATCGAGCCCGGAATGGCTGCTCGAACGCATTCGCGAACGCGCCATGGCCCTGCCCGAAGCCGACGAGATCCAGAGCCATGGCATGCCCTGCTTCGGCGTGATCAAGGGCAAGAAGTTCGCTTACTTCACGTCGAATCACCACGCCGACGGGCGCACGGGGCTGTTGGTGAAGATCAGCGGTCCCGACGAACAGGCGATGCTGATCGAGGGGGATGAAGACCGCTATTTCCGCCCGGCCTATTTCGGCGACGGCTGGATCGGCATCCGCCTGGACCTTGGCCAGAACGACTGGGATGCCATCGGCGGATGGCTGGCGCGTTCCTGGCGGGCGATCGCACCGAAGAAGCTGACCGCCCTGATCGACGCGGCCGACCAGTTCTGATCCTTCAAAGGCTCCGGCAGGAGCCGCTGCGACCTGAACTCAGGCGCCCACCGCCCCTGCATCGCGGATCATCCGGCCAAGCTGGTCGAGCAGACAGAGGCGCTCCTTCTTGAGTTCCTCCAGCCGCATGTCCGACGCTGCCTCGATCTCCGATTCGACGCGCTGGATCGCGCCGTTCACTTCGTCATAGCGGTCGGCAAGCACGGCAAAGTGCCCGCGCGTCGCCTTGAGATGGCGCAGGATCTCGAGATCGTCCGGAAACTCGGAGGCAAGATCGTGGGGCTTGTGACCATGGACCTGTGACATCGGCTCTCCTCTTGATTCGAAACGAATGAAGGCGTGTTCCTGAGCTAGTCTCCCTCGTCCGAACCCGCCTTGCGCCAGATCAAGGCAGCGGCGGCCCCTCGGAATTCGGGCTCATCAGATTTCGGAATAGTCGACTTGCGGCCGGCTTTCGCGCGTGCCCCGGTAACGCTTCTCGGGTTCCTGAGGATCCCCCGCGATCAGAACATAATCGTCATGGACTTCGATCAGCGTGCCGACGAAAGGAAACCCTTCGAGACTGCCGCCCACGCGGTAGCTCACGGTGTCGCCCACCTTGAAGGTCTTCTCGTCGAAATTGAACTCGAACGGACAGACTTCGCCCGTATCGCCCATGCCCTGCATGTCTGCTCTCCTCTTCCGTGCGGCAATCTAGCGCAGAAGCGGAATAGGCCAAATCGAAAAGCACAAACCTCCGCCGCTGGTGCGATTGCGACCGGGGACCTTGGTTTTCGGGCGGTTCGGCAAGCCCGAAACAAAAAGGCCGCCCTTTGGGGGCGGCCTTTTCAATGTCAATCGAAGCGCGTGCTTCAGCCGACGAGTTCTTCCGGCTTGAAGAAGTAGGCGATCTCGATCGCGGCGTTCTCGTCCGAGTCCGAACCGTGGACCGAGTTGGCTTCGATCGATTCGGCGAAGGTCTTGCGGATGGTGCCCTCGGCAGCGTCGGCCGGGTTGGTGGCGCCCATCACGTCGCGGTTGCGCTTCACGGCGTCTTCACCTTCGAGCGCCTGCACGACCACGGGACCCGAGATCATGAACGAGACGAGGTCGTTGAAGAAGGGACGTTCCTTGTGGACGGCGTAGAAGCCTTCAGCCTGTTCCTGCGTCATCTGGATGCGCTTGGAGGCGACGACGCGCAGGCCGGCTTCCTCGAGCATCTTGGTCACGCCGCCGGTCAGGTTGCGGCGGGTGGCGTCGGGCTTGATGATCGAAAAGGTGCGGGTAACCGCCATGGGATGTTCCTTGCAAACTGTAGGGCGAAAAGGGTTATGGTTCTTGCGCGCGCCACTAGCCGGGAACCGGCTTCATCGCAAGGTGCAGGCGATTAACTTACGGTCGTTCCGGATCAACTTCGGCGCGAGAGCCTATCGGCTCGGGATCACCCCGCCTGGACCCAGCGGCCGCCGTCCTGCTTCCAGTAATAATGCTCGACGCCTTCTCTGCCGCGCAATGCGCGCCAGGTGTCGCGCGCGTGCTGGAGCGTCGATTCGTCGAACAGGAAGAAGGTGCGCTCGAAAGCCTCGTCCCCTTCCCGCCACTGGCCATCGGCAATGGCCATGAACCTGGCGCCATTGGCCGGTTCGGGCGCGTCGGAAATGAGGATCGGCTGCCGATCCTCGCTGCCGTCGCCCGCAAAGCCGTTGGCCAGGAAACTCTCCGGCCCGGCCGACCAGAGCGCCTGGCAGATCCGCTGGCGCTGGCCAAGGTCGGCGGAGACGACGAGCAGACGCTCGCCATTCCCCGCCACCTTGCCGGCGATCAGCGCAAGCGCGCTTTCGGCCGGGTCACGACTGAGCTGGTAGAAATCCACGCGCATCGCCGTGTCCCCGCCTTTGCCTTACGCTTCGCCTTTGCCTTACGCTTCGAGGGTGTCGCGAACGAAACGGTCGAGCAGGCGGACGCCGAAGCCCGAAGCGCCCTTGTCCCAGGTCGCGCCCGGCTTGTCGGTCCAGACGGTGCCGGCAATGTCGAGGTGGGCCCAGGGGGTGTCGTTCTCGATGAAGCGCAGCAGGAACTGCGCCGCCGTGATCGAGCCGCCGAAGCGCGGACCGACGTTCTTGATGTCTGCGATCGGGCTATCGATCATCTTGTCGTAGTTCGGGCCCATCGGCATGCGCCACAGGCGGTCACCCGAAGCGTCGCCCGCTGCGTTGAGCTGGCCGGCGAGTTCGTCGTTGTTCGAGAACAGGCCCGCATATTCATGGGCCAGCGACAGGATGATGGCGCCGGTCAGCGTGGCGAGATCGACGACCTTGGCCGGCTTGTATTCGCGCTGCACCCAGGTGAGCGCATCGCAGAGAACCAGGCGGCCCTCGGCGTCGGTGTTGATCACTTCGATGGTCTGGCCCGAGAGCGAGGTGACGACGTCACCGGGGCGCTGTGCATTGCCGTCGGGCATGTTTTCCACAAGACCGCAGACGCCGACCACATTGGCCTTGGCCTTGCGCAGCGCGAGCGCGAGCATGGTGCCGGCCACCGCACCGGCGCCGCCCATGTCCCACTTCATGTCTTCCATGCCGGCTGCCGGCTTGATCGAGATGCCGCCGGTGTCGAAGGTCACGCCCTTGCCGACGAAAGCCACGGGCGCTTCACCCGCGGTTCCGCCCAGCCACTCCAGCACGAGCAGGCGCGCGGGGCGCACCGAGCCCTGGGCCACGCCGAGCAGCGAACCCCTGCCGAGGTCGGCCATTTCCTTCTCGTCGAGCACGCGGACCTTGAGGCCGCTGCCTGCATACTTCGCCTCGCAGCGCGCGACGAAGGATTCGGGATAGATCACGTTGGCGGGCTCGGTCACCAGTTCGCGCGTGAACGACACGCCGGCGACGATCGCCTGCTCGACCGCCCAGACCGCTTCGGTGCCTTCCGGCGCGCCGATCACGGCGATGTCCACGAGGCTGGGCTTGGCGTCGTCGGCCAGCTTGGTGCGGTACGTGTCGAGACGCCATCCGCGCAGCACCGCGCCAAGCAGCGCACCGGCCGCTTCTTCGGCCGAAAGGCCCGGGCCGGTCAGGTCCAGGGTCAGCGCCGTCTCGCCCGAGGTCAGGTACTTGCCGACGACAGCCGCACCGGCGCGCTCCACGGCGCCCTTGCGGTCTTTCGCATCGGCCGCGCCGATACCGGCCAGCACCGCGCGCACGACTTTGCCGTCACGCTCTACGAAGCCTTCGAACACCTGTCCGGCCTTGCCGGCGAAACGCGATGCCTTGGCGCCTTCGGCAAGGACCTGTTCGATGTCGGCGGGAATCGAATCCTGATTCACGAAGCGGGCGACGAGACGCGCCGGGGCGGCTGCAGCAGCGTCAAGGAACTGGATATTCATGGGATCTCCTGAATCACGTGGGCGAGCGCCGATGTTGTGCGCTTCGCCGCAACAGCGGATTGCAGTTAGGCACAGGCGGTGCGATAGGCAAGTGATGCTCCCTGCCGTGCCGACCCTGCTGCAAGCCCCCATCCGCCGCTTGCGACCCGTTTCGCTGAGCGTCATGGCCCTCGGAATCGCCGCCTTCGGCCTGCCTTCGCTCGCCTGGGCGCAGGACGTTTCGCGCCCCGTAGACACCGGACCGATCGAAGGCGCCCCTGCGGCTCCCCCGGCATCGACGGACGACAACGTGCCGATCGCCTTCGAGGCGGACACCGTCGAATACGACCAGAACGACGAATTTGTGACGGCGACAGGCAATGTCGTGCTGCGCAAGGACCGGCAGTCCGTTCGCGCCGACAAAGTCACCTGGAACCGCAAGACCGGCCAGATCATCGGCAACGGCAACGTCCGCATGGTCGATCAGGACGGCAACCAGCTCTATACCGAAAGCGTCGAGCTGACCGACGAGCTCAAGACCGGCATGATGGAGAACCTGCTGCTGGTCATGCGCCAGGGTGGCCGCCTCGCCGCCAGCAAGGGCGAGCGCATTGCCAACGGCGACGTCGTCCTCCAGCATGCGGCCTATACCGGCTGCGCCGTCGAGAACGACGAAGGCTGCCCCAAGAAACCGACATGGCGCGTGGTCGCCAAGACGGTGGTCTATAGCGAGACCCAGAATCGCGTCCGCTTCAGCGATGCCCGGCTCGAACTGTTCGGCCTCGTCCAGCTGCCGCTGCTAGGCCTTTCCGTCAGCACCAACGGCGGCGCGGTCTCGGGATTCCTCGTGCCCGACTTGCGGTCGAGCCCGTCGAACGGCATCGAAGTCGCGCAGTCCTATTACTGGAAACTTGCGGAAAACCGCGATCTCACCGGCTCGCTCCACGCCTATACCAAGGCGGCGCCGATGGCCTCGTTCCAGTACCGCGCGTTGACCGACATCGGCGCCTACCAGATCACCGGCTATGCGACTTCCAGCAATCGCATCCCGATCAACAGCAGCAATCCGGATCCCAACCGCGAACGCGCCTTCCGCGGCTATATCTTTGCCAACGGCAAGTTCCAGCTCGACGAGAACTGGAGCATCACCGCCTCGATCCGCCGCGCCACCGACCGCACATTCGTGCGCCGCTACGACATTTCGCGCGACGACCGCCTGCGCTCCTCGATCGAGGTTGAGCGGATCGACCAGGACAGCTACTTCTCGTTCTCGGGCTATGCGACGCAGACCCTGCAGTCTAGCCGCGACCAGGGGCAGATCCCCGTCGCCTTCCCGGTGCTCGACTATCGCCATCGCTTCGACGAATCGCTGCTGGGCGGCAAGATCGAGACCCAGGTCAACACCCTGGGGATCACCCGCGTCGACGGACAGGACACCCAGCGCGCCTTCGCCAGCACCCAGTGGTCGCTGCGCAAGCTGACGGGCATGGGCCAGGAAGTGACCTTGACCGGGCTCGTGCGCGGCGACGTCTACCACTCGGACGAAAACGAACTGTCCACCACCGCGCTCTACCGCGGCCAATCGGGTTGGGAAGGCCGCGGCATCGCGCTGGCGGCGGTCGACGTGAAATGGCCGCTGGTCGGGCAGGTCTTCGGCGGCAGCCAGGTGCTTACCCCCCGCGTCCAGCTCGTCGCCACGCCCAGGATCAAGAACCTCGCGATCCCGAACGAGGATTCGCGGGCGATCGAACTGGAAGATTCCAACCTCTTCGCGCTCAATCGCTTCCCCGGCTACGATCGGTTCGAGGACGGCGTGCGCTTCACTTACGGTTTCGACTGGATGTTCGAGCGCCCCCGCTGGCGCATCAAGTCCACGATCGGCCAGTCGATCCGCCTCAGCAACAAGCCCTCGATCCTGCCCGACGGCACCGGCCTTGCCAGCAAGACCTCGGACATCGTCGGCCGCACCGAAGTGCGCTATCGCAATTTCTTCAACATCATCCACCGCTACCGTGTCGACAAGGACACGCTGGCGGTACGCCGCAACGAGTTCGACATCTCTCTGGGCAACAACCAGACCTACCTCGAACTCGGCTATACCAAGCTGAACCGCGACATCTCGATGGACATCGAGGATTTGAAGGATCGCGAGGAAGTGCGCGCGGCCGGACGCGTGGCCTTTGCCAATTACTGGTCCGTGTTCGGGTCGGCTTCGGTCAACCTGACCGACCAGAACGAGGATCCTATCTACGGTTCGGACGGGTTCCAGCCCCTGCGCTCGCGCCTGGGCATGGCCTACGAAGACGACTGCCTCCAGATTTCGTTCACCTGGCGGCGGGACTACGTGACCTTCGGCGATGCGCGGAAGGGCAACTCATTCCAGCTGGGCTTCGCCCTCAAGAACATCGGCGCCTGGTAAAATCGGTCATGGCTGAGGAGCACAGGCGCGGGCGTTGGCACCGCAGACCAAAGCGGCTATCGGACGTGCTCAGTTTCGGTTAAGCCGCGTGCCGACATAGGGCCGGGAAGCTCCCTCGGCGAATTCTCCATCGAGCGGCATCGGCCGGACGGGTCGAATACGGGATACAGGTCAAGGTGAAAGCAATCCAACGCAACAAGTTCATCAAGCGCGCGGCTCTTGCCTGCGGCGCCGTGGCGGCGACGCTTTCGGCCCACGCTGCTTTCGCCCAGTCCGCCCCCCAGGGCGAGATCGTCATTCCTGACGACGTGAAGATCTTCGGTAACGACAATCCCAACCTGCGCCGCGCGACGGCGGTGGTAAACGGCTCGGTCATCACCGGTACCGACGTCGACCAGCGCCTCGCCCTGATCCTTGCCGCCAACCAGGGCAAGATCAGCGAGGAAGAACAGAAGCGCCTGCGCCTTCAGGTGCTGCGCAACCTGATCGACGAAACGCTGCAGATCCAGGAAGCCAAGGCTGTCGAAGTCTCGGTGGACGATGCCGAGGTAGACCAGTCCTACGCCCGCGTCGCTTCGCAGAACTTCAACCAGAACACCCAGGCGATGGACGCCTATCTCAAGCGCGTCGGCTCCTCGCCGGATTCGCTGAAGCGCCAGATCCGCGGCGAACTTTCGTGGCAGCGCCTGCTTCAGCGCAATGTGCAACCGTTCATCAACGTCTCCGACGATGAAGTGAACGAAGTGATCGACCGCCTCAAGGCGTCGAAGGGCACCGAGGAATACCGTCTGGGCGAGATCTACCTCGCCGCCACGCCGGAATCGCAGCAGCAGGTGGCAACCAACGCCAACCAGATCATGCAGCAGCTGCGCCAGGGCGGCAGCTTCGTCGCCTATGCCCGGCAGTACTCGCAGGCATCGACCGCTTCGGTCGGCGGCGACCTCGGCTGGGTGCGCCTCGGCCAGCTTCCGAGCGAAGTCTCGGAAGCTGTGCGCGACATGCAGGCGGGCCAGCTTGCCGGTCCGATCGAGATTCCGGGCGGCTTCGACATCGTCTACCTGATCGACAAGCGCCAGGTCCTTACCGCCGATCCGCGCGATGCCGTGCTGGCGCTCAAGCAGATCTCGCTGGAATTCCCCAAGGGTATCAGCGAAGCGCAGGCCAATGCCAAGGCCGAGAATTTCGCCAAGACCATCAAGACGGCCAAAGGCTGCGGCGATGTGGAAAAGGTTGCCGCCACCATCGGCGCCCAGGTCGTTGCCAACGATCAGGTGAAGGCCCGCGATCTGCCCGGCCCGATCCAGTCCTCGATCCTGACCCTGTCGCCCGGCGAGACCCTGCCGCCCTTCGGCTCGCTTGCCGAGGGCGTGCGCATCCTGATGCTCTGCGGCCGCGACGATCCGCAAGTTGAATCCGGCCCGAACTTCGAGCAGGTCATGGCGCAGATGGAAGACGACCGCGTCAACAAGCGCGCGCAGATGTACTTGCGCGACCTTCGCCGCGATGCGGTGATCGAATACAACTGACGAACAGGGGGGCGGCACCGATGGCGGCCAATACCAACGGCGCGCCGCCCCTCGCGGTTTCGCTGGGAGACCCGGCAGGAGTCGGACCGGAGCTTTTTGCCCAGGCCTGGGCGGATCGGCACGAAGCAGGATTGTCGCCGTTCTTCGCGGTCGGCGGCGCCGAAGTGCTCAAGGCGGCCGCGCGGAGCCGGGGCTTCGAACTGCCCGTAGCCCGCATTGCCAGCGCCGACGAAGCCGCCGCCGTGTTCGGTGCTGCATTGCCGGTTCTGGGCGACGAGGATACGGCCGCCGTGTTCGGCCAGCCCGATCGAAGCGGTGCCGCCCTCGCCCTCCATTCATTGACCCGCGCCACGCAGCTCGCCCTTGCAGGCGAGGCCGGCGCCGTCGTCACGGGGCCTATCGCCAAGTCGAAACTTGCGGAAATCGGCTTTTCGCAGCCCGGCCAAACCGAATTTCTCGCCGATGCCTGCGGCGTTGCCCATGGCGATGCCGTGATGATGCTGGCCGGTCCGAACTTGCGCACCGTGCCGCTGACCGTGCACGTCGCCCTTTCGCAGGTGCCCGCGCTGGTCACGCGCGCCTTGATCGAGAGCAAGGCCCGCATCGTCGCGCAGGCGCTTCGCCGCGACTTCGGGCTATCGCCGGCCCGCCTCGCCATCACCGGTCTCAATCCCCACGCCGGGGAAGACGGCCGCATGGGCCGGGAAGAAATCGAGACGATTGCCCCCGCCATCGCCGCGCTCGCCGCCGAGGGACTGGCCGTAACCGGCCCGCACCCCGCCGACGCCCTGTTCGCTGCGCATGAGCGCGGCAAATTCGACGTGGCGCTCTGCATGTATCACGACCAGGCCCTGGTGCCGATCAAGACGCTGGACTTCGATGCCGGCGTCAATGTTACGCTGGGCCTGCCGATCGTACGAACCTCACCCGATCACGGGACGGCCTTCGGCATCGCCGGGCAGGCCGTGGCCAGTGCCGGAGCCACTATCGCCGCCCTTCGCATGGCCGGGGAATGCGCCGCGCGCAGGCGCCTGCCGGAGACCACTGCATGACTGCCGAACTGCCTCCCCTGCGCGAGGTCATCGCCAAGCACGGCCTTTCGGCCTCCAAGGCGCTCGGACAGAATTTCCTGTTCGACGAGCAGTTGCTCGATCGGATCGCCGCCATTCCCGGCGGGCTCGAGGGGCGGAAAGTCCTGGAAGTCGGCCCCGGCCCCGGCGGCCTGACGCGCGCCCTGCTGCGCGCCGGCGCTGAAGTGACCGCGATCGAAATGGACCGTCGCTGCCTTCCCGCTCTGGCGGAAGTGGAAGCGGCCTTCCCGGGCAAACTGAAGGTCATAGAGGGCGACGCCATGAAGTTCGCGCCCGCCGACTTGTTCGACGGGCCTTATGCGGTCGTGGCCAACCTGCCCTACAATGTCGGCACCGCGCTGTTCATCGGCTGGCTTTCGGGTCAGGCCTGGCCGCCTCAGTGGTCCTCGCTGACCCTCATGTTCCAGGAGGAAGTCGCCCGCCGCATCGTCGCGGAGCCGGATACTTCGGCTTATGGGCGCCTGGCAGTCCTGGCGCAGTGGCGCGCGAAACCGAAGCTGGCGATGAAAGTTCATCGCAGCGCTTTCACGCCGCCGCCCAAGGTGATGTCCGCGATCGTCCATGTCGTTCCCGGCGAGGCGCCCGAGGGCGTTTCGATGCGGGTGCTGGAGCGCGTCACGGAAGCCGCATTCGGCCAGCGCCGCAAGATGCTGCGTCAGAGCCTGAAAGGCGTGATCGGCGCGCTGGATGCTCTGGAACGGCTCGGTATCGATCCGCAACGGCGTGCCGAGACGTTATCGGTGGCGGAATTCGTCAGCATAGCGCGGGAACTGACGCCGAACTGATCTAGCGTTCGGCGTCGCTCGAACCGGGGTTCGCCGTTTTGGAGAGAACCGCACCCGCCTGCGCCTGTTCGGGCTCGGCGGCGCCGAGACCCGGCTTCACAAGCTGGGCTACCACCCAGATCGCAACAGCCGCACCAAGCGTCATCAGTATCAGCTGAACGAGGCGACCTGCCAGTCGTCCATCGGACGCCAGCGCCCCGGCCAAGCCCTGATCGCGCGGAAAGCGCAGGGCTTCGACCGCCAGCGCCACCGGCAAGGGTTCATCGTTGCCATTGGCATGGGATGCCGAACGTGCGGCTTCCCGCCCAGCGCGCGCTGCATCGAGATGCACGACGCTGGATGGGTCGCTCTGTCCGGCGGTGTTACCTTCATCCGGCACACCGCTTGACGGTGTGCCGGGTATGGCGTGCCCGTGGGCACGGTCGATTCTATGTCTCTTCAACGCCGGGCCCCCCTAGCGAACAATCCTTTGAATAGTGCTTTGGGGCCGATAGATCAAATTAAAGTTAATGCGAGAGTCAGACTTCTGCAAAAAGTTGCAGGCGGACGGCGTCCTTCTTTTTACGGCGCCAGGCGTGGAGCAAGGGCTCGGTATAGCCGTTGGGCTGCTCCACGCCCTTGAACACCAGATCGCAGGCCGCGAGGAAGGCGAATGAGCCTTCCCAATTGCCGGCCATGGGCTCGTAGAGCGGGTCGCCCGCATTCTGGGCGTCGACCTTGGCCGCCATGCGGCGCAGCGAATCCATCACTTGCTCGGCCGAGCAGACGCCGTGAAGCAACCAGTTCGCCATGTGCTGGCTGGATATGCGCAACGTGGCGCGGTCCTCCATCAGCCCGATATCGTCGAGGTCGGGAACCTTGGAGCAGCCCACGCCCTGGTCGATCCAGCGAACGACATAGCCGAGCAGACCCTGGGCATTGTTGTCCAGTTCGTCCCGCACTTCCTCTTCGGACCAGTTGGCTCCGTCCGCGAGTGGAACCTGGAGCAGCAGGTCAAGGCTCGGGATCGCGGCCCCTGCCATCTCCTCGCGCAAGCCGAAGACGTCGACCTCGTGATAGTGCATGGCATGAAGCGTCGCTGCCGTGGGGGACGGAACCCAGGCCGTGTTCGCGCCCGTCCGGGGATGGGCGATCTTCTGCTCCAGCATGTCGCTCATCCGGTCCGGCGCAGCCCACATGCCCTTGCCGATCTGGGCAATGCCGGAAAGGCCATGCCGCAGACCGATGGCGACGTTGCGCCGTTCATAAGCCGCAATCCACTCGGAGCCCTTGATCGCATTCTTGCGGATCATCGGCCCTGCCCGCATCGAGGTGTGGATCTCGTCCCCGGTGCGATCGAGGAAGCCGGTATTGATGAAGACGATGCGATCCTTCACAGCCTCGATGCAGGCCGCCAGATTGGCGGAAGTGCGCCGTTCCTCATCCATCACGCCGACTTTCACCGTGTAGCGCGGCAGGTCCAGCAAGTCCTCGACGGCATCGAACAGGTCGTTGGTGAAGGCGCATTCCTCCGGGCCGTGCATCTTCGGCTTGACGATGTAGATCGACCGCTCGCGGCTATTGCCGAAGCGCGTCAAACCCTTGACGTCCTGCGCCGAGATCGCGCTGGTCAGGACGGCATCCATGATCCCTTCCGGTATCTCCGAACCGTCCGGCAGCAGGATCGCCGGGTTGGTCATGAGATGGCCGACATTGCGGACGAACAGCAGGCTGCGCCCCGGCAGTGCCTGCACGTCGCCGGAAGGCGTGGTGACGGTCCGATCCCCGGCAAGTTCGCGGGTGCGGGTTTCGCCGTCCTTCTCGAACGTTTCCGTCAGGTCGCCGCGAATCACGCCGAGCCAGTTCGTGTAAGCGGCGAGCTTATCCTCCGCGTCCACTGCAGCGACGGAATCCTCCAGATCGACGATCGTGGTCAATGCCGCTTCCAGCACGATATCGGCAATGCCCATCCGATCCGCGCGCCCGACCTGGCTGGCCGGATCGACGACAATCTCGATGCCGAGCCCGTTCGAGCGGTAGAGGCGTCCCGCCTGTGTCTCGCCCACATATTGGCCGGGGTCGGCAAGCGGGGCGTCGAGACTGTCGAGATCGCTCCAACTTCCGGCGGCGAGCGGCAGGGCCTTGTCGAGGAAACGGCGGCCCTGCGCGATCACGGCGGCGCCGCGAACCGGGTCGTAGCCCGTGCTCTGCGCCTGCGCAGCGTCGAGCGCGTCCGTCCCATAGAGCGCGTCATAGAGGCTGCCCCACCGCGCATTGGCAGCATTGAGCAGGAAGCGCGCGTTGAGCGCCGGGACGACAAGCTGCGGTCCGGCCATCGTCGCGATTTCGGGATCGACGCCGCGCGTGCCAATGGAAAACGGGTCCGGTTCCGGCACGAGGTAGCCGATTTCCCGCAGGAAATCCTGGTATTCGGCCTGATCGATGGGCTTTCCCGCGCGCTGGAGATGCCAGGCGTCGATGCTCGCCTGCAAGGCGTCGCGCTGCTTGAGCAGAGCCTTGTTGCGCGGTGCCAGGTCTGCGAGCAGCGCTGCAAATCCGGGCCAGAAGGCGGCGGCGTCCTGCCCGATCGGGGGCAGCACCCGGTCCTCCACGAAACGCGCCAGTGCGGCGTCGACCCGAAGGCCCGAGCGATCAACTCTGTCCGTCATTTTTCCTCGCATTCCCTGCACGCAGACCCATTCGGGCGTGCGGCGACCGTGACATCTGTTCAAGACTGTCCTGGGGAGGATCGGCCATTCTATGCCTCATCGCAAATGCCTTGGCAATCGCGAACGCGGTTTCGCAAGGAAGCTCCGTTACGGTCCCAAAGTGGTACCACGTCGGATCAGCTTACACCTTGCGTCGGAAAGACTTACATAGAAGATTGCTGTCGACGCCGCCCATCGCGGGAACCTCGGGTTGGCCCGGATGTTGCTTCGAATGCGCTGAAGTTCCTGCCGATCGGCACAGGGCAGGACTGGAAGGACTGGAATGCTTCGCAAGATCAGCCGCCTTTTCGTGATCAAGACCCGCTGGGAAGCGTTCATGATCATCTATGCCCTCGCGCTGGGCGCGGTGGAGCGTGGAAGCGTCTACCTCACGCGATTTCCGGGATGGGGCGGCAAGCTGCTGTTCCTGGCCTGCACGGGCGCCGTCTTCATGGCCGGCGCCAAGATACTCGACTGCCTGAAATTCGAGCAGGCGCAGGAACGCGCCGCCGAAAAGACCGAAATCGCATCCGAAACCGATCAGAATTCCATGGCGAGAATCGACGCCGCCTGAGCGCTGTCGTCGTTCGAACAGCCATCCATCCTAAGCCGCACAGCAGCGGGTTTCGTGGCGATTCTCATTGATGCCTGAAGGTGGGGTGTTTCTGTTGCAAGGTACACCCCGGACCCCTGGAATCCCTTCTGTTGCCCGGTGGGTCCAACCGCGCTTTAGCTTTGTAACGTCAGGCCGTTAGGCCCTAGAATTACGCGGCGAGAGCGAGTGCTTCGTTGTCGTTGGCACTTGTGAGTTTTGAGCCTTGAACGGGTTACTCAGCCCGAATGAAAACACCGCTTTTCAACACACGTCGATCCTAGTTCGGCCCCGTCATCACCCCTGCGACAACAGGGTTGCCCTGCCGAAAGGCAGGACGGGTGATGGTGGAGCCGCCGGGTACCGCCCCCGGGTCCGCTGTGCCTATTGTACGGCGCAGTTTATCATCATAGCCAACCGAAGCTGGCGAGACCCCATATAGGGCGCCGTACGAAAATGAAAAGGGGGCGGGTTCACCCCTCCCCCTCTTCGTGGAACATTGCTGTGGAACACGCTCTTTCGCGAAATTCCCTGCCCGATCAGCCCTTCTTCAAGGCGTCGCGGATTTCCGCAAGCAGTTGAACTTCGGTCGGGCCGGTCGGCGCGGCCGGTTCTTCCTTCTTGGGCAGCAGGCGATTGGCCTGCCGCACGATCAGGAAAATCACGAAGGCGAGAATCAGGAAGTTGATGATCGCCGTGAGGAAGGCACCGTAGCCGAACATGGCCACGCCTGCCGCTTTGAGCCCGGCGTACGTCATCGGGCCGGTATAGTCTGCCGGTACGGTGCCCAGCACGACGAACTTGTTGCTGAAGTCGATACCGCCGGTGATGAGGCCGATAAACGGCATGATCACGTCGTCGGTCAGCGAGGCAACGATCTTGCCGAATGCGGCGCCGATGATGACACCGACGGCAAGGTCGAGCACGTTGCCGCGCGCAATGAAAGTCTTGAATTCCTGAAGCATGGGTCGGTTTCCCCTCGATCCTGTGCAGGCCATGGCTGGCCCTGGAGACCTGCCACATCGAAGTTTAGCTAACAATCGGTTGCGGTAAGAAGTTGCATGACGCGACTGTCCTTGAACCGGAACCGCCGCCTGCTATCTATCTGAGCAAGAGACCGTCCATTCAGAACGAGGCGGGGCCGAACGGTCCCGTCGATCAGGAGGATCACGCATGACCCTGTCGAACCTGGCCCGCAAGAGCCGCGCCGTGCTTGCCCTTGCGGCGGCTCTGTCGCTGGCCGCCTGCGGCTTCAACTCGGTTCCGACCAAGCAGGAAGCCGCCAAGGCGAAGTGGGCCGATGTGCAGGCCGCCTTCCAGGAACGCGCCAACCTCGTGCCGAACCTCGCCGCCGTCGCCAAGGGCGCCGCGACGCAGGAAAAGGAAATCCTCACGGGCGTGGTCGAGGCGCGTGCCAAGGCAACCAGCGTGCAGGTCAATGCCGAGGATCTGAATGATCCCGCGAAGATGCAGCAGTTCCAGGCTGCCCAGTCGCAGTTCGGCCAGAGCCTGTCGCGCCTGCTGGTCAGCGTCGAGCAGTATCCCGATCTCAAGTCGATCGTGAACTACCAGATGCTCCAGACCCAGATCGAAGGTCAGGAAAACCGCATTCGCATCTCGGTGCGCGACTACAATGCCGCGGTGCAGGACTACAACACCGAAGTCCGCACGTTCCCGACCATGATCGGCGCCAAGCTGCGCGGTGCAGATCCGCTCGTGCCTTACCAGGCCGCAACGCCGGGCGCGGACGTCGCGCCGAGCCTCGAAGGCAAGATCTGATATCGTGATCCGCGTGAAGGCCGTCCTTGCGGCCATCCTTCTGGCGTTCGGCGCGCTGCTTGCCCAGCAGGTGGCCGCCGCGCCCAGTTTCCCCAAGCTGACCGGGCGCGTGGTCGATGACGCCAAGGTCATCCCGGACGATGTCAAAGCCCGGCTCACGCAAAAGCTGGAGGCGCTGGAGAAGAATTCGGGCCGCCAGCTGGTGGTCGTCACCCTTCCCAGCCTTCAGGGCTACGAGATCTCGGACTACGGCTATCAGCTCGGCCGTGCCTGGGGCATCGGACAGAAGGGCAAGGACAGCGGCGCGCTGCTGATCGTCGCGCCCAATGAGCGCAAGGTGCGGATCGAGGTCGGCTATGGCCTGGAGCCGATCGTTACCGACGGCCTTTCCTTCCTCATCATCAACAACGACATCATCCCGCATTTCAAGCAGGACGATTATCCCGGCGGCATCGAAGCCGGCGCCGACGCTCTGGTCAAGCAGCTGACGCTGYCGCCCGAGGAAGCGCAGAAAGTCGCGGCCGAGGCCGATGCCGCGCGCAAGGATAGCGGCGGCGGATTCCCGATCGGCACGATCGTGTTCATCGTCATCATCGTCTTCTTCGTCGTGCTGCCAATGGTCAACGAGGCGCGCGGCGGCGGTCGGCGTCGGGGCGGCTTCGGCGGCCCGATCATCTGGATGCCCGGCGGCTTCGGCAACGACGATGACGATGATCGCTGGGGCGGCGGTGGCGGATGGGGCGGCGGCGGCGGCTTCGGAGGTGGCGGAGGTTTCTCGGGCGGCGGCGGCAGCTTCGGCGGCGGCGGCGCGAGCGGCAGCTGGTAGGGGGACGAGACAATGGCATTACCCATCTACCTCTCCGACGAGGACCATGCGCGGATCAGCGCCGCCGTGGGCGAAGCGGAAATGCACAGCGCCGGCGAAATCGTCACCGTCCTGGCAGACCGTTCGGACGGCTATACCGACGTGGCCCTTGCATGGTCGGCGATCGTAGCGTTTCTCGCCCTGGCCGCGCTGGTAATCGCTCCGGAATTCTACATGGGCCTCTACGAGCGCCTGCTGGCCGACTGGGGGCACGAATGGACCCCGCGCATGATCGTCGGCCTGGCTGCCGGTGTGGCTGCGATCAAGTTCGGGGCCATGCTGCTGCTGCAGCTCTGGCCGCCGCTCAAGTTCTGGCTGGTGCCTCCGCAGATCAAGACCATGCGCGTCCATGCTCATGCGGTTCGCGCTTTCCGCATCGGCGCGGAGCAGCGGACGACGGGGCGAACCGGCGTCCTCATCTACCTGTCCATGCGCGAGCACCGGGCCGAAATCGTGGCCGACCGCGCCATTGCCGCGAAAGTGGATCCCGAGGTCTGGGGCCAGGCCATGGCGGCCATGCTCGCCCATGTCGGCGATGGGCGGATCTGCGACGGCATGATCGTCGCCGTCGGCAAAGTCGGCGCGATTCTTTCCGAACATTTCCCTCGCGCCGATGACGACGTGAACGAACTTCCCGACAGGCTGATCGAAATATGACCGATATCTCCACGCTGCCCCTGCCCCCGGACGCCGATGCGGCGGATGAGATCATGTGGCAGGGCAGGTTCATCACCGCCCGCAAGCGCGGCCGCTGGGAATATGTCAGCCGCGCCAGGGGCATCCGCGCCGCGGTGATCCTGGCCGTCGATCCGCATGACCATGTCATCCTGGTGGATCAATACCGCGTGCCGCTGGGCAAGCGCTGCATTGAATTGCCGGCGGGGCTGGTCGGCGATCACGACGAGAGCGCCGATGAAGATGCCAGCGTAGCTGCTGCCCGCGAGCTGGAGGAAGAAACCGGCTATCACGCAGGCCGCATGGAAAATCTGGGCGAGTTCTTTTCCTCCCCGGGCATGGTCAGCGAAAGCTTCACGCTGTTCCGCGCGCACGATCTGGTGAAAGTAGGCGAAGGCGGCGGCGTCGACAGCGAAGACATCGTGGTTCGCCGCGTGCCGCTTGCCGGGATCGAGCAGGCCATCGCAGACTGGCGCGCGCAAGGCTACGCCATGGACGTGAAGCTGCTCATGCTGCTGGGCGCGCGGCTGCTGGGCTGATCGTGAAAACACGGTTCGGCGTCTGTCAACGCAAGACGCGCTACGCCAGCGAGGCGGCGGCGCTGGAAGTGGCGCAAAAGGCCGATATCGTTCTGCGGCCCTATCGCTGCCCGCTCTGCCGGCAATATCACCTGACCAGCCGAACCAAGGGAATGCGGGTTCCGCGTTTTCTGCTAGAGCGGGAGGAAGGGAGCAAGGGGGCCTAGCAACCCGCCCCCGATTGGCGGCCCCGCCCTTCTCGCCTCCCGATCCTCGCCCTTATGACCGGAAAAGTTCCGTCACGGCAAGCGATGGGATCAAGGTGAAAATTCAGGCCGAGGCCGCTTTGGGCATGACGGAATTCAGAGCGTGGTGAAGATCGCTCCGAAGTCCTTGCCGCCGTTTCCGGCCTCGACGAACGCCTCGTAGATCCTGGTGGCGTGCTCGCCCATCGGCACGGCGGCGCCGGAGGTTTCGGCGCCCGCCATCGCCAGACGCAGGTCCTTGAGCATGAGCGCCGAGGCGAAACCGCCCGCGTAGCCGTTGTCCGCAGGGCTCGTCGCGCCGACGCCGGGCATCGGCGTATAGTCGTTGAGCGACCAGCAGTAGCCGGTGGCCTTGGAGCTGATCTCGTAGAATGTCTGGGGATCGAGCCCCGCTTTTTCGGCCAGAGCCAGCGCCTCGCAGGTGCCGATCATGTGGATCGCCAGCAGCATGTTGTTACACATCTTGGCGACCTGGCCTGCGCCCGTTTCACCGGCATGGATAACCGCCTTGGCCATCGGTTCCAGGACGGCGCGGGCGCGCTCGAAGGCTGTTTCGCTGCCGCCGACCATGAACGTGAGAGTGCCGCCATTGGCCGCCGCGATCCCTCCCGAGACCGGCGCATCGACCATTTCGTATCCGGCCGCCTGCGCCAATTCCACGACTTCGCGCGCAGTGGCGAGGTCGATGGTCGAACAATCGAGGAAAAGCGCGCCCTTGGGAGCGCTTCCGAACACTTCGGCGGTGTAGACCGAGCGGACGATGGCGCCGTTGGGGAGCATGGTCACGACCGCTTCCGCGTCCGCGACGGCTTCGGAAACCGTCGCTGAAATCGAACAGCCCTGCTCCGCCGCCTTGCCGGTGGCTTCCGGCGAAAGATCGAAGGCGGTCACGGCATGCCCGTCCTTCACGAGGTTCGCGGCCATGCCGCCGCCCATGTTGCCCAGACCGATGAAGGCGATTTTCATGACGTTCTCTCCCAAGTTTGAGACCGCTGGCCATCCGTTACCATCGGCCGGGCACCCAAGCGCCTCGCTGCATTCTTGCGCGGCTGGGCCAGCGGTCCCCGGTCACGCCGGGACGACATCCGACCCGCCACGGCGGCCTTAGCGGCCTTTCCAGACGCCGGGGCGCTTCTCGACAAAAGCGGCCATGCCCTCGGCCTTGTCCTCGGTGGCGGTGAGCACCTGGAACAGGCGGCGCTCCATGATGAGGCCGGTGTCGAGCGTGGTCTCGAAAGCGAGGTTGACCATTTCCTTGTTCATCATGGCGGCCAGCGGCGGCATCCCGGCAATCGCTTCGGCGGCTTTCAGCGCTTCGCCGAGGAGCTGGTCCTTTGGCACCACCCGGCTGACCAATCCCGAACGCTCGGCCTCCGCGGCATCCATCATGCGGCCGGTCAGGCACATGTCCATGGCCTTGGACTTGCCGACCGCACGGGCCAGGCGCTGCGAGCCGCCCATGCCGGGCGCCACCCCCAGCTTGATCTCCGGCTGGCCGAATTTCGCATTTTCAGAGGCGATGATGAAGTCCGCCATCATGGCCAGTTCGCAGCCGCCGCCAAGCGCGAAGCCGTTGACCGCTGCAATCCACGGCTTGCGGGTGGTCTTGACGATCTGCGCGGTCCAACCGGCGAAGAAGTCTTCCGAATAGAACTCGGCGCCGGGCTTTTCGACCATCTCCTTGATGTCAGCGCCTGCAGCGAAGGCCTTTTCACCCGAGCCGGTGATAACGGCGCAGCCCTGGCTCTTGTCCGCCTCGAAGACGGCGAAGGCCTTTATCAGTTCGCCCAGCACCGACGAATTCAGGGCATTGAGCGCCTGCGGACGGTTGAGCGTGATGAGAGTGACGTTGCCCCTCGTTTCGACCAGGATCGTTTCGTAGCTCATCGGAAGTCCCTTCAGGTATTCGCTTCGATATCGGCGATCAGCGCGGCGAGATGGGCCGGGCTGGCATGTTCGTGCGCCTCGTCACGCGAGGTCTGCGTGTTGTCGTAAGGGATCGGCTCGTCGAACTGATCCGCAGCCAGATCCCAGAACCGGCCGTCCACCCGGTTGTAGAAGTGAGTGCCGCCCTTGGTCGCGGTCTTGAAGATGTCCCCGCCGAAGTAGTGCTGCACGGCCAGCGCCGTCACCGCGCACTGATTGCGCGCGGGGTTAGCGGGATCGAATGGATCGGGGATGGAAGCGGCGGACCAGGATTTCTTGACGACGTGGTAGAGTTCGATCGGCGTCGGGAACGTCAAATCGGCCTCCACTCGTCTTCGGGGGCGAGCGGCGCGAAAATCGCGTCCAGCATATCCTCGGTCACGTCTTCGGGCGCCGACGGGTTCCATTTCGGCGCATGGTCCTTGTCCACGATCACGGCGCGCACGCCTTCCGCGAAGTCGGGCAGGACCAGCACGTGACTGCCGATGCGGTACTCCATCGCCATGTTCTGCGCGAAATTGTCGAGGGTCAGCGAGGTGGCGAGCTGGCGCAGCGCGATCTTGCAGGCCTGCGGGCTCTTGGTGCGCAGCGTGGCGAGTTCGCGCGCGGCCCATTCGCTGTCGTCGCTTTCCAGCGAAGCGAGCACCTGCTCCAGCGTGTCGAAGGCGAAATGCTTGCGGATCTGCGCGGCGTGGGCAGCGATCCTGGGCTCGGGCGCCTTGTCGGAAAGCGCGCCGAGGACACCGCCGATCTCATGGCCCGCGGCGATGCGCCGCTTGGCTTCGGGAAGCGCCTCGCTGGGCAGGTAGTGCGTCGCAAGGCCCGCCCAGAGGCATTCCGCACCATCCAGCCGCGCGCCGGTCAGCGCCAGGAACTGGCCGAGCCTGCCGTCCAGCCGCGAGAGGTACCAGCCGCCGCCGACATCGGGGAAAAGGCCGATCCCGGTTTCGGGCATGGCGAAACGGGTGTGCTCCGTCGCCACCCGGAAGGGCGCGGGCTGCGAAATGCCGACGCCGCCGCCCATGGTCACGCCGTCCATGAATGCCACGACCGGCTTGTCGTAAATGAAGAGCTGGTGGTTGAGCTGGTATTCGGCACGGAAGAAGCGGCGCCCCTCTATCCCGTGGTCTTCAAGGGCCGATCGGCGCAGCAGGTTGATGTCTCCGCCCGAGCAGAAGCCTCGACCCTCGCTGTGCTCGATCATGACCGCCTTCACCTCGGCATCGCCGGCCCAGGCCGCTAGCGCGTGGCTCATCGATTCGCTCATGCCCAGAGTCAGTGCGTGAATGGCCTTGGGCCGGTTGAGCGAGATGATCCCGGCCACGCCATCGCGGCTGGTGAGGATTTCGGCGTCCAAACCACCAGCAGGCAAACCACCAGCAGGCACGGCATCGGCAGGGAGGGTATCTCCAGACAGCGAATCGGTAGTCATGTCCTCGTGCCCCTTACTTGAGCAGGTCGCGGCCGATGATCATCCGCATGACCTCGTTGGTGCCTTCGAGGATACGATGGACGCGAAGGTCGCGCCAGAACCGCTCGATGGGATAGTCGCGAAGATAACCGTATCCACCGAAGAGTTGCAGGGCGCGGTCGACGACCGAGGAGCCGGTGTCGCTGGCCATCATCTTGGCCATGGCGGCGAAGCGGGTCTTGTCGGGCGCGCCGGCGGTGACCTTGGCGGCGGCAAGATAGAGCAGCGCACGGGCGGCCTCCAGTTCGGCGGCCATGTCGGCAAGCCGGAACTGGGTGTTCTGGAATTCGGCGATGGGCTGGTCGAACTGCTTGCGGTCCTTCACATATTGAACCGCCTCATCGAGGCAGCGCTGCGCGCCGCCCAGCGAGCAGGCACCGATGTTGAGGCGCCCGCCATCGAGACCGGCCATGGCGAACTTGAAGCCGTCCCCCTCGGCGCCGACGCGGTTTTCGGCGGGGATGCGGGCATCTTCGAAGATCACCTGCGCAGTGGGCGAGGCATTCCAGCCGAGCTTCTTCTCCGGCGCGCCGAAGGAGACACCGGGCGTGTCCTTGTCCACGACGAAGCACGAAATCCCGCGCGACTTGTGATCGCCGGTACGTGCCATCACGACGTAGACGTCGTTGTAGCCCCCGCCGGAAATGAACTGCTTGGTGCCGTTGAGAACGTAGTGATCGCCTCCGGCATCCTGGACCAGCCGCGCGGTCGTCTTCAACGCGGCCGCGTCGGAGCCGGAGCCCGGTTCTGTCAGGCAGTAAGAGCCGATCTTCTCCATGGAGCAGAGGTCAGGAAGATAGCGATCCTTGAGCTGCTGGTCGCCGAACCTGTCGATCATCCAGGCGACCATGTTGTGGATCGAGATATAGGCGCTGGTCGCCGGGCAGCCGTAGGACATGGCCTCCATGATCAGCGCCGCGTCCAAGCGGCCAAGGCCGATGCCGCCGCTTTCCTCGGACACGTAAATCGCCCCGAAGCCAAGCTCGCCCGCCGCTTTCCAGACATCGACCGGATAGTGGTGCTTCTCGTCCCACTCGGCAGCATAGGGCGTGATGCGGTCGGCAGTGAACTTGCGTGCGGTCTCCTGGATCGCAAGCTGGTCCTCGGTCAGCCCAAACTGTTCGGTCATCTCTGTTCTGTTCCTGGCAGGTGCAGTGGGGTGCTTCTAGGGGCACTTTGCATAAGTGAGCGTGCCGGGCATCGCGTCCGGTCCGGTGTCCTTGCGAACAAGGGTCTTGCCGCCGTCGGGCGAGCGCAGGGCCACGTCAAGGTTCCAGCTCTGCCCTTCGCCGGTGAAGGCGAATTCGCCCTCCAGAGCCGTCGCGGAGCCGGACTTGACAGTGCCGAGCTTGGCCACCGATTCGTAGAACTTCAACGTATCGGCATCGACCGTCAGCAGGCCCTTGGCATCACCCCTGGTGCTGGTGCAATCGGCATCGACGAGACCCCAGCGGCCCTGCAGGGCGGCGGGTATCGCCGAAGGCACCGCAGCCGGCTCCGATGAGGCGGAGCCGGCACCCGGGGATGGCGCCGTGGCACCGGGCGCCGGCTCCGGAAGCATGGTCGCGGTTTCCTCGGCCGTGGGCTTGGCCGGCTCTTTCGAGCAGGCGGCGAGACCGAGGGCAAGCAGCGAGACGGTCAGGGCCGGGGCCAGTGCATTGCCGATCTTCATCATCGAACGACCTTCCTTTTCTGCGGACATTCCCGAGGAAACACCTGCAGTCCCTACCCTGTTCCGCGCTCCGGTCCCTGCGTATCGTCAGGCCATGGTCGGGATGATGAAGGCACTGTCGCCTGCACCGCCATCCGGCCAGCGCTGGGTCACCGTTTTCACCTTGGTCCAGAAGCGGACGCCTTCCATGCCGTACTGGTTGTGATCGCCGAAGGCCGAGCGCTTCCAGCCGCCGAAGCTGTGGTAGCTGACCGGCACCGGGATCGGCACGTTCACGCCGACCATGCCCACTTGCACGCGCTGGACGAATTCACGCGCGGCGTGGCCGTTGCGGGTGAAGATGGCGACGCCGTTGCCGTACTGGTGCCTGGAGGGAAGCTCCACCGCTTCCTCGAAGGTCTTGGCGCGGACGATCTGGAGGACGGGACCGAAGATCTCTTCCTTGTAGGCGCTCATCTCGGTGGTGACATGGTCGAACAGCGACGGGCCGACGAAGAAGCCTTCCTCATAGCCCTGCAGCGAGAAGCCGCGACCGTCCACCACCAGTTCGGCGCCTTCGTCGACACCGGTCTGGATCCAGTTCTCGATCTTCTGCTTGTGCACGGCGGTGACGACCGGGCCGTACTGCGCTTCGGGATCGTTGGACACGCCGACCTTGAGCTTGTCGATCGCGGCGATCAGCTTCTCGCGGAGCAGATCTGCGGTTTCGTCACCCACCGGAACGGCCACCGGCAGCGCCATGCAGCGTTCGCCCGCCGAACCATAGGCAGCGCCCATTATGTCGTTCACGGCCTGGTCCATGTCCGCGTCGGGCATGACGATGGCGTGGTTCTTCGCGCCGCCCATCGCCTGCACGCGCTTGCCGGCGGCAACGCCGCGCTCATAGACATAGTGGGCGATGTCGGACGAGCCGACGAAGCTGACGGCGGCAATGCCGGGATGATCGAGGATCGCGTCGACCATTTCCTTATCGCCATGGACCACCTGCAGAACGCCCTCGGGCGCGCCGGCTTCCAGGAACAGTTCGGCAAGGCGGTTGGGAACCGAGGGATCGCGCTCGGAGGGCTTGAGGATGAAAGTATTGCCCACCGCGACGGCCGGAGCGAACATCCACATCGGGATCATCGCCGGGAAGTTGAACGGGGTGATGCCCGCCCCGACGCCGAGCGGCTGGCGCATCGAATAGACGTCGATCCCCGGGCCGGCGCCTTGGGTATATTCGCCCTTCAGCATATGCGGGATGCCGCAGCAGAACTCGACGACCTCAAGCCCGCGCTGGATGTCGCCCTTGGCGTCGTCCACGACCTTGCCATGCTCGGAGGCCAGCATTTCTGCCAGCGCCTGCATATTCTGTTCGATCAGTTCCTTGAACTTGAACAGCACGCGGGCGCGGCGCTGCGGGTTGGTGGCGGCCCACTTGACCTGCGCTTCCTGCGCGGTGGCCACGGCACGGTCGAGCAGGGCCTTGTCGCCGAGCGGGACCTGGGCCTGAACCTGGCCGGTGCTGGGGTTGAAGACGTCACCCATGCGGGCGGCCGATCCGCCGCTTCCGCCGACAACGACGTGGTCAATCAGGCGCATTCCTCATCCTTTCGCATTGTCTTCGACGGCACTCACGGTGCGCTTTCCACGTTAGGTGGTCCCGGTCCGATTTGCAGGCAAGCTGAAAATACGCCATCGATAACTGCACATTTGCAGCCCCGAGGACCATTTCCCGCAGTGACGATACCTTGACGATACCTTTTGGGACGATGCCCTCGATCGACTGGAGCGACTACCAGGCCTTTCTCGCCATCGCCCGGGCGGGGCAGCTCGCGGGTGCCGCCCGCACGCTGGGCGTGGATCCCACGACGGTCGGCCGCCGGTTGCGCCGGCTCGAAGCCTCGCTGGGCACCGCCCTGTTCGAACAGACCCGCAGCGGCCAGGAACTGACCGAGGCGGGAGAAGCGCTGCTGTCCTCGGTGGAAGCCATGGCCAGCGCCGCCGGACGCATCGCCGAACAGGCCGGCGGGAACGACGGGCTTTACGGCACCTTGCGGATCAGCACGTCCGAGGGCTTCGGGTGCTGGTTCCTGGCCCGCCACCTGCCACGCTTCCAGGCCGCGCATCCGCGGCTCGCCATCGACCTCGTCGCCTCCAGCGGCTTTCTCAGTCCCACCCGGCGCGAGGCGGATGTCGCCATCATGCTGTCGCGCCCGCGCACCGGGCCGCTGGTGGCACACAAGCTGTCGGACTACACGCTCGCGCTTTACGGCACGCAGGATTACCTCGCGGCCCACGGTACGCCCTCGCGGCCGGCTGACCTGCTGGATGGCCATGCGCTGGTCGGCTATATCCCGGACCTCATCTATTCCCCCGAGCTGCGCTATCTCGACGAAATCCAGCCCGGCCTGAAGGCGGCGATCCGCTCCCCCAGCATCACCGCGCAGCAAAGCCTGGTGGCCAGCGGTGCCGGACTGGGCGTGCTGCCCTGTTTCATGGCCGAATCCGATCCCCGCCTGGTGGCCGTGCTGCCGGAAAAGCGCATCCTGCGCAGCTTCTGGTTCGTCACGCATCAGGACATCCGCAAGTTGCCGCGGGTCGTGGCATTTCGCCAGTGGCTTGACGAAACCGCCCTGCGCATGGAGGGGATACTGAAGCCCTGACTTGCCCAAGGCTCCAACCGACAGGATGAACGACCCAGTGACGACAACAACCATCGATCCGGCCGAATTCCGCAAGGTGCTGGGCAGCTATCCCACCGGCGTCTGTGTGATCACCGCGCTCGACGAGGACCGGCCCACCGGCATGGTGGTCGGCTCCTTCACTTCGGTTTCGCTCGATCCGCCGCTGGTGGGCTTCTTCCCCGATCGGAAGAGCACTTCCTGGCCGCTGATCGAGAAGGCCGGGCACTTCTGCGTCAATGTCCTGGCCAGCGACCAGGCCGACGTGTGCCGCGCCGTCACCGCCAAGGGCGACCAGAAGTTCGTGGGCGTGGACTACATCGTCTCCGACCACAACCTGCCGATCATCGCCGATTCGATCGCCGCCATCGAATGCCGGCTCTATTCGGTGACCGAGGCGGGCGACCATTGGTTCGTGCTGGGCGAAGTCCTGCGCATGGAAGCCGTGCGGGAAGACGATCCGATGCTGTTCCACAAGGGCCGCTACGGCGGTTTCGCGGAGCGGATGTAAACGCACCCGAATCCGCCGAGGCGAATTCGGCGCGCTCGGCTTGACTTGACCCGCCCCTGTTGTTCACCCGTTCAGCACAGCAGGATGCTTGCGGGAGAGAATGCATGACACGTTCGCTTGAAGGCAAAGTCGCCGTCGTCACCGGCGGCGGCTCGGGGATCGGACGCGGCATTGCCCGGCGGCTGGCCGAAGACAAGGCGGCCATCGCGGTATGGGACCTCAATCCCGAAGGTGCGGCGGAAACCGTGCGGATGATCGAGGATGAAGGCGGCAAGGCACTGGCCCTCACCGCCGACTGCGCGGACAAGGCGGCGATCCAGGCTGCGGCGCAGGAAACCCGCAGCAAGCTGGGTCCGATCACCATCCTCGTCAACAATGCCGGCATCGCGCCCTTCACCCCGTTCATGGACATCGGCGAGGACGAGTTCGACAAGGTGATCCGCATCAATCTCAAGGGCCCGTGGCTGGTCACCAAAGAGATCGTGCCGGACATGCTGGCAGCCCAGTGGGGGCGGATCATCAACATCACTTCCTCGTCCACGCAGTCCGGCTCCTTTGCGCAAAGCCACTACGTTTCCTCGAAAGGTGGCCTGCTCGGCATGACCAAGGCCCTTGCCATGGAGCTTGGCGGCACGGGCATCACGGCCAACATGATCCCGCCCGGATCGATCGACACGCCCATGCTGCGCCAGGCGCCCATCGATGCCGAGGCTTACGGCAAGACCCTGCCGGTGAAGCGCCTGGGGCAAGTGGCGGACATTGCCGCCGCCGCCGCGTTCCTCGCCTCCGAAGAAGCGAGCTACATGACCGGGCAGACCATCAGCACCAATGGCGGGCGCTACATGGGTTCCGCCTGATAAGGATCGTGCGGGGCGATTGGAGCAGTGCAGGACGGCGGCGAAGACGCTAGCTTCCGTGTCATGACACAGGACTTCAGCATCGACATCGGTACGACGCCCCCTTGCCAGGCCACCCTGGCAGGGGGCCAACGCAGCGGCACGGGCACGCCGCTCGTCCTGGTGCATGGCTTCGGCGGCTCCCGGCACGACTGGGATCCCGTCACGGCCGCCCTCCCCGATGACCTGCCGCTGATCGCCTACGACCAGCGCGGTTTCGGTGACTCTCATGGTGAAGCCGGAGCGCCCTTTTCGCACTCGGACGATCTGCTTGCCCTGCTGGATGCGCTCGAACTGGAACGGGCCGATCTGTGCGGCCTGTCGCTGGGCGGCGGCACCGTGCTCAACTTTGCCCTGAACCATCCCGAGCGGGTGCGCCGACTGGTGCTGGTGAGCCCGCTCATGGTCGGCTGGACGTGGAGCGCCGACTGGATCGAACGCTGGAAGGCCATCGGGCGCGCCGCGCGAGGGGGCGACATGGCAGCGGCGCGCGACCTCTGGTTGCAGCATCCGCTGTTCGACACGGCCCGCGACGGCCCGAACGCCGCGCGGCTGCGCGCGGGGATCGCCGCGTTCCACGGGCGCCAGTGGGTGCAGGACGACCAGAGACCCGAAATGCCCGATGTAGACCGGCTTTCCGCGCTGGCCCTGCCCACGCTCCTCCTGACCGGCAGCCGCGACACCGAGGATTTCCGGCTGATGGCCGAGTTGATCGAAGCCGCCGGCAGGGATGTGACCCGGATCGAGCATCCCGGCGCCGGCCATTTGCTCAATCTCGAATTGCCGCAGCAGATCGCCCGTGAAATCGCGGGCTTCATCGGGAGAGGCTAGCCGCCTTCCCTCTTCCCCCAATCGCCGTTGGTCCGGTTACGAGGAGATCCCGCATGAAGCTCGCTTTCGCCATGCCGCATATGCTGGAACTGAAGGCGACGATGCAGCCCTGGGAGACGGCCGTGACCGGCGCCGACCAGACGGCGCTGGCCAAATGGGCGGAAAAGCTGGGGTTCGAGATGATCGCCGTGCCCGAGCACCACGCGATTCCGCGGGATCATGTCGCCCTGTCCGGCGCTTTCTATTTCAGTGCCTTCACCGCGATGAGCCACTTCGCCGGCGCGACCGAACGGCTGAGGGTCAATTCCTGCATCGCCATCCTGCCCGCCCAGCACCCGATCGTGACGGCCAAGGCGCTCGCGACCATGGACTGGCTTTCCTCCGGGAGGGTCACGGTTACTTTTGCAGTCGGCTGGCTGGAGGAGGAGTTCGCGCTGCTCGGAATTCCGTTCCACGAGCGCGGAGCGATGGCGGACGAATATATCCAGGCCATCATCGCCCTCTGGACTCAGGAAAACCCTGAATTCGAGGGCAAGTACGTGTCCTTCCGCGATCTGGCCTTCGAGCCCAAGCCGGTGCAGAAACCGCATATCCCGGTGTGGTTCGGCGGCGATGCCGATGCCGTATTGCGGCGTACCGCGCGCCATGCGCAGGGCTGGTGGCCCTTCCTCACCAGGCCGGAGACGATCCCCGAGCGACTGGATTTCATCCGCTCCCAGCCGGACTACAACGGCCGCCTGGAAGACGTATTCTACGGTATCTCCACCGCCCGCGTGGGCGAGGGTCACAAGGTGCAGGACGATCCCCGCGCCCGGCCCGGCCAGTCGAAGGACGAGCTGATCGCCCGGCTGGGCGAACTCTCCCGGCTGGGCGTGACCTGGAGTTCGGTACCGGTCCCTCCGCTCTCCGGTATCGAAGCCTACCGCGACTACACCCAGTGGATCGCCGAGGAGATCATGCCCGCGGTGCGATAGGAATTCCGATGGTTTCGAGTGGTGCGGCCTGACGACCGCACCACCCGTTTACCGGATCCGATTGGACCGATCGGAACGTCCCGATCAGAACTTGCCGGAGAACGAGGCGCCGATCACGCGGGGTTCGTTGAACACGGCGGCCATGTAGTTCTCGATCACACCCTTGAGGTTCTTCTCATTGGTGATGTTACGCGCGAAGGCCGCGATTTCGTACTGGCCGCCTGCGGCCGAGTAACCGATCTTGAGGCCGCCTTCGAAATCGCCCTTCGAGTAGAACTCCTTGGTCTTGTAGAGCACAAAGTTGGTGTAGCCCTGCCACATCCAGTCGGTGGCCGCGAACAGCGAGCCGCCATTGCCCAACGGCACGTCATAGCGCGCGGTGACATTGGCGGTGTACTTCGGCGCATTCGGCAGCGGATTGCCGTCGATCTGCGCAAAAGTGCCGCGCGCATTGGTGATCGTCGGGTCCTCGACCGTGCAGACGACGACGCCGTTGAGCGCGCAGACCTGGGCGTAGACGTTCTTGTCCTTGATCTCGGTGTGGAGCAGGCTGAGCCCGGCCGTCAGCGAGAGGTTGGGGATCGGACGTGCCTCCAGTTCCGCTTCCATGCCGTAGGCCTCGGCCTTGTCGGCATTGAACAGGACGCCGTTGCCGTCGCTGTCGTTACCGTTCAGCTGGATGTCCTTCACCCGGTAGGCAAAGCCCGAAAGGTTGAAGCGCACCCGGTTGTTCAGCAGGCTGGTCTTGATGCCGGCCTCGCCCGAAAGGATCGTTTCCGAATCCGCCGTGGTGAAGTCCGAGTTGAACACCGCCGAACGGCCCTGGATGGTCGGACCGCGGAAACCACGCGCGACACGCGCGTAGACGTTGACGTCCGGGTTGACCTGGTAGTTCACGCTGACATCCCAGCTCGGCTCCTCGCCCGAGAGACGCACGTAGCGGCGCCCCCGGTAAGTCGCCGCGCCGGCCGCCGTATCCGCGGTCTTGAGCAGGCGCGTCTTCTTGGTGTCCTTGGTATAGCGCCCGCCGGCAGTGACCGTCAGACCCTCGGCCAGCTCATAGCTCGCCTGGCCGAACACGGCCCAGCTGGTGTTCTGGTTCCGCAGGCGCACCCAGTTGTTGGGGTTGTTGGCCGGCGGCGTCAGGAAGTAGGCGCGCTGATAGAACTCGGTGATGTCGCGCTGGTCGAACCACATGCCGCCCACCTGCCACTTGAAGCGAGTGTCGCCATTGCTGGACAAGCGCAGTTCCTGGCTCAGCTGGTCGAGATCGCGCACATTGCCCTGCGACTGGCCATAGCCGTTGGCCACGCCGTTCACCGGATAGTCCGCCGCCGCGCCGCCGTCGGTATCGCCGCGGCTATAGCCCGAAGTCGATTCCCAGGCACTGATGGAGGTCAGCGTGACCGGGCCGAAGTCCATGGCGATGCGGCTGGAAGCGCCATAGGTATCGTAGGCCTGCGGATTGTCGTGCGCCTCGTCCAGGGCGATTTTGTCGCGCGGTTCCTGGCTTACGTCGTTCGAACCCTTGGTAAACGCGGCGCGGTGGAAGATCGTGGACGTGCCCTCGTATTTGCGGGCATGGAAGCTCGTCAGCATCGAGAAGCCCGAGCCGGTGGGCGCCAGCAGCAACTGGATGCGGGCGTCGCGCTCCTCGAAGCCGCCCATCGCATCCTTCTTGGGCGAGACGGTGCCGTCGGCGCTGGGGCCGCTGTAGGTGTTGTCGATCCAGTCGTCACGGCGCTGGTAGAGCCCGGAAACGCGGACGGCCAGGACGTCCTGGATGATCGGTCCGCCAACGCCGGCGTCCACGTTCACCGAGTTGTATTCGCCGTAGCTGGCGCTGGCGCGGCCGGTCCAGCGGTCGGTCGTGGGCTTGATCGTGTCGATTTTGATGATGCCGGCCGTCGTGTTGCGGCCGAACAGCGAACCTTGCGGGCCGCGCAGAACTTCCACCTGGTCCATGTCGTAGACCGGGTTGGACTTCAGCACGACGTGCTCCAGCACGACATCGTCCTGGATGATCGACACCGGCTGCGATGCGCCGAGATAGAAGTCGATATTGCCGAGACCGCGAATGTAGAAACGGGGGAAGATGCGGCCCGTGGTCGTTTCCGCGTAGAGGCCGGGTACGCGGCCCGACAGCGCAAGAATGTCGTCGCCCGCAGCCTGGAAGCTGCGCAGCTGGTCACCGCCGACAACGCCCACCGAGATCGGCACCTGCTGGAGGTTCTCGGTGCGTCGCTCCGCCGTGACGACGATATCGCCAAGCCCTTCGCTGGGGGGCGCCGCGTCCTGGGCGAAAGCATGGGCGGAAATACAAATGGCACCCAGACCACAGGTCAGATGCAGAGCCTTTTTGGCGATGACTTTCGTGGACACGTCGCATTCCCTATTGGTTGAAAAACCGGCCGGGCGAGTACTTGTCCGCAATGACAGTCTTGTTACCGATTTTTGGGGGATATGTTGGCGGCAACGCAAATCCGCTCCAAATCAACTTTTTCCACATCGGATTTTCAACGGTTTGCGACATTTGCGCAACGCCCGCGCCCCCGCGATCAATCCCCTCCCCTGCTTGACGCAGACCCATGCGGCGCGGAATTTCGGCGCCTAAAAGGGAGAGGCTCCGGACATGAATTTACCCAGGCCCCGGCCCCGGCTGGATCAGGAAAACACCGCGTTCTGGACCGGCGGCGGCGAAGGCAGGC
Source organism: Novosphingobium sp. YAF33 (assembly GCF_052113265.1). Taxonomy (NCBI): domain Bacteria; kingdom Pseudomonadati; phylum Pseudomonadota; class Alphaproteobacteria; order Sphingomonadales; family Sphingomonadaceae; genus Novosphingobium; species Novosphingobium sp. YAF33. The sequence goes on from NZ_JBFRCW010000003.1 coordinate 323,943, forward strand.
TCAACATCGTCCATTGCGGGGACTGCGGAGAATTCACCCATCCCCCGCGCCTGCTGTGCCGCCACTGCCAGTCGGAAAACGTCGCCCCGCAGGCCGTGCCCGGCACCGGCACGATCGACAGTTTCACGATCAATCACCAGCCCTGGGCCAAGGGGCTGGAAGTGCCCTACGTGATCGCCCGCGTGAAGCTGGACGGGGCGCCGGGGGTCTATCTGACCACCAATATCGTCGGCTGCCCGGTGGAAGCCGTGGACTTCGAAGACCGCGTCCGCGTCGTTTTCGAGGAACAGGACGGCGTCTTCTATCCCCTCTTCGAGAAAGCGGACTGATGCCCAGCAAGGAAGCCTATATTACCGGCGTCGGCCAGTCCGAAGTCGGGGTGCGCCTGCCGCGCCATCCGCTGCTGCTGACCGTGGATGCCGTGCGCGAGGCGCTCGACGATGCCGGCCTCACGCTCGACCAGATCGACGGGGTCTTCACGTATCCCGGCAAGATGGCCGGCTATACCGCCTTTTCCCCGATCGCCAGCGAGGACCTGATAGAGGTTCTGGGCATCAAGTCGAAATGGCACATGGGTGCGATGGAGCAGCCTGCCCAGCTCTCGGCCATCGGCGTGGCGGCCATGGCGGTCAAGCAGGGTCTGTGCCGCCATGTCATCTGTTTCCGCACGGTCTACGAAGCGGGCGGCATGGCCGATCCGGCCCAGTACATGGCGGGCGCGAAGCAGGACACCGTCAGCGGCAGTTCCCAGTGGACCAGCCCCTTTTGGGCCACTTCGGCCGCCTGCTGGACGGCACAATATGCGGCACGGCACATGCACCGCTACGGCCTGACGCGCGAACAGCTCGGCCAGATCGCCATCAACGGATCGAGAAACGCCATGGCGAACCCGCGCGCGCGCGCGATCACCAAGGAAGAACTGACGCTCGAAAAGTACATGGCCGCGCGCATGGTGACCACGCCGCTCTGCCTTTACGATTGCGACCGGTTTTCCGACGCCTCGACCGTGGTGATCGTTTCGGCCGAAGACGCGCTGGACGAAGTCTCCGGCAAGCCGATCCGCATCGCCGCCATGTCAGGCTCTGTCGATCGCTATTCCTGGGATCAGGTGGAGGAGTTCGCCGCTTACGAGACCGGCGCCGACCTCTGGAAGCGGACGGACTATACCACTGCCGACGTCGACACTGTGCAGTTCTACGACGGCTTCGCCTTCCTGCCGATCACCTGGCTCGAAGGACTGGGCTTCTGCGAAAAGGGCGAAGGCGGCCGCTTCATCGAGGGCGGAACGCGGATCGCGCGGGACGGGGAATTACCGCTGAACACGTTCGGCGGCCAGCTCGGCGCCGGACGCCTGCATGGCTTCGGTTTCGCGCACGAGGCCGTGACTCAGCTGCGCGGCAAAGGCGGCGAGAGACAGATCGCCGGCGACCCGAAAGTGGCCGTCGCCACCTCCGGCGGCGGTCCGATGGCTGCGGCGCTGCTGTTGACGCGGGACTGATCGGCGGTTCCGGCCTCGCGAGAGGTCGGAACCCGTTTGCTGCTGGGGGTCAGCCTGCGGAAGCGAGGGCAGGCTTCTGCTCTTCGGCCGAGCCCCGCCGGCGCTGCCGCTTGAGCCCGATCAGCGGACGCAGCGGCCCTATCTCGCGCCCGATCAGGTAGAACAGCCAGGAACCCCCGGCCACTGCCGCACAGAGCGTGAGGAATTCCGCCAGGGCGCCAAGGCCCATGTCGCGAATGCCATAGCTGACGAAAACCATCACGGTCTGATGGGCGATGTAGATCGGGAAGACCGCCTCCACCAAAGTCGCACGCCAGCGGTTATCGAAGTTCCAGAAGCGATCGGCGATACCGAAGAGCGCGATCACCGTTCCCCAGCACTGGACGGACTTGGCGAAGGACAACGGCTCCTGCCAGGCCGCGGGCGTCGGCACATTGCCGGGATAGAGCAGCGTGTCGCCGATCACCCAGGCATAGCCGGCGATGCCGAGCGCAAGAGCGAGCTTCCACTGGCGGGCAATGGCCTCGCGGATGGGGTCCGAACCGCGCAGCAGGAATCCAAACAGGAACATGCCGAAATAGTGCAGGTGTGCGCCGCGGTCCTGAAGGAAATTATGGATGTCGGTCCAGCCGTAAGGAAGCATGCGGATCGCGAAGATCAGCCCGATTCCCAGCGGCAGCAAGGCCGGTCCCGACAGCACACGCTCGGCACCCCGGCGCAGTGCCGCGCGCCAGCTTCCGGGCAGGAGCATCAGTCCGGCGCAGAGCACCAGCGTGTAAGCCAGCAGATAGATCACGAACCACATGTGCATCGTGGCCGGGAGGATCTCGTATCCCACTTTATGGAACCGGAAGGCATCATAAAGCAGGAAGTAACCATATCCATGATCGTACCCGCTATTGACCAGCCCCATGTAGGGCTGGGGCGGCACCACCACGGTCAGGCCGAAAAGCAATGGGATTCCAAGGCGCAGGATGCGGCTCTTGAGGAAAGCCCGATTGTCGCCGTCCTTCTTGAGAAGCGCGGCGCTGGCATAGCCGGAAATCGCAAAGAGCAGCGCCAGGCGCCAGGCGCTGAGGCCGAGCAGCGGAATTTCCGCCCAGCTCACCACACCGCGCGTAGGCGTCTGATAACCCCACGGCGTGAACGAAAAACCGACATGGTAGAAGATCAGCAGAACGAACGCGCCGATGCGCAGCCAATCCATTCCATAGTGGCGTTGCGACGGGGCGAGCTTCATCTTTCTCCGGTGGGGTGGGCGGTTCCGCCAGCTGCGGAAGCACGGCCCACTTAGGGATTTCGCGCCTTTTCTGCAATGACACGGTTGTAACAGGTCGTCGCAGGCACATCTCCGGATCGGATTGGACTGTGCTTGGAAGCGCATGCGCGGGGCGACATGATGTTGAAATGCCGCCGCCGCGCCTTACCATGGACGATGTTGCCCGCCTTGCCGGCGTATCCCGAAAAACCGTCAGCCGCCTCGTCAATGGCAGCGCATCCGTAGGCCCTGCTACCCGCGCGCGCATCCTGGCCGCGATGAAGGAGCTGGGCTTCGACCACCGCCTGTTTCCGCTACCCGGTCACGCCGCCGACCCTGCCATGGCCACGCTCGCGCTGTTCCACGACGGCAGCGACCCCGCCCTCGCCGCTATCGTGGAAACGGCGATACTGGAGGTTCTGGACGACGATGACCCGGTCATGACGCCCTGGCTCCTGCGCGAACAGCCGCTCGCGGGGCTGAAGACCTTTCTTGAACGCCGCCGCCCCCAGGGCGCCATCTTCCTTCCTCCGCTCTCGGCTCAGGAGGATCTCGCCGGCGCATGTGCCGATGCAGGGACAGGCTGCGCGCGCCTCGGTCATCCCGGTCTTGCCTGCGACGATCGCACCGCCATGGCGCAGCTCGTCCACTGGCTCTCGGCCGAAGGACACCGCCGGATCGGTCTCGTTTCGAACAGCGACAATTCGCTATCCGGGCGCCTGCGCGAACAGGGTTTTCTCGACGCTATCGCGGATCGCCGCCTGACCGGGCCCCTGCTGGTGGTGGCGGGAGACGGCTCGTGCCAATCTGGCCGTGCCGCGGCGCACCTCCTGTTCGACGTCAGCCCCCGGCCCAGCGCGATCATCGCCGCCACTGACGAAATGGCTGCCGGCGTCCTTCAGGCCGCGGTGCAAGCCGGTCTGGCGGTGCCGCAGGACCTTTCCGTCGCCGGTTTCGAGGACATGCCCATCGCCGCCAGAACCGCACCTGCCCTCACCTCGATGCGCATTCCCTGGGCCGAAATCGCGCGGGAGGCCATAAGCAGGCTGACCCGCAATGACACGGATCGCCATACCTTCGCGGCCGATCTGGTCGTGCGCGAATCGGTTCGCGGCGTCGATGCAGACCATGCTCTCACCCTTGTCCGTCCGCTCGCCTGACCCCGTCCCGCCTCACGGGAGGCGCCGAGCCGTTCGGCATGGTTAGCAATGCTTTTACACTAAGGGATTAAACGGGTTACGGGCTCCCGTCCGGGACATGCCTTCCGCCGAGGATCGGTTCTCTTGAAGCACGCGATCGTTTCATCCCTGTTGGACCCTGTCCAGCCGCAGACCCGGCCCTCCACGCCTGTCGCGAGCCATGAGGCACAGCTCTATGCCCAGGCTGCCGCGCTCACCGAAATGGGCGCCTGGTCCTGCGACCTCTCGACGCAGGCCCTGACCTGGACCGAAGGCGTGTTCAACATCTTCGGCGCGCCGGCCGACCGGCCGATGGACCGGCGCGAGACTCTGGATTTCTACACCGAGGAATCGCGTGCCTTGCTCGCGCAGCTTCGCGCCAAGGCGATCGAGGAAGGTTCGGGCTTCACCATGGACGCCCAGATCCTGCGCGGTGACGGCGAAGTCCGCTGGATGCGAATAACCGCTGCCACGCGCGTCGAACGCGGCCGGGCGACCACCCTCTACGGCATGAAGCAGGACATAACCGAAGAGCGCCTGCGCTGGGAACGCCTGCGCCATCTGGCCGAGAACGATGCCCTCACCGGCCTTTCCAACCGCGCCTGCTTTCACTCCGAATTTCTCGATCGGCCTGCGGGAAGTGAAGGTCTTTGCGAGATCGGCGCGCTTGTGCTGTTCGACCTCAACGGCTTCAAGACGGTCAACGACGCCTGGGGCCATGCAGCCGGCGACGCCTGCCTGAGCGACTTTGCGCGCCGCCTTCGCCGCACATTCCCCGAAGCGCGCCTGGTTGCCCGGATCGGCGGCGACGAGTTCGCCATGATCCTCGACCGCAGCGCTTCGTCCGCCGCGCTGGAACGCTCCGTGCGCCACCGATTGCCTGCGCTGATGTCGCCGGTGGTCTGGCAGGGCCATTCCCTGCCGCTCGGCGCGAGTGCGGGAATGGCCGCGCCCGCCCTCGCAGGCGTGGTCGATCCGGAGGCGCTGTTCCACCAGGCCGATGCCGCGCTCTATGCCGCGAAACGGCGCGGCGGCAACCAGCTCTGCACAGCCGGAACCTGACCGCCTCCGCGCGAAAGGCCGAGCGGAGCCACCTGCCCTATTGCCCTTCCGGTTCCACCCATGTCGTGCGGGTGACGCGCGGCGAGAGATATTTCGTCGCCGTCCAGCCGCCATCGACGACGATCGACTGGCCATTGATCATCTCGCTCCCCGGCAGGCAGAGAAACGCGATCACCGAAGCGATATCCTCGGGCTGCGCGAGCCGCGGATAAGGCGTGGTCTCCACATTGCTGCGCTTGAACGTCTCGTCCTCGAAACGGTGGCGGACCATGTCGGTCATCGTCACGCCCGGCGCCACGCAGTTGGAGCGGATGCCGCGCGGCCCATATTCGCAGGCCATGTGTTCGGTGAGCGACTTGAGGCCGCCCTTCGCCGCGGAATAGGCGCCCCCGCGCCTTCCGCCGATATGGGCGAACGTACTGGTGACATTGACCACACTGGCCCCTTCGGAAAGGTGCGGCATGACATCGCGGCAGAGCCGGAACGGGGCGACCAGCATGATATCGAGGAAACCGTCGAGCGCTTCGTCGTCAGTCTCGTCGAGCGGCTTGGGACTGCCCACGCCCGCGTTATTGACCAGGGCATCGATCCGCCCGAACCGCTCCAGCGCGGCAGCAACGACGGCATTCGGCGCGGCGGGATCGGTCAGATCGGCGCTGATCGCCAGGACGTGATCGGGATTGCCGATCTCCGCCTCCAAGGTCGCCAGCTTGTCCCTGCTTCGCCCGACGCCGACCACGGCAAAGCCCTCGCGGTGGAGAATTTTCGCGGTCTCCAGCCCGATGCCACTGCCTGCCCCGGTGATGATCGCCGTCTTCATCGCATGCTCCCGTCCATCGTCTTCCGCTTTCGGCTAGGCGTTTTCGGCGGGCCGGATAAGCCCGGCCGGGCGAAGGCGATGCTTGATCGTCGCTGCGATAAGCGGGGCTGCTCGTCTTGGCCGGCTCCGAGGCAGGGTCTAGCGTCAGCGCCATCATGAGCACGAACCAGAACGATAAAGCAGCCCTGGCCGGCATCCGCGTCATCGACATGAGCCGCGTCTTCGCCGCCCCCATCGGCGCCCAGATCCTGGGCGACCTTGGCGCCGACGTCATCAAGATCGAGCGCCCGGGCGTCGGTGACGATGGCCGGGGCTACGGTTTCTCGTGGGTGCCCGGCAAGGACGGGGTCGAGACGCGCCACTCCAGCTTCTTCACCGTGTCCAACCGCAACAAGCGCTCGATCACGCTCAACCATTCCAAAGCGGAAGGCCAGGCGATCCTGCGCGATTTGGTCAAGACCGCCGACGTGCTGATCGAAAACTATAAAGTCGGCGATCTCAAGCGCTTCGGTCTTGATTACGAGACTTTGCGAGAGATCAACCCCGGCCTGATCTACTGCTCCGTCACCGGCTTCGGCCAGACCGGACCCATGGCCGCGCGGCCGGGATATGACGGCTTGTTCCAGGCAACCGGCGGCATGATGGCCGTCACCGGCATTCCCGAAGGCCAGCCCGGCAGCGGACCGCTCAAGACCGGGCCCAGCCTTGTCGACTTCGTGACCGGGCACAATACCGCCCTCGCCATCCTCGGGGCGCTGCAATATCGCAACCGCACCGGAGAGGGGCAATTCATCGACATCGCCCTGCTCGACAGTTCGGTGGCGATGGTCAGCCACATCATGCAGGACTACCTGATCAGCGGGCAGGCTCCGCCCCGCCTGGGCAATGGCGGCAATGGCGGCGGCCCGGCAGACCTTATGCGCTGCGCGGACGGCATCATCTACCTCACCGCCGGCACCGACGAGCACTATCGCCGCCTGACCGTGCTGATGGAGCAGCCCGAACTGTTCACCGATCCGCGCTTCGACAGCAATCTCAAGCGCGGCAAGACCAACCGGGCGGAACTGATGGACATCATCAACACCTGGGCCAAGGCTTTCACCGTCACCGAAATGCAGGACATGCTCGACGGCGTCGGCATCCCGGCGGCACGCTACAACGAGCTGGCCGATGTCTGGGAGGACGAGCAGGTCAAGCACCGGAACCTGCGTGCCACGACGCCGCACGCCCATGCCGAAAGCGGCACGGTGGACCTTATCGCCAGTCCGCTGGCGATGATGTCCGCCAGCCCGGCGACCATCCGCCTCGCCCCGCCGATGCTGGGCGAGCACAATGCCGAAGTGCTCGCCGAACTGGGCTATAGCGAACAGCGAATAGCCGAGCTGGAGACCAGCGGGATCATCTGACCTGGACGCACTGGCTGCCCTTCCCTGGCAGCCTTTATCGATTCCCCACCGCCTTTCAGCCGCCGGTTCCACCTCAGGGTCCGGCGGCCTTCGAGACTGCTAGCGCCCCTGGAAGGACGGTTGGCGCTTTTCGGAAAACGCCGTCACCCCTTCCACGAAGTCTGCGGTGCGCGAGGCATCGCGCTGGCCGAGGCGCTCGTTGGTGAGTGCCTGCTCCAGCGTGCAATCGGTTGCGGCCCAGGCCACCTGCTTGATCCGTCGCAGTGACCAGGGCCCGCGCGCCAGTTCCCCGGCCAGCGCCATGGCGGCTTCATCGAGGTCTTCGTCCGGCACCACGCGGTTGACGAGGCCCCATTCCAGCGCCTTCTCGGCAGGGAGCCGCTCTCCCAGCAGCATCATCTCCATGGCGCGCACCCGGCCAACCGCGCGGGCCAGCAACCAGGACGATCCCCCGTCCGGCACCAGCCCGACATGACGGAATGCCTGGAGGAAGAACCCGCTCGTTCCGCAGAGGATGAGGTCGCCCGCCATCGCCAGCCCCGCGCCGACGCCCGCCGCCGCGCCGCGCACGGCGGTGACGACCGGCTGCTCCATGTCGCGCATGGCGATGATGACGGGGTTGAAGTGCCGGTCCAGCAAAGTCCCCACGTCGCGGCGCGGGTTATCCAGCATATCTTGCGCATCGCCCAGGTTCGCGCCCGAGCAGAAGGCCTTGCCTTCGCCCGTCAGCAGCACGGCCCGCGCCTCGAACGCCGCACGCGAAACGGCATCGAAAAGCTCCTCGCCCATTTGYGCCGAGCCGGCATTGCGCGTGGCGGGATCGTTCATCGATATCCGCGCCACGCCGTTTTCCAGGCTGTAGAGGATTTTCTCGTAAGTCATGTCAGGCATCGCTCCGTGCGTCGTGCCGGCTCAGGCCAGCATCTTTCCGAGGCGGGCATTCACGATTTCCTCGGCTTCGGCAACGATCCTATCGATCAGGTCCTTGCACGTCGGCAGGTCGTGGATGAGCCCCTGCACCATTCCGGCCCAGAAGATGCCCTTGGTGAGATCGCCGGACTGGAGCAGTTCCCGGCCCACGGCCCCTGCCACCAGGTGCTTGATGTCGTCGAAGGTCGATTCGGGGCGGGCGGAGATATCGACCACCTCGTCGGAAACGCCATTCTTGCCGACGCGGGCCGTGTTCTTGAACTTGCGGAAGATCAGGTTCGTCCCCCGCTCGTCGTTCTCGATATATTTGGCCTTCACGTTGTCATGGATCGGCGCTTCCTGCGTCGCGCAGAAGCGCGTGCCCATGTTGATGCCCTCGGCCCCCAGCGCCAGAGCGGCAACCAGCCCGCGCCCGTCACCGAAGCCGCCGCTGGCCAGCATCGGGATCTTCACTTTGTCGGCCGCCGAAGGAATCAGGATCAGCCCCGGAATGTCGTCCTCTCCAGGATGGCCAGCGCATTCGAAGCCGTCGATCGAGATGATGTCGCAGCCGTGCCGCTCGGCGGACAGGGCATGGCGCACGGCCGTGCACTTGTGGAGCACGGTGATGCCATGCGGCTTCACCATTTCCCAGATCTCGCGCACCTGCTGAGTGCCGGCCGTCTCGACGATCTTGACCCCGCCGTCGATCGCGGCCTGCGCATAGGCCTTGTAATCGGGCGGGAGCAGGGTCGGAAACACCGTGATGTTCACGGCGAACGGCTTGTCGGTCATCGAGCGGCAGCGCTCGATCTCTTCCCGCAGCGCCTTGGGGCTGGGCTGGGTCAGCGCGGTGAGCGTGCCCAGGCCGCCGGCGTTGGACACGGCGCTGGCCAGCTCGGCCAGGCCCACGCCCTGCATGCCGCCTTGCACGATCGGATGTTCGATGCCGAGCATCTCGGTGACGCGGGTCTTGAACGCCATTGCTTGCAAACTCCCAGAAACTTCCCTTGCAGTGGTCCTAGGGGGGATCGGCGCGCTTGAGGACACCGAACGCGCCGCCCGCCCCGCAATTCGCGCGGGCGATGCAAAGGCCGTTCCGGATATTGAAAGCCGCCGCGTGATACCCAGATTCCAAAGGCAAACATTTCAAGGAGTTTGGACAAGTGAACGGTTTCAAGACGGCCATGCTGCTGGCGGCGCTCACGGCGCTGTTCATGGGGCTGGGCTATATCTTCGGCGGCAGCGGCGGTGCGATGATCGCGCTGGTCGTCGCGGCGGGGATGAACCTGTTCACGTTCTGGAACGCCGACAGCATCGTCCTGCGCATGCACAATGCCCGCGAAGTGGACGAGCGCAGCGCGCCGGAATTCTACACCCTCGTGGCCGAACTCGCCCGCCGCGCGCGCCTTCCCATGCCGCGCGTCTACCTGGTCGAGAGTTCCAACCCCAATGCCTTCGCCACCGGCCGCGACCCGGAGCACGCCGCCGTCGCGGCGACGACCGGCCTTCTGAACATGCTGGACCGCGAGGAAGTGGCGGCAGTCATGGCGCATGAGCTGGGCCATGTCAGGAACCGCGACACCCTGATCATGACGATGGTGGCGACGATTGCCGGCGCCATCTCGATGATCGCCAACTTCGGCCTGTTCTTCGGGGGCCATCTTGGCGGGGGCGAAAACCGACCTAATCCCATTGCCGCCATGGCTGCCGTGTTCATGGCCCCCTTCGCCGCGATGATCGTGCAGATGGCGATCAGCCGCACCCGCGAATTCGGGGCGGACAAGGCCGGCGCCGAGATCAGCGGCAATCCGCGCGCGCTCGCATCCGCCCTCGCCAAGATCGCGGGCCCGGCGCAGGCGGTTCCCAGCGTGGCTTCGGAGCGCAATCCGGCAGCGGCGCAGCTCTACATCGTGCCCACTTCGGTTTCGGACCTGTTCTCCACCCATCCCGCCACCGAAAAGCGCATCGCGGCGCTGATGGCCATGGAAAGCGCGCCGGTCCGCCGCGCGGCATCCGCGCTCGACCCGGCCCGAAGGTAAGCGACCGACGCGGGCCCCTGCCCGCTTCGTTCAAATAGCGCGCCCACGATAGAGCGCGCCATTGCCTGCCCCGCCGACGGTTGTACATTCGTTCAACACGAATGAAGAACAAGCCGAGAGGTGTCGGAGTGCTGAAATCTGTCGACGGCGGACTGCGGTCCGTCCCCTATCCGATCGAGGATCCGGAACGGATTCCGGTCAAGCGCTACTACGATGCCGAATTCTACCAGGCCGAGCTGGACCACCTCTGGCCGCATGTCTGGCAGATGGCCTGCCGGGAAGAGCAGATCCCCGAAATCGGCGACTGGATCGAGTACGAGAACGTCGGCAAGTCCGTCGTCATAGTGCGGACCGCCAGCGGCGTGAAAGCCTTCCACAACGCCTGCCGCCACCGCGGCGTGCCCTTTGCCGGCGGCACCGGCCATGCGCACGGCAATTGCAAGAAGTCGGGCTTCGTCTGCCCGTTCCACGGCTGGCGCTGGAACATGGATGGCGAATCCACCCAGGTCTACGGCAAGCACATGTTCTCGGAGCGGCAGCTTCAGGAGGACGACATCAACCTGGTCCCCTGCCGTGCGGAGACTTTCATCGGCTGCGTCTGGATCAACCATGACGACGACGCGCCTTCCGTGCGCGATTCTCTCGGACCCCTGGCCCCCAATCTGGAAGCCCGCGGCCTGGACAAGATGCGCGCGGAATGGTGCTACGGAGCGGAGCTGCCGGCGAACTGGAAGGTGGCGATGGAAGCCTTCATGGAAGGCTACCATGTGATGCAGACGCATCCGCAGCTCCAGCATGCGGCGCCGATGATGTACGATTCGATGTATCGCAGCCCGCGCGGCCCGGTGCCGATCATGGCCGAACCGCACTTGTCCTATCGCGAGAACCAGGAACTTCAGGTCAAGTCCATGGCTCTGCTCAGCGAAGGCATGGCGGGGATGGTCCACGAAAAGGAAGTGGAAATTGCGCGCGGTCTCATCGGCATCGAGGAAGGCCTGCCGGAAGACCAGAACATGGCGATGTTCCACTGGCTGGGCATCGTCATGCACCAGATTTCCGCGCAGTTGCAGGCCCGTGGAGAGCCGGTGCCAGACCTTTGCACGGTGGCGCAGACCCATCCGGTGAAAGCAGTGGAGTTCCTCTTCCCGCACTACTTCCTGCTGCCCTACTTCACCTCGATGTCCGCCTATCGGATCCGCCCGACGGGGCCGGAAAGCTGCTTCTTCGAGATATGGTCGCTGACATATGTCTCCGAGGACGACGACATGGAAACGGTGACGGAGCCCACGGTGCTGCCTTACAACAGCCCCGATTTCCCACCGATTCCGCGGCAGGACTATTCGAACATCCCGATCCAGCAGAAGGGGCTTCATGCCAGCGGCTTCGAGTTCATGCGCCTGTCGCACGAAGTCGAAGGGCTGATCAGCAACTACGAACGGATCATCGACGGCTACCTCAAGGGCGTGCCGCAGGAGCAGCTTGCCAAGGCCATCCACAAGCTGGGCGGCAATTTCGACGGCCCGATCGAAGACCTCGGGTTCTGATCCAGGACCCGCCGTGCCGGATCATCCGGCACGGCGGGCTTTCGGAGGTCACTTTGCCGTCTTGGTGCGAAGGCCCGAAGGAATCGGCAGGACTTCCAATTTGCCCGTGGCGACATCGTAGAGGGCGGGCACCACCTTCAGTTCGCCGGACTGGACCTTCGCCTCGATCACGGGCGAGGAATTGATCAGGGTTGCAGCCTGGATCACGGCGTTCTGACGGGTGACGATGGCGGGATCCTGGCTTTGGCTGACGTAGAGCGCGGGCAGGATCGCCGGGAACAGCGCGCTGATCTGGCCGGGAACCTCGGGGTTCTCCATAGCGGCTTTCACCGCCCCGCAGTTCGAATGGCCCATGACCACCACGGCCTTGATGCCGAGCACCGCCACGCCGTATTCCAGGCTGGCGATGATTTCCGGCGTGGTGATATTGCCGGCGATGCGGGTGACGAACAGGCGGCCAATCGGCTCGTCGAACACCATTTCCACTGGCACACGCGAATCGGCACAGGACAGGACGCCCACGATCGGCCACTGCCCTTCCGCCGCGCGGGCCTTGATGATGGCCAGATCCCTGGTGTGGGCCGTGGGCGCTCCCGCGATGAAGCGGGCATTGCCGTCCATGATTTCCTTGAGAGCCTGGTCCGGCGTGACTTGCTCGCCGCCTCCCCCAGGTGCGGCGGACGAGGCGGCCATGGCCGGCGGCGCGGCGGCCAGGCTCAGGGTTCCGGCTGCGCTGGCGGCGGCCAGGGCTCCCAGCATCTCCCGGCGCGAGGTCTTGCAGCAGGCGGCTTCGGCGTCAGGCACAGGAAGGCTAGAGGACATCGCGGTCTCCAGTGTGATCCGACTGGAACCTAACATGGCCGCCCCGCCGCGGTGCTTGTTGAAATCGAACGAATTCGGTTCGTTCGGTTTCCGCCTGCTCAGTCTGCCGAAGTGTGGCCGGCCGGGATCTGATCCAGGCTCTGATCGGCCGGTGTCTGACCCGTGAGCGCCTGCCCCGTAAGTGCCTGCTCGGTCAGGGCACCGACCAGGGCCTTGACCTTCTTCTGGCGCCACTGCGGCAATGGTGCCACCAACCAGTAGCCCCTGCGGCACGGGGTCGTCGTCTGGATCACGTCCCGGTCGTTCTCGCTGATGAGACCGCGCGCGAGCAAGCCGGGAACGCGCGCCCGGCCGAGGCCAGATCGCGCGGCGGCAATCGCCTGGCCCGCATCGCTCACCGCGATCGGCGGCTTGGCCTCCTCATTGTCCTGATCGTCCTCGGTGCCCGGCGCAGGGTCGCCCGGCCAGCCGATCCAGTCGCCCTGGCCCACTTCGACCCATTCCGCCGCGCCCAGTGCCGCGCCTTCCAGCTCGCCCGGCCCATCGGTCCAGCGCACCGCCAGGTCGAGATTGGCTTCGGTGAAATCGGTCAGTTCGCCGTCGACGATGACATAGCGGACCTGCGGATTATCGGCCCGGAACGCGGCAAGGCGCGGGGCCAGCCAGGCGGCGAAGAATTCGCGCGGTGCGGCGATGGTGTAGACGTGGCTAGACTGGCCCGCCTGCATGGCCTGCACGGCATCCTCGAAATGAAGGAACCCGGTGCGCAGCGCGGCAAGCCCTGCGCCGGCTTCGTCGGTCAGTTCCAGTCCCTTGCTGGTGCGGCGAAACAGCACCACGCCCAGCAGGTCTTCGAGTGCGCGGATCTGCTGGCCGACCGCGGCCGGCGTCACGGCCAGCTCGTCGGCGGCCCGGGTGAACGAAAGGTGGCGTGCCGCTGCATCGAAGACGCGCAGGGCATTGAGGGGCAGGTGCGTGCGCTTCATGGGAGTTCCCTATGCGCTGGTTTTCGCACGGGCAATGAAGAACTGCCGCAACGCCCCCGACGCTGCGCATCGCCTCACCGAAAGCCCGTTCCGTCAGCGCGCCGTGGCGGGCGCGGCCAGCGGGAAAAAGGGGATCGCCGCCTCTATCTCGGTGCCGTCGTCGCGCAGGAAGGTGTAGTTGCCTTCCATCGAGCCCTGCGGCGTAGGCAGAGGACAACCGGAGACGTAATCGTGGCTGCGGCCCGGCGCGATGACGGGCTGTTCGCCCACCACGCCTTCGCCATCGACCATGCTGACATCGCCATGACCGTCCGTGATGCGCCAGTGCCGGGTCATGAGCTGGAGCGTCTCATCCGAATCGTTCTCGATGCGAATGTGATAGACCCAGAACCACTTACCCGCCTCGATGCGCGACTGCTCGGGCAGGAAGTTGACGGCGACCCGCACGGTCACCCCATCGGTCATCGCCGTATGTTGGAAGAATTCCTTCATAACATCCGCCAGCCTAACGATGATTTGACGGAACGACAACTGCGCAGCGCGAACCTTGCGAGGCATTCGGCTGATGACATGGCGGACAGCCAGATGAAGCGCCGCCCCGGCGGGCAGCGGCGCTTCACGACGAATCAGAGACCGGCCTTGGTCAGCGCCTGGTCGAGATCCTCGATCAGGTCGTCGGCATCCTCCAGCCCGATATTGATGCGCAGCATGCCTTCGGTGACACCCATGGCCTCGCGTCCTTCGGGACCGACGCCGTGGTGCGTGGTCGAGGCCGGGTGGCACATCAGCGAGCGCGAGTCGCCGATATTGTTGGAAATGTCGATCAGTTCGAGCGCGTCCAGCAGGGTATGCGCCTGTTCGCGGCCGCCATCGAGGACGAAGCTGAAGATCGGCCCGCAGGCATCCATCTGCTTCTGCGCAAGGGCCTGCTGCGGGTGGCTGTCGAGCCAGGGGTGCAGGATCTTCGGCACGCGCCCGGCGACGAACTGGCCGACCTTGAGGGCGTTCTCGCTCTGCTTCTTGGCGCGCAGGTCCAGCGTCTCCAGGCCCTTCAGCACGACCCAGGCGTTGAAGGGCGAAAGGTTCGGTCCGGTGTTGCGCTGGAACGGCAGGAGCTTGTCGTTGATGAATTCTTCGGTGCCGCAGACGGCGCCGGCCAGGACGCGGCCCTGCCCGTCCATCAGCTTGGTCGCCGAATAGGCCACCACGTCGACGCCGAACTCCATCGGCCGCTGCAGGACCGGCGAGCAGAAGGCATTGTCGACCACGGTGGTGATCCCGTGTGCCTTGGCGATGGCGCAGATGCCTTCGATGTCGGCGATATCCATGGTCGGGTTCGCAGGCGATTCGAAGAAGAACACCTTGGTATTGGGCCGAATCGCCGCTTCCCAGGCCGCCGTGTCGGTGGCGTCGATCACCGTCACCTCGATACCGAAGCGCGGCAGCAGACTGTCGCCCAGCCAGCGGCACGAACCGAAGGCGGCGCGGGCGGACACCATGTGGTCGCCGGCCGAAAGCTGACAGAGCAGCGCCGTGGTCATGGCCGCCATGCCCGAGGCCTGGGTACGGCAGGCTTCCGCCCCCTCCAGCAGAGCGATGCGCTCTTCCAGCATCTGCACCGTCGGGTTCTGGAGCCGCGAATACGTCATGCCATCGTCTTCGCCCATGAAGCGGGCGGCCACGGTAGCGGCATCGTCGTAGCTGTAGCCGGAAGTGAGGAACAGCGCTTCGCTGGTCTCCCCCATTTCCGAGCGCCAGGTGCCTCCGCGAATCGCGCGGGTGGCCGGGCGCCAGTTGCGGGTCTTCGAGCGGTCCTGTCCGGTAGTGCGTTTCATGGGCCAAGCCTCTAGGATCGCCAAAGGGCCAGCGCAAGCGGCCAGTGCAACCTTAGGCGCGCCGCGGCTTCGGTGGAGCAAGTTTCAGTCAGCCTTGCAGTCCCCTTACTTCGCCCTTATTCCGCCGGTCCGATGCCGAACGCTTCGCGCAATGAGAGAGATCCGATCGGCTGGAGCCTGATCGTGACGGGCCTGTTCCTGGCCCTCGCCCTGTTCCGACTTGCGGAACCGAACCGCTATTACTTCGACGAGATCCACTACGTCCCGGCTGCGCTCAAGCTGCTGGAACTGATCCCGGCCAATGGCGAGCATCCCATGTTCGCCAAGGAAGTGATCGCCGGCTTCATCTCGATCATCGGCGACCGGCCGATCGCCTGGCGCATCGGCCCGCTGCTGTTCGGCGTGTTCGGCCTGTTCGCCTTCGCACGCTTCGTCTGGCACTTGTCCGGACGCCGCCGGGCCACGATCACCGCGACCGTGCTGCTGGCCACCAATTTCATGTGGTTCGTCCAGAGCCGCATCTCCATGCTCGACATGGTCGAGGCCTCGCTGTGCATGATCGCCCTCTGGCAGTTCGCGGCCGCCCTTCATGCGCCGACAAGCGGCGCGGCGCGGGGACGACTGGCAGCGGCAGGCGTTGCGCTCGGGCTTTCGCTCGGGGCCAAGTGGAGCAGCGCTCCGGCGCTGATGGTGCCCGGGCTGTGGTTCCTGGCGCTGCGCGTGCGGGAGAGCGGCTGGAAATTCGTCGGCCGCAAGGGCGCGGGACCCATCCCGGGCATCTCGCTGGCGGAAGCCGCGTTCTGGCTCGGGCTGCTGCCCCTGACGGTCTATTGGGCGACGTACCTTCCGGCGATGTTCTATAGCAGCCGTCCGCTCTCGCCTTGGGGTTTCATCGAGCAGCACCGCCACATGATCGCGCTGCAGGACAGCGTGAAGAAGCTGCACCCCTACCGCAGCCTCTGGTACCAGTGGATGGTCGACTGGCGGCCGATCTGGTACCAGTTCGAGAACATCGACGGCCACCAGCACGGCATCGTGATGCTGGGCAATCCCTTCTCGATGATCTCCGGACTCTTCGCGCTGGTTTGGGGCGTCTGGGTCTCGCTGTTCCGCGGGCGCCGGGACGTCCTGACGCTGGTGCTGCTCTATGCGGGCACGCTGGGTATCTGGGTGGTCAACGGCAAGCCGATCCAGTTCTACTACCACTATCTGCTGCCCGGAGCCTTCCTCATGGGCATCCTGGCCTTCGCCCTGGACGCCCTGTGGAACCGGCGCGACCGCTGGCGCCACCTGGCCACTGCGACCATGGCGATCTCGGCAGCGATGTTCGTGGGCTTCTACCCCATCATCTCTGGCGCCCCGCTGCCGACCAAGGAATTCTACAACGTCTGGATGTGGTTTCCGAACTGGCGTTGAAGGAACGCCGGGCGCCCGTCCCTAGCCAGACGCGGCCAGCTTGCCCAAGTGATCCGCCTGCATGTCGGGCGTGATGACCTCGATCGCGCGTGCGCCTTCCAGCATCAGCTCGATCACGTCCAGGCCGCTCGCACGCCGCCGGTAGCGGGCCGGCCAGCCTTCGCGCCCGGCGATGGCATAGACTTCCGCGATGTCGAGAGATGTCGCCAGGGTCACGCTGCAATGGCCCGCATCCGTGCACGGATCCTCGCAAGGCACCACAAGCATCTGCGGCGCCGCCTGCGATGCCTCCACCCGCCAAACCGCGCCGCCGCGCACCGACCGGCCGCCGACAAGCTCGGCCAGCACCGCGGCGACCCGGCAGGGGTCACGGGCGTCTATCGAAACGCGAAAGATCATGCATTGTCCCTCAAGCCGGCTCGGCCCCGGTGCTGGACATGATTGCACGAGTGAACACAAAGCGAATCCGGCGAACGCCCTATGACGACCGACGTAGGGCAAACAAAAACGCGCGCCGGAACACCGGCGCGCGCTTTTGTCTGTTCGCCGCCGCCATCAGGGCGGCGGGCCAGCTATTGCAGTTGGCTTAGTACTTGCCCCAGACGAACTTCGAGGACAGCGCGAAGTTCCAGACCGCGGCCAGCACGATGCCGGTGACGACCGCCACCACGTCATGAATGCCAATGGTCCTGAGCACGGCCGCCGAACCGACGTTGGTCAGCAGGCCCAACGAGCAAGCGACGGCGAACTGCGCCCAGCCACGCATCAGCGGGCCGAACCCGCGCAGGCGCTTGTCCGAGTACGTCAGTTCGTTGTTCAGCACGAAGTTGAACGTCATGGCCACGATCGCCGCGATCGAGTTCGCGATGTTGAACGTCGCGCTTTCCGACCAGTTGCCGTAGACGAAGCGCTCGGCGAACACGAGGTGGAGCATGATCCACAGCGCGCTGAACTGCACCACCACGCCCAGGGCGCCAACGGTTCCGAACAGGGCGAAACGGGTGGGGATGATGCGCCCCAGCCACTTGTCGTAAAGGCCTACGAGGAATTCGAACACGACGGTCTGGTCCAGCTTGCTTTCGCCTTCCGCACGCGCCGCGAAATGGAGCGGGAACTCCTTCACGCGAAGCGGACGGTCGACAGTTGCGAGAATGTCGAGAAGGATCTTGAAGCCCACGCCCGAGAGACGATGCGCATCGGCGCGCAAGGTCTCGGTGCGAAGCATGAAGAACCCGCTCATCGGATCGGTCAGTTCCACCCCGGTCACCTTGTTGGCGATCCGGTTGGCAAGGCCCGAGGCCTTCACACGGTCGGGACGGCCCCAGGCTTCGGTGCTGGCCCCTTCCGCGAAGCGCGAGGCATAGGCCAGGTCGTACTCGCCCGAGGTCACCGCCTTGAGCATGCCCGGCAGGAGCGCAGGATCGTGCTGGTGGTCGGCATCCATCACGGCAACCACCGGCGCGGCGGTGGAGCACATGCCCTCGATCGCCGCGCTGGCAAGGCCGCGGCGGCCGATGCGCTGGATGCAGCGCACGCGCGGATCCTCCAGCGACAGGCGGCGCGCCTCGTCCGAGGTGCCGTCCGGGCTGTTGTCGTCAACGAAGACGGCCTCCCACACCACGCCCTTCAGCGCGGCATCGAGTCGCTCGATCATCGTCGCGATGTTCTTGCGCTCGTTATAGGTAGGCAGGACAATCGCCAGCTCAAGCGGCTTGGCTGCGACGTCGAGCGCCTCTGCGAGATCAGAACGAGTTATGTTCATGCGCCCCGTAATAGGTGGTAATCCTGAATAAACCTTTTTGGTCCGAACGGTAGGCGATCTTACAGCCGTTCGACGACCGCGTCACCGATTTCTCGCGTGCCGGCCGTACCGCCCAGATCGCCGCCCTTGATGCCATCGGCCAGAGTCCTGGCGACGGCAGCCTCAATCCGCGCAGCTTCGGCTTCGAGACCGAAGGAGTGACGCAGCAGCATCGCCGCCGAAAGGATCGTCGCCATCGGATTCGCAAGGCCCTTGCCCGCGATGTCCGGCGCCGAACCGTGGATCGGCTCATAGAGGCCGTACGTGCCCTCGGCAAGGCTGGCCGAAGCCAGCAGGCCGATCGAGCCCACGCACATCGAGGCCTGGTCGGAAAGGATGTCGCCGAAGAGATTGCCGGTGACGATCACGTCGAACTGGCCCGGGTTCTTCACCAGCTGCATCGCCGCATTGTCGACGTACATATGGGTGAGTTCGACCTCGGGATATTCCTTGGCCACTTCGATCACCACGTCGCGCCAGAGCTGCGAGGTTTCGAGCACATTGGCCTTGTCGACCGAGCAGAGCTTCTTGCCGCGGCCCATCGCCGCCTTGAAGCCGACATGCGCGATGCGGCGCACTTCGTCCTCGGCGTAGGACATCATGTCCCAGCCCTGGCGGCGGCCGTCTTCCAGCGTGCGCAGGCCCTTTTCGCCGAAATAGACGTCGCCGTTGAGTTCGCGCACGATCAGCAGGTCGATCTTGCTGGCGACTTCGGGACGCAGCGTGGTCAGGTCCTCAAGGCCTGCGAAAACCTGCGCCGGGCGCAAGTTCGCGAAGAGGCCGAGTTCCTTGCGCAGGCCGAGGATGGCCTGCTCCGGGCGGAGTTGGCGTTCGAGATGGTCGCAGGAGAAATCGCCCACGGCCCCGAACAGGATCGCCTTGGCCGAACGCGCGATCTCCAGCGTTTCGGCAGGAAGCGGGTGGCCATGCTTGTAGTAGGCCGCGCCGCCGACATCGCCTTCGACAAGCTCAAGACCCGGAAGTTCAAGCTTTTCGAGAACGCGCACTGCCTGCTCGGTGACCTCGGGACCGATCCCGTCTCCTGCAAATACTGCGATGCGCATGTCGTTCTCCGCTTGCTTCTCAGCCATGAATCCGTGCCAGCCGCTCACGCAGCAGGACGCGCGCCCCCATAGCGTCTCCACGCCGATCGGCAAGCGGATAGCGCGAAAGCTCACGGCCGAGGCGGTCGAAAGTGGTGAGTATCGCGCCCCAGTCGTCGTCCTGGGGACGGGCGACAGGTACGCCGTAACCGAGTTCGCGCAGCAGCAGGACCTCGTAGGAAAGCAGCGGCAACGCCCAGCCCCTGGCCGAGGGCGCCACGCAGATCGCCTCCAGAAGCGCGCAGAGCGCGTCGTAGAGCGCGGGGTAGGGTTGGCGCTCCGGCAGCGCCATGGCGGTCAGCGCCGTCACCCAGGAGATCGCCGCGGCGGGAAGCGGCTCGCTGAGCCAGGGCCCGCGGCTGGTGACGAGTTCGATGCGGGCGAAGGGAAGCTGGCTATCGCTTTTCGCGCGCAGATCCGCTTCCACGGCATTACCGGGGATCAGCACCGGCCGCAGTTCGCGCCCCCGGCCGCCTGCCACATAGGCAGCGACGATCCCGGCCTCGGACGTCAGCATCCGGGCGATGACCGCCGTCTCGCCGTGAGGGCGGGCAGCGCAGACGATGGCGGGTGCGCGAAGCTGCATGGCTCGCCGCTAGCGGCAGCGCGGTGCGGACACCACAAGCGCCGCACGCCCAATGCAAAACGCGGAGGAAATTCCCCCGCGCTTCATGCCTGTTTCCAGGCCCGTTTCCAGGATGGTGTCACCCAGGCCTTTTACTGGCCCGACTTGCTTTCGAGCGCTTCTATGCGCGCCTTGAGCGTTTCCACTTCGCCGCGCGCGGTGGCGGCGAGTTCCTTCACCGCCTCGAACTCCTCACGCGTGACATAATCCATGTCGCCCATGAGTTCCTTGATGCGCTCGCGCGCGCTGTCGCGGGCTTCGCGGCCGACGCCTGCGAGCGTGCCGGCAGCACTGTTCATCATCTTGACGAAATCGGCGACGAAGGGGTTTTCGCTTTGCATGGCGCCTATTTGGTATTTTGCGCGGAGGCGCGCAAGAGCTTCCGGCGAATTTCCGGACCGTTCAGATCTCGAAACGCTCGACTGCGCGTGGCCCTTCCGCACCGTCGAGCGCGGGATTGGCCTGGAGGAAGGCGTAGTTGAGATAAGTCGCGAAGCAGATCCAGGCGAGGTAAGGCACGAGCAGCAGCGCCGCGACGGGCCGGATTCGCGCGAAAAGGACGATCGTCACCAGGACGGCCAGATCGAGCAGGCCGATCACGATCAGGCCGGTCGTCATTCGGTGCGCGCCGAAGAAAACGGGGCTCCAGGCGAGATTGAGCGCGAACTGCACGGCGAAGGCGACCACCGCCAGTCCCCGCCCATGCGCGCCGCGCGCCGCGCATATCATCGCAAGGGCCAAGCCCATCAGCACGTAGAGCACGGTCCAGACGACCGGGAACGTGATCGGGGGCGGATAGATGCCGGGCTTCACCAGGGCGTCGAACCAGGGATTGCCCGGCCCGCTCTGCGCCACGCGGCCGGAAACGAAGCCCAGCAGCACGACCAGAGGAACGAGCACGAGCGCCCAGCGCAGCRGGCTGGCGCGCAACTGGCCGGACGAGGCAATCAGGTTCATTCCCTTAACAACTCCCGAATCAGGATAAACCGCGAAGATGCGCGGGTTGTGTAACGAGCTTGCCGCCGGTGCAATCGCTCGCCGCCGGGAAAATCATCCCCGCAGTGCCGAAACGAGAAACTCGACGTTGCCTTCCGGCCCCTTGATCGGGCTTTCGACGATGCCCTGGATCACCCAGTCATCGGCCTCCAGCCATTCGCGGACTTCGGCGCAGACCCGCTCATGAAGCGCCGGTTCGCGCACCACGCCGCCCTTCCCCACTTCGCCGCGGCCCACTTCGAACTGCGGCTTGATAAGGGCGACCAGACGGCATTCGCGCGCCGCGAGGCGAAGCGGGACTTCCAGCACTTTGGACAGACCGATGAAGCTGGCGTCGCAGACCACCCAGTTGCACGGCGCGTCGATTTGCTCGGGCGTCAGGATTCGCGCGCTGGTCTGCTCCAGTACGGTGACGCGCGGATCCTGGCGCAGCTTCCAGGCGAGCTGGTTAGTGCCCGAATCCACGGCAAACACGCGTTCGGCGCCGTGGGTCAGCAGCACGTCGGTGAAGCCGCCGGTCGAACTGCCGATGTCCATCGCGACCGCGCCGGTGGGGTCGAGATCGAAATGCTCGATGGCATGCGCCAGCTTGATTCCGCCGCGCGAAACCCAGGGATGGTCGCGCCCGCGCACTTCCAGCGGGGCGTCGGCCTTCAAGCTCTGGCCCGGCTTGGCCACCTTGGTTTCGCCGGTAAAGACCAGCCCTGCCAGTACCAGCGCCTGCGCCCGGGTGCGGCTCTCCGCCAGGCCCCGATCCACCAGCATCTGATCGACGCGGGACTTGGCTATGCGGGGCGCTGGACGAGTCGCTTGGCGCGGCGCGGCGCCTGCTTTCTTATCGACGGGGCGGGGTTCGGACGGGTCAGTCATGGCTTTGCACACTTGAGATGAGCCGCGCCTCATTCCATACCGGGGGAATGAAGGCAAATCCGCGCCGGCGCACCGACGCCCTTTCGTTCTCCCGCAAGTTGCCCCGCAAGGTGCTGACAGCCGCTTCGCTGACCGCGCTGGTGCTTGTCGCAGCTTGCGTTCCGGCAGCCAAGCCCCCCGTTCAGGCCCCGCGCCCGGCACCGACGCCGGCCGCCCCGCCGCCCCCGGCCCCGCCGCCGCCACCCGCAGACTGGCGCGATTCTCCCGCAACGCCGGGCGACTGGCGCATCACCAGTCCGGGAATAGCCAGCTTTGCCGACGGCATTTTCGGCATCCGCTGCAATCGCGCCTCCTCCACCATATCCCTGTTCCGCAGCGGCACTTCGGCCGGCCCCGTTTCCCTTTCGATCACCACATCCGACACGACTCGCGCCGTCGCCGCCCATCCCGTCAGTGGCGGGGTCCAGGTCGACTTGCCCGCGCGCGACCGGTTGCTCGATTCGATGGCCTTCAGCCGCGGCCGTTTCGCGGTCCAGGCGCAGGGCATGCAGCCGCTTTACATTCCAAGCTGGACGGAAATTTCCAGGGTCATCGAAGACTGCCGCTGACCGCAGGATTCAGCCGTCCCGTGTCGAAGCGCGTCCTTCGGCACGGGACGGCCGCGCGGCTTGCCGCGCAGGAACCAGACTTGTGCGCACAAGTGACCGGGAATCATCCGACCACTGAGACAGGAATTCCTCGCGATTCGAAGAGGTTTTGCGGCGATTTCAGAAGGTTGCAGGCCGCAGTTTTCAGCCCCCAGAAACGGCCCTTCGACAGGGCATCCAGGCTGGGGAAAACTAGCCCGAAGCCTCGATAATGACCGCAAAAAAGATGATTGCAAGGCTTGTTGTGCGCTGCGGAATCGGACACAAATTTCACAGGACGGCGGGACCTGGGAAACGCGCCCGGGAGTTACTGAAGTCCAGCTGCCTCGGTGCAAGATCCAAGGTGGCAACCCTGGCTTAACAGCGCGAAAGGAGGTGATCCGATGTCTCATGGTTCAGCAGAGAGGTCGGCAATTTCCGTCGCGAGGCATTATCGCTAAATCTTGATGAAGCGATAAAGGCTTTCGCTGGCGGCACTTCCCGGCCGCTGACCATGCGAAGGGCCGCACCGGGCAACCGGGGCGGCCCTTCTCATTTGAACGTCTGCCAGCCGCACGACTGCCAGCAACATCCCGCCGCGGATCGTAAGCTCGGCATCGCTCTCCTGGCTCAGACTTGACCGGCCTGAATGCCAAAAAGCGAATTTCCCGCTGGCCCTCCAGCGTTTCCCGAAGCTAAGGCAGAGACACGGTAAGTCTGGACGTCCATCGGACACCCGGACTTTCGCGCTTTACCGCTTTCCCCGGGCAGTAAAGCGCCTTGCACGCGTATCAAAATTACTTTTCGGTTGCCTTGGGCGTAATTTTCGTTCAACGCGCTCCGGAAACGCACACAAGAGGACTAGTTCGATGGCGACCCTCGCCGATGCCGGCCTGACTTTCACCACCCTGCCCCACCCTTCGCCCGCCAGCGCGGAGCAACGTGAGGCCGTGCTTGCCAACCCCGGATTCGGCACGAACTTCTCCGACCACATGGTGACCGTGGAGTGGACCGAAGGTCAGGGCTGGCACGATGCCGTCGTCGGACCGCGCCAGCCGATCGCGCTCGATCCGGCCGCTTCTGTGCTGCACTACGCCCAGGAAATCTTCGAGGGCCTCAAGGCCTACGTCCAGGCCGATGGATCGGTCGCGCTGTTCCGCCCCGAAGCGAACGCCGCCCGTTTCAACCAGTCGGCCCAGCGACTCGCGATGCCGGAACTTCCCGAAGCGCTGTTCGTCGAGGCGATCGAACGCCTCGTGAAGATCGACCGCGCGTGGATCCCGGCCGGCGAAGGCGCCTCGCTCTACTTGCGTCCGTTCATGATCGCCACCGAGGCCTTCCTCGGCGTGCGCCCGGCCAAGCAGTACAAGTTCATCGTGATCGCCAGCCCGGCGGGCAACTACTTCAAGTCCGGCGCTCCGGCCGTCTCGATCTGGGTTTCCGACTACACCCGCGCGGCCCCCGGCGGCACGGGCGCGGCCAAGTGCGGCGGCAACTACGCCGCCAGCCTAGTGCCCCAGGCCGAAGCCATCTCGCGCGGCCACGACCAGGTCGTCTTCCTCGACGCCGCCGAGCACAAGTGGATCGAAGAGCTGGGCGGCATGAACCTCTATTTCGTGTTCGAGGACGGCACGCTGCTCACCCCGGCCCTCACCGGCACGATCCTCCCCGGGATCACCCGCGACAGCCTGCTCCAGCTTGCGCGCGAGGAAGGCCTCAAGGTCGAGGAAGGCAAGTACAGCCTCGACCAGTGGCGCGACGATGCCAATTCCGGTAAGCTGATCGAAACCTTCGCCTGCGGTACGGCAGCCGTGGTCACCTCGGTCGGCAAGGTTTCGGGCCGCGACGGTGAATTCACCATCGGCTCCGGCGGCCCCGGCCAGCTCACGGCCAAGCTGAAGAACCGGCTCGTGTCGATCCAGCGCGGCGAAGCTGCCGATACTCACGGCTGGATCCGCAAGGTTTCCTGATCGCCGCCATCTGACGGCCGATAATGCGGGAGTCCGGGGGTTAGCCTCCGGACTCCGCTTTCCACACCCCGCCGATTTCGCCTGCCCTCAGCGACCCGGCGTCACCCCGATACGCCGCAGCATGGCGATCTGGGTCCGGGTCAGCCGCTCGATCGTTTCGTCCAGCGAGAGATCGGGCCGCACGCTGTTGCGATAGACCCGCGGTCCGATCATCGCCCAGGTCAGCAGGAACGTGGCGAAGGCCTCGGCATCCAGATCCTCATCGTCGCTGAACTCGCCGCGCAGGCCTTCGACAAGCGCCTCCCAATGTGGATAGCGTTCCGCCGCCCGCCCGGGCGCCAGGAATTCCTCGGTCCAGAGCGCGATCACTTCCGGTTTTTCGATCACGAAGCGCGTGATGAAGCGCGTGCGGTTTTCCATGGTGTCCGAAGGCGCGAAAGCCGCGGCCAGCTGGTTGGCCGACCACGCCCGCACCGCCGTGAGCAGCGCCTCGCGGCTTTCGAAATGATAATAGACGGTCGTGCGGTTCACACCCGCCTCGCGCGCCACTTCCGACAGCGACAGCGCCTCCGTGCCCTTTTCCGACATGAGACGGATCGCCGTATCGATCAGCAGCGCGTGGGTTTCCTCGAAGCCCTTGTTGCGGCGACGCGTGGGCTGACGCCTGCCCAATGGAGCTGCCGGCGCGTCGATCGTCTTGCTCATTCGCTTCCTGCCTGTCTTCCCGGCGCGACCGGATAAGGCCGCAATATCACTCTAGGCAATTGATTTAAAATGACATTCGCGAAAAGTCGAGGTCTCTTCCGGTGAATATGTCGCCTGCTGCCCATTACCGAAGCGAATTGACCGGCGGCCTTGTCGTGCCTTGGGGCGCTTCCTAGATGTGCGCCCGACACATCAAGGAGTTGCTCATGGCCGACCTTACCTACACGCCGCCCGCCGTCTGGACCTGGGACAAGGGCAATGGCGGGGAATGGGCCAGCATCAACCGGCCCATCTCCGGCGCCACGCATGAGAAGGACCTGCCACGCGGTGAGCATCCGCTGCAACTCTACTCGCTGGGTACTCCCAATGGGCAGAAGGTCACGATCATGCTGGAAGAATTGCTGGCAGCAGGCGTGGCCGAGGCGGAGTACGACGCCTGGCTGATCGACATCGGCGAAGGCGACCAGTTCGGTTCGGGCTTCGTGTCGGTCAATCCGAACTCGAAGATTCCCGCTCTTCTGGATTGCTCGGGCGCATCGCCGGTCCGCGTGTTCGAATCGGGTGCGATCCTGCTCTACCTCGCGGAAAAGTTCGGGAAGTTCGTGCCGGCCGCTTATCCCGAGCGCGCAGAGTGTCTGTCCTGGCTGATGTGGCAGATGTCCACGGCTCCGCTGATCGGCGGCGGCTTCGGGCACTTCTATGCCTATGCCCCGGAGAAATACGAATATCCGATCAATCGCTATGCCATGGAAACCAAGCGCCTGTTCGACGTGGCCGACAAGCGCCTCGGCGAAACGCGATACCTGGCGGGCGATAGCTACACCATCGCCGATATCGCCGCTTATGGCTGGTTCGGCAGCTTCGTGCGAGGCGATGCCTATGGCGATGCGGCGCGCTTCCTGGACGTTCCTAGCTATACAAACCTGATCCGCTGGGGCGAGGAAGTCGGCGCCCGCGAGGCGGTCCAGCGCGGCCGCATCGTCAATCGCAAGGGCGACGGCTTCGTCCGCGAACGCCACAGTGCCGCGGATATCGACACCGTGCTGAAGGGCTGATCGCTTCCCCATAAAGCCGGCGCGGGAAAAGTGCTCGATAAGGGCTTTTCAGCGCCGGCTTTAGCCGCTAAGCGCGCAATCCCTGCTGGGGCGTCGCCAAGTGGTAAGGCACCGGTTTTTGGTACCGGCATTCGCAGGTTCGAATCCTGCCGCCCCAGCCAGTATTTGACCCATTCGACCAACATGGGTCCGAGGGTCTCAGAAGCAGCAAACTGGACCAGGCAGGTTTTGGATCCGCGACGGCAAGGCCGGAGTGTCGATCATTCTGACCGAACGATTGCTCACCGCCCTGGCCCTCCGTCGAAGACTGCCCATGAATCTCCCGCGTAGCATTCCGTTTGGGACAGCCTCCGGTCACGCGGTGGCCGGAGGCTTGATGGGGTCACTTTTGCACGGGCAGCTTCGCGAGTTCTGCGTCGATCTTTTCGAGGACTTCATCCGTGACGGTGTCGGATGAGTACGATTGAATCTGCTTCAGCGTCATACCCCGTGCCATCTCGATTTGGGGGTTACTCACAAGATCCGGGAGATACTTCGTGACAATGGCCTTGGTCGTGGGATTGTCTAGCAAGGTCCCGATAGAGGTCGTTGAAGTCGACAGGGCTGCTGCCGGAGCGGAGACAGCTGCGGGCTCGGCCGCATTGACCGATAGCGGAGCCGTGATGGCAGCCGCAAACGTTGCGGCGAGTAGAAATTTACGAAGCATATTGGTAGTCCTCTCTTCAGTGATTTTGCACTTTGCTGCTTCGAACGTCCCTTTGACCCTTTGAGGGCTGTCAGGGTCGGCCGGCAGTGCTTGCGTTGACCAGCGATCTTGCGTCACACACGACAGGATGGCCGAGAACAGCAAACCGAATCGCAAGTTGAGCGACACAGCATCGCATAAAGCCGGGCCGCTGGCATCATCAAGATCCACGCATGCCCGCGCCGTGCGATCGGGCAAGGCGCTGCAGGAAGCCATGCTGGCACTGCTGCAGCGCAAGCCCTTCGATCAGATCACCGTTCGCGACATCTGCGCTGAAGCCAAGGTCCATTACGCCACGTTCTTTCGCCATCATGAGACCAAGGAAGCCCTGCTCAGCGCCATCGCGAAAGACGAGATTGCGCATCTCAACCGATTGACGCTCTCCATCCGCGATGCGGAAAGCTACGAGGCCGGGTTTCAAGCCTTGTGCGGCTACGTTGCCGACCACCGCGCGCTCTGGGCCATCCTCCTCAACGGCGGAGCCGGCGGTGCCATGCGCGAGGAATGGCTTCGCGTATCCATGGTCGTGGCAAAAGAGGAACAGCCCATCAACGCCTGGCTCCCTACCGAGCTTGGAACGATCTGCGCTGCCTCGCTTATCGCCGAAACGCTTGCTTGGTGGGTTGGCCAACCCGAAGATGCCTACAGCGTCTCTGAGATCGCCAAGATCCTCTACAGGCTCCTTTCGACTTCGATCATGGCGCCCGATTGAGGCATACATCGTTCCCAGGATCGGTGCTCGGTTCCCAGGCTCGCTGCTTGAGGTGACGGTGCTTTTCAGAGACCAAATCTCGAAGATCGATCGCGGATCCTCCCTGCCCGGCATCGTTTCTAGTCGGAGGCGTCACTCCCAAGCGAGAGCGACACAATCCGAAGTCGAAAGGGCCGGGGTCTGGAAAACCCAAAGCCCTTCCGCTCGGAAATCATTTAACGCGAGCCGATTGCTGCGCGGAAAGTCACCCCGAATTCGCGAGGAGCGGTAACCGAAACACCCGCATAGCGGCTGGAGTAAACCGTCGATCCGATACCCGATACACTGAAGGTCGGCGGCCTGAGAAAGACGTCGGTGACGGAGGTGAACTGGGCGCGGTCATCCTGACTAATGAGCTTCGTCGTATCGAATATGTTCTTGGCGTAGACAGACACTTCCCAGGCCCCGTCCTGCGATCGCAGACCGCCGAACAGGTTCAACAGGCCGTAAGCCTTGACGTCGTCGAACGCATTGTTCGGGTCCGTCTTGGATTTGCCCTTCCAACTGAACAGTCCTCGCAGATAACCATCCATCTTGTTGCCGACCGGCAAAGTATACTCGGCCCTTAATACACCCGACCACTCGGGCTGGAAGGTTGCCGATTGACCGCCGCCCGGGCACTGCGCCACGCGTTCGCCGCTGTAAGCCTGCTGCATTTGCGCCAGGGTGGGCGTAACAGTATCGGGAATGCCGTCAGAGCCTACAGCGCCGGTCTGGTTGTCGAGCGCATCCGTGCAGGCCAGCAGAGCATTGCCGATCCGGCTGCGAGCGAAGTTGAGAGTTGCACCAAGATTCCAGCGCGGCGTTGGCGTGAATGCCAGTTCGACCTCGATCCCGTTCACCTTGATCGGAACCGCGCTAACGAAATTGAAATTGCCGATCGTCGGGGCGCCCGCCGAGTTGATGTCGATATAGGCAATACCGGCACCGCCCGCTCGATAAGGGTAATTCTTGTAGTCCTGATGATAGGCGGTCAGGTTGAACTGCAACCGGCGGTCGAACCAGTCCGATTTCAAGCCGACCTCGTAGGACTTCGAGCTTTCCGAAGGCAGCGAGATATGCGCGACTTCGTTCGCCGTGTATTCGGCATGCGTGAAATCGCCGATGGCCACAACCGGTGGGCGCCACGAGCTGCCGGTGGAGGCATAGACCATGAGCCCCGGCGTGAAACGATGCTTGATGCTTGCGCTGTAGATCGTGGTGTTCTCGCTGACGTCCGATTCCGTACCGTTCTGGCGCGTGCAACCACCGGCGGCATACATGTCGGGCGTGCAGCTGATGAACAGGCCGTCTCGGTTATCCGTGAAATGGATCCGCCGCAGTCCGCCTGAAAGCTCGGTGGATTCGGTGAGATGGAATGTCAGGTTACCGAAGAACGAGTCTTCCTTGGGCGTCCCCTTTGCAATGTAGATCGGCGTGTCGGTCACGCTTGGGGCGGCGATGGGAATACCGAGGCCGGCCAGTCGAAGCTGAGTGATACTGAGATCGTGGAGGTTGGTCTGCGAAGGTACCTGATAGTGGAAGTATCCGACGACGTAGTCGAACAGCCCGGCTACCCGGTCGAGGTTCTGCAAGCGCACCTCATGGCTGCTTGTCGTTCCCTTGGTGTCCGCAATCTGCGCAATTTCGAGATCCGGGAAGAAATTCGCAAGATCGCGGACGCCATAGCTGTGATACTTCTGGGAAGTAGCCGAGCCGACGTAAATGAGGCGCTGCCCCAACACGTCGACTTCCGCATTCCAGTTGTAGAACTGGAACTTCTGCTGGGTTGTACTCGGGCGGGACTGAACCGACAGCCGGTCGTTCAAGCCGATAGTGCCATAGTCGGGTGCACCGGTCGTCGGCACATAGTCGGGATCGTACCCGCTGACGGATCGCACCTGGTCAAAGCGTGTGCCGTCAGTCTGCATCGCTTCGTACAGGAAGCCCAGGCGAAGCCACTGCGTCGGTTCGAAGCGGACAGCCGCCCGAATTGCATTGGTCTCGCTGCGAGGCTTCTCATCACTATTCAGGCTGGTCACGCGGTTGCCGCGATCCTTGCTGTGAATGCCTGCCACGCGCACGCCCAGCACATCCGAGATGACAGGAATGTTCAGGGCGCCATTGAAATTGGCCGCCCCAGCCGAACCGAGCGTTCCGGCAAGATAGCCACCCGCTTCGACGAGGTCGGGCGCACGCGTGGTTACGGTGACCGAACCGGAGGGCGTCGACCGGCCGCGCAACGTGCCCTGCGGCCCCCGCAGCACTTCGATCTGCCCTACGTCGTACATCGTCTGCATGACGAAATTCGACGGTACCGGCGCATCGTTGCGATAATACTGAATCGTGCCGTTTTCGGCGCTCACATTCACGTCGTGATTGACGCCGCGAAGTGATGAGGAAGTCCCGATGCCGTTGGCGTTGGGCGTCAGCTGAAGACCCGGAACGACCGAACTGATCTCGGTGAAATTGCGGATGTTCAACTTGGAAATCGCCTCCGAGGTGACGGCATTCACCACCAGTGGCACATCCTGCAGGCTTTCATCACGGCGACGGGCTTGAACGATGATTTCGTTTGCCACTGATGCGTCGGTGGGGTCAGGCGGTGCGGCCGTTTGGTCCTGCCGAGCGATCGCCGGCACGGCCATAGCCAGCGTGCTCGCTCCCACGAACGTCAGCGCCATTTTCCTACGCATCGAATCCCCTTCCCTATCGATTTTTTTATTCTGATTTTTGTGCGCCACACTATCGCATTGGTCAATCCGTTTGCTGAATTCGGATCATCCGTTCGCTCTGGCGAAGTAGGCGCGTCGGGCCATTGGAAACGGGCCGGCGGAAACCCCGTGAGATTCCCCCGGCCCCGCTTCTCAATGGCAGGGTCAATCTACCGGCAGCAGGGCCAGATCCCGATCGACGGCATCAAGCGCTTCGTCGGTAAACTGGCCGGGCGCGAACTTCTGAATCG
This sequence comes from Novosphingobium sp. YAF33, assembly GCF_052113265.1. Lineage (NCBI taxonomy): Bacteria > Pseudomonadati > Pseudomonadota > Alphaproteobacteria > Sphingomonadales > Sphingomonadaceae > Novosphingobium > Novosphingobium sp. YAF33. The sequence continues at coordinate 354,910 of NZ_JBFRCW010000003.1, forward strand.
CGCGCAGGGTCATCGACTTCGCCATACCGATCCGCTTGTCTGCGGTTATCCCGGGAAAGTGCTGATCGAGCACGGCCTTGGCCCCGGGATCGGACAATAGCTTTGCCAACCTGGTTGAGGCGGTGGAGTACCCGGCGACCGGCACCGAGACCGGGACCGAAACTGGCGCGGGCGGCACCCCCCGCGGGCCGGATGCCGGTACCGACTTCTGGATCATGGGCGAGCGGGCAGGCGAAAGGTCGACCCCCGCCGCCGGTGTCAGCTTGAGGTGAAGTTCCGAAAGCCCGCGAATGATGAAACTCGGCTCGAAGTCCAGCTTGCGCGCTCCCCGCGGGCCGTGAACTTCAGCATCGAGATCGATGTCGGCAGTGTACTGGAGCAATTTCTCCAGAATGATCCGCACTTCCACCCGCGCGAGCGGCGCGCCTGCGCAAGTATGGGCGCTGCGCCCGAAGGCAACGTGCTCGCGGATTTTCGGCCGATCGAGCTTGAAAGTCTGGGGATCTTCCCAGCGCGCAGGGTCGCGGTTCGCAGCAGCGATCGACAGCATGATCTTGGTCCCCGCCGGTACCGGAATATCGCCGATCTTCGTGTCACGGCGCGCAAGACGGGCCGTCTGCTTGGTCGAACCCTCAAGCCGCAGAACTTCCTCGATCAGCGCCGGAACAAGCTTGGGATCGGCACGCAGCTTGTCCTGCAGGCCCGGCTGATCCACGATGTAGCGCATCGCATTGCCGAGAAGCTTCGCGCTCGTATCCTGGCCCGCGCCGAACATGAACATGCCAAGCTTGACGATGGCCATCTCGTCGGGAAGCGTGCCATCGGGATAGACGGCATTCGCCAGCTCGGAAAGAATATCCTGCTTCGGGTCGGCACGCCGTTCGGCGACGTATTGAGCGAAATAGCCGCCCATTATCATGAACGGATGATCTTCGGCATTGAGATCAAGTTCGCCGTCGAGATTGCCGGGAGGCGGCGCATCCTGAATGATGTCCATGAACTTCTGCCGGTCCTCGGCCGGGATGCCCAGAAGGTCGGCAATCACCAGCGTGACGAAAGGCGTCGCGATCGTCCTGACCAGTTCGACGCCGCCATTCGCCACCGCGTCACGCACCAGCTCGTCCGAGAAGGCCTGGATAAACTCCTCGTTCGCCTTGAGCCGCGAGGGTGTGAACAGCCGGTTGACGAGCGCGCGCAACTGCACATGCGCATTGTCGTCCAGATTGACCAGCAAGTCGCCACCGTGAAATTCGCCGCGATGCGCCTCGATCTGTGCCGTGATGTCGGGCCCATGCGGCGTGAACGGCAGCGGCGCCGAGGCGCCCTGCAAACCGATGATCGCCGAAAAATCCTCCGAATTGCGCATGATTTCCAGGGTTTCTTCAAAACCCATGACCATCAGATAGTCCTTGCCCTTGGGCTGATAGACTCTGCCCTTGCCCCTCACCGCTTCGAAATATGCGTAAGGATCGACGAGGATTTCGTGGTCGGTGAAGTAATCCCGATCTGCCAGTTCAGTCATGTGTCCCACTCCTGTTTCGTGCCCGCACTTTTCGCCGGCGAATATTGTATGTCTGGTCAATCTTCAGGGGCGATCTTCACGCGAAGTCCGTCGAGAGCGTCAGTAATCTGGAGCTGACATGAAAGGCGTGACTGGCTGCCGCGATGGCTGGACGAGTCCAGGAGGTCGTTCTCGTCCTCACTCATCGCCGCAAGAGCATCGGTGGGGCCGGCTTCGATGTGCACATGGCAGGTCGCGCACGAGCAACACCCGCCGCATAGCGCCAGCAGCTCGTCGAAGCCGGCGTCGCGGATGACTTCCATGACGGTCTGTCCGGGATTTGCGCGGAGAACTCGTTCCTCTCCGGATGCCCCTATGACGGTGATTGATGCCATTTCTCAGCACTCTCCAGGTTTGGCTTGTTGTGCGCTCTTGGATGAGACTTCCGCCGTCGGCGGCTTGATGCTGCCCGACCGGACAGTGGACGCCCAAAAGCGGCGCTTCGTTTTATGCGATACAGTGGCGCATACATCCAGCAGCCGGAGAGCGTCAACCCGGATTCCGGGACAGGGCTGGCGGTGAGATCGCGTTCGCGGTCCGCTTCACGGGTTTGATCGCCGCAGCGTTATTCCGGCCACGCGCCGGGCCAGCCAGGACATCTGGATAACGAAACCCGGTCATATGAAATAACGCGGTAGTACGGGCGCTTCGCATCGGTCTGACCGGCTTGACAGTCTGCACCCGCAATTTATACGCGACACATTGTCGCACAAAAGTGCGATGTGGGGAGAGTTGAGCAGATGCGCTTCAGGCAAGCATGTCTGCTTCTGCGAACGTCAGGCGAAAACATCTATGGCGAAGAGAACGCGATTTCGATCCGAAGCGGCAGCGCTGAAGCTGCTGCTGCTTTCGATCTCTGCGTGCTCATCCTTGGCATGTGCGCAAGACGGCTCAGTTGTCCCGCCGAGCGCACCGGATAAACTCGAAACGGATTTCTCCGATCCGCCCATGGATGCCCGTCCGCGCGTGTGGTGGCACTGGATCAACGGCAACATCACCGAGGAAGGACTTCTCAAGGATCTTGCCTGGATGAAACGCGTGGGGATTGGCGGCGCGCAGTCGTTCGACGTCAACCTCCAGAGTCCGCAAATCGTGGATCAGCGCCTGGTCTACATGACACCGGCCTGGCAAAAAGCCTTCAAGGCCGCCACCCGCGAAGCGGATCGCCTGGGTCTCGAACTGGCCATCGCCTCTTCGCCGGGCTGGTCGGAAACCGGCGGACCTTGGGTTTCCCCCGCCGATGGCATGAAAAAACTGGTCTGGAGCGAGGTTACCCTGGGCGGCGGAACGGGCGGCGGAAAGCGCGTCACCCTTGCGCTCCCCGCCCCGCCCACCGTGACCGGACCGTATCAATCAATAGCCGCAGCATCGGGAACGAACTCGACGATCAACGAGAAAGCGCCCGATGTCCCGGCGCCATTCTACCGCGACGTCAGAGTGCTCGCGATGCCGGCACTGGCAAGCACGGGCTCAGCCCTTCCGGCATTTGCCGATAGTTCAGGGAAGCCTCTCGACGCGAAAACATTGACGGACGGCGATTTCGAGACCGGGATCGACCTTGCGAAAGCAGCGAAGGGGCCAACGCTCCTCGCCGTTCGCTATCCGACTGCCCGTACAATCCGCGCCATGACCCTGTTCGTGCCCGGAGGATCGGGCAAGTTCATCGGCGCCAACCTCAAGGCAAGCCTCGAAGCGGAAGTCTCGGCGGGGAAATGGACCACCGTGACCGATGTGCCGCTGGCCCGTGTCCCCACCACGCTGGCATTCACGCCCGTGACTGCCCGGAACTTCCGCGTCTCCTTTCAGGAAGTCAGCAGCCTTCCCGACATCGCCCCGCCGCCTGCCGGTGTCGACCTGTCAGCGCTGGCCGCCGGGTTTTCAGGCGGAAGGCCAAGCACGTCGATCCGCATCACCGAGATCGAACTGTCCGGCCAGGAGCGGGTCAATCGCGTCGAAGCCAAGGCAGGTTTCGACATCGTTCCCGATTATTACCCACTCGACGCAGGCCTCGCCGATTCCGCCGGCGTACCTCCGGACAAGATCCTCGACCTGACCGATCGCCTGAAACCAGACGGCACGCTGGAATGGACGCCGCCCGCGGGGCGATGGCGCATCATTCGCTTCGGTTACTCGCTTGTCGGCACGATGAACCATCCGGCTCCGTTCGAGGCAACCGGCCTTGAAGTGGACAAGTACGATGCCGAGGCAGTCCGGCGCTACATGGATCACTATCTCGCGACTTACCGCCAGACGGTGGGTCCCGATCTGATGGGGCGCAGAGGTATCCGGGCAATCCTCAACGACAGCATCGAGGTTGGCGCCGCGAACTGGACGCCGCAGATGATCGCCCAGTTCAAGCGGCTGCGCGGGTATGATCCCGTCCCATGGATGCCCGCACTGACCGGGACGATCGTGGGATCGCGCCAGGAGAGCGAGCGCTTCCTCCACGATTTTCGGCGAACCCTGGCCGACCTTCTTGCCAGCGAGCATTATGGGACCATAGCCAAGACAGCGCATGACCATGAGCTGATCGTCTACGGCGAAGCGCTGGAAGATCATCGCCCTCTGCTCGGTGATGACATGGCGATGCGCAGATGGGCCGACGTGCCGATGTCCGCGATGTGGTCGTTCCAGCGCGACCGTGGCCCCAAGCCGAGCTATCTTGCCGACATGAAGGGCGCGGCCTCGGTCGCGCATGTCTATGGCCGCAAATACGTCGCCGCGGAATCGCTGACATCCATGCTGTCGCCCTGGGCTTTTGGCCCAGGCGACCTCAAGCGGATGATCGATCTCGAATTCGCGACCGGCATCAATCGCCCCATCATCCACACCTCGGTCCATGTTCCGGTGGAGGGCAAAAAACCTGGCCTGCGCCTCTCCATTTTCGGACAGGACTTCAACCGCAACGAGGCCTGGGCCGAACTCGCGCGGCCATGGATGGACTATATCGCGCGCAATTCCCACTTGCTTCAGCAAGGTACCAATGTCGCCGACATCGCCTATTTCTACGGCGAAGAGGCCCCGCTGACGTCCCTGTTCGGGGACAAGCCGGTCGCCGAGGTTCCGGCCGGCAACGCATTCGATTTCGTGAACGCCGATGCACTTCTCGGCGCACTCTCCAACGACGGCAGCGATCTGGTCAGCACGGGAGGCGCCCGGTACCGCGTGCTCTACCTGGGAGGTTCTGCCAGCAGGATGAGCCTTGCCGTTCTCGTCCGGACTGCCGAACTGGTTGAGGCCGGCGCGACGGTGATCGGCCCGCGCCCAACAAGCGATCCGGGCCTCACCGCAGACCCTGCGCGCTACCAGGCGCTGCTCGAAAAACTCTGGCCGGGATCCCCTGTTACCGAAATCGGGCGAGGCCGGGTGATCGCCGCGGCCGACCTTGCGGGAGCCTTGTCCCAAGCCGGCATCGCGCCGGATTTCGCGTTCGACGGCGGAAGGCAGGGCGCAGCGCTCCCCTTCGTCCATCGCCGGCTGCCCGGAGGCGATATCTATTTCGTCGCCAACCAGAAGGATCGCACCGAAACGATCACCGCGCGCTTCCGGGTCACCGGGAAGGTACCGGAACTGTGGCACGCCGACACGGGCAAGTCGGAACCGGTCAGCTTTACGGTTCAAGGCGGCGTGACAGCCATTCCCATGTCCCTCGCTTCGGACGAAGCCGTGCATGTGGTTTTCCGCAAGGACACCGCCGAGACCAGCCGCAAGGTCGCACCCGTCGAACTCACGAAAGCCGCACTCCTTGCAGGTCCATGGAACGTGGCATTCGAACAGGATCGCGGCGCGCCGCCTGAGACCCGGCTTGCCGAACTGTCCCCGCTCAATGAGAACACGCAGGCGTCGATCCGCTACTTCTCGGGGATCGCCACTTACACGAAGGAATTCGTGGCCCCGCGCGGATGGAAGAAAGGCAAGCCACTACTGCTCGATCTCGGCGAGGCGCGCGAGATCGCAGAGGTAAGAGTGAACGACCAATTCGCCGGCTATGCCTGGCACAAGCCTTATCGCATCGACATCGGCGCGCAGATGCATGCCGGCAAGAACCGGCTCTCGATCCGCGTTGCCAACCTTTGGGTCAATCGCCTCATCGGCGACGCGCAGCCTGGGAATGGGGAGGCCGGCGCGAAGAAAGTGACCTGGACCGCAACTCCGACATACCGGAAGGACGCTCCTTTGCGCCCGTCGGGGCTGCTCGGTCCGGTGCAGTTGCTGCTGCAACGGTGAATTTCGAAGAACAAAATCGGCCGAAACAAGCAGGAGAGCGGCGAGTGGGCAAAATCAAACGAATGCTGACGGCGATGATGCTGGGTGCGGCCATAACAGCCACCGCATTCGCCGCGCCTGCTTTCGCGGCACCCGATCGCGCCAGTGCCCAATCGGAAGACTCACAAGCGGGTGACGCAAGGCCGGCGATCGCATTGTCCCAGGGCTGGCGGTTTCATTTCGGGGACGCGCCTGGTTCCGTCACCGATGCCCGCTTCGACGACCGCGGCTGGGAGCAGGTCTCGGTCCCGCACAGCTGGAACCACATCGGCGCCTATGCGCTGACGCGCGGCACCGAAACCGACAACCGGCAAGGCGTGGGCTGGTACCGCCTCTGGGTCGACGCACCCGCGGCGAAATCGGGAGAACGCCAATATCTGGACTTTGCCGCGGTCGGCAAGCTGGCCGAGGTCTGGGTGAACGGCCGGCATGTCGGCACGCACAAGGGCGCGTTCGCCCGCTTCCGCCTCGACGTCACCGATGCCTGGAAGCCGGGGCAGCGTAACCTCGTGGTTGTGAGTGCCGATAACAGCAAGGTAGAACCCGGCAGTTCGACATCCGAAGTGATCCCCTTGTCCGGCGATTTCTTCGTGCATGGCGGCATCTACCGCGAGGTTTCGCTGCTCCAGCTTCCAGCGGCCTCGATCGATCCGCTCGATTTCGGCGGGCCAGGCGTTTACGCATACGCCGCGAAGATCACCCCGGAAAGTGCGACCGTCGAAATCCGCACGAAGCTGCGCAATGCAGGCGCGGCCCCGCGTAACCTGACACTCTCGACCGAGATCCGCGATGCGCGCGGCAAGATCGTCGCCCGCTCAGTTCAGCCCGTGACCTTGGCGCCCGGAGCCAGCGAGCAGCGCGCGAACGTGAACATCGCGCGGCCCCATCGCTGGAACGGCAGGGCCGATCCCTACCTCTACTCGGTCACCTCCACGCTTTCGGACGGAAAGGCCCGGCTCGACCGGGTCTCCCAGCCCCTGGGCCTTCGCACATTCCGCTTCGATGCCGATGCCGGCTTCTTCCTGAACGAGCGGCATGTGAAACTGCACGGCGTCTCACGCCATCAGGACGCGCTGGGCTCAGGCTGGGCACTCACACCCGAACAACATGCCGAGGACATGGCCCTGATCGAGGAGCTTGGCGCGAACACCATTCGCCAGGCCCACTACCAGCACGCCGATGCGTGGTCTGATCTGGCGGACAAGGCGGGAATGGTCGTGTGGGCGGAACTGCCATACGTCACCACGCCCAGCGTTTCCGGCGGGCAGGGTTCGGAAGCGCTCTGGACCAATGCCGAACAGCAACTGCGCGAGCAGATCCGTCAGAACTACAATCATCCCTCGATCCTGATGTGGTCGGTGGGCAACGAGGTGGATTCGGCCAAGGGCTTCGGTGTCAAAGGCAGCCCGCCCAAGCCATTGGCGTTGCTCCAGCACCTCAATGCGATCGCCAAGGAGGAAGACCCGCACCGCCCGACGACATTTGCGGACTGCTGCGAAGGGCTGACGCTGGTCCAGACCGCAGGCGAAAAACTTGCAGGGACGGCCGACCTCATCGGCTACAACCGCTATTACGGTTGGTACTATCCCAACCCGCTGCAGGCGCGGACCGACCTTGGCGACACGCTCGACAAGGTCCACCGGGATCACCCCGCCCTGCCCTTGTCGCTGAGCGAATATGGGGCGGGCGGCGCGATCAGCCAGCACAGTGACGATGTGCGGAACGGCTTCGTCAATTTCGTCGGGCGTCCCCATCCCGAGGAATATCAGGCCTGGGTTCACGAGCAGACCTGGCCCAGCATCGCCAAGCGCGATTTCGTCTTTGCCAGCTGGGTCTGGGCCATGTTCGACTTCTCCAGCGACCTGCGTGACGAAGGCGATGCCGTAGACCTCAACGACAAGGGGCTGGTCACCGCGGACCGCAAGGAGCGCAAGGACGCGTTCTGGTTTTACAAGGTCGCATGGAGCGATACCCCTGCCCTGCATCTCGCGGGGAAGCGGTATGTCGACCGGGCCTATCCCGTCATGGACGTGAAAGCCTATTCGACCGCCTCATCCGCGACGCTGGCGATCGATGGCAAACCGATCGGCACGGCGCCTTGCGCCGAATTCGTATGCGAATGGAAGAACGTCTCCCTTCGGCCCGGCGCCAATACGGTGGTGGTGACGGCCACGGAAGGCGGCAAGACGCTGCGCGATACCGCCCGTTGGAACGGGCCGGACGTCGAGCGCAACGGCCTGCGCATCAATGCCGGCAGCCTTGCCGGGCTCGATCTTGGCACGCGGCAATTCGGCTCCGACACTTTCGTGACGGGCGGCAAGCCCGTCGTGCTTAACCTTGTCGGCTTTGGCGGACGCTCGATGGCCCCCATCCGTCAGGTGGACGCTGCCGATCCCGGGCTGTTCGACTACTGGCGCGATGGCGCCGCCTTTTCCTACGACATCCCGCTGCCCAACGGCCAGTGGACAGTGACCCTGCACTTGTTCGAACCGCGCAAGACCTCCTCGCCCGATCAGTCTCTTGCCGTGAAAGCCAATGGCCAACCGGTCATCGAAGGCCTCAATCTCCTGAAGGAAGCCGGAGCGCCTCTCAAGGAACTGGTTCGTACCTTTCCTGTGACCGTCCTCCACGGCCGCCTGATCCTCGATTTTTCGAGCGTCTCGGGCAACGCGGCCCTGGCCGGGATTGAGATCACGCGGTGAGCGCGGGACGCCGCCACAATTTCCATGGAGAGAGACATGTTTGATCGACGCACGTTTCTGGCATCGAGCGCGGCAGCGGCCGCGCTTTCGGCAAGCGGAGCGAGAGCTGCCGATATTCCGGGCGAAACGGTCCGGGTCGATACCCGCGCGATTGCCGGTCCCCTGCCTCACGTATGGGAAGAGTGCGTAGGTTCGGACCGCGCCGCGATCACAATGCGCGAAGAATGGCGCCAGGACATGCGCCTCGGGCTGGCAGAGGCCGGTTTCAAGCGCGCCCGGTTCCACGGCATCTTCAACGACGAACTCGGCGTGTTCGGAAAGAGCATTCTTGAGATGCGAAGGAACGGCGGGCCGAACTGGCTCAACGTCCACCGCGTCTACGACGGTCTGCTCGACTTGGGCGTATCTCCCTATGTCGAACTCAGCTTCATGCCGGGCAAGCTCGCCTCAGGGAAAACCCAGTTCGGCTTTTACGGCGGCAACATCACGCCGCCCACTTCAGACGCCGAGTTCGCCGGTTTCATCACATCATTCACGACCGCCATGATAGAGCGCTACGGGCTGGAAACCGTGCGCAGCTGGCCGTTCGAGGTGTGGAACGAGCCCAACCTCTCCTTCTTCTGGACCGGTGACAAGCAGCGCTATTTCGAAATGTACAAGGCTGTGGCGACTGCGATCAAATCGGTCGATCCGCGTATCCAGGTCGGCGGGCCGGCAACGTCGAAGACAGCGTGGATCGGGGATTTCGCGCAGTGGTGCGCGGCGAACAATGCCCCCGTCGATTTCTTCGCCACGCATGCCTATGCCGGCGACGATCAGGACGACGTCTTCGGAAAGGGCGGTCCGCGCCGCAGCGTCAATGACGTCATTCCCGAGGCCCTTGCCAACGCCCGCCGCACGATCGATGCCGGTCCCTTCGCCGGCAAGCCGATGTGGCTGTCCGAATGGTCGTCAGACAGCCCGGCCATGATTGCCCATGTGATCGCCAATGGCATGGCGCACTGCGCCGGCATGTCACAATGGACGCTGAGCGGCATGTACGAGGAACTCGGCGTCGACGGCTACATGCTGAAGGAAGGCTCGATGGGCTGGAGCATGATGATCGACGGCATCGCCAAGCCCTCGTTCAATACCTACCGGCTGCTCCATCGCCTGGGGACGCAGCGCCTCGCCGCACAAGGGCCTGCTTTGGCATCGCGCGACAGGACCGGGCGGACTTCCGTGCTCCTGTGGAATCTGGCCGAAGTGGATCAGCCCGGAGGAATTCCCGGCATGACCGCGGAGCGCAAGATCATCGGAGGCGCCAAGCGGATGACGTTGCAATTCGACGGGCTCAAGGGACGGAAGACCGCCGAAGTCCGGTTCGTCGATTGGGAACGGGGATCGCCCATGCCGGCCTGGCGCGCCATGGGGTCTCCCCGCTATCCTTCGCGCGCCCAGATCGCGCATTTGCGCCAGGTCTCGCGTCCGGTGGTGGAAACGCACCGTCTGAATGCAGACGGCACCCTGGTCCTGGACCTGCCCGCCGAGGGTCTCGCGCTTGTCGAGCTCGCCTGACCCAGGCCGCGATGGCAGTGGGTCCCGGGGCTGGTTTTGCCCCGGGACCCTCCGCGATTTACGCTGCCATTCCGCCATCGAGCAGTAATGTGCTGCCGGTCATGAACATCGCCATGTCCGATGCGCAGAACAGAATGGCCCGGGCAATATCGTCGGCCACACCGACCCGGCCCAGTCGGCTGGTGCCGATCCCGGGGATCGGGCAATTCTTGATGGTCTCTTCGTCCCAGTCGGCAATGAACATGGTTTTTTCGGTGAGCGAAAAGCCAGGCGCGACGCCCAGCACCCGGATGCCTTGGGCGCCCAGTTCGATCGCCAGTTGCCTGGTGAGGCCCACCACCCCGTGCTTGGAGCTGCAATAGGCAGCCTGCCCTTCGGAAATCCCCCTGACTCCGGCCAGCGAGGCGACGTTGACGATCACGCCGCCCTGCCCCCTTGCGATCATCCGTCTTGCAGCCTCCCTGGCGCCTACGAAGGTGCCGCGCAAATTGATCGCGAGGACGTTATCGAACTCCTCCACATCCAGATCGAGCAGCGGTGAAAACGAGGGTATGCCCGCGTTGTTGACCCAGATGTCCAGCTTGCCGAAGCGGTTCTCCGCCAGGTCCGCAGCGGCGACAATCGAAGCTGCATCGCCGGCATCGAGACGGGTCGAAGTCACATCCGCAGAGAACCGCTCGGCCAGTTCCCTTGCGGTCACGGCCGCCGCTTCCTCATCGATATCGGCAATGAGAACGGCAGCTCCCGCCTCTGCAAGCCGCCGCGCCGCGGCTTTTCCCAGACCCCAGGCCGCACCGGTAACGACGGCGCTTCTGCCCTTGAGAGAGATCAGTTGATCGATCGAATGGTCCGAAACATCTGGCACTGGCATCCCCATTTCTCCTTATCCATCGAGCCTGTCCCGACTGGGTCATTTCCGTAGAAATTGCGGCTCCTGGATGTCCGCCCGGGCCAGTCGCGACTGCACCGCGAAATCGAATCGCGGCGATGGCGTGCCTATCTGCAGGCTGGACAGGTTTCAAGTTGTGCGCCACAATATCGCATAAACTGGCAGGGTCGAAGATCGCTGCCGGACAGGAAAAGGCACGGTGAACAGTCGCCGCGCGCCGCAAATGGGAGAAAGTGAATGGTTGCCGATCGTGTCGTCGTCGTCACGGGTGGAGCATCGGGTATCGGGCTTGGTGTCGCACGGCTTTTCGCGGACAAGGGCCATCCTGTCGCGATCCTCGACGTTCAGGAAGACGCCCTGAAGCGCGAGAGCGAAGCTCTCCGCGCGCAAGGCGCACGAATCGTCGCGCGCAAGGTCGATGTTTCCGATCGGGCCAGCATCGACGCCGCTTACGCAGCCGTTCGCGAAGAACTCGGCCCGATCGCGATCGTGGTCGCCAATGCCGGTATTTCCCAGGGCATTCCCTTTCAGGACGTGACCGTCGAAACCTGGCAGCGCATGATCGACATCAACCTTACCGGCGTGTTCCATACGGTTCAGGCCGCCTTGCCGGACATGGTCGATGCCAGGTGGGGCCGGATAATCACGATCTCGTCGCAGGCCGCGCAGTCCGGCGCCGGAGACCGCGCGCACTATTCCGCCGCCAAGGCCGGTGTGATCGGGTTGACCCGGTCTCTCGCCCGCGAATTTGCCGGGCAAGGCATTACCGTCAACACCATCCCGCCCTCGGTCGTTGCCACCCCCATGGCCGAGGCCGGTATTGCTGCCGGGACTTTCCCGCCGCTGGAAGTCATCTCCCAGCATATTCCCATCCCGCGTCCCGGTACCCCCGGCGATATCGCAGCAGCCTGCGAATACCTCGCCTCGGACGGTGCAAGCTACGTCACCGGCCAGGTCCTTGCCGTCAACGGCGGCATGTTCATCGGATAACGGGACATCGGCGGCGGCGCACCATCGGCAAGTCGCCGATGTCCGCCGCCGGGACTGCGTCACCTGGAAACACCTGGGAGCAAACACAATGACCAAGCCATCGGAAGCTCGAAAGCTGCGCATCGTGCAATGGGCCACTGGCACGGTAGGCGCGGCAGCCATGCGCGCCGTGCTCACGCACCCCGAGATGGAGCTTGTCGGCGTCAAGGTCTATTCGCCCGCCAAGGAAGGCAAGGATGCCGGCGCGCTATGCGGAATGCCGCCAACCGGCATCAAGGCGGTACGGGACCTGGCATCGGTGCTGGCGCTCAAGCCGGACTGCGTGCTCTACATGCCCGAACTGACCGACTACGATGACGTCTGCGCCCTTCTGGAAAACGGCATCAACATCTCTTCCACGCGGGCGGAGTTCTTCCATCCGGGAAGCATGGAGCCCATGATCCGCGCGCGGATCGAAGCGGCATGCCGCAACGGGGGCGCCACGCTGCACAGTTCGGGCAGCAGCCCCGGCTTCATCACCGAAGCCCTGCCTCTTGTCCTGCTGTCGCTCGCAAGGCGTCTGGATCTCCTTACCATCGATGAATTTGCCAACTGCATCGACGGCTGCTCGGAAGAGATGCTGGTCGGAATCATGGGCTTCGGCGAAACGGCCGAGGCTTTCGCCCGGCGCCCGTTCTACGAGCGGGACGAAGTGTTCAACCACTCCCTGCGCGCGCTGGCCGAGGCGGTTGGCATCGACATCGAGCGTTTCGAGGTTTCCAGCGAAGTGGCGCTCGCCAAACGTCCCGTTAAACTCCACGAAAGCACCATTCCAGCAGGTTCGGTTGCCGGACAGCGGATGGTGACGACCGGCTACCGCGGCGGAACGCCCGTCATGCGTTTTCGCTGCAACTGGTTCGTCACCGAAGAACTCGATCCCGCGTGGGACCTGCGCGGGGACGGGTGGCGGGTCACCGTCGAGGGGGACACGCCGCTCGATATCAGCATCGGCTTTCCCATTCCCCACGCCGATCGCCAGACAACGCTACCCAACCTGACGGCGCACCGCCCCGTCAACGCAGTATCCAGCATCTGCGCCGCTCCACCCGGTATCCTGACGACCGGATCGTTGCCCTCGGTCGTGGCCCGTTTGGGTTAGCCCCAGCGCTTTCCCATCAGTGGGAAGCACGCGCACCACACTACCTCGATCCAGCCTAAAACTCCCGCGCGAACGGCTCGGGTTCAATCCGAGGGCCGGCAGGAGGAGCCGCCATGGTGCAAGCTGGCGGCGCTCCATTCTAAGCGGAAATTGGCGGCTGAGATGGGTCAGTGGCTGACACTGGGCCAACGCAGACTGAGCCGCAGGATGTCGGCGGCTTCGTTGTCGGGATCGTCTTCGGCCACGACCGCATAGCGCCAAAGCTCATGAGCGGGATCCGCAACTGCCTCCTGCACGAGTTCTCCCAAAGGCCCGTCCTTGACCAGCCCAGCAGCGAGCGAGCCAGCTTTGTCCAACTGGCCATCGTAGCGGATCAGCCGCGCGGGTGTGTGGTATGAAACGTGCATTTGCAGACCCTTTCCCTTTTCTTCTGGCGACAATCGCGCCGCGCCATGAAACGCGGCACGGTTTCGAGAACAGGGAACGGCACGTCCGAGTGCCCGCATTTCAGGTTTTTGCGACAGTTCGGGCTATAGGCGCGCCAGACCCTTTGGCCAGATTGCCGGTTGCAACCTCCCGCGCCCGTCAAGAGCAGCGATAGATCTGTTCCAGTACCATGGCGGCTGCACCGCGCGCGTAGGCGCTTTTGTCTCCCAGCTTGAAGTGGAGCCTCGTGCGGCGGCGCAGCGCTGGAAACGTGTTTCGCTCCAGGGCATCGAAGAAGATGCTGCGCAGTTCGTCGATCATGGCGAACTTCGGGCCGAGAATGACCACGGCCTCCGGGTCCTGCATCGTGATGTGATTGGCAACGGCCACGCCGAGATAGTGGCTGGCCTGTTCCAGTATCGGCCCGATGTCGATCCTGCCCGCGGCCTGTTCGGCCATCAGGCCGTCGAAAGCGGCGTTCATCCTGTCAAAGTCGGGCAAGGGCCTGCCCAGTTGCGCGCAGGACTGCTCCATGATCGATTGCACGGAGCAATAAGCCTGAAGGCAGCCGATGCCGCCGCAGTAACAGGCTCTGCCCGTGTCGGGCACGACCTTGGTATGCCCGAATTCGGCGGCCATGCCGTGGACCCCGGTGACGAGCTGGCCGCCGCGGTACAAGGCGGCACCGATCCCCAGATCGATGTTGATCAGGGTGAAATCGTCCGCATGGGCAGCGGCGCCGTACCAATGCTCCGCGCGGGCCAGCAGATTGGTGCTGTTGTCGATGAGAGTGGCAACCCCCAGCGCCCCGCCGACGATGCCGCCGAAGTCCACCGGCCCGGAATCCAGCGAGGTGATATGCTCGACGATGCCCGTCCGATTGTTGACGATGCCGGGAATGCCGATGCCGATACGGTAGATCTCTTCCCGGGGGACGTCCCACTCGGCAAGGGCCTGTTCCAGCGCCGTGATGAATTGCCGTGCGAGACCTTCGATGGTCGTGTCCCGGGTCAGCGCTGCCTTGGCGAAGCCGAGGCTTTCGCCCCTGAGATTGACGATCTCCGTCAGCAGTTCGCCCTCGTTGGTGGGCGTGGTGCCGACGACGTAGCGTCCTTGCGGGTTTATCCGAAGGTTCACGCGCGGGCGGCCCGGGCCCGAGGTGGCCACCTTTTCCTCGATCACGATCCCGCGCCGGACCAGATCGGCAGTGATGGCCGTGATGGTTCCGCCGGTGAGGCCGGTCAGGCCGACCAGATCCGTCCGGGCCACGGGCTCGCTGGCGCGCAGCTTCTTCAGCACGAGCACTCGGTTGAATTCCTGATCGGTGAGCCGCATCGCGCTGTCATCGGCCAAACGCCATGCGCATGCAACCGCGCCGCCCGGGCGATTATTTTAATCTCTAAAATTTCCTCGCGACAGCCCATCTCGGTTATGTCACCCAAGGCCGCGAACGAACGACCATTTCCGAAAGACCAACACGGGCTGGACTGCGGGCAAGGCGCCCTCACCGGATCATGGCAGCACGGAGCACAGGAATGCCTTCTGCAAATCCCTCTCGCTTGAAACTGGCTGGATTGCTCACTGTAACGGCCGCCATGGCCATGGCGGCGATCGACCATTCCGCTGCCAATGCCCAGAGCGTAGCGGCCAAACAGGAGCCTGCCGCCGTGCCCGATGCGACTTTCGCAGAGCCCTATATCGACATCGACGAATGGCGCGATGCGCCGGTGCGCCATCGCTATGTCCATGGCGGCTTCAAGGGCACGGACACGCGCTTCTCGTTCTATTTCCCGCCCAAGGATCAGTACCAGGGCCGGTTCTTCCAGCACTTCACCCCTGCCCCGGACAACGAAAACCTGGCCCAGCGGTCGACGACGCCCACCAACGACAAGCTGTCCTTCGCAATCGCGAGCGGGGCCTATTTCGTCGAGACCAATGGCGGCGGTCCTGCCGTCGCCGGATATGGATCGAGCGATCCCACGATCGGCGCCTACCGGGCCAATGCCGCGGCCGCGCAGTATTCGCGCGTGGTCGCGGTGAAGATGTACGGCGGCAAGCGGCCCTACGGCTATGCCTATGGCGGCAGCGGCGGCGGCTACCGAACGGTCGGTTCGATGGAAAACACGCGCGGCGTGTGGGATGGCGCGGTGCCCTACGTGCTGGGTTCGAGCATGGCGATCCCCAACTCGTTCACGGTGCGCATGCATGCGATGCGCCTGCTTCAGGACAAGTTCCCGCAGATCGTCGACGCCATGGAGCCGGGCGGCAGCGGCGATCCTTATGCAGGGCTCAGCGCGGAACAGGCCTCGGCCTTGCGCGAAGTGACGCGCATGGGCTTCCCGCCGAAATCGTGGTTCGGCTGGAAGACGATGGGGATCCACGGCTTCGCCGCGCTCTACGGCGGCGTGCTGATGGCCGATCCCGGCTATTTCACCGATTTCTGGACGAAGCCCGGATATCTTGGCTTCGACCATCCCGAGAGTTTCGCCGGCTATCGCTTGCAGCATGAAACGGCGATCTCGGCGCCGATCACGGCGGCCGAAGCAGCGCGCCTCAAGATCCACACCGGCGTCACCGACGGCAAGGTCCAGGGCAATGTGGACGACAGTTTCGCCGCCCTGCAGGGCAAGGAAGCGAAGAACGTGGTCGCCGTCCGCCTCGCCAAGGCGCCGCCAAGAGTTCAGTTCCTGGGCGGCGACCTGATGGTCAAGTCCGGCGCCGCCAAGGGCGCGCGCCTCACGGTCAGCCGCATCGAAGGCGACGTGGCGGTGCTGGGCATCGTCGATCCCGCCGTGGCCGCCAAGCTGGCAGCGGGCGACGAAGTCAGTCTCGACAATTCGAACTTCCTGGCCGCGCAGACCTACCATCGCCACCAGGTCCCCGGCCCCGAATTCAAGGTCTGGAACCAGTTCCGCGGGGCAGACGGCAAGCCGCTCTATCCGCAGCGGCCCATGCTGCTCGGGCCTGTCTTCACGCAGGCGACCGCCGGTTCGGTGCCGAAAGGCAATTTCGATGGGAAGATGATCCTGGTGGAATCCCTCTGGGACCGCGAGGCATTCCCCTGGTCGGCCGACTGGTATCGCGGCCTCGTCACTGCTCACTTCGGCGCTGCGACGGACGATCATTTCCGCCTCTGGTACACCGACCATGCGCTCCACGGCGATTCAGACCCCGAAGACCCGACGCATACCATCACTTATGTGCCGGTGCTCAACCAGGCCCTGCGCGACCTGGCGCTCTGGGTGGAGAAAGGTATCGCTCCGCCCGCGTCCACGAGCTACCGCTTCGACGATGGCCAGATCGTCGTCCCGGCCGGGGCGGCGGATCGTCACGGCGTGCAGCCGGTCATCGACCTCAAGGTCGCAGGGGACGTTCGCGCCGAGGTCAAGGCGGGCCAGAAGGTCACTTTCGTCGGCAAGATCGATGTTCCGCCCGGCGCCGGCGCAATCGTCGCGGCGCAATGGGATTTCGACGGCGCGGGCACATTCCCTGTCGAATCCGAAATCCGCTCCGGAGCCCGTTCGGCGACCGTCACGGTGACTCACACCTTCGCCCGGCCCGGCACCTATTTCCCCACATTGCGCGGCACGTCGCAGCGAGAGGGCGACAAGAACACGCCCTTTGCCCGCATCCAGAACCTCGGGCGCGTCAGGGTCGTCGTGAAATAGCGGCCCGCCCCTTGTGGACGCGGCCCGTCTTCGCGGTCAGATTTCCTTGAGTTCCGTGACGAACTCGTAGCGATCGCCGCGGTAGACCGAACGGGTGAACTCGACGATCCGGCCGTCGGGAATGCGGGTCTTGCGCTCTATGCGCAGCACTTCGGAATTCTGCTTCACGCAGAGGATGCCGGCCTCGGTCGGGGTCGCCAGCGAGGCGCGGACGCGCTGCGTGCCGGAAGTCGGGCGGAATCCGTGGATGTCGAGCGCCTGGTAAAGCGAATCTCCGAGCGCGGTCAGGTCCGGCATGAACTGCGCCGGGATCACGGCATGTTCGATCGCCAGCGGCTCGCCGCCGGCCAGGCGGACGCGGCCCAGCCGGGCGACGGAAGCGTTGGCGGGGATCTCCAGCGCCGCCGCCTCTTCCTCGGTCGGCTGCGCATAGGCCTTGTTGATCCACACCACGCCGGGGTTCTCGCCGCGCGAGCGGGTATCGTCGCTGAAGCTGCTGAGCCTGGCGCCGGGTGCCTCGATCCGCTTGGCTACGAAAGTGCCCGAACCCTGCTTGCGGAACAGCACGCCTTCCTCGATGAGCTGCTCGATACCCTTGCGCACGGTAACGCGCGACAGGCCCGCCATCTCGCTGAGGTCCCGTTCGGATGGGAGCGCGCTGCCCGGATCGATCGCACCGCTGCTGATGTGCTCGCGCAGGCTGCGGGCAAGCTGCAGATAGAGCGGCGTGCCCTCTTCGCTGCGGGTCCAGGCAATGTCGCGCATCGTCGATCAGTCTCGCTTTTCCAGCAGTTGCAGGACCTGGCGCAGATTGCCGCCATTGTCYTCGAGCAGCGTGTTCGCCTCTGCGAGAGGAACGCCCAGCGCGACGATCACGCCGAGCCGGATTTCGTTTCCTGCCGTTTCCAGCGCGCGGGCCGCGACTTCCGCGTCGACCCCGGCGATATCCTGAACCATGGTCCGCCCCCGTTGCAAGAGCTTCGCATTCGAAATGCGCATGGCCACCATGCGCCCCTGATAGACCAGGCCGCGGCGCAGCATGATCGCGGTGGACAGCAGGTTCAGCACGGCCTTCTGCGCAGTACCCGCCTTCATGCGGGTGGAACCGGCAACCACTTCGCTGCCGGTGACGGCCAGGATGGCATGTTCGGACGTGTCGAGCAGGACCGAGCCGGCATTGTTGGCGATGCCGATGGTGAGCGCACCCGCGGCGCGGGCTTCCTCGATCGCGGCAACGGTGTAGGGCGTGCGGCCGCTGGCAGCGACGCCGATCACCACGTCCGAGGGGCCGATGCCCCGTTCGCGCACTTCGGCGCGGCCGGCCTCGACATCGTCCTCGGCGCCTTCATAAGCCTCGGTCAGGGCGCCGATGCCCCCGGCCATGAGGAAGACCATGCGGTCCATCGTCCAGCCGAACGTCGGATAAAGCTCCGTGCCGTCCTGCACGGCAAGGCGGCCCGAGGTGCCCGCCCCCACGAAGACCAGCCGGCCGGTATCGCCCAGCCGCAGCGCCGCCGCTTCGGCGGCGCGGGCAATCGCCCGGGTCTGCGACTGGATCGAGGCGATGGCCGCCATCTGCCCTTCAAGCATGGCCTCCACGGCCAGTTCGGTCGGCCAGAGGTCGAGATCGAGGTATCGGGCGTCGAGCGCTTCAGTATTCATGGTATCCTTTGTCCCTTGTGGGGATCAACGTTCGGGGATCAACGTTCAACAGGGGCCATCGTCTTGCCCGATCCGGCCGGCGCGGCGCAGATCGCGAAAGCGATGACCGTGCCGATGCAAAGCTGGAACGGGAACGACAGGCTGCTCAGGGCGGCCGGAAGGCCGATGGCATGGGCGATGGAAGGCTGGAGCAACAGGATCGTGACGAAGCCGACGAGAAGCGCGGCGATGACCGATCCGGTGGTGCCCCGTCCGGTGAACAGCGCGGTGAAGTAGACACCCAGCAGGCCGGCGTACGTGAAGACCATCACTTGCAGGGCGAATTCCAGCAGCCCCATGTCGGTGTAGCGCTGCCAGTAGAACGAGACCACGGCCATGACGAACATGGCAAAGCCGATCACGCCCATGCCCACGCGCCCCGCCGAGACGAAGTGATGCTCTGGCGCGGTGCCACGCTTCTCGCGCCAGGGGCGGTAGAAGTCCTGGACCAGCACCGAGGACATGGCGTTGAGCGCCGAGTTCGTGGTGGCGACGGCCGCCGCGCAGATGCCCACGGTCACCAGTCCGCGCAGTCCGCCGGGAAGCTGGGTGAGGATGTAGTGCATGAAGATGCTGATCTTCTCGCCCCCGAACTGGTTGCCGGCAGCCGCCGTGGCGCCGCCCATCAGGTCGGGCCGGTCGTAGAAGACATAAAGCAGCAGGCCGATGACGATGAACATGCCCACCACCGGCAGCGTCGCGAAGACCGAGAGGTAAAGGCTGCGCGCGCCGGTCTTGGCGTCCTTGCAGGCCAGCAGGCGCTGCGTCGTGTCCTGGTCCATGCCGGCATTCGCGATGTAGAGCAGCGACAGGCCGAGCACGATGGCCAGCATCGAGAAGGGACGCGAAAGGTCCATCGAGAAATCGAAGAACTTCAGCTTGTTCACGCCTTCGGGCGTATGGGAAAGGCCGTGGATGATCTCGCCGGTGGACGCGGGGATCGAGAGGCGCAGGAAGACGAGCACCGCGATCGCCGATCCCAGGTAGACCACGAACTGGATGAGGTCGTTCCAGAGCACCGACTTGAGGCCGCCCACGAACGTGAAGAGCACGCTCGCCACGATGAGCACGGCGGCGGCGATCATGATGCCCTGGGCCTCGACCGTGCCGGTGATGACCATGGCCAGCGCGATGGCGGCCAGATAGACGCGCGCGCCGCCTGCGAAGACGCGGCCGACCAGGAACATGCCCCCTGCCCAGCGCGTCRCTTTCTCGTTGAAGCGCAAGGTCAGCAGTTCATAGGCCGTCGTCGCCTTGATGGCGTAGAAGCGCGGGATCATGACATGGGCAACGAAGATCGCGCCGATCAGCCCGCCGATATTGCCGCTGAGGTAGGTAAGGTCCCCGTGATAGCCGTAATCCGGCCCGCCCAGGAAAGTGGCTGCGGACTGGGTGGCGGACAGCACCGAGATGGCCGCGAGCCAGGCCGGAACGCTGCCGCCCGCCAGGAAATAGTCATGCGCGGATTCGGTCTTGCGCGGCGTGAAGATCCAGCCTCCCGCGACCAGCAGCAGCAGGTAGGCGGCGATCACCAGCCAGTCCGCCATCGAGAAAGGCAGCGTCATCGAATTCGTCTCCGGACCCGGCCCTGAAATCGGTCTTCAGGGCCTGACAAAAAAGCGGGCGCCCGGTCGGAGGAGGAGGAGGTTGACCGGGCGCCGCGCAGGGTGGGTTATCCTCAGAGGTGCGCGGTCAGCGAGAAGCCGATCGTGCGTCCGAGAATGTCATAAGTGTCGGGGAAGGTGTTGAAGACACCGCCCGTCGACACATAGGGGGGATTCTTGTCGAAGAGGTTGTAGATGCCGGCGCTGAAGGTGATCGCGTCGGTGAACTCGTAGGAGGCCGATAGGTCGAAGGTGTTCTGGGCCGAGATCGTCTCGGTCGAACCGACCGTGCTCGACTTCACCTTGCCGATGCGCTGCCAGTCGAACTGGATCACGCCCTTGTCGAACAGCCACGAGAGGCCGACCGTGTGGCGATAGTCAGGCTGTACCAGGGTGGTGCCGTCGCTGGAGCAGGTGGCGCCGAAAGTGCCCTTGCACTGCACGGCCGAAACCGTGGAGTTCGCCTGGATCAGGTAGGACGTGACGATATTGCCCTGGTAGCTCAGGCGCACGCCCGTGCCCGGCACGAAGTCCGGATGCAGCGTGTAGCTGGCCGAGATGTCGAAACCGCGCTGGAGCAGTCGGCCCAGGTTCTGGTTGTTGACGAAGGCATCTTTGAACGTGCCGTCGGCATTGCGGGTCACCAGCGAGCACAGCGGATTGGTGGCGGTGGGGTTGGTGACATAGCAGCTGGTGATCGCCGCGATCGGCTGGATCACGCCTACGGCGCCGCGCAGGTCAAGCTCGTACCAGTCGACGGTCAGGTTCAAGCCGGGCAGGAACGTCGGCGTGAACACGGCGCCGAGCGTCGTGGTATAGCCGGTCTCCGGCTTGATGTCCGGGTTACCGCCGTAATAGTAATTGCCGGTGAGGTAGCTGGCCGCGTTCGAGTTCGCCGAACCCACTGCAGGCGCGCCGAAGCGGGCGCACTGGGCGGCATCGCCGGTGCCGAGCACGCACGGATCGCCGCCGTAGCGCGGCTTCAGACGATCGACCGTGACGAGGTTGCTGAACGGCAGCGAGGACATGCCGGCCGCGAACTCGCCGAAGTTCGGGGTACGCAGGACGCGCTGGTAAGTGCCGCGCAGACGCAGGTTGCGATCGACTTCCCAGTTGCCCTCCACCTTCCAGGTGCCGTGCGTGCCGAACATGTTGTAGTCGGACAGGCGGTAGGCACCGCCCACGTCGAACTTGCGGATCAGGGGCAGGTCGCGCAGGACCGGCACCAGGATTTCGCCATAGAGTTCCTTGACGTCGAACGAACCGCTGTAGGCAGCCTGCACGCCCTGGCGATAGGTATTGCCCGTAAGGAGCGCGGTGTCCTGATCGATGCTGGCGGTTTCGCGGCGATACTCGGCGCCGATGGCGAAACCGATCGGGCCGGCGGGCAGCGAGAACAGCTCTTCCAGCGTGCCGCTCAGGGTCGCCGCGGTCACGAACTGGTCGCGCTTGCGGTTGAAGCCGTTGATCGTGCTGCCCAGCGCATCGGCCAGTTCGGTCTGGTTCGGACCGAAGATGTTCACGCTGTTGACGATGGAATCGAAGTTGTTCGCGCCGGTCGGGCTGGTGACCAGGCCATCGCCGGTGATGAGCGTGTTCTCGGTCGAACGGCCGTACTGGGCATAGACGTTCCACTTGACCGCATTGGTCAGCGGGCCGCGCAGGCCGGTCTGGAACTGCAGCGTGTTGCGCTCGGTCTCGTAATTGATGAGGCCGAGTTCGGCCAGCGAGCGCGAGACGTTCACACGCGCGGTGCCGTTCACGAACGTCAGCTGGTTGCGGATGTCGTCCGTGAGGTAGGGATTGCTCTCGCTGATCGAGACGGTGCGGTTGACCGAGGCCGGCGTCGCGCCGGGGGTGCCGGTCTCCTGCGTGCGCGAATTGGTATACATCGCACGGCCGTAGATCTCGACCTGCGGCGTGATCTCGTACTTGAACAGCGCCGCGACATTGATGCGCTTCAGCGGCGAGACCAGCGGATAAGTATCCGAGATGTTCGAGGTGGCCGAAGGGTTCGTGGTGAAGTCACCGCTGTCGGTGAAGCCGAACTTGCGGCCGCTTGCCACGTCGGTGAAGACGCCGCCGATGCTCGGAATCGTCTGGTTCGGCGTTTCCGCCCAGTCGCGCTGGCCCGCGCGAATGCGGTCGCGCTGGGTGTAGTCGGCCGCGATGACGATGTGGCCGCGGTCGCCCAGACCGGTACCGACCATCAGCGAGCCGCCGTATTGCGCGCCGCCATGCTCGGACAGACGGCTGGTGGCAGTGCCGCGAATACCTTCGAACTCATCGTTGAGGATGAAGTTGACCACGCCGGCCACGGCGTCCGCGCCGTAGACCGCGGCGGCGCCGCCGGTCAGCACGTCGACGCGCTTGATCAGCGAGGCGGGAATGGCGTTGACGTCGGCCGAGTTGCGGAAGCTGAACGGCGTCGCGCGGGTACCGTCGATCAGGACCAGCGAGCGGCTCTGGCCGAAGTTGCGCAGTTCCAGAACCTGGGCGCCGAAAGCGTCGCTGCCCTGCGAGCCCTGACGAACGCCGCCCGAAAGCTGCGGGATCTTGGTGGAGAAGTCCTCGACCGTCAGCGCCGACTGGAGCTTGATCTGCTCCTCGCCGGTGGAGGCGACCGGGCTGCTGGACGTCAGTCCCGGAACCGCGATGCGGGTGCCGGTGACGACGATGTCGGCGCCGGTTGCGGCTTCGCCCGCATCGGCGCTGCCTGCCGACTGCGCGAAGGCAGCAACCGGCACTTGCGAAAGGGCGATGGCAAGCGCCGCCACGGCCACGGTATGTCGTTGTGACTTAACCATTAGACTTCCTCACTACTTCCCTGAACCCTGTTCCGTCGTGTGTTGGTGCGACCCGAAGACTCGACGGCATGCCCTTTCCGGACTCATTCACCATGCATACCTGTCATGGATATGTAAAGGTGTGGTATCTAAGTGGTGATGTAATAATTCGCCGCGATCAGACCACTTCGGCCAACGTGCTTTCCGGCCGCCAGATCGTTCCCCCCGTCAGCGGCTGCGACACCCCGGTAGTGCCGGGGAACGTCAGCGGCATGCCGCGCAGGCTGCGCGCGGCGAGGAAGGCCATGGCTTCCGCCTCCACGAAGTCGCTCCGCAGGCCGACTTCGTCCGCGGTCCGGCAGTCGCCCAGCCTTGCGCGGAGAGCCGCCATCAGCGTGGGATTGTGGCTACCACCCCCGCAGACCACCCAGATTTCCGGCACTTGCGGCAGGATGCGGGCCGTCACGGCGACGGCCTCGGCCGTGAAGGCGGTCAGCGTTGCCGCCGCATCCTCCAGCGAACAGGCGTCGGCCCATTCGAGCGGGAAGTCGTAACGGTCAAGCGACTTCGGACCCTCGCCGTGGAAATGCGGGTGAGACAGCAGCGCCGCCAGGGCCGCTTCATCCACCGTGCCTGCCGCCGCGATGCGTCCGCCATCGTCGTAACGGCCCGCGCCATGCGCCTGGACGACCTGATCGATAAGACCATTTCCTGGCCCCGTATCGCAGGCGAGCAGAGAACCGTCCGCGCCGATCCATGTCAGGTTCGCAACGCCGCCGATATTGAGGAAGGCCAGCGGGCGGGGCAGCCCGATTTTCTTCGCCAGAGCAAGGTGATAGGCCGGGACCAGGGGAGCGCCCTGCCCGCCGGCCAGGAGATCGTCCTGGCGCATCTGCGCCACCACCGAAACACCCAGCCCGTCGGCGATCACTTGCGGATCGCCGATCTGCACGGAGAGTTTCCTTTCCGGGCGGTGCAGCAAGGTCTGGCCGTGGAAGCCGACGAGATCAGGAAGCCGTCCCAGCCTCTCGATCACATGATGCCCCGCGCGCAGATGCGCCGCTTCGATCACTTCACCCGCCAGCCCGAACGACAGCGGTTGTTCGCCGAAACCGTCCCAGAGCAGCGCATCGCGCGTCGCCTTTTCCAACGCCGCGCGCTCGGCGGCCGAAAACGCGATCATGGCCGAAGGCCCGAAACCCTCGATCCGCTCGCCATCGGTCTCCACGACCGCCACGTCGACGCCGTCGAGCGACGTCCCGCTCATGAACCCCATGACCAGCATCAGCGC
The DNA here is from genome assembly GCF_052113265.1 of Novosphingobium sp. YAF33. Lineage (NCBI taxonomy): Bacteria > Pseudomonadati > Pseudomonadota > Alphaproteobacteria > Sphingomonadales > Sphingomonadaceae > Novosphingobium > Novosphingobium sp. YAF33. The sequence goes on from NZ_JBFRCW010000003.1 coordinate 379,489, forward strand.
GCACTCCCCCAACTACAGACAATCAGACTGGCATCGTCATGCGGTTTCACCCGGGGATGACGGTGCAGAGAACCCAGCGCTTTTTCGAGGTCGCGCAGGCGGCCGAGCCAGCGCGACCAGTCTTCCTGATCCGAAATGGACAGGAGATCGGCAGGCGTGGCGACCGCGAAAAGCTCGTTCAGTCGCAGGAAACCGTCACTGGCGATCGCAAAGCGCTGCCCCGGCCGAACCGGCATGCGGCATTGCCAAAGGTGGTCGGCCGCCGCCGGCTCGGTGCCGAGCACCCAGTAGCCGCCTTCCCGGTTCATCAGCTTACGGTTCGCCCGGAGACCCGGCAGCAACCGGGCCTTGAATGCGTCGAACCCGATGTCGCCCTCCACCGCCAGGACCGCCTTCATGGCCTCGACCGTACGGCCCTCGAGCGCGTCGAGCGCATAGCTGCCGAACAGCCGCGCCTCGCCCTCACTCTCGCCCGTGCCATCGACCGTCACGATTCGGCAGTCCGCCAGCGCCGTGAATTCCGCCACGCCGTCGATGACACGCACCATCGCGAAGGCGGCCGAGGGATGTTCATGCGGCCCTTCCGCTTCGCGCACGTGCTCGCGCGCCAAGGCGTCACGGCAGCGCCCCATCACCTCCCGCAGGAGCGCCACGGTGGGAATTTCCGAATTGTCGGCAAGCACTTGCCTCAGGGCGGCGTTGGCGGTCCGGGCCAGCCAGGAGGCATCGCTAGGTGCGTCAAGCAGCGCCGGACCGATCCCGGTCGCGCCATCGATAACCCACGCCGCATCACCGTGATGACCGACGCAGTCCTCATTGACTTCACTCTGCCCATCGGAAGCGGCAATCTCGATCCTGAGCATCGTCTTCTCCCACATCCGGCCCTCGCCGAACGGAACCGGTATCATGAACGCGGCGATTTATAAAACCACTTTAATGCCACTTGTACCAAAAAGCTAAACTGGTATCTGTCAGATCATGACCCAAGCGACACCGAACGCGCCGGCAGCGGCGCCCGCCAGCACCACGCAGATGTCCCGCGAAGCGCGCGAGGCGCCCGCGCGCTGCGTCGAGCAGCTTCGCCGCAATGCAGACATCGTGCGCGAGGCCGGCCGCCAGCTCCGCGAGCTTGCCCCGCCCTTCGCCGCGACTCTGGCGCGCGGCAGTTCGGACCAGGCCGCCGCGTTCGCGAAGTTCCTGCTGGAAACCCACGCCCGCATCCCGACGTTGAGCCACGCCCCTTCGGTGGGTTCGCTCTATCACGCCACGTCTGCCCAGTTCCTGGACGTGCCGATGATCGCGATCTCGCAGTCCGGTCGCAGCCCAGACCTGCTGGCTGCGGCGCAGGACGCCCGCAACAAGGGCGCGGTCGTCATCGCCGTGGTCAACGATGCCGAATCGCCGCTGGCCGAGCTTGCGCAGATCGTGATCCCCGTCCACGCCGGCCCGGAAACGAGTGTCGCGGCGACCAAGAGCTTCGTCTGCACCCTTGTCGCGCTTACCCATCTCGTCGCCGAGTGGAGCCAGGACGAAGCGCTGCTCACCGCTCTCGAAACCACGGGCGAGGTTCTGGAAACGGCCGCCAATGCCGACTGGACGACGGCGGTGGACCTGCTCAAGGATGCCAGCGAAATGCTGGTGCTGGGGCGCGGCCCGACGCTGCCGATCGCGGGTGAAGCCGCGCTCAAGCTCAAGGAAACCTCCAGCCTCCATGCCGAGGCCTTCAGCAGCGCCGAAGTCGCCCATGGCCCGATGACGCTGGTGGGGGACGGGGATCCGGTGCTGGTGCTTGCCCCGCTCGACGTGGCGCGCACCGGCCTTCGCGAGCGCCTGGACGACTTTGCGGCGCGCGGCGCCCGGGTCATCGCCGCCGGCCTGCCCGAGGATGTCGCTCCCGCCGCGCTGGTACTGCCGCTGGCCACGGAAGTGCATCCGGTCCTTGGAGCCATTGCCGAGATCCAGAGTTTCTACGGCCTCGCCAACGAACTCTCGCTGGCGCGCGGACGGAACCCGGATAATCCTCCGCACCTCAACAAGGTGACGCGCACGCTATGACCCGGATCGCCCTTATCGGTGCGCGTATCGTCCTTGCCGACCGCGTGGTGGAAGACCAGGCACTGGTCCTCGACGGCGGGCGCATCGTCGACCTTGCGGCGCCCGACGCCCTGCCCGGCGACTGGGTGGTGGAGCGGCTCGACGGCGGCTACCTGCTGCCCGGCTTCATCGACACGCAAGTGAACGGCGGCGGTGACGTGCTGTTCAACGACATGCCCTGCATCGAAGGCATTCGCGCCATCGCCCAGGCGCATCGCCGCTACGGCACGACCGGCATCCTGCCCACGCTCATCAGCGACTTCCCGCAAGTGGTGGAAGCTGCCATCGCCGCCGGCGAAGCTGCGATGGCGCAGGGCGTTCCGGGCGTGCTGGGCGTGCATATCGAAGGCCCCCACCTCAACGTCGCCAAGAAGGGCATCCACGACCAGACCCGCTTTGCGCCGGTGGACACCGAAGTCATCGCCCGGCTTTCGGCACCCACGACGGGCCGCCGCGTGGTGACGCTGGCGCCGGAACTGGCGCCCGCAGGCACCGTGCGCGCCCTGACCGAAGCGGGCGTGCTCGTCTGCGCCGGCCATAGCCTCGCGAACTACGACCAGACCCGCGCCGCGCTTGCCGAGGGGCTGGTCGGCTTCACCCACCTGTTCAATGCGATGACGCAGTTCCTCAGCCGCGACCCCGGCATGGTCGGCGCGGCGCTGGAAGACCGCGCCAGCCACTTCGGCCTCATCGCCGATGGCTTCCACGTCCATCCCGCCTCGATGCGCGTGGCCCTTGCCGCCAGGGGTGAGGAAGGCATCATGCTGGTGACGGACGCCATGCCGCCGGTGGGCGGGACGCTAGGCCGCTTCACGCTCATGGACCAGGACATCAAGGTGGAGAACGGCACCTGCACCGGGCCTGACGGCACCCTGGCCGGCTCCGCGCTGACCATGGCGCAGGCCCTGCGCAACGCGATGGACATGATCGGCTGCGACATCGTCGCCGCCTCGCGCATGGCCAGCGGCAACCCCGCCCGCTTCCTGCGCCTCGACCATGAGACCGGCGCCATCGCGCCGGGGCTGCGGGCGGACCTCGTCCATCTGGGCAACGATCGCCTGGTCCGCGCGACCTGGATCGGCGGCGCACGCGAGGACCACCGCGAATGACGACGCAAGGAAGCCAGCCGGAACTGGGCCTGATCGAGGGCCGTTTCGGTCGCATCTGGGACGAGGCCGAGCGCAGCCATGTGGTGAAGACGCTCGCCGAGGCCGGCTACGGCTTCTACCACTATGGCCCCAAGGCCGATCGTGCGCTGCGCCGCGAATGGCGGGTGTCGCATGACATGGCCCGGACCGAAGCGCTGGCCCGCCTTTCCGCCGAGTGCCGCGCCGCGGGTATGCGCTTCGGCATGGCGATCACCCCGGTCGGCTCCACGCATCCCTTCGACGACGAGGCCCGCGCGGACCTCACGCGGCGGGTGGCCGAACTCGACGCCATCGGCATCGACGACCTCGCCGTGCTGTTCGACGATCTTCGCGGCGACATGCCCGAACTCGCAGAACGCCAGGCGGATGTCGTCAACTTCTGCGCCGGGCTCACCGGTGCCGCGCGTGTCTACACCTGCCCCACCTATTATTCCGACGATCCCGTGCTCGACCTCGTCTTCGCGGATCGCCCGGCGGACTATCTCGGCAAGCTCGGGCGGCTGCTCGATCCCGCCGTGCAGGTCTATTGGACCGGCGAGGAAGTCTGCTCGAAGGAAATCGGCCCGGCCCATCTGGAACGCGTCGCGGGCGAACTGGGCCGCAAGGTCTGCCTCTGGGACAACTGGCCCGTGAATGACGGCGCCCGCATGTCGCGCTTTCTCCATCTGCGGGCATTCACCGGCCGTCCGGCAGCGATCGCCGGACACATCTCAGGCCATGCCATCAACCCGGCGATCCAGGCGCACCTCGGCTGCATTCCCGCCATCACCTTGCCGATGGTCTACCGGCAGGGAGAGACGTACGCCTACGGCGAAGCCTTCGGCGCAGCGGCGCGGCGCCTGCTCGGCGATGATTTCGCGCAGATGCTGCAGCAGGATATCCCGGCCCTGCAGGACGTGGGCCACGAGCGCCTCGGCGCGCGCGCAGATCGCCTGCGGGCCCGCTACGAAGGGATCGATCATCCCGCCTCGCGCGAAATCCTGAACTGGCTGGACGGCAAGGACCTGATGACCGACGACGAGGTCCAGACCCAGTAAGCGGGGATACAACCATGGCAGCAAGCACCAAGACCCGGGATATCGCGCTACTGACCGCCCTGCGCGCCGCAGTGGGCAAGCGTCATGTGCTGACTTCCGCGCGCGAGACGGCCCGCTTCCGCAAGGGCTACCGCACCGGCGAAGGCCCGGCCATCGCGGTGTTGCGCCCCGGCAGCCTGGTGGAAATGTGGCGCGCGGTGCAGGCCTGCGTGGCGGCAGACGTCTCGATCATCATGCAGGCTTCGAACACCGGGCTGACGGGCGGCTCCACCCCCGATGGCGAAGACTATCCCGGCGGCCTGGTGATCGTCAGCACCACCCGGCTTTCCGCACTCAAGGTGATCCGCCGCGGAGAACAAGTGCTGTGCCTGCCGGGGACCACGCTCTACAAGCTGGAGCAGGCGCTGCGGCCGTTCGGGCGCGAACCCCATTCGGTGATCGGTTCTTCCTGCCTTGGCGCCTCGGTGGTCGGCGGGGTCTGCAACAATTCGGGCGGCTCGCTGATCCGGCGCGGTCCGGCCTATACCCAGCTCGCGCTTTATGCCCAGGTCCAGGGCGACGGCTCGCTGCGCCTCTTCAACCATCTCGGCATGGACCTTGGCGACGACCCGGAGACCATGCTGTCCCGGCTGGACCTCGAACAGTTCATCGAAGCCGACATCGATCCCGCCAGCGACAAGTGGGCGCACGACCACAGCTATGCCGACCATGTCCGCGACATCGACAGCGAAGTGCCGGCCCGCTTCAATGCCGACCCCCGGTGCCTGTTCGAGGCGGCGGGAAGCGCGGGCAAGCTGATCGTCTTCGCCGTGCGCCTCGATACGTTCGCGCGCGAAGACGACACCACCACGTTCTACATCGGCACTAACGAGGCCGACCGCCTGACCGCGCTGCGCCGCACGATGCTGCGCGATTTCGACACGCTGCCGATCGCCGGCGAATATATGCACGCCGAAGCCTTCGACGTGGCCGATCGCTACGGCAAGGACATGTTCTTCGCCATTGAGCGCCTCGGCACCGACCGGCTCCCGGCGCTCTTCGCGGCCAAGTCCCGCTTCGACGGCGTGATGGGCAGCGGGCTCAGCGACCGCCTGATGCAGTGGTCCAGCCGGTTCATCCCCGACCATCTCCCGGCTCGCATGCGCGACTATCGCGCGCGCTTCGAGCATCACCTGATCCTCAAGGTGCCGCGGGACCAGGTGGAAGCCGCGCGCACGCTGCTGCACGATCTCTTCCCCGGCGACGCGGAGGATACAGGCACTGACGGCGGGCACTTCGAATGCACGGCGCAGGAAAGCGCCAAGGCCTTCCTCCACCGCTTCGTGGCGGCGGGCGCTGCCGTGCGATACCGCGCCGTCCACCCGGACACGGTCGAGGACATCGTCGCGCTCGACGTCGCCCTGCCCCGCAACACCCGCGAATGGGTGGAACGCCTGCCGGCCGAACTTGCGGCGCGCACGGTCCACACGCTCTACTACGGGCACTTCTTCTGCCAGGTATTCCACCAGGACTACATCGTGAAGAAGGGCACCGATCCGCTTGCCTTCGAGCATGCGCTCTGGGCCCTGCTCGACGCGCGCGGCGCGCAGTATCCGGCCGAGCACAATGTCGGCCACCTTTATGTCGCCCGGCCCGAACTCGCGCAGTTCTACCGCGAGATCGACCCGCGCAACCAGCTCAACCCCGGAATCGGCCATACCCCCCGTGGCCGCGACTGGGGAGATCACCCAGGCATCGGGGCTACCGGAGAACATCCATGACCTATTTCCTCGGCATCGACGCAGGCGGCAGCAATTGCCGCGCCCGGCTTGTCGACGCGCAGGGCCAGGAGATCGGCCACGGCAAGTCCGGCACCGCCAATGCGCGCATCGGGATGGAGGCACTCTACGAAACGCTGAAGGACACGGTCGACCAGGCCGTGGCCGAAGCGGGCCTTACCACGGCCGAGCGCGCCACCATCCAGGCCGGCATGGGCATTGCCGGGATCACCCGCCCCGGCGTGCGTGAAGCGCTGGCGGAACTCGACTTCGGCTTCGCCGCGGTGCGCTATGCCACCGATGCCCAGATCGCCAACCTCGGCGCCCATGCCGGGCAGGACGGCGCGATCCTCATCATCGGCACCGGCAGCGCCGCGCAAGTGCGATTGGACGGCCGGGACTTCACCATCGGCGGTTACGGTTTCCCGATCTCCGACGAAGGCAGCGGTGCCGCGCTCGGCCTCAGCGCCATGCGCCACGCCTTGCGCGCGCTCGACGGGCGCACCCGCAAGACCCCGCTGAGCGCGGCCGTGACCGAGCGTTTCGAACACGACACGGCGCAGGCCATCGCCTGGATGGACCACGCCACCCCGCGCGACTACGGCACTTTCGCGCCGCTGGTCATGGACTATGCCGAAGCGGACGACGCCATCGCCCGCTCCATCGTCGAACATGCCGCGGGCCATATCGAGCGTTTCATCGAGACGATCTTCGAGCGCGGCGCCACCCGCTGCACGCTCGTCGGCGGCCTGGCCCCGCGCATGCAGCCCTGGCTGCGTTCGCGCACGGTCGAGCGCCTGAGCCCGGCCCTCGGCGATTCCCTTGACGGCGCGCTGCGTCTGGCGGGCTTCCAACCCGCCTGACGCCTGCCGTCCCTGCCGGGCATCTTTGCCGCTGCCGGCATCGGCCGAACAGCGCAAAAATCCCGGCCCTCCCGCGCCGAAAGCCGCCCGCATCGTTCTATAATAGGTCAGGAAAAACGATTTCATTCGGCCGGACAAGATCCGCCGGGCAGGAGTTGAACTTGACAGTCAAGACCGTCGAGGAACGTCTGGAGTTCCTCGAATTCGATGCCGCGCAGCGCCGTATTCTCGCCGCTGCGCAACCATTTCTCCGCACCTGCATCCAGCCAGCGCTCGATCACTTCTACCGGCGGGTCCGCGCGACCCCCGAGATGGCGCGCATGTTCCGCAGCGATGCGCACATCAACGCCGCCAAAGGCGCGCAAGTCGGCCACTGGCTGGGCATCGCCACTGGCCGGTTCGACGCCGAATACTACGCCGCCGTCAGCCGGATCGGCAAAGTCCACGCCAAGATCGGCCTCGAACCGCGCTGGTACATCGGCGGCYATGCGCTGATCCTGGAAGAGATCATGGCCGCCGTCGAACGCAGCGCCAGCCCCTGGCGGCTGTTCACGCGCCGCGTCAGCCCGGGCAAGCTCAACCGCGCGCTGATGAAAGCGGCCATGCTCGACATGGACTTGTCGATCTCGATCTATTTCGAGGAAGCCGAAGCGGAGCGCAACCAGGCCATCGCCGCCCTCGATCGCGCCATGTCGCGGCTGGCGGGCGGCGATCTTCTCCACGACATCGACGACCTGCCCGCCGGGTTCCTCTCGCTGAAGACCTCCTACAACCGCAGCCTCGCCAACTTGCGCGAGACGATCGGATCGGTGGTGACGGCCTCCCATGCGATCTACGGCGAATCCGGCGCCATCGCGCGGGCCTCCGAAGATCTTGCGCAGCGCACGGAAATCAGCGCCGCGAACCTGGAGGAAACGGCCGCGACGCTGCTGCGCGTCGAGGAACGCGTGAAGGCCACGGCATCGGGCGCGCAGGAAACCCTGGGCATTGCCGGGGAAGCGCTCGATTCCGTCGAGCAGGGACGCGAAGTGGCCGGCGACGCGGTGCAGGCGATGCACGTCGTGCACGAAAGCGCGCGCGGCATCGATGCCGTGATCGAGGGGGTCGACAAGATCGCCTTCCAGACGCGCGTCTTGGCCATGAACGCGGCCGTGGAGGCCGGTCGGGCCGGAAGCGCCGGGCGCGGCTTCGCGGTCGTTGCCGATCTCGTGAGCTCCCTGGCCATGCGCGCCGAGGAAGAAGCCCGCAAGGCGCGCGACGGCCTGTCCGCCACCCGTTCCGAGATCGACCAGGCGGTCGCCACCGTCTCGCGCGTCGATCGGTCGCTGGAGACCATCGCGGGTGAGGTCGGCCGGGTCCACGCCCTTGTCGAGACGATGGCGCGGGACAACGATGCCCAGGCCACGGCCATTTCGGAAGTCAGTTCCACGGTCGGCATGATGGACCGCACGACGCAGCAGAACGCGGCCATGGTCGAACAGACCTCCGCCGCCGCCCGCACCCTGATCTCGGACGCGACGACGCTTGCCAACCAGGCCGGGCGATTTCAGATCGGCGAGGAGCCACCCGTCAGGACCTGCGCGGCCTGATCGCCCGCGCCTGATCTTCGCGCGCCGCCCTGCCGCGAGGGGGCGGCGCGTGCTCGCCGGGCGTTGACCGCGCCAGAGCGATACTTGGCCGCGCGCTGCATTCCGGCCGCGCGGTACTGGCGGGAAGTGCGCTAGCCCATGGCCAAACACGAATCGCGGGAGACACCTTCGCCATGAAGATCGACAACACGCTGGCCGCCGTCGTCACGGGCGGTGCATCGGGCCTTGGCCGCGCCAGCGCGAAGGCGCTGGCCGATGCAGGCGTGAAAGTCGCCATCTTCGACATCAGCGAGGAGGCAGGCGAAGCTTTCGCGGCCGAGATCGGCGGCGTGTTCTGCAAGGTCAACATTCTCGACGAGGAGAGCGTGGAGGCAGGCTTCGCCCGCGCCCGCGCCGCCCATGGCCAGGAACGCGTCGTCGTCCACTGCGCCGTGGTGGCCGGCGGCGGCAAGACCGTCTCGTTCGACAAGACCACGGGCGGCTTCAAGCGCATGGCCACCGAACAGATCGCCAAGACGGCCGAGGGCGTGTTCACCGCGTCCTATCGCGTGGCCGCGATCGCCGCGCTGGGCATGGCGACAGCCGAGCCGCTCAATGCCGACGGCGAACGCGGCTGCATCGTCTTCACTTCCTCTGCCGCTTCGCAGGACGGGCAGATCGGCCAAGTCGCTTATGGCGGCGGCAAGGGCGCGGTCAATGCCATGGTGCTGCCGATGGCGCGCGACCTGATGGACCTCGGCATTCGCGTCAACGCCATCCTGCCCGGCACATTCGCCACCCCGCCGATGCTGCGCGTCAAGGAGATGAACGAGGCGGTCTATGAAGGCCTTGGGCGGGCCGTCCCCTTCCCCAAGCGCCTGGGCAATCCCGACGAGTTCGCCAGCTTCGTGCTCGAACTGGTGCGCAACACGTACTTCAACGGCCAGTGCATCCGCCTCGACGGCGGCATCCGCATGCCTCCGAAGTGAGGTAGCCGCAGAACTCGGACGCAAGCCGGTGCGGCATGCCGCGCGCCCGCAAGAACGGGCGCGCGGACACGGATTCCCTCCGCACGACGGCCCCGTGACCGCCGCTCTGCACGCTCGCTTTTCTTGCCCCTCCTCCCGATACCCGCCTTGACAGCCGCGCATGCGCAGGCCCAATCGACAATCGATGCGACGTCCCGCCGTTAACGCCCTGAAAGCCCTGGTCATCCGCCAGCGGCAGCGCATGCGCGAGAGCGAGCTGGCGTTCATCGTGCTGGCCGTCATGGCAGGAATAGCCGCCGGATGGCTCACCAACCTCCAGGGCTTTCTTGCCCACACGCTGCAACAGCTGTTCTACGCGATCGACGGCAACCGGCTGAGCGCACTGGGTGAAATCCGCCATCCCTGGCGGTTGCTCGCCCTGCCCTTCGGCGGCCTGGTCCTGATCGGCATCGCCTATCTGCTTCGCAGACGCCGGCGCGCACCGATCGACGTCGTCGAAGCCAACGCGCTGCACAGCGGGCGGATTCCCTTCATCGACAATCTCATCATCTCCGCCCAGACCATCATTTCCAACGGCGCGGGAGCCTCGGTGGGGCTGGAGGCGGCTTATGCCCAGATGGGCGGCGGCGTCGCCTCGGTGCTGGGCCAATGGTTCAAGCTGCGCCGCGCCGACATGCGCACGCTGGTCGGCGCCGGAGCCGGGGCCGCGGTTGGCGCCGCTTTCGGCGCGCCCCTGGCCGGTGCCTTCTACGCCTTCGAGATCGTGATCGGCGCCTATACGCCCTCCGCCATCGCCCCGGTCATCGCCGCCGCCCTCGGCGCGGCGTTCATCACCCGCGAACTCGGCGTCGAACCGTACCTGATCGCCGCGTCCAGCGCGCGCGACCTCACCACGGGCGACTATTTCATCTACGCCGTGCTCGGCCTGGTCTGTGCCCTCGTGGGCATACTCATCATGCGGCTGGTGACCTTCACCGAATTGCATGTCCAGCGCCTGACCCGCTTCGCGCGCTGGAAGCCGCTGGTGGGCGGGCTGCTGCTGATGCCGCTGGCCTGGGTCTCCCCGCAGTCGCTTTCAGCGGGCCACGGCGCGATGCACCTCAACCTCGCCATGCAGCCGGCGATCCATTTCCTGCTCATGGTGCTGGCGCTCAAGATCGCCGCTTCGGTCATCTCGCTGAGCTTCGGCTTTCGCGGCGGGCTGTTCTTCGCCTCGCTCTTCCTGGGGTCGCTGGTCGGCCTGATCTTCGCCGCAGCCGTGCAATTGCTGCCTTTGGGCATCGAACTCGATCCCACCCAATCCGCCCTCGTCGGCATGAGCGCGCTGGCGGTCTCCATCGTCGGCGGCCCGATGACGCTGGCCATGCTCATGCTGGAGACGACTCACGACTTCGCGCTGATGGGCGTGGTGCTGACCGCCTCGCTCGTCTCCAGCGCCTTCACCCGCGAAATGTTCGGTTATTCGTTCTCGACCTGGCGCCTGCACATCCGCGGCTCGATCATCCGCTCCCCGCGGGACATCGGCTGGATGCTCAGCCTTACGGCCGGACGCATCATGCGCAAGGACTGGATCTCGGCACCGGCCACGCTGTCCGTGGCCGACTTCCGCGCGCGCGTTCCGCTGGGCTCGGCAAGCAAGGCGATCCTGCTGGACGAGGACGAGCATTACGCCGGCATCGTCGCCACGTCCTCTGCCTATAATCCCGAACTGCCGCAGGACAGCGCGATCGGCTCCCTCGCCTCGCTGAAGGGCACCACCCTTTCCCCGACCACGGACATCCGCGCGATGATAAAGGCTTTCGACGTAGCCGTGGCCGACGAACTGGCGGTGGTGGACGGCGTCGGCCGGGTGGTCGGCGTCGTCACCGAGCGCCATGCACGCCGGCGCTATTTCGAGGAAATCGAAGCCTCGCAGCGCGAACTCTTCGGGGAAAGCTGACCGCGTGACCTCGTCCCGGATCGGGTCCGGAACGAGGCCGTTTGCTCAGTCACCGGCAACCGGAAGCCACACGGCGCTCGCCGCATCGCCGCCGTACGTCACGGTTTCCGTCGCCTTCACATAGTCGCTGGGCTTGGCTTCCATGATCGAGGATACCCAGGACTGCGGGTTGCGGTCGTAAAGCGGGAACAGGCTGGACTGCACCTGCACCATGATCTTGTGTCCCGGCAGGAACACATGATCGACATTGGGCAGCGACCACTGGAACGTGTAGCCCTTGCCCGGCTCAAGGGGTTGCGGCTTGTCGAAACCGTGGACGTAGCGGCCCCGGAAGATCTCGATGCCGATGCCGAGCTGATAGCCGGCCAGGGCGGGATTGGCTGAGTTCTCCTGCGGATAGACGTCGATCAGCTTGACCACGTAATCGCTGTCCTGCCCGCTGGTGGCAGCATGAAGCTCGACCTTGGGTGCGCCCTTGATATGGAGGGGCTTGTCCAGCACGCCGGTGCTGTAGCTCAGCACATCGGTGCGGCCGTCGACGAAACGCTGGTCGTGGACGAGCCAGGTCTTCCACTCCTCGCCCTGCATGTGGACGGGGCGCGGCAGCAGCGGCACGGGCTTGGCCGGGTCGGAAACGTAGCTGTCGCTGCCCGCCGCCGGCTTGCTCCACGAAAGGCCGTAGTTCGCCGCGAGGTAGAGCGGCGTGTAGCTGCCTGCGGGCCAGCTTTGCGATACTTCCCAGCGGTTCTCGCCCGTGGCGTAAGTCACGACCGGCGGGGTATCGCACTTCGGGGCATCGGTCTTCAGGTGGCAGTCGAAGAACGGCTTCATGTAGCGCTGGCGGAACTGTGCGCCGGTATCGCCTTCCCACTTGAGCGGGCCCAGTTCGCGCGCCTCGTAATTGACCTGGGAATGGCGCCAGGGGCCGATGGCCAGGCTGACCATGTCGCTGGGCGTGCCGTTGGCCTTGAGCGCCTGATAGACGGCCGGGGCGCCGTAGCTGTCTTCCTGGTCCCATTGACCGACGACCAGCATGGTCGGCACCGTCAGCTTGCGCGCGCCCAGCAGCTTGTCCACGGCCTGACCCTGCCACCAGGCGTCGTAGCTGGGATGCTCCAGCACCTTGCGGACCACAGGAAGGTCCAGCAGGCCGTACGCCTTGGCATAATCCATGGCCGAACCGGCTTCCAGATAGGCCTGATATTCGTCGCCGGTGCCCTTGGGCACCGCGCCCCCGCCCTTCTTGACGGTCTGGCCCAGGTCGTAGTCGAAACCGAACATGCGGAAGGCGCCGTTATGGAACCAGTCGTCGCCCATCCAGCCATCGACCATCGGGCTCTGGGGCACGGCAGCCTTGAGCGCCGGATGGGGATCGATCAGCGCCATCAGGGAGGTGAAGCCGAGGTAGGACGAGCCGGTGATGCCGACTTTCCCGTTGCTCTCCTTCACGTTCTTCACCAGCCAGTCGATCGTATCGTAGGCGTCGGTGGCATGGTCGACCTTGGTCTTGTTGAGCGGCCCGCGCAGCGGCCGGTTCATCACGTAGTCGCCTTCGGAGCCGTCCAGCCCGCGCACGTCCTGGTATACGCGGATATAACCGTCGTTGACGAAGTCCGCGTCCATGATCGGAAGGATTTCCTCGATCTTCTGGCTGCGGTTGCGGCTGGTCATGCCGCCGGCATTGTAGGGCGTGCGGCTGAGCAGGATCGGCCCGTCCTTCGTGCCCTTGCGCATGACGATGACCGTGAACAGCTTCTTGCCGTCGCGCATCGGGATCATCACTTCGCGGCGGATATAATCCGCCTGCGGGCGCACCCAGTCATACGAGCCGACCTGCTCGTTCATCATCGTATCGGTGGGCGGTGCCGCCGAGAGTTGCGAAGCGGCGGCAAGAGCGAACGGCGCAACTGCGAGGCCCGCGGCGATCCGGAAATGTTTTGTCATGGACCCGTTTGGTGGCCCGTGCATTTCGAGCGGTCAAGCGGGTTCTCGACCGATCTCCACCGGATAGAGCATCCCACTTGCGCGGCAGGATTCAGGTGGGACCAAGTCCCCGCGCCACTTGCGAACGCTCTATGTTCATCCGGTCTTCGCGCGCCTGGGCCGCCCACTCACTGCGGGACATGCAGATCCGCTTGATCTTCAGGCGCGACCCGATTTCCTGGAACTTGCGGCATTCGATCGGATCGGCCTGGTCCATCCCCGGCTTCTTCTCCGCCGCCCTTTCGGACGCCGCAGGGCCCTTTGCCAAGGCCGGAGTCCCGATCGCGAAAACCACGACCAGCGCAAGCAACGCGAACTTCTTCATGACGCCCCCTCCCCACCGAAACATCCCGCCAATCCGTTGCCCCGGCATTCCAGACAGGCTGCTCAAGAGGCGTCAGGATGGACGACGCTCGTCCAAGCCTATCGGCTTTTCGTAGAATTCGCATCGATTTTGCGAAGCTGAAGGAAGAGTCCCGCCCCGTTACAATCAATTTTGCACGGCGGCCCGTCGGGGCGCCGGGGATGAGGGCGGTGGACGAAGCCGAAGTCAAGGCATTGGCGCAGACGCTCGAAATGTGGGCGGCGCTGGGCGGTTCCGTGAAGGAATGGTCCACAGCGGAGGCGACCATGCTTCAGGCCGCCGCGGTGATGCGTCGTCAGGCGGCCCAGATCGAAGCGCTGCGCGCGCAAGTGCGGGAAAGCCGATCCGCCGCCTGCCAACCCTGCACCTGAGCTTCGGTCCCCCCGCTCAGGCTTCCCGCAAGCAAACGGGCAGGAAAGCCAAGACTTTCCTGCCCGCGCAATTCTATCGAAAGCAGTGGTTTCAGGCCGCCTGCTTCTGCCGCTCCGTCGCTTCCAGGTTGAGCAGATCGGCGATCTCGAAAGCGAGTTCGATCGACTGCGCACCGTTGAGGCGGGGATCGCAGTGCGTGTGATAGCGGTCCTTCAGCGCCTCGTCAGTGATGGCGATGGCGCCGCCGGTGCATTCGGTCACGTCCTGGCCGGTCATCTCGATATGGATGCCGCCGGCATGCGTACCCTCGGCGCGGTGGACGGCGAAGAAGCCGCGCACTTCGGCCAGGATGCGGTCGAACGGACGGGTCTTGAAGCCGCTTTCGGCCTTGATGACATTGCCGTGCATCGGGTCGCACGACCACACCACCGGATGACCTTCGGCCTTTACCGCGCGCACCAGCTTGGGCAGGCCGGCCTCGACCTTGTCATAGCCGTAGCGGCTGATGAGCGTCATGCGGCCCGGCTCGCGTGCCGGGTTCAGCGTATCGAGCATGCGCAGCAGCGCGTCGGGCTCGAGGCTGGGTCCGCACTTCATGCCGATCGGATTGCCGACGCCGCGCAAGTACTCGACATGGGCAGAGCCTTCGAAGCGCGTGCGGTCTCCGATCCACAGCATGTGGGCCGAACAGTCGTACCAGTCGCCGGTCAGCGAATCGCGGCGGGTCAGCGCCTGCTCATAGGGCAGCAGCAGCGCTTCGTGGCTGGTGTAGAACTCGGTGCCCTGAAGCTGCGGAACCGAAGTCGGGTCCACGCCGCAGGCCGCCATGAAGTCCAGCGCCTCGCCGATGCGGTCGGCCATCTGTTCGAACTTCTGGCCCCAGGGGCTGCGGTTGATGTGCTCCATCGTCCACTGGTGAACCTGGCGCAGGTTCGCATAACCGCCATGCGCGAAAGCGCGCAGCAGGTTCAGCGTGGCCGAGGATTGGCCATAGGCCTTCAGCATCCGCTCCGGATCGTTGCGGCGCGTTTCCGGCTCGAACTCGATGCCGTTGATGATGTCGCCGAAGTAGCTGGGCAGTTCCATGCCGCCGATCGTCTCGGTCTGGGCCGAACGCGGCTTGGCGAACTGGCCCGCCATGCGGCCCAGCTTCACCACCGGCTGCTTGCTGGCGAAAGTCAGCACGACCGCCATCTGCAGCAGCACGCGGAAGGAATCGCGAATATTGTCTGCGCTGAATTCGGCGAAGCTTTCCGCGCAGTCCCCGCCCTGGAGCAGGAAACCACGACCGGCGGCGACTTCGGCGAGATCCGCCTTCAGAGCACGCGCCTCGCCCGCAAAGACCAGCGGCGGAAACTTCGCAAGCGTGGCCTCAACCTCGCCCAGCTTCTCCGCATCGCCGTATACCGGAAGATGGCGGGCTTCCTGAGCCTTCCAGCTTTCCGGGGTCCAATTGCTAGCCACGTTACGTACTCCCGGCGGTTCCTTCGCCCTCTCTCCCCGCGCCGAATGCATGGGGCCAAACCGGCAAGAACCGCAAACAAGGGGCGGGCCATAGCCTCCCCGGGCAATTTTTGCAAAGCCGGTTTAGACGATCAGGGTGATCGATTGCGCCTTCAACGCCCCGGCGCGGCGAAACAAGGTGTCGCGGGCAGGATTGCACGCGTAACTTGCGAACAATCCTGCCCCGCGTTCAACCTGGTCCTACTTTACGGCGACGGCGCCGACCGCCTTGCCTTCCGGCATGACCTCCAGCTGCCACGAATTGTTCTTGCCGAGATAGCGGGCGGCAAGCGCCTGCATCTGCTGCGGCGTCGTGGCGGTATAATCGTAGAGGATCGTGCGAACGGTGCCGATGCGCGAGGGATCGTAAGTCGCACCTTCCAGCTGGCCCATGAAGAACGAGGTGCTGGAGGCGGCGCGCGTCACCTGCTGACGCATCGGTTCGGTCACAAGCGCCAGTTCCTGCGCCGTCGGCGGATTGTTGATGAGATCCTGCGCGATCTCGTCCGCGGTCTGGAAGAACACCTTGGTCGACTTGGGGTCGAGCTGCGCCATGGCGGTGATCGAACCGCCGGCCGCCATGTCCACGGGCCACTGCGAATAGACGTAAGGCGCATAGGCCACGCCCAGCTTCTCACGCACTGCATCGAGCAGGCGGTTGGTGAAGAGCTGCGTCAGGATTTCAAGCTGACGCGATTCGCGGATGCCCATAGATCCGCCGCCGGTCGGCCATGAGATCACCGCCGCCGCCTGGTCGGGATCGCCATGGTGCTGCAGCACGATGGGGGTGTCCGAAGGCTTGGGCACGGTGACGTCCGCCAGGTTCGCGGTGGAAGGCGCCGGCGTGCGCGGCTTGAGCGCGCCGAAGGTCTTCTCCAGCGCGGCGATGGTGGAAGCCTTGTCGAAATCGCCATAGATCTGGACTTCGACCGGGCCGCTGGCCAGCGCCTTGCTCCAGACTTTCTTGAACCCGGCCGCCGTGGTCTTCTCGATCGCTTCGGGCTTCGGCGTTGCAAAGCGCGGATCCTGGCCGCGCTGGTAGAATTCCAGGTCGCGGTTCAGCACGCCCTGCGGCGAGGTGGAGTAAGTGGCATACTGGATCTTCGCCGCGGCCTTGGCGCGGACCAGCGGCTGCGGATCCCAGCGTGGGAGATCGAGCTTGGCCGCGAAGAGGTAGAGCTGGTCCGCCAGGTCCTGCGGGCGCGTTTCCGCCTGAAACTGGAAGCTGGCGTCCTGCACTTCGAAGTCGAAGCCCATCTTGCGCCCGGTCGAAATGCGGTCGAGATCCTCCTGGCCGAGCGTGGCCAGACCCGAGCCGACGAGCGCGAACTCGCCCAGCGCGATATAGGGCGCGTCCTTCGGGTCGATCGAACGCTTGCCGCCGCCGAAGCGCACTTTCACGGTGACGCGGCCGGGCTCTTCCTGAACCGGCCAGAGCAGCGCCTTCACGCCATTGGCAAAAGTCAGCTGCTCGATATCGAGCAGTCCCGTCGAGGTCTGGGCGGTCGCCTTGTGAGGCGCGCCGATGGCGGGCAGCTTCTCGAAGGACACCGGCTTTTCATTGCCGGCGGTGCGGATCGAGGCATCGGGCTTGATGGGTTGGAGCAAGGCGGAGCGGAGGGACTGGTCGGTAGCGCCGCCTTCCTTCTGCGTGGTGAACAGCGCCCGCGTCACCGTTCCGTTGAACAGCTGCTGCGTGTGCTTGAGCACGTCCGCGGGCGTGAACAAGTGCTTCGATTCGCGGAAGATGCGCAGCACGTCGTTCGGCGCGGCCACCGTTTCGCGGATGTCGAGCGCATTGACCATGTCGTCGGCCAGCTTCGAGCCCGGCAGGATGCGCTGCTGCTCGACCGGAACCTGGAATGCGACATCCAGTTCGGCCACTTCGCGGTCGATCTCGGCCTGCGTGGGCGGCTTGGTCGTGGCATCCGCGATCACGGCGCGCACATCGCGCAAGGCCGCCTCCCAGTCATCGCCGAGCGGCGTCACCGAGACGAAAGTGGCGTCGGCCGAGCGCGAGACATCGTCCTGGTTCACCGAAGCCGAGAGGAAGCTGCCACCGGCCCGCGCTTTCGATTCAAGACGGCGGTTGATTACGGCCTGGGCAATGGAATCGACCATAAGCCCTTGGTTATAGACGATATTGTCCGTAACCTGACGCCACGGGCGCAAGATGGCATACATCAGCGAAGGCGGCAGGTCGGGCTCGACCAGCACTTTCGTCTCGCCGACGGGATTGCTGCGATCGGCATCCTTGGGCGCGACCGGATCGCCGAAGCTGGGCGCCTGGCTCAGCTTGCCATTGGCCTTCCAGTCCGCGAACCACTTCTTCACGTAGCTTTCCAGCGTGGCCGGATCGGCATCGCCCGCGACGATCACCGCCACGTTGTCAGGGCGATACCAGCGCGAATAAAATGCGCGCACCGAGGTAGGCGTTGCCGAAGTCAGCGATTCCACCGTGCCGATCGGTTCGCGCACGGAGAGCGGCTGCCCGGCATAGAGCGTCTTCTGCATGGCATCCTGCACGCGCTTCGCGGCGCCGCCCCGCTCGCGCATTTCGGCCAGCACGATGGGCAGGTCGGACTTGAGGTTGGAGGCCGACAGCGTCGGCGCCGTCACCATGCCGCTCATCAGCTTGAACGTCTCGTCCAGCGAAGTGGGCGTCGCGTTAGGCAGGTCGAGCTTGAACACGGTCTGCGTGGTCGAGGTCACGGCATTGGTATCGCTGCCGAAGGTCGCGCCCAGGCGCTGGAAGGCGGCAATGGCCGTGCCTTCCGGAATGTACTTGGACTGGCGGAACAGCATGTGCTCCAGCAAGTGCGCATAGCCGCGCTCCGAATCGGTTTCGTAGAGCGAACCGGCATCGACACGGATGCGGATCGAAACCTGCCCCGGCGGCACGCCGTTGCGGCGCACGGCATACTTGAGACCGTTCGGCAGCTCACCGAAATGCCATTCGGGATCACGCGGAATGTCGCTGCCGCGATAGAGCCACGGATTGCTGTCTCCGGGCAGCGTGTCCGCCGCCGGAGCCGGGGCGTTCGGCACTTGCGCCAGAACGGACTGAACCGGGAGGGGAGCCAGCAGGAGCAGGCAAGCGAGCGAGCGGGCGGCGCGCGAAGATTTCGTCATCGGGAGGGGTATAGGTTCCGGTTCGATTAAGGGCCAGTGAATAGCGCCAGTGATTAGGAAGCGCCGGTCGTCAGGGGATTCCAGCGTGTGAAGTCGCGGCTTAGAAAGAGGCAAATCGCAGCCTTGTTCCCGCGCCGCGCAAAGTCAATTGCGGCTTGTGGACTTGACCCTATCCGCGCAGCACCTAAATCGCGTGGATCATGTATATCGAAACCGAAGCCACGCCCAATCCCGCCACGCTCAAGTTCCTGCCCGGACGGCAGGTCATGGCGTCCGGCACCCGCGAATTCACTTCGCCCGAAGACGCGGAAGTCTCGCCGCTGGCGCAGGCGCTGTTCGACCTGGGCGACGTAACCGGCGTGTTCTTCGGCCAGGGCTTCGTTTCGGTGACCGCCGCGCCCGGCGCGGAGTGGTCCGACCTCAAGCCGCAGGTCGTCTCCATCCTGCTCGACCATTTCGTATCGGAAGCCCCGCTGTTTTCCGGCGGCGATGCCAGCGGCTTCTCGGTCCCGGCCGAAGAGGACGCCGACTATGGTGACGATCCGGCCGATGCCGACATCGTCGAGCAGATCAAGGATCTGATCGAAACCCGCGTCCGCCCCGCCGTGGCCAACGACGGCGGCGACATCGTCTATCGCGGCTACCGCGACGGCGTGGTCTACCTCGCCATGCAGGGCGCCTGCTCGGGCTGCCCCTCCTCCAGTGCGACGCTCAAGCACGGCATCGAAAGCCTGCTGAAGCATTACGTCCCCGAAGTCACCGAAGTCCGCGCCGCCTGATCCCGGGAACGACTGACCAGACATGACGGAAGCGACAGATGCGCCTTTCGGCGGCCTGACACTGGTGATCGATAGCGCGACCGAGGCCTGCTCGGTCGCGCTTTTCGATGGCGACAGGCTGGTGGCGGGCGAGTTTCGCATGCTGGGCCGCGGCCACGCCGAAGCCCTCGTACCGATGATCGCCGCCCTTCCCGATCGTGGCCGCGCGCCGCGCATCGTGGCGGCACTCGGCCCCGGCAGCTTCACCGGCGTGCGCGTGGGCCTGGCTGCGGCGCGCGCACTCGCCCTGGCCTGGGGCTCCGAGATAGCCGGCTATTCGACGCTGGCCATGGTTGCCGCGATCGCGCGCGACCAGGCGGGCAACGTCCCCGTGGGCGTGGCCATGACCGGCGGGCACGGAGAATGGTTCATCGAAGGCTTCGCGGGAGACGGCAACGTGGCCCGTCCGCTCGTGTCGCTCCGGCCCGAAGCTGCCGCAGCAAGCGCAATCGAAACCGTGATCGCCGGCACCCAGGCCGAAGCCCTCGTCACGGCGCGCGGAAGCGGCACGGCCCTGCCGGTCTGGCCCGATGCGCGCGCGTTCCCGCTGCTGCCGGCCACGGCGCTGACATCCGACACCCGCCCTCTGTACGGCCGCGCACCCGATGCGCGCCTGCCGGGCGGCCTTCCCGCTCCCGGAAACTGAGGCGCCGATGATCGACGATCTCGACAGGATCATGGCCGTCATGGCGCAGGCTTTCGAACCCGCCTGGGGTGAAGCCTGGAACCGGCGCCAGGTCGAAGATGCGCTGGCCTTCGGGAATTGCCACTATTTCCTCATTTCCGCACAAGGAACGCCTGTCGCGGAAGACGAAGCGGCGGCGGGTTTTTCGCTTTCCCGTACCGGCTACGAGGAAGAGGAACTTCTGCTTCTGGCCGTGAACCCCGAATATCGGCGCCTAGGACTTGGACGCTCCATATTGGACTCGCTTCGACTTGCCGCAGCGGCAAGAGGGGCTAAACGACTTTTACTTGAAATGAGAAAAGGAAACCCTGCGGAACTGCTCTATTCCGCTTTCGGTTTCTATCAGATCGGCGAACGCAGGGAGTACTACCGTACACCTGGTGGTGACAGAATCGACGCACTAACCTTTGCTTGCGACATTGGTTGCCCGCCTTCTGAATAAAGATGTCGATACCTAATGTTACAACTGTCACAATTAGGGACGACTTCTAATAGACCTTGAATTCCTGAACAAAATGGTTCAGAAGACAAGTGCAGGCCTTAAATGGCCGCCGATTCCAAAATGGTCGCAAAAAAGAGGTCGTAAAATAATGGAAACCATCCAGGCTGATGCCAACGAGACGTTGATCACGCTCACGTCGGACATCGTAGCTGCTCATGTCAGCAACAACAGTGTCGGCGTAGAGGATCTCCCCGCCCTCATCACCAATGTCTACGGCGCCCTCGCTGGACTTGGCGGTGCCCCCGTGGTCGAAGAAGAAAAGCCTGAACCCGCCGTTTCGGTGCGCGCTTCGGTCAAGCCCGACTACATCGTCTGCCTGGAAGACGGCAAGAAGCTCAAGATGCTGAAGCGTCACCTCATGACGCACTACAACATGACCCCGGAAGAGTATCGCGCGCGCTGGAACCTTCCCGCCGACTATCCGATGGTCGCCCCCAACTATGCCGAGAAGCGCCGCGAACTGGCGAAGAAGATCGGCCTGGGTCGCAAGCCCAACGCGCGTCGCGGCCGCAAGCCAAAGACCGTCGCCGCCTGATCGGCTGCGAACAGAACCGTCACGAGCTTCGTCGATTTTCGTAATCGACGTTCTCCGGTTGTGATTGAAGGCACGGCCGCCTATCTAGGTTGCCGTGCCTTTTCATTGATACAGGTCAAACGTGCATCAACCTATCGACCTCGAAGCCCTCTGCGCAGAACGCGGCCTTCGGATTACCGAACAACGCCGCATCATCGCCCGTGTGCTGTCTGAGAGTACCGACCACCCCGACGTCGAGAAGCTCCATGAACGCGCCACCGCGCTGGATCCGGGCATCTCGATCGCAACGGTCTATCGTACCGTGCGCCTTTTCGAAGAAGCCGGCATCCTGGATCGCCATGACTTCGGCGATGGCCGCGCGCGCTACGAAGCCGCCCCCGAAGCGCATCACGACCACATGATCGACGTCGAATCCGGCCAGGTCATCGAATTCGTCGATCCCGAACTGGAATCGCTGCAGCGCCAGATTGCGGAAAAGCTCGGCTTCCGTCTCGTCGATCACCGCATGGAGCTTTTCGGCGTGCGGATCGGCCGCGAGGAAGGCGAAGCGCGCAAGTGAAGCCAGAGGCTTCGGCCAGGGCTTCCGAACCGATCAGGCGGATCGCGATCTGGGGCTGGCCCCTGATCGCGATCCGCCTTTTCGCTTTATTGGCGCTGCTGCTGGTCTGCGTGCCAGCCTATTATGCGGCATCGCCCTTCACGGCGCGCAATCCGGTGCCGCCGTTTTTCCTGCGTCTGGTGGGCACCATCTCCGGCCTGTGCGTGACCGTTCGGGGCCGCCGGCCAGCACCCGGCAGCTTCTTTCTGGCAAACCATGTCAGCTGGCTGGACATCCCCGCGCTCTCCGGCGCGAGCGGGACAGCCTTCATCGCCCATGACGGCCTCGCCGATTTCGGCCCGCTGCGCTGGCTCTGCACGCTCAACGATACTGTCTTCGTGGCGCGCAATCGCCGCAGCACCGTCGCTGCGCAAGTGGAGCAAATTCGCACGGCGCTGAAGGAAACCGGCGCGCTGACGATCTTTCCCGAAGGCACCACCTCCAACGGCACGGATCTGCTGCCGTTCAAATCGTCGCTGCTTTCCGCCATCGGCACGGAAGACGCGGGCCTGACCGTGCAGCCCGTCTGGCTCGATTACGGCAGCGAAGCGGAAGAAATCGCATGGGTGGGCGACGAACCCGGCCTCGACAACGCCCTGCGCATTCTCGCACGCCTGCGGCCCGTCCGGGTGACGCTGCACTTCCTCCAACCCCTGGAGGGAGAGGAACGCCGGGATCGCAAGGCCATGGCGCGCAGCGCAGAGGCCGCGATCGAAACCGCCAGAAACGAGTTGGGCCGGGCCAGGCGCTGACCCTTAGGAAGGAGCTACGGCTCCTGCCGCATCAACCCCGGTCCCCCCATGATTGCGAGGGCGCCGGAGCGCCCTCGTCACACCCTTAACGCGTGGCGTTGTAGGCAAGCTGCGCCTCGTCGAGCTGGAAGCCCACGAGGACTTCGAAGCTCGACCGGGCAACGGCGGCCTTCACGGCCGGATCCGAAAGCGGATCGACGGCGGCATCGGCGTCGCCGGCCTTGCGCTTGCGGGTGATCTTCTCGCGAATGTCGGCCGGCAGCGTGGCGGCGGCGCGATCGATATAGGCCGAGCCGTTGGCGTGGAACTGCGCGCGATCCTGGCCGTCTGCGAAGTTCAGCGTGACATGGCCGACGCGCTTGGAAACGACGGCGGTGCCGCCCTGAAGCACCGAGACGAAGAACGGCAGCGTCACCTGGCGCGCGCCCTGCTTGTCGTTACGGCGCGCAAGAACGTCGAACTCCACTTTCGCGAAGACCTTGTCAGTGCCCTGGTCGTTGCAGCTCGTCCGCACATTGGTCATCGCCGCTTCGAGGTCGATATTGTTGGCGGTGCGATCGTTCGCCGCGCGGAACAGCGTCATGTCGCCGGTATAGTCGGGAATACCCACGGCCGGACAGGCCGAACGCACGGCAGTGATGCCAACCCCCGAATCGACCACGATCTCTCCCTTCTTGGCGCAGCCGCTCAGCGCGGTCACCGCGGCGGCGGAGCAGAGAACAGTGGCAGTCAGGCGGCGTGCATTCATCGTGAGGTTCCTCGAAGACGTCGGCTTGCCCTAGCGGCGCAAGCGGCAAAGCGCTAGAGGCCCATTCATGAACGCGCCCTTTCCGTCTCCCAACCCGTCCCGCGCCGGCAAGCCCCTGCGCCTTCTGATCGCGGCCCCGCGCGGCTTCTGCGCCGGCGTCGATCGCGCCATCGAGATCGTGGAGCGCGCGCTCGATATCTACGGCGCCCCGGTCTACGTGCGGCACGAGATCGTGCACAACAAGTTCGTGGTCGACAGTCTCAAGGCCAAGGGCGCGGTCTTCGTGGAAAGCGTGGACCAGGTGCCGGACGGCGTACCCGTGATCTTCTCCGCCCACGGCGTGCCCAAGTCGGTGCCGGCCAAGGCCACGGCGCGCGGTCTCGAATGGCTGGACGCCACATGCCCGCTGGTCAGCAAAGTGCACCGCCAGGCGGAGCGCCAGATCGCGGACGGACGTCACATCCTCTTCATCGGCCATGCCGGACATCCCGAGGTGATCGGCACCTTCGGGCAGGTCCCGGAAGGCAACATGACCCTGATCGAGACGGTGGGCGACGTGGCGACGGTGGACGTGCCGGAAGGCAGCGAACTCGCCTATCTTTCGCAGACCACGCTGTCGGTGGACGATACCGCCGCGATCATCGCCGCGATCGAGGCGCGCTTCCCGCAAGTCGTGGCGCCGAAGCAGGAAGACATCTGCTACGCCACGTCCAACCGCCAGGCCGCCGTCAAGCAGATCGCCCCGGACTGCGATCTGGTGCTGGTGATCGGCTCACCCAAAAGCTCCAACTCGATGCGCCTGGTCGAAGTGGCCGAGCGCGCCGGTTCGCGCGGCGTGATGATCCAACGCGCGACCGACATCGAGCCGGAGTGGCTGCAGGACGTCGACACCCTCGGCCTGACCGCCGGTGCCTCGGCACCCGAGGAACTGGTGAACGAGGTGGTCGCGCGCATCAAGGAACTGCGCGAAGTCGAATCCGAAGAGCGTGTGACCGCCGAGGAAACCATCACGTTCAAGCTGCCGCGCCAGCTCGCCCGCTGAAGGAATCCAGTTCGTCATGGCAGTTTATACCCGACTCGGCGCGGAAGAGATGTCCGCGATCATCGAGACGTTCGGCGTCGGTACGCTCATTTCGGCCAAGGGCATCGCGGAAGGCGTGTCCAACAGCAACTGGCTGATCGAGACCCGGCAGGGCGAAGACGCGCGCCGCTTCATCCTCACCGTCTACGAAAGCCGGACGGATGTGGCCGACCTCCCCTTCTTCCTCGACCTGCTCGACCATCTGGCCGCGCGCGACTGCCCGGTGCCGCGCACCATGCATGACCGCGACGGGGCGAGCCACCGCTTCATTGGCGAAGGCGAAAACCGCAAGGCGCTGGCGCTGATCGAGTTCCTGCCCGGGGTTTCGGTTTCTGAGCCTACGGCGGCGCAGGTCCGCGCGGTCGGTTCGGCCCTGGCGCAGATCCACCTCGCCGCCGCCGACTTCGGACATGGCCGTGTCAACGCGCTGGACCTGCCCGCCTGGCAGCAACTGCTGGGCGACTGCGGCCGCGAAGGGCTGGAATCGATCGACCCCGCGCTCGGCGCCCTGGTCGAACGCGAACTGGCCGAGCTGGCCGGGAAATGGCCGTCGGACCTGCCCAGCGGGGTGATCCATGCCGATCTGTTCACGGACAACGTGCTGATGCTGGGCAGCCAGGTCACCGGCCTGATCGACTTCTACTTCGCCTGCACCGACATCCTGGCCTACGACGTCGCCGTCACCCATTCGGCCTGGTGCTTCAGCAACGACGGCACGCAGTTCGATGCCGAACTCTCGCGCGCGCTGATCGAGGGTTACGAAGCCGTGCGACCGCTTTCCGAGGCCGAGCGCACCGCCCTGCCGCTGCTGGCGCGCGGCGCGGCCATCCGCTTCCTGGCGACCCGCGCTTATGACTGGCTGAACACGCCGGAAGACGCGCTCGTCACGCCCAAGGACCCGATGGCCTTTGCCCGGCGCCTCGAATTCTATGCCGATCCGGCCAATTCTGGCATCTTCGGCGCATGAAACAGGTTCAGATCTTCACCGACGGCGCCTGCAAGGGCAATCCGGGGCCGGGCGGCTGGGGCGTGCTTCTGCGCATGGGCGTCCACGAGAAGGAGATGTCGGGCGGCGAGCCGGACACCACGAACAACCGCATGGAGATGACGGCCGTGATCAAGGGCCTCAACGCCCTTACCGAGCCTTGCGAGATCACGCTCCAGACCGACAGCAAGTACGTGATCGACGGGATCACCAAGTGGGTTCACGGCTGGAAGAAGAAGGGCTGGATCAATGCCAGCAAGCAGCCGGTGCGCAATGCCGATCTCTGGCATGACCTGATCGAGGCGGTTGCACGTCACAAGGTCCACTGGGAATGGGTGCGCGGCCATTCCGGCCATGCCGAGAACGAGCGCGTGGACAAGCTGGCCAGCGACGCGGCGGTGGCGGCAGGCAAATAGGGAGGCGCGACCTGCCTGCTTCCGAACCGCCCCGGTTTCCGCCGCTCCCCGTCCTTCGCGAACGCCTTCGCGAGGAAGCCCGTGCCCTGGTGACGCCCGGCCCGCGCATGGCCGACGAATGGGCCTGCGTCGCCTCGGTCATGCTGGCGATCCTGATCGCTCACCTGATCGGCGCGCAGATGGTCGCCTGGGCAGCCTTCACCGCCTTCGTCCTGCTCAAGAGCGAGACCGCCGAGACTTTGCTGCGCGGGGTGCTTCGCATCGTCGGCACGGCCATCGGCTCGCTGCTGGCCCTGGCGATCGTGCCTTATGCCGCTCACGCCCTTCCGCTCGCCATGGCCAGCGCGGCGCTGGTGGGTGCCGTGGGCCTCTACGGCATGATCACGGCGCGGCGCGCTTATGCCTGGCTGCTGTTCGGCCTGACCTTCGAGATGATCCTGCTCGACAAGCTGGAGCATCCCGACCTCGACACCATCCATTTCGCGCAGACCCGCCTGCTGGAAGTGATCGCCGGCACCCTGGCCTGCGTGATCGTCAGCCTCTCGGCCGCGACCCTGACGGGAAGGAAGTGGCTCGCGGGACGCAAGCCCGCGCCGGACCGGATGAAATGGCACCCTCACGCCGCACGCCACGCGGCGCAGGCAGGTATCGCCATCGCCGTGCTCCCGGTGCTGCACGCGGTGTTCCAGTTGCCGCAGATGGCGCAGGCCGCCGTCACCGTCATGGCCGTGATGATCGTGCCGGTCAGCGGCATCGGCGCGAGCGGCTTCGTGCCCGTGACGCGCCGCCTGTTCCAGCGCACGCTCGGCTGCCTTGCGGGCGGCGGCCTGTCGCTGGCGATCCTGCTGGTCGCGCAGGGCAATACCGCGGTGCTCGTGGCGGGCACCTGCCTGGGTATCGTCATCGGGCGCCATATCGAAAACGGCCTGCCGAACGTGACTTATCTGGGGCTCCAGTTCACGCTCGCCGTGCTGGTGGTGCTGGTGCCGGACTCTTATGCCGACGCGCAGATCATGCCCGCCGTGCACCGCCTCATCAGCATCTTCGTGGGCATGGCCGTGCTGGAACCGGTGCTGCTGGCATGGCACTTCGTCGCGCCCGGCCGCAAGGCATCGGCACGGGTCGGCGATGCGGAAAACAACGAATGATGCCCTCCAGAACGAAGCCTGCAGCGGGCGCCCTGGCCTAGCGTCCGAACCGATCCGGCGCGAAGGGGGCGGGATCCACTTCGCCCCACGCCCGGCCCAGCAGGAGCCCGGCGCCCAGTTCCGCCGCGGCCGGGGCGGTCTGGATGCCGAAGCCGCCCTGCCCCGCAAACCAGAAGAAGGCCGGATCTGCCGGATCGAAACCGTAGACCGGCAGCCGGTCCGGGGCGAAGGAGCGCAGCCCGGCCCAGCGGTGCTCGACGCGGCGAACCGGGCGATCGACCACTTGCTCGAACCTGTCCACCGCGAGCGCCACGTCGATTTCCTCCGCCGCCGCATCGCAGGGCGCGCTGGGCGTCTCGTCATGCGGGCTCAACCAGAGGCGGCCGCTTTCGGGCTTGAAATAGAACTGGCCGGCCACGTCGAGGACCAGTGGCAGCGTGTCCGGCGCGGCCGGCTCGATCGCCACCTGGGCAATGGTGCGCCGATAGGGCGCGATGCCGAGCGGCCGGGCGCCCGCCCGGCTTGCCACCGTGTCCGCCCAGGCGCCCGCAGCGTTGACCAGCACGTCGCAGCCGAGGCGGCGGCCATCAGCAAGGGTGAGTGACCAGCCTTGCGGCCCCCGTTCGGCGGCAGCGAGCCCGGCACGGCTCCACAAGGCGACGCCCGCCTTGCGCGCTTCGACCAGGTAGCGCTGGTGGAGCGCGGCGACGTCTATGTCGCAAG
Organism: Novosphingobium sp. YAF33; assembly: GCF_052113265.1. NCBI lineage: Bacteria > Pseudomonadati > Pseudomonadota > Alphaproteobacteria > Sphingomonadales > Sphingomonadaceae > Novosphingobium > Novosphingobium sp. YAF33. The sequence continues at coordinate 407,229 of NZ_JBFRCW010000003.1, forward strand.
TGCTCGGCTCCAGCACGCCGCACGTCCATTCGGGACGGAGATCGGGGATGCGCGCGGCGATTTCGGGAGCTTCCAGAATGGAAACGTCGATGCCGACGGCACTGTAAGTCTCGGCGAAAGCGGCAATGTCGCGCTCTTGCCCGGTTCGGCCGATGGTCAGCGCGCCCCGCAGAGTCAGCACGCCCAGTCGCTGCAGTTCCGGTCCCGACGCCGTCGTCAGCGGCTTGACGCGCGGGCCGCCATAGCTCTCGGTCCAGAACGCGGCCGAACGGCCGGTGGCGTGATAGCCGGGGCGCTCCTCGGCCTCGATCACCAGAACCCGCGCATGGTCCGCCAGTCTGGCGGCCAGCGAGGCACCGGCCATGCCGGCGCCCACTATGACGATATCGAACCTCGCATCCATAAGGGTTTCAGCCCCTAACGCGCGCAGTCCGGTTCAGGAAGTCCCGTATGGCCGCGAGTGCCCGATCGCGTGCCGGATCGGCTTCGCGCAGGATTTCGTGGCGCGCCTCGTGGCCGAAAGCCAGGAGTTCCGCCTGCGGCAGACGGCGGGAAGCACGCCGGATCGCCGGCCAGGAGACCAGCCCGTCATACCGGGTGGCCAACAGCAGCACCGGCAGGTCGACCGCTTCCAGCACGCCCCGCGCCTCAAGCAGGCGAATCGAGGCGAGCGCCCGCTCGATCCAGCCCCAGCTTGCCGGTCCCATGGCGATGCCGGGCCGGCGCTGGCGCCACCAGTCCTCATCGGAATAGCGACCCTTGTCATGCGTGAGCAGATGCGAGCGGGCCTGCGGCAGGAGTTCCGGTTTCTCGCTGTGCTTCCAGGCAGGGCGCCGCGAATCGCCGAGCCCGGCGATCCCGCGCGCCACCGTGTGAAGCAGCCCGGCAGGCAGCCAGGCGGGGTGAATGCCCAGCATCGGCGCCGAGAGCACCAGGCTATCGGGCCGGACTTTGCCTTGCGCCACGGCGCGAAGGGCAAGATGCCCGCCCATCGAATGACCGATCAGCACATGCGGCCCCGGCTTGTCCGCCGCCCAGCCGCGCCAGAAAGCGGCGAGATCCTCGATCCACACATCGAAGTTGGGGACATGGCCGGTCGCGGCGTCGAAGCCGAAGCGCCCGCTCAGCGCCTGTCCGCGCCAGTCGATCGAGCTGACGGCCCAGCCTTCCAGATGCCACTGCTCGAGCGTCTCCAGCCACTTTTCATAGCTGTCACCGCGTCCCGGCAGGAACAGGATCGATCCGCGCGCCTGCGGCCGGCCCGCAGCATGGACTGGCCAGTCGATCCGGCGCAGCGGCTCCGGTCCGCTCGGCCCGGTCCAGAAGCTCTCGACGACACCCTCGGGTATCGCCCGCCGCGCCTTCGCCGCCAGCCGCGCGATCTCGGCGGGGGACGGCATGCCTTCGCCGGGCGCAGGCTCGCTCTCGGTTGCCTGAATGGTCACGATTTTGCAGTCATGGGGCTAAGCTCGGCCTCGATACTGTGGTTACTGTTTGGTAAGCGATGTCCGATAGATCGTGCCCCGGGCCAAGGGGGAACTCACGAATGCCGGGCGGAGCCTTTTCGTATGCATTGCTGCTGGCATTGGCAATCGCCCTGCTTGTCGCAGCCTTCACCGATCTCAAGCGCCGGGAGATCGACAATACGCTCAATCTCGCGATCGCCCTGGCCGCGCCGTTCTGGTGGTGGTCGATCGGCCTGGGCTGGGCCGACATGGCCTGGCAGCTTGGCCTGGCCCTGATCACTTTTGTCGTCGCATGCCTGCTGTTTGCACTGCGCCAGATGGGCGGCGGCGACGTCAAGCTGCTGACCGCGCTGGCGCTGTGGTTTGCGCCGGCCGGTTTCGGCCAGGTCATCGTCCTCATGGCCATGATCGGCGGCGGAGCCTCGATCGCCATGGCCGCCTTCAACATGGAACGGCGGCCCGGCGAGGCGGTGCGCGACGCGCTCGGCTGGATCGTCGCCCTGGGCTGGGTCTTCGCTGCGAGCGCGGTGGTTCTTGCGCTGGCCATGCACCGCCCGGTGATCTCACCCGACCAGCTCGGCGCCGTGCACGCAGCCATTCCCCAGGCATGGCTGCTGGCACTCATCGCACTGGCCGTGGTCGCGCTGTTCCTGTTCGGCTTCCGCCACATCATGCGCCGCCAGAAGTCGCGCCTGCCCATTCCCTACGGCGTGGCCATCTCGGCGGCGGCGCTCTGGGTGATGGGCGAGCAGGTGCTTTCCAGCACGCTCGTTCGATGAACTCGATTTTAACCATTTTACGCGATTCTACTTACACTTGCCCAGTCACGAACGCAGTGACTTCGGGCGCAGGGGTTTCGCACAGGGCGTTTCTGACGCCGCATTTCGGCCTTCGGGGCGGCGCCTGCCGCTCCAGGGCTTTCAGGGGGTCGCTTAGACATGGATAGGAAGAAGCTGGTGCTGCTGGTTGCCGCGCTGCTCATAGCAGTGGTGACGGCAATGGGCGCCCGCTCGATGTTCGCCGGTTCGGCAGCGCCCCAGGCGCAGGCCGTGGCGACTGCCCAGCCGACCGGACCCAAGGTCCTCGTCGCCCAGCGCGCCCTGCCCGTGGGCACGATCATCACCGCCGACGCCGTCTCCTATCAGGACTGGCCGAAGGAGCTGGTGAAGGATGCCTACTTCATCGACGGTCAGGCCGACATGCAGAAGCTGCTCGGCACCGTGGTCCGCTTCCAGATCACCGCCGGACAGCCGGTAACCCAGGGCGCCCTCGTCGCGCCGGGCGATCGCGGCTTCCTGGCCGCCGCCCTCGGGCCGGGCATGCGCGCGGTGACCATTCCCGTCTCCGCCAAGACCGGCGTCGGCGGCTTCGTCTTCCCCGGCGACCACGTTGACCTCGTGCTCACCCAGCAGGTCACCGGCAACGACGGCGGTCAAGCCCTGCGCGCATCGGAAACGATCCTGCGCAACTTGCGCGTGCTCGCCACCGACCAGGCCACCGACAACGAAGTGGTGGACGGCAAGACGGTGGTCCATGCCTTCAGCACGGTCACGCTCGAAGTGACGCCGCGCATTGCCGAAAAGGTGGCCGTGGCGCAGGAAATCGGCACGCTCAGCCTCTCGCTGCGCGCCATCGCCGACAACCAGGGCGAATTCGAGCGCATCCTCGCCAGCGGCGACGTCAAGGTGCCGGAAGGCGCCACCCGCGAACAGGAGGAGCAGCTCATGCGCAATGCCATGAACCGCCCCATCGAAGGCACCTCCACTTATATGACCGGCGGTGACGTCTCGCGCTTCCAGCGCTCCAGCCGCCCGGCCACCGGCCCCGAAATGGCGGCCCGCACCGTTCCGGTCGTCGGCGCACCCCAGACCGCTTCCGCAGCGCCCGTTCGTACCGGCCCCGTCGTGCGCGTCACGCGCGGCAAGGACACGACCGAAGAACCCGTCGGCAGCCACTGATGACCCGCCCGCAGAACGCATTCTCCGCAAAGCGCATCCATCCGACGAAGGGTCTCACGATGCAACCGCGCCTTCTCAAGTCCCTGCTGATCGCGGCCTGCGCGCTGGCGCCGCTCGCGGCCGCCGCACCTGCCTGTGCGCAGTCGGTCGTCCATCCCGCGCAGGACCTCTCGCTGTCGATCGGCAACGGCCAGCTCATCAACGTGCCCGGCGCCATGGCCGACGTCTTCGTCGCCAATGACGCGGTGGCCGACGTGCAGGTCAAGTCCGCGCGCCAGCTCTACGTCTTCGGCAAGGCCGGCGGCACCACCACGGTCTATGCCAGCAACGCGGCAGGCGCCGTGATCTGGTCTGCCACCATCCGCGTCGGTTCGAACCTCGACAGCGTGGACGCCATGCTGCGCCTGGCCATGCCGGAAGCGAAGATCGGCGTCTCGACGATGGGTTCCAGCACTTTCCTGCTGACCGGCACCGTCAAGACCCCGGAAGACGCCGCGGAAGCAGAGCGCCTCGTCCAGGCCTATGTCGGCAAGGATGCCAATGTCATCAGCCGCCTGCGCATGGCGACCCCGCTGCAGGTCAACCTCCAGGTCCGCATCGCGGAAGTGAGCCGCTCGCTGGTCAAGTCTCTGGCTGTGAACATGGCCACCATCGACGGCACCGGCGGCTTCAAGTTCGGCATCGGGCAGGGAACCGTCAACGAATTCCATCCCGGCCGCGCCATGGGTGTCGGCGGAGACGTCTCCATCACCTTGCCCGATGGAACGACGGTTCCCGGCAGCAGCGTCACCACCAACACGGCCGGCAGCACGCTGGCTGCGGCAGGCAAGCTGTTCGGCGTGAACATCCTCGGTTCGCTCGACGCCGGCGAGACCATCGGCCTCGTCACCACCCTCGCCCAGCCGAACCTGACCGCGCTGTCGGGCGAAACGGCTGAATTCCTGGCGGGCGGCGAATATCCGATCCCCATCAGCCAGGCGCTCGGCACCACGTCGATCGAATACAAGAAATACGGCGTCAGCCTCAGCTATTCGCCGGTCGTCCTCGCCAATGGCCGCATCTCGATGCGCGTCCGCCCGGAAGTCTCCGAACTGTCGAGCCAGGGCGCCGTCAATTTCAACGGCTACGAGGTTCCCGCCCTCACCGTGCGGCGTACCGAGACCACCGTGGAACTCGGCTCCGGCCAGAGCTTCATGATCGCCGGCCTGCTGAGCAACAATTCCACCAATACCATCCAGAAGCTGCCGGGCGCCGGCGACCTGCCGATTCTGGGCTCGCTGTTCCGCTCCACCAGCTACAAGCGCGGCGAGACCGAACTGGTGATCGTGGTGACGCCCTACCTCGTCAATCCGGTCGATGCCTCCCAGATCGCGCTGCCGACCGACGGCTTCAACGCCCCGAACGACTTGCAGCGCCTGCTCGGCAACATGGAAAACGACGGCACCAGCGGCAAGAAGCGCTCGGAAGCCGTGAGCGGCGCCGGCGCCGCCCCGGGAGCGAGCGATGCCTCCACCGCGCCCGCCACGTCCGGCAAGCGCTCGGCCGCCGATACCGCCGTTCGCCCCGGCTTCAGCCTGAACTGAGAAAGATGATCCCGATGTCCAACCAGATCGCGCGTCGTCCCGGCCTCGGCCGTCTCGCTGCCGGCTCGCTCGTCCTCTCGTTCGGCCTCCTCCTTGCCGGTTGCGGCGGCATGCCCACCAACCGTTCGATGAACAGCGTGCATCAGCCCGTGATCGAGCGCGTCAACTACACGCTGGACGTGCGGACCGACGGCTCGGGTCTCGGGTCCGGGGAGCAGGGACGGCTGGCCGGCTGGTTCGAGGCCATGGGCCTCAAATACGGCGACCGCATCTTCGTGGACGATCCCTCGGGCAATCCCGCCGTCCGCAGCGCCGTGGATGCCGTGGCCGGACGCTATGGCCTGATCCTCACCGAGGGCGCGCCGGTCACTGACGGCTATGTCGATGCCGGCAATGCGCGGATCGTCGTCGCCCGCACCAAGGCTTCGGTGCCGGGTTGCCCGGACTGGTCCGCCCATAACGACTTCAATCCCAACAACGGCCTGACCAGCAACTACGGCTGCGCCACCAATGCCAATATCGCGGCCATGGTCGCCAATCCCGAAGACCTGGTGCACGGCGCCCAGTCGACTGGCGAAACCACCGTCATGAGCGCGTCCAAGGCGATCGAGGCTTATCGCAGCGCCACTCCCACGGGCGGCAACACCGTCGCCGCCACCTCCAGCAAGGCGAACTGAGCCATGAACGCACCCTGGAAATCCGGCGGCCCCGGCGGCCGCGACCAGTTCGCTGCCTATATGTGCGACGAGGCATCGCTCGACGTGCTGCGCCCCATTGCGCTCGAAATGGGCTGGCAGCCGGAGAAGTGCAACAAGGGCGGCCTGCGCAACGCGGTCCAGTCGCTGTCGATCACCGCAAGCCCGAACATCCTTCTGGTGGACCTGTCGGAAAGCGGCGACCCGCTGAACGACATCAATGCCCTGGCCGAAGTCTGCGAGCCCGGCACCGTTGTCATCGCGGTGGGCCAGGTCAACGACGTGCGCCTCTACCGCGACCTGCTGGCCAGCGGCATTCAGGACTATCTGCTCAAGCCCCTCTCCCCCGGCACCGTGCGCGATACGCTGGCGCAGGCGCAGGCCGTGTTCTCGGCCCCGCGCGGCCATGAGCCCGGCGCGGCCAAGTCCCACCTTTCCACGGCCGTGATCGGCACGCGCGGCGGTGTCGGTGCCTCCACCCTGGCGACATCGCTTGCCTGGCTGTTCAGCGCGGACGAAAAGCTGCCGACCGCCCTGCTCGATCTCGACATCCATTTCGGCACCGGCGCGCTCTGCCTCGACCTTGAACCCGGCCGCGGCCTGACCGACGCGATCGAGAACCCCAGCCGCATCGACGGCCTGTTCATCGAACGCGCGATGATCCGCGCCAACGACAACCTGGCGATCCTCTCGGCCGAAGCCCCCATCGGCACGCCGCTGATGACCGACGGCGCGGCCTTCGTGCAGCTTGAGGAAGAATTCCGCCAGGCCTTCGAGATGACGGTCATCGATTTGCCGCGCAACATGCTGATCAACTTCCCGCAGCTTCTGGCCAATGTGAACGTGGTGGTGCTGGTCGTGGAACTGACGCTGGCCTCGGCGCGCGATACGATCCGCATGCTGTCCTGGCTCAAGGCCCATGCCCCGCATGCCCGCGTGCTCGTGGTGGCCAACAAGATCCAGCCCAGCCTGGCCGAGATCACCAAGGCCGATTTCGAAGCCTCGATCGAAACCCCGGTGCAGATTGCCATTCCCTACGACCTCAAGGCCGCATCGATGGCCGCGAAGCTGGGCCAGACATTCGCCGACACCAACCGCACCAACCGGGCCGGTGCCGCAATCCGCGACCTCTCGCGCCTGATCCTCGAAGAGACCGGAGAGGCCCGCGCGGTGCCGGGCGGCGCTGCCGCCAAGCCTTCGCTGCTCGGCAAGCTCGACCTCAAGGCCTTCATGGGCAAGGCCGCGGCGAAGAAGGAAACGGCTCCTCGCTGAGGGGCCGCGTAAGGGGCGAAAAGCGGCCATGAACATGATGCAGTTGCTGCTGCTGGCGATCGGCCTGACGAGCGCGGTGGCGCTTGTCTGGGTCGCCTTTTCCGGCCCTTCGCCCGCCAAGGAATCGACGCGCCGGCTGAAGTCGGTGCGCTACCGCCATTCGCAGAGCACGACCGACCGCGTCGAGGCGCAGATGCGCAAGGCCGTTGCCGCGCGCCGCCCGAAAATGCACAAGACCGCGGGTTCGGGCTCGCGGATCGACGCCCTGGCCCTGCGCCTGCACCGATCGGGCGTGAGCTGGTCGCTGAACCAGTACCTCTACGTTTCCGGCGGCGTCGGCCTCTTCGTCACGCTGCTGGTACTGCTCAAGACCAAGGCGCTGGTACTGGCGCTGGCCTTCGGGCTGTTCATGGGCGCGGGGATTCCGCATTTCGTGCTCAACAAGCTCATCTCGCGGCGCACCAACGCGTTCAACGCCAAGTTCCCCGACGCCATCGAACTGCTGGTACGCGGCCTGCGCTCGGGCCTGCCCGTCACCGAGACGCTCGGCGTCGTCGCCAAGGAAGTGCCCGGCCCGGTGGGCGAGGAGTTCAAGCTCGTCACCGAACGCATCAAGATCGGCAAGACCATGGAGGATGCCCTCCAGGACACTTCCGACCGTCTCGACATCCCGGAATTCGCCTTCTTCTGCATCACGCTGGCCATCCAGCGCGAGACCGGCGGCAACCTGGCGGAAACCCTGGCGAACTTGTCCGACGTGCTGCGCAAGCGCTCGCAGATGAAGCTCAAGATCCGCGCCATGAGCTCGGAATCCAAGGCCTCGGCCTATATCGTGGGCTCCCTGCCCTTCATCGTCTTCGGCATGATCTGGTGGATCAACCCCGGCTACATCGGCAAGTTCTTCACGGACGACCGCCTGATCGTGGCGGGCATGGGAGGCGCGGTCTGGATGGGCATCGGCGCCTTCATCATGGCCAAGATGGTCAGTTTCGAGATCTGAGCGAAAGATAGACGGTCCGATGCCAAACCAACCTGCCGGTCCCACCCTTCTCGGTTTCGACGTCATCATGGTCGGCACGCTGCTCGCGGCCGTCGCGGCGGCGGCCGTGCTGCTGGCGATCTATGCCGCGGTCACCGTGCGCGATCCCATGGCCAAGCGCGTCAAGGCGCTCAACCAGCGCCGCGAAGCGCTCAAGGCCGGGATCGCCACCGCCCCGCGCAAGCGCCAGAGCGTTGTGCGCCGGAACGAGACGACCGACCGCATGGGCGCCTTCCTCGGCAAGCTGAAGATGCTGCAGGACAGCCAGCTTCGCACCATCGAGCAGAAGCTGGCCCAGGCCGGCATCCGCAACAAGGAATGGGCGGTCGCGGTGGTCTTCGCGCGCCTCGTCGCGCCGATCCTGATGGGCGGCACCGCTGCTCTGGTGATCTATGGGATCGACTACTTCCCGCAATGGAGCAGCTTCAAGAAGTTCATGGGCTTCGCGGGGATGCTGATCGCCGGCTACAAGGGGCCGGATATCTTCATCAAGAACATGGTCACCAAGCGCACTGACGCGATCCGCAAGGGCCTGCCGGACGCGCTCGACCTGCTGGTGATCTGTGCCGAGGCCGGCCTGACCGTGGACGCCGCGTTCGACCGTGTCGCCCGCGAACTCGGCCGCGCCTATCCCGAACTGGGCGAGGAATTCTCGCTCGCCTCGATCGAACTGTCGTTCCTCACCGAACGCCGGCAGGCTTTCGAAAACCTCGCCTACCGCGTCAATCTCGACGCCATGCGCGGCGTCGTCACCACCATGATCCAGACCGAGCGCTACGGCACGCCGCTGGCTTCGGCCTTGCGCGTCCTGTCCGCCGAATTCCGCAACGAACGGATGATGCGCGCCGAGGAAAAGGCAGCCCGCCTGCCCGCGATCATGACCGTGCCGCTGATCCTGTTCATCCTGCCGACGCTGTTCATCGTCATTCTCGGCCCGGCCGCCTGCTCGATCGCCGATGCCTTCTCGGGCGGCGAGCCCCACGCGCCGAAGTAGAGCTAGCGGCGCTGCGACGGGCGGCGGGGGACATAGACGACCACGCCGCCCGGCCCGCGATAGACCCGCTGCCAGCGCCGCGAGCGGGCGAGTTCCCCTGCCAGCGGCGCATTGTGCTCTTCCTGGATGAGGAACGCGGCCGGATGCCACTTGGCGATCACGTCGACGAGGGGAACGTAGCCGTTCTCGATCCCGCCGTTGTACTGCCACTCCTCGCGCGCGTAGCGATAGTAGCGACCGTCATAAGCGACGTGCCAGGCCGGCCAGCCCGCGTCGATGACAGGGCCGCCATAGGGGAAATCGGCGTAGATGGTGCCGTGTACGTCGAGCGTCTTCAGATAAGCGATGGCGCCGAGCGGCAGAGTAGGCGCAAAGCGCGTCGGTGCCGCGATCGGCGTGATCGCCGCCACGAACAGCACGGCGGCTGCGGCCAGCCCCCGCGGCGCGGCACGTTGGGCGCTCCCGCACTCTTCGCTCCCTGTCACGGCCCGCGTCATGGCCCGCGCGATCACCGGAACGAGGGCAAGGGCCCAGAACAGCACGAAGCGATAGGCAGTCGCCGTCAGGATGAAGAGGGCCAGCGCCAGCAACAGTTCGCGCGGCTCATGGCGCTCCTGCTGGCGCAGGACAAGGTACAGGGCGACGATGGCCACGGCCAGGACCGGCACGGCATTGGTCCAGTTGCCCTCGATCCAGAGCGGGCGCCATTCGCTGGCGCCGATGGCAAGGCTCATCTCGGCATTCTTCGCCGAAATGGCCAGGATCGAGACGCCGTCGGGCGTGGCGAAGACCGCGCCGATCGCGGCCAGGCTCAGGATCGCCGGGCCGATCGGCAAGGGACCGCTGCGGTCGCGCAGCCAGGCAAGGAGGCCAAGGGCCGTCTGGATGCCCAGTGCGAGCGCGCCGACGCTGACCGAGGGATGCAGATTCTGCCAGAGCAGGAGCAAGGGCACGCCCAGCGCGATGGCCGGGAGCGGTCGCAATTCGAGGCGCTGCAGCGCCAGGAGCAGACCGAAACAGAGCGAGGCGTAGCTCTGCGGCCGAATGCTGGCCGTCGCGAGCGCGGCAATGAACGGGAGCACGAGCGCGGCGGCGACCGCCAGCCTGGAGGCGCCCCGCAGGCGGCAGGCGGCCGCTACGGCCCAGAACCCGCCGAGCCAGCATAGCGAATCGTAGATCCGCAGGCCGTCCCAGCCGCCGATGGCGCGAACGAAGGCCATGCTGGCCTGCGCCAGCCAGCCGATGGCCGGCAGCGGCTCGCCCAGATGCAACGCGGCGAAGGGCTCGCGCGAGATCGGGCCGCCATGGGCAAGGATGATCTCGCCCAGCTTGAGCTGCCAGAAAATGTCGACATCCCAGACCCGGCGGAGCAGCAGCACGGCGAGCATTGCCGCCGGCACGAGCGCCGCGGCCCAACGCGTCCAGGACGCTTGCGCTGTCGTCCTGGCTTCGGCCGTGGGGGCCGCGGCGGCGACCGGCCGTCCTTCGCTCGTCTCGATCCGTCCGCTCACCTTGTCCCCCGGCTCATGCCCCGCGCATGCCCATCACCTGCATGGCACGCGCTTTCCTTCACCGCAGCGCGAGAGGCTGTTCAAGCCCCCTGCGCTGCGGAAGCGGGGATAATTGGGTTCGGACGGCTATCCCGAACGTTGGCACCGGACAAGGCCGCGCTCAGCGTGGCCGAAATGCCCGGCTCAGTAGCCCATCAGGCTGAGCACTTCCTTGCGGCTGCGTTCGTCGTCGAGGAAAGTGCCCATCATGCGGCTGGTGATCATGCTGACGCCCGGCGTACGCACGCCGCGCGCAGTCATGCAGGCATGGCTGGCCTCGATCACCACCGCCACGCCCTGCGGCTGGAGATGGTCCCAGATGCACTGCGCCACTTCGGCGGTCAGCCGCTCCTGGATCTGGAGACGGCGCGCGAAACCGTGCAGCACGCGGGCCAGCTTGGAAATGCCCACGACATGGTCCTTGGGCAGATAGGCGATCGCCGCCTTGCCGATGATCGGCGCCATGTGGTGTTCGCAGTGCGACTGGAAGGGAATGTCCTTCAGCAGCACCACTTCGTCATAGCCGCCCACTTCCTCGAACACGCGGCTGAGGTGGATCGCCGGATCCTCGCCATAGCCCTGGCAATATTCCTTCCAGGCGCGGGCCACGCGCTTGGGCGTATCGATCAGCCCTTCGCGCGCGGGATCGTCTCCGGCCCACTCGATCAGCGTGCGGATGGCCTGCTGCACATGGTCGGGGACGGCCGGCTTGCCCAGCGGGTTGTCCTCGTCGGGACCGTCAAGGCTGCTCATCCCTTCTTACTCCTTCGCAATCTGTCCATGAGGCGCAGCCGCATGAGCTGCCCCTTGCGGCGGAAGAGACCGCGCCGCTCGATCGGCTCGAACATCTCTCCGGGTCGTTCCGGGTCGAGCAGAGCACTTTCACCCAGCGCTCTTTCAGCTTCGGAGAGATGTTTCAAGGGCAAGGGTTCCAGATGTTTGCCCGTGGGCACAAGGCTTTCGACCGCCGCCAGCATCGAGCCATGGCGATCCAGCGCCTCGGCGATGGTCTCTTCGGTCACGCCGCAATGCTCGGCGAGCAGGCGATGGCGCAAACCCGCGATCGCCGGCGAGACATGGGCGTTGGCAGGCCGCGCCGCATCGATGAAGACATCGCATTCGGAATCGAGCCCCATCGAACGGTTGTTCATGTTGGCCGAACCCACCCGCAGCACTTCGTCATCGATGATCATGAGCTTGGCATGGACATAGATCGGCGTGCCGTCCGCGGCGACCGGGTAGTAGATGCGGAAGCGACCGGCATGGTCCGCCTCGCCCAGCGTCCGCACCAGTTCGACGCGTGCGGTATCCATAGCCACCTGCTCCAGCCAGCCGTCCGCCGTCAGCGGATTGACGATCAGGAACTCCGGCGGATCGTCTTCCAGCAGCCGTTCGCAGATCGCCTCGGCTATCGCGCGCGAGGCGAAATACTGGGTTTCGGCGTAGACGAAGCGGCGGGCGCGGCGGATCTGCTCCACGAACAGGGCCTCGATCTCGCTGACCTGGGGGCACTCGCCATATTCGGCGCGGGTCCGGGCAATGCCGACTTCCACATTCTCGAATTCGGCGCGGAGCTTGTCAGGCCAGGGGCTGAAGTCCTGCGGCACGCAAGGCGCGATCTCCGCACCGCCCGCAACCTTCCAGCGCTCGCGCCCCAATTCGCCCAGCGCGGCGGCCACTTCGCCCTCCATCACCATCGTCACGTCGTGCCAGGGGCCATAGAGCCCTCCGGTCGGGCGGCGGCGCCGAGGGTCCTTGGGCAGATGATCCGGCGTGTCCCAGCGATCGGAAGTCATGTCGATACCACCGCACGCCGCGAAGACATCGTCCACCACCACGATTTTCTGATGGTGACTGCAGCCGATCGGATGCGCGCCGTCGAACTTGAAATCGATTCGCGCCTGCAACGCCCAGCGGATCAGATCGAAGACCATCGTCCCGCGAAAGAGCGACTTCACCAGCGAGATGTTCCACTTGAGCAGCAGGATCTCCAACCGGGGGTTCGACTTGACCAGCCAGATGATGAAGGAACCGAGCCGCGCAGGAAATTTCTGGCGCCGCCCGCGTTGCCACCAGCGGCGGCCCGAGGCGAGCAGGATCCGCGAATCGAAATCCCAGCCGATCAGGAAGATGCGTTGCCGGGCTTCTTCCATCACGCCGCGCATCAGTTCGAAATAGTCGGCCGCGTCGATCACCACATAGGCGCGCTTCGCCATGGCGTAGCGCCAGACCGATGGCGAAGCCGCTGGGTCCTGGCCTCCACCGTTAGCCGAGTTTTGTATCATCACTTACCTTGCTGGATCAGCCGTCGCCCGCGATCAAGGGTTGAGATCGAGGGATGTTCCGAAGGGCATTTGTCCGACATGTGACACGACCTGCCGCCCCTGAAACCTGCGAATGGCCGATTTCCGCCACTTCACCGTAAAAAAGAGCCGCTTTGACGGTTGATCCGGCACCGTTCAGCGGCCATTCCGTTGCAAGTGTGCAACATGCACCGTCAAAGTCCGTTCCTTCCCAGTGCTAACCCACGCGGAACGGGCTTCCAACTTTCGGGTTGGAACAAATCGTCCGGGTCGTGAATTTTCCGGACCACCATTCACGCTTCCGCAGCGATTACGCGTCGGAAGCTTCCGAGCCGGAACCGTTGGGTCGGTTCCCGCATCGAGAAGGAGTATGCCATGAAGAAATCTCTCATCGCCGCCGCGATCGCCGCCGCGACCTTGTCCCCGGTGACCGTCATGGCTCAGGGCACGGCTGCTGCCGCCACCGCCGCCCCGACGGTAGGTGCCAAGGTCTATGCCCCCGATGGCTCCGAAGTCGGTACCGTGGAAGCGGTCCAGAACGGTGTCGTCACCGTGAACACCGGCACGGCCCGCGCCGGCCTGCCCGGTACCGCTTTCGCCATGCGCGAAAAGGGCCTGACCATCGGCATGAACAAGGCCGACCTCGAAGCCGCCGTGAACGGCGCCAAGGCTGAGAGCAGCGCCGAACTCGCCACCGCCTTCGTGGCCGACAAGCCGATCAAGAGCAGCGACGGCGTCGTTCTCGGCACCGTGAGCAAGGTCGAAGGCGACGACGTCTTCGTGGCGCTCAACAACGGCTCGGTCGCCCAGCTCAAGAAGTCCTACTTCGGGCTCGGCGCGGACAAGTCGCTGACGCTCGGCATGACGTCCACGGCGTTCAACTCGCAGCTGCAGGCCAGCGCCGGCGGCCAGCCGGGTGCGGATGCCCAAGCGGCTCCCTCGGCCACTGCCGCCGCAGGCGAGACCCCCAGCGGCCAGTAATCGCCTGAGGGCAATCTGATCGAAAGGCCGGGAGCGCAGCTGCGTTTCCGGCCTTTTTCGTTTCAGCCTGCTCCGGCCTCTCAGCCCGCCTGGCATCGCGAATACGAAAAACCCCGCTGGAGCCAGGCTCCGCGGGGTTTTCAGTGCGTTGGTGCAAGTGGTGCGCCCGGAGCGATTCGAACGCCCGACCCTCAGATTCGTAGTCTGATGCTCTATCCAGCTGAGCTACGGGCGCACAATTTGCCCTATGTAGTGCCATTCCCTGCCGAAGGAGAGAATGGTGCGCCCGGAACGATTCGAACGTCCGACCCTCAGATTCGTAGTCTGATGCTCTATCCAGCTGAGCTACGGGCGCAAATGTCATTCTCCAACCAAAGACCATGCCCCCGAAGGAGAATGGTGCGCCCGGAACGATTCGAACGTCCGACCCTCAGATTCGTAGTCTGATGCTCTATCCAGCTGAGCTACGGGCGCGTTGGAGAGGCGCCAATAGGAGCGCTTCGCCTTGCCGTCAACGCCTATATCGCGTTCTGCGCCAAGATTGTGGATAAGGCCGCGGCGAGCGGATAGTCGAGCGGCGGCATGTCGAGACCCGGGATCTCGCCGGGCATGTACCAGCCCAGCGCTTCGGCCTCATGGGCCTCTGGCTCGCCCTCCCAGGCACGGCACGCATAAAGAAGAATGACGATGGCACGGCCGCCCCCACCCGCGCTCTCCGCCCTGGCCTTGAGCGCCTCGTCGCCGGACGGCAGGCTCCCCGGCCCGCTCGCGAAGCCCACCGGCATGAGCGCTTCCGGCGCCAGCGCCACGCCCAGCTCTTCATGCAGCTCTCGCGCGGCAGCCATCTCGGGCGTCTCGCCTGCCTCGACTTTGCCGCCGGGGAACTCCCAGAGCCCGCCGTGTTGCGACGCCAGAGGCCGCTGCTGCATCAGCACGCGCCCGTCCGCGCGTAGCAGAGCCACGGCGACGACCAGCAAGGGTGTAAGGAAATTTTCCAGGGAAACCCCCTCCTTTAGGAACTCTTTAACGCTAAGCCGCTAATTCAATCAATGATTGGGGGCATTGCAAGTATTCATGACAGAATCATCATTCCTTGCCCGCCTTCTTCGAGATGAAGATGGCGCCACTGCAATAGAGTATGGCCTGATTCTGGCCATGATCGTGCTTGCCATGTTTGTAGCGCTCAACAGCCTCGCCTCGGAAACGATCGCTTTGTGGACCTCTGTCAACGACAAGTCGACTGCAGCGATTTCAGGTCAGTAATTACTTTCTCTGTTTAAGTTTTTTTCAACACTTCTTCGCTAGATAACAACCGTCCAAAGCGCCGAAGCGAGTGCCTGGCGGGGCGGACCGGGTACACAAGACTGCTTTCATTCAGGAGACATGACATGAAGTTTCTCGCCAAGCTGCGCCGCAACGAAGAAGGCGCCACCGCAATCGAATACGGCCTGATCGCCGCTCTGATCGCCGTCGCCGCGATCGCCGCCATGCAGGGCCTGGGCTCGCAGCTGTCGACCACGTTCGGCACGGCGACCGAAAAGATGGCCGAAAGCAACACGTCCACGGCGCCCAACCCCTAATAAAATAAAGCCACACTCCGTGTGATCTAAGGGCGGCAGGAAAACCTGCCGCCCTTTTTGTTTGGACGTCGCAAATAGAAGTCATTACCGAGCGCGCTGACGGAAAGATCAATACGTCACCAGCTTCACCCTCTGCCCCGGAGCCAGCCGCGCACCGCTCCCCAGTCCGTTGAGCACCAGAAACCGCCCCACGGCCCCATCGCTGTATGCCATGCGCGATGCCAGCGACTGCACGGTGTCGCCAGCCTTTACAGTCACGACCGCCAGCCTTCGCGGCTTGACCTGGCCTGCATCGCCTGCGGAAATCCGGCGCATGCTCTTGAACATCGCGTTGAACGCGCCCGCGCCGCCGACGCGCGTGATCGTCAGGAAGTGATAGGCCTTGCCGCCRCCGAAGTCGTAGGCGAACACGGCCACATCCACCGGACCGCTGGACGCCTGCACTTGCGCCACGCCATAGGCCGCCGGAATGCCGTTCACGTTCGCGCTCTCGATGCTGGACGGCACGATCCGCGCCTGCCCTGATTCGGTGAGGCTGGAAAACACCGTCTGGATATAAGCGTCCAGCCCCGTCCCCATCGGACCGCCCGAGAACTGCGCCTTCCCCGAATCGCCGTTGATCGAAACCGCCTGGGTTCCGTTCACGAGGTAGAACCCCTCGGGCGCCTGGAACGCCAGACGCAGCTCGGGATGGGTGAAACGGTTGCCGTCGATGATTCCCTGCTTGGGATCGTCGCCGTAGACCAGACCATCGATCCGGGTGAGAAATTCGTCGCGGTTGGTCATGCCCGGCGCCGATGCGCCTGCCTGGGCCTGCGCATCGCGCACGCGGGAAGCCGGGTCCGGGTGCGTCGAGGCCCACTGCGGAACCTGATTCGATGTGCCGCGCAATTGCGCCTCCAGGGCCGTCTGGCGCGCGAGGCTATCCAGCACGGTCGCCATGGCCCGCGGATCGTAGCCCGCCCGCTTTAGGTAAGTGATGCCAAGCCGGTCCGCTTCCAGCTCCTGACTGCGCGAATATTTCAGCGTCAGCATTTGCGAGCCCTGTGAGGCCAGTTGCTGCCCCAGCCTGCCGAAAGCGCTGTCCCCCAGCAGGACGCCCGACAGCAAGGATCCCAGTACGCCCAGCAACTGGTTGCGCGAGGCGGCTTCCTGTCGCTTGGCCGAGTGCCGCGCAGCGACATGACCGACCTCATGCCCAAGCACCCCGGCCAGTTCCGCCTCGTTGTTCATCAGGGCCGTGAGCTGGCGGGTGACGTAGATATAGCCGCCCGGGATCGCGAAGGCATTGTTCACCGGCGAGTTCAGCAACGTGACGGTAAAGTCGCCGCGCGCGTTCGAAAGGCCGGACTGGATGGCGATGTTCTTGCCGACCTGCTCGACATAGCTGGCCTGAGGGCCGGTCACGGCGCCGCCGAATTCGGCGAGGAGATCCGGGTGCGCCTTGGCGCCTTCCGCCTTGTCGGCACGGCTGATGGCGTTGACAGTGGCCGGACGGGCCGCGGCGGCCACGGCAACACCTGTCGTGCTTGGCGCCAGGGCCAGCAGCGCGGCGCCCGCGCAAGTCGCGGCGAAAGTGCCCCTGAGCGCCCGAACCGGTTGGTATGCAGACATCTTCTTCCCCTCGGACGATGGCAATTCTTCGCGTTTCTCCCGTGAAGCAACGGGAAGGATAATGCGAGGTTCCCTCCGCTCAGCCGCGCGCCAGTGGATGGCGCGCGTTTACCAGCGCCACCAGCCGCGCGCTGTCGACATGCGTGTAGATCTGGGTCGTCGCGATATCCGCATGCCCCAGCAGCATCTGCAGAACCCGCAAGTCTGCCCCGCCTTCGAGCAGATGCGTCGCGAAGGCATGGCGCAGCACATGCGGCGACACGCGCGTGGGATCGATCTCCGCGCGCACCGCCAGCGCCTTCAGCAATTGAAACAGGCGTACCCGCGTCAGATGGCCGCTTTCCCCGATGGAGGGGAACAGGAATTTCGACGTGCCGCGTCGTACCGCCAGCCACCGAGAGAGCACCATGCGCGCACGGCCGCTCACCGGCACCATGCGCTGCTGCCCGCCCTTCCCCGTCACATGCAGGAAAGGCGCATCGCGCGGCACCGCGGCGACCGGCAGCGAAACGAGTTCGGTGGCCCGCAGGCCCGAGCCATAGAGCAATTCCAAAAGCGCCAGCAGCCGCACTGCGTCGGAGCGCTCCCCCGCCGCCTCTGCCTCGGCCGTGGCCAGGAACCGCTCCACTTCCGCATGCGAAAGCAGACGCGGCAAGGGCCTGCGCGTGCGGGGACGCGGCAGCGAACCCGAGGGATCGTCTGCACGCAGGCCCTCGTCCACCAGGAAGCCATAGAATTGCCGGAGCGCCGAACAGCGGCGCGAAAGGCTGGATGCCGCGAGCCCGGTCCAGGCCTCTCCCAGCCCGGCCAGCGAATCGCCGTCGGCAGCGGCAAGATCGCCCAGCACCGCCTCGGCGGCCGCAAGATCGCGCCGATAGGCGGCGAGCGTGTTGGCCGCGGCCCCGCGTTCGGCCGCCAGCATCGCCAGGAACCGTTCGGCGTGGCTTCCGCCCGCCATCCCGGTCAGGCCCGAGCCACGGCTTCCGCGGCGATCATCCGCGCCTCGGCATCGAGGCCGACCGTGCGAAGCGCAGAGACGATGTGGTAGAGGTAACGCGGCGTCATCCGCTGCCAACTGCTGCCCTGCATGCCGAGACCGACAAGCAGGGCGACGCTGGCGGCATCGCCGTCCGTGGCCGCCTTGTCGATGGCGGCGGTGAAACGGGTCGCGCTGTCCAGCTGCATGCCCCAGTCGCCCGAATAGCGCGAGGCCGCGCCTTCATCGATCCGGCCCAGTCCGGCAAGTCCGGCGACAAGGAAAGCGCTGCGGCGCTTGTTCTGGCTGTCGTCGGCCCCGTAATAGGTATCCACCGCGCCCGAATCCACGGCCCGGATACGGCCCGGCGCAGCGAGCGTCAGCAGGCCCCAGCCCTCGCTGCCCGACGCCACGATCGGCGACCAGGCCAGCGCATTGGTGTCGTAACCCGCCGAAAGCATCGAGGCGATCAGCGCAGCGGCATCGTCCTCCATGTCCTTGCTCGGCGCGATGCGCGCTGCGGCTGCGGCGGTCAGCACCTGGCGGGCATAGGCAGCCTCCCCGGTCGTGCCGGTCCAGAGGTTCTGCATCGCGGAAAGGCGCGCGCCGGGCGCTTCCAGCGTATAGGCATCGCGCAGGCTTTCTGCGCGCTTCTGCCATTCGCCGGTCACTTCGGGATCGGCATAGACCTGCGAATAAAGGTCGACCATCGCGGCATTGGAAAGCACGCCGCTGGCCGCCGCCCGGTCGGCGGCAATGGCCCGGCGCTCCAGGCCGACCATCGGCGCAAGCGCGGTGGCATAATCGTACATCCGCCCGGCGCCGGACATGGCGCTATCGGGCGGGGTGAGCCCGACGCCGATCGCCAGGCCGTAGCGCCAGGGCGTCATCGTATCGACGCCGTCCCACTCGATCGTCACGGCCTTGCGTGAGCGTCCCGCAGCGCCGGCGTACTTCTGCGCGAGCAGCGAATCGATCCGTGGCATCTTGCCGCTGACGCGGGCCCGCTCCAGCCGGGCGAGCGCGGCGGCGCCGCTGCCCCGGAAGGCATCGCAGATCGACTGCGCGGCGCTCCATTCGGCAGTGTCGTCCTGCATGCCCTGGATCGAGAGCACCGGGCACATGCCGGTGAAATCGGCCGTGCGCTGGTAGATGTCGAAGGCCTCGCGGGTAATACCCGGCGTGAAGTTCGAGATATCCAGCCCCTGCAGGACCGCGCGGGCGGCATCCGTTTCGCCCATCCGAATCAGCAGGCCTACGCGAAGGCCGAGGAATTGCTGCGGGCTCATGCCCGGCGGCGCCTGGAGCCGCGAGGCGAGCGCGCGGCGCAGCAGGATATGCCCCCAGCGCGAGACCAGCGCCCCGCGATTGGCGGCGATGGCGGTCTGCACCAGATAGGGGTTCTGGGCGGAGAGCGAAGCTGCGGCCATCCCGCCCTCGCTCTCGTCGACCAGACCGATCTGCTCCATCGAGCGGCGAGCGCCCGCCGGCATGTCGAGATCGAGCTTGTCGGTCAGCAGCTGTTCGAAGGCCTCGGGCGACATGCCCTGCAGTTCTTCAAGCGTGGGCATGCGCGTGAGCGTGCTCTTGCCGCTGGCGTCGGTCGTCACGAAGCCGCTGGTGGGGAAGCTCGGCGCATCCTCCACCGGCAATGCCTGGATCACCGGGGTCGAAACCGAGCGCGGCGCGCTCGACGGCGATGCCGGTGCGGCAACCGAAGGGCTTGCCGCCGGGCGGCTGGAAGGCCGCGGCGGCGCAGCAGGCGCGGCGCTGGGTGTTGCGCGCGCGGGCGGTTCGTCGAACATCTTCGGCAGCAGCGATTCGGGCGCATCCTGCGCCACTGCCCATACCGAAGTCAGCGCCAGCGAAACGCCGGCCAGCAGATGCCAGGACCGTACACCCAGGCTCATCGGGGCAGCTCCGGCACCGGAATCGGCTCGACGATATCGCGCACCGGCGAACGGCCGCCGTCCGACCATGCCCAGGCGCCCAACAGGACCGCCCCCAGGACTGCCACCGGAGCGACGATGGAAACGGCAGCCACGCCTGAGAACTTGCGCCTGCGTTTTTGTATCGTCACTCGCCTTCCTTCACCGATGCTTGCGCTGCGACCTAGCGCAACTATAGGCGATGGAGCAATGGACGTTCAACAAACCCGGTTTTCCGCGCAGGAAATTGCCGCACTCGCGCGGCGTATCGATCGCCCCATCGTGCTGGTGGGTATGATGGGCGTGGGCAAGTCCAGCGTGGGCAAGCGGCTCGCGACGCTTCTCGAATGTCCTTTCGTGGACGCCGATGAGGAAATCGAGCGTTCCGCGC
Source organism: Novosphingobium sp. YAF33 (assembly GCF_052113265.1). Taxonomy (NCBI): domain Bacteria; kingdom Pseudomonadati; phylum Pseudomonadota; class Alphaproteobacteria; order Sphingomonadales; family Sphingomonadaceae; genus Novosphingobium; species Novosphingobium sp. YAF33. The sequence continues at coordinate 427,559 of NZ_JBFRCW010000003.1, forward strand.
AGATGACCATCCCGGAAATCTTCGAAACCTACGGCGAATCCTACTTCCGCGACGGCGAGCGCCGGGTGATCTCCCGCCTCATCGAATCCGGGCCGGATTCCAGGGTCGGACGCTGCGTGATCGCCACGGGCGGCGGCGCTTTCTGCAACGAGATCACGCGGCAGCTGATCCTGGACAAGGCCATCACGGTCTGGCTCGACAGCGAAGTGGAAACCCTGGTCGAGCGCACCGCGCGCAAGGACAACCGCCCCCTGCTCAAGGGCGGCGACCCGCACGAGATCCTCGGCAGGCTGCGTGACGACCGGCGGCCGCACTATTCGCAGGCCCCGATCCATGTGCTCAGTCACAGCGGGCCGCACGTCCAGACGATCAACAACGTCCTGCAGGGAATTTCGCAATGGCTGTAATCCCCGTCGATATCGCCGGCCGCCCTTACGAAGTGCGCGTCGGCGCCGGCCTCCTGGCCGAACTGGTCCCGCAGTGCCGCGGCCTCCTGCGCAAGCGCGGCGTGCCGATCATCACCGACGTCAATGTCCACGCCGCCTGGGGCGCCGTGGTAGAGGCCAGCCTGCGCGAAAACGGCCATGAGCCGCACTGGCGCATCCTGCCCGCCGGAGAGGCCACCAAGTCCTGGGAAGAACTGGCCGCCACCGTGAACTGGCTGCTCTCGCTGGAAGTGGAGCGCGGCGATCACATCCTCGCGCTGGGCGGCGGTGTCATCGGCGATCTCACCGGCTTCTGTGCCGCCGTGCTCAAGCGCGGCTGCAAGTTCATCCAGGTGCCGACCACGCTGCTGGCCCAGGTCGATTCGAGCGTGGGCGGCAAGACCGCGATCAACACGCCCGCCGGCAAGAACCTCGTCGGCGCCTTCCACCAGCCTTCGCTCGTCCTGGCCGACCTCTCCGCGCTGGAAACGCTGCCAGAGCGAGACTTCCTGGCCGGTTATGCCGAAGTGGTGAAGTACGGCCTCATCGACGATGCCGACTTCTTCGCCTGGTGCGACACCAACGCGGCCGCCATGATCGCCGGCGACAGCCAGTTGCGCGAATATGCCGTGGCCCATTCCGTGGCGAGCAAGGCCCGCATCGTTGCCGAGGATGAGTTCGAGACCACCGGCAAGCGCGCGCTGCTCAATCTCGGCCACACGTTCGGCCATGCGCTGGAGGCCGAGACCGGCTTTTCCGACCGCCTGCTCCACGGCGAAGGCGTGGCGCTCGGCATGGTGCTGGCCGCACGCTATTCCGCGCGCCGCGAACTCATGCCGCGCGCCAGCGCCGAGCATATCGCCCGTCATATCGGGGAGATCGGCTTGCCTGCCGGGCTTGCGCGGCTGGGTCTGGACTGCGACGGCGCCCGCCTGGTCGATCACATGCTTCATGACAAGAAGATGGACGCGGGCACCCTGCCCTTCCTGCTGCTCAAGGGAATCGGCCAGACCTACCTCGACAAGCAGGTGTCGCTGGAGGACGTCGCCGCCTTCCTCGACGAGGAACTCGCCCGCCCGGACTGATCGGCCTTCGGCGCATATCCGCGCCCGACCGACTGATTTCACGCGCAAATGTTCCGATGTCCCGTGCCTCGCGCGCGGTGACTGCCGAAACCCGATGCCTCTCCGCACGTTCTGACTCTGTCCCGCCACGCGGGAATGTGGCGCCGATCGCAAACCCTTTTTTGGGAGGTCCGGGGGCGTACGGGAAGGCGACAGGTCGATCGGGTCTGTCGCCTTTTCCCGTTTGGAGAGAGGCGCTTGGGCCTCGCGGGCCGCGCAATCCTTTGCCTGACGTGACATTACCATGACGCGCCACTATGGTGCGCGCTTGGATAACAAAAGTACCGGGCCGCACCAGACCGCCATGACACTTTCCGAAGCCACTCCCGAACTCGACTTCCCCGAGGAAATCGAGCGCAACGACCGCGCATTCCTGGGCCACCCCAAAGGCCTGGGCTATCTCTCCTTCGTCGAGGGATGCGAGCGCTTCTCGTACTATTCGATGCAGACCCTGCTCGTGCTCTACATGGTGAAGTACCTGCTGCTGCCGGAGAACGTCGGCAAAGTCGCCGGCCTGTCCTGGCTGCGCGGCTGGCACTACGCCGGGCTGGAGGGACAGCCGCTGGCTTCGGCGATCTTCGGTGACTACACCTCGCTCGTCTACCTGACCCCGATCCTGGGCGGCATCGTCGCGGACCGCTGGCTGGGCCGCAAGGCCACGCTGATCGCGGGCGCCGTGGTCATGTCGCTCGGCCACTTCCTCATGGCGTTCGAGGGCATGTTCCTCTTCGCGTTGATCTCGCTGGTGGTCGGCGTCGGCCTGTTCAAGGGCAATATCGCCAGCCAGGTCGGCGAACTCTACAAGCCCGGCGATTTGCGCCGCGCCATGGCGTTCCAGATCTTCTACATCGCCATCAACGTCTCGGTGATCGTCGCGCCGCTGATCGCGGGCACGCTGGGCGAGGAAGTGGGCTGGCACTACGGCTTCGGTACGGCCGGGATCGTCATGGTGCTGGGTCTCGTCATCTATCTCAAGGCCGGGCACTGGCTGCCCGCCGACAACCGCGCGGCCAAGGGCGACAAGACACCCCGCTCACGTCTCGCCCGCGGAGACTGGCCGCGCCTCGGCGCGCTGGCCGTGCTGGTGCCGGTGCTCGCCATCGCGATGATGACCAACCAGGAGATCTTCAACGCCTATCTCGTATGGGCGGACGCCAAGTTCCAGCTGACCTTCTTCGGCACCACCCTGCCGACGAGCTGGATGATCACCGTGGATGCGACCCTCAGCTTCTCCATGCTGGTGGCCGTCGCCGCCTTCTGGAAGTGGTACGCAGATCGTACCGGCCGCGAGCCCGACGAACTGGGCAAGATGATCATCGGCTCGGTCTTCTCGATCATCGGCGGGTCATGCCTGGTCATCGCCGCCGCAACGGCAGGGGACGCCAGGATCGGCCTGTTCTGGCCGGTCATGTTCCACTTGTTCAATTCGATCGGCTTCGCGCACATCATGCCGGTAAGCCTCGCGCTCTTCACCAAGATCGCGCCGCGCGCGCTCAACGCGACGGTCGTCGGCATCTATTATCTGGCCTTCTTCGGCGCCAACAAGATCGTGGGCGAAGTGGGCGGCTGGTATTCCTCGATGGACACCRTGTCGTTCTGGCTGATCCACGTCGCTGCCGCGGCCGTCGGCCTGATCGCGTTCTCGGCCTTCAAGATCGCGCTGGGCAAGACCCTGGCAGGTGAGCCGGCGCCCGCCTGACAAGGCGGGATCGCCCCCGACCTTCGTCATCGCGCACTCAGCGAAGCGATCCAGGGCGGTTTACGCCGCTCCGGATTGCTTCGTGGGCCGCGCCTCCTTGCAGGTGACGAAATGGGCTGGGCAACTCAGCCGAACACCGCCACCGACTGCATCCCCGCAATCACCGGCGCGCCCGCAGCGCTCCACTGGAGAATATGCTCACTGGCCCCGCCGTCCCGCGCAAATGCGCTGGTGGTGCGCAGCAGCCACCAGCCGTCCTCGGTGACCGGCGCAGGTTCCAGCAGATTGATGTGCCAGTGCATCGAACTGATCGGCACGCGGAAATTGAGCAGCGGCAGCACCGCCGTCGGCAAGGCATCGCCGACCAGCACCGCTTCCAGCGCCGGATCGAGGCCGTCGCGCTCTTTCAGCCGCACCCACCAGCACATATCCGCCTCGCCCAGCGCCGATTTCGGCAAGGCGAAGCGCGCATCGAAGTTTCGCTTCAGAAATTCGGGCGCCACGTCCAGCGGCACCGGCCTGGCATCGGCCACCGGGTTCACGCCCTCCGGCATCGGATAGCCGGCGATATCCGCCGCGCTCTCGATCTGGCGCATGAACACGAAGCTGGCGGCGAAACCCACGCCCTTCTCGTTCGCAAGCTCGGCGGCAACCCAGGTGGCATTGCGCCCCTTGCGCACGACCCGCGCCCGCGCTTCCACGCGGCCAGCCAGCGGCGCGATCATCGCGAACTGGCCGGAACGCAGCGGCGGCAACTCGGGATCGAGCCGCTGCGCCGCCGCCAGCGCAACCGCCGAAGTCAGCCCGCCGTAAGCGGTGCGGCCCTGAAGCCAGTCTTCAGTGATATCGAAAACGAAACCGCCCTCGATCTCCTCCGCGCTCGCCAGAAGCGCGCCCAACCCCGTCATCAGAACAACCTCGAACCGTTGGGCACCGGCTGGTCCGGCGCGAAAAGGACCACCCGGCCCTCCTCGTCCGCGAAGCCGAGCGTCAGCGCCTCCGACACGGCCTTGCCGATCTGGCGCGACGGAAAGTTCACGACCGCCGCCACCTGCCGCCCGATCAAATCTTCGGGAGAATAGAGCGCGGCGACTTGCCCCACGCTCTTCCTCTCACCAACGCCAGGGCCGAAATCGATCCGCAGCTTCAGGCTCGGCTTGCGCGCGCCCTCATAGACTTCCGCCGCGACGATGGTGCCGACGCGGATGTCCACTTTCAGGAAATCGTCGAATCTGACTTGCTCGGCCGCGGGCGCGGCGGGGTCGTGGTCCAGGTGCATTTATTCCATTTCGAGGATGACGGCGTCCACCGCAAGGCTTTCGCCTGCCTTGGCATTGACCGCCTTCACCACGCCTGACTTCTCGGCGCGCAGGATGTTTTCCATCTTCATGGCTTCGACGACGGCCAGCGGCTGGCCGGCCTCGACCTTGTCCCCCTCGCCCACATGAAGCGCGACGAGCAGGCCCGGCATCGGGCAGATCAGGAACTTCGAGAGATCCGGCGGGATCTTTTCGATCATGTGCTTGCTGAGCGAAGCCACGCGGCTGGGCAGGATCTGCACATTGTGGATGCAGCCGCGCGTGGTCATCCTGAGGCCCGTGCGCGTCGGTGCGACGCGGATGCCGATGGCCTCGCCATCGATCTCGGCCTCGATCAGCCGGTCACCGGGGGTGTATTCCATCGCCAGTTCGACAAAGGCGCCGTTCACCGTAACGTCCTCGTCATCGATGACGACTTCGTAGGCCGCCTTGTCGATGGTGACGGTCCATTCCGAGGGCGGCGACAAACGATGCGGCGCCAGTTGCCCGTCGACCCGGCGCGCCCGGTCCGCCCGCGCGGTGGCGACGAAAGCGGCGACGGCAGCCAGCTTGCCCTTCAATTCCTCCGACGCGGGGGCGCCGGTGAAGCCCTCGGGATATTCCTCGGCAATGAAGCCCGTGGTCAGCTCGCCCGAGCGGAAGCGCGGATGCTGCATGATGGCGGAGACGAAATCGATGTTGTGGCCAAGGCCCTCGATCTCGAACAGGTCGAGCGCGGCCACTTGCTTGTCGGCGGCTTCGTCGCGCGTTTCGCCCCAGGTGATGAGCTTGGCGATCATCGGATCGTAGAACATCGAGACTTCGCCGCCTTCGTAGACGCCGTCATCCACGCGGATGCCATCGATGCCGCGGCGGCCGTTCTCGGCGCCGTCGTCGTCCCAGCCGTCCACCGGCGGCTGATAGCGCACCAAGCGGCCGGTCGAGGGCAGGAAACCGCGATAAGGGTCTTCGGCATAGACGCGGTTCTCGATGGCCCAGCCGTCGATCTTCACGTCCGCCTGCGTCATCTCCAGCTTCTCGCCCGCGGCAACGCGGATCATCTGCTCGACAAGGTCGACGCCGGTGATCGCCTCGGTAACCGGGTGCTCGACCTGAAGACGGGTGTTCATTTCGAGGAAGTAGAAGCTCTCGCCGGTCGCATCCGCGCCCGAGACGATCAGTTCGACGGTGCCCGCCGAATAGTAGCCCACCGCGCGCGACAGCGCGACGCACTGTTCGCCCATGGCCTTGCGCATCGCCGGGGTGACGAAGGGCGACGGCGCTTCCTCCACCACCTTCTGGTGGCGGCGCTGGATCGAGCATTCGCGCTCGTTCAGGTAGAGGATGTTGCCGTGCCTGTCGCCCAGGATCTGGATTTCGATGTGGCGCGGGTTGAGAATGAACTTCTCGATGAAGACGCGGTCGTCGCCGAAGGAATTGAGGCCCTCGCGCTTCACGGACTCGAAGCCCTCGCGCACGTCCTTTTCGTCGTAGGCCAGGCGCATGCCCTTGCCGCCGCCGCCCGCGCTGGCCTTCATCATCACCGGATAGCCGATCTCGTTCGAGATGCGCACGGCGTGTTCGGTGTCCTCGATCTCACCGACGAAGCCGGGGACCACATTGACGCCGGCCTGCTTGGCCAGCTTCTTGGACTCGATCTTGTCCCCCATCGCGGCAATCGCGCCAACGGGAGGCCCGATGAATTCGATGCCCTCTGCCGCCAGCGCTTCGGCGAAGGAGGTACGCTCGGAGAGGAAGCCGTAACCGGGGTGCACCGCTTCGGCGCCGGTCTGCTTGCAGGCCTGGATGATCTTGTCGGCAATCAGGTAGGACTGCGCAGCGGGCGCGGGACCGATGTGGACCGCCTCATCGGCCATCTGCACGAACGGCGCGCGGGCATCGGCGTCGGAATAGACGGCGACGGTCTGGATGCCCATGCGGCGCGCGGTCTTGATCACGCGGCAGGCGATCTCGCCCCGGTTTGCGATGAGGATTTTCTTGAACATCTACGCAGACTTCCCTCGAAGAGATCGAATAGAGATAAGAATGAAGGCCACGAGCAGCCCACCAGCAAACGCTACCGGCTTAACCGAAACGTCATCGTTCATTCCGGATGCGAAAATAACAGAGCCTCCTGCGGCGGTAGAAATCGCCGCCAAGACACCCAACAACATCAATCTCGAAGAAAGCTGCTTTGCCCTGAGGGCCGCCGCCGCCAGAAGAACGACGGTAACCGACAAGGCAATCCAGATGCTCACTCGGCCGCTTCCAGCTTCGCGCAGCCCTTGGGCATGCGCTGGGCTTCGACTTGCGCCTCGGTCAGTTCGATGGCCATCGGCTTGATGCCGAGGCGGGCGAACATAGCGAGGTCGTTGTCGTCGCCTGCATTGGGGGCGGTGAGCAGCTGGTCGCCCGTGAAGATCGAGTTCGCGCCCGCCATGAAACACATTGCCTGCGTCATTTCCGACATCGATTCGCGACCCGCCGAGAGGCGCACCATCGACAGCGGCATGGTGATCCGCGCCACCGCCACGGTGCGCACGAATTCCACGTCGTCGATCTTGGCGAGCGGGGTATCGGCCAGCATGTCGCCCAGCACGGTGCCCTTCACGGGAACCAGCGCGTTGACCGGCACCGACTGCGGGTGATCCGGAAGGGTCGCCAGCGTGTGGACGAAGCCCACGCGGTCGGCACGCGTCTCGCCCATGCCGACGATGCCACCGGAGCAGACGTTGATGCCCGCCATGCGCACGTTCGACAGCGTGTCGAGGCGGTCATCCATCGTGCGCGTGGTGATCACCTGGTCATAGCGCTCAGGCGAAGTGTCGATGTTATGGTTGTAGTAGTCGAGCCCGGCGTCGGAGAGCATGTCCGCCTGATCGGGCGTCAGCATGCCCAGCGTCATGCAGGTTTCCATGCCCATCGCGCGCACGCCCTTCACCATCTCGATGATGGCGGGCATGTCGCGGTCCTTGGGGTTGCGCCAGGCGGCGCCCATGCAGAAGCGGGTGGAGCCCTGATCGGCCGCCTGCGCCGCGCGCTGCAGCACCTGCTGCACTTCCATCAGCTTGGTCGCCTTGACGCCGCTGTTGGCCGAAACCGACTGCGAGCAATAGCCGCAGTCTTCCACGCAGCCGCCGGTCTTGATCGAGAGCAGCGTGGAAAGCTGCACTTCGTTGGCCTTGTGGTTGGCACGGTGCACTTCGGCCGCGCGGAACACCAGTTCGGTGAACGGCAGGTCGAACAGTGCCGCGATTTCCTCACGGGTCCAGTCGGTACGGGGGCTGATGGAAGGGGTTTCGGTCATAGTCATTCCTCAGGCAGTGCGCGCGGGATGACGCGCGGCCAAACCCCGGTCATAGGGGCAAGCGCGGCGTCGATCCAGCGTGACCATCCTTATTCCGCCGCTTCCAGCGAAGAACCGAGCGGCGGCATGTTGTGGCCGAGCAGGCGCAGCACGTCCGCCGCGCATTCGACGACGTTGGTGCCGGGACCGTAGATGCCCTGAACGCCGGCGTTACGCAGGAACTCATAGTCCTGCGGCGGGATCACGCCGCCGGCGATCACCTTGATATCGCTCCGGCCCGCTTCGCGCAGTTTCTGGATCAGTTCAGGGATCAGCGTCTTGTGACCGGCCGCAAGGCTGGACGCCCCAACCACGTCGACCGCGCTGTCCAGCGCGAGCACCACGGTCTCCTCGGGCGTCTGGAACAGCGGGCCCGAAACGACGTCGAAGCCCATGTCCCCGAAGGCCGAGGCGATCACGTTCGCGCCGCGATCGTGGCCATCCTGACCCATCTTGGCGACCAGAACCTTGGGCTTGCGGCCCAGACGACGCTCCACCGCCTGCACGCCGTCCAGCACCTGCTGCCAGCGGCTGTCGCCCTCGTAAGGTGCGGCATAGACGCCCTTCACCGGGGTCGGCTGAGTGCCATAGCGCTGGAAGCTGTCCTCCATGGCCGAGCTGATCTCGCCCAGCGTGGCGCGGGCGCGGGCGCACTCGACGGCGAGCGCGAGCAGGTTGTTCTCGATGCTGGACGCACCTGCCGCGCCGTCGCGCAGCGCCTTCAGAGCGGCCTGACACTTGGCCTCGTCACGCTCCGCCTTCATCTTGTTGATGCGGGCGATCTGGCCTTCGCGGACCTTGGCGTTGTCGACTTCCAGCGTCTCCAGCAGGTCTTCGCTGGCGAGACGGTACTTGTTGACGCCGACGATCACGTCCTCGCCCCGGTCCACCCGCGCCTGACGGGCGGCGGCGGCGGTTTCGATCATCGCCTTGGGCCAGCCTGCCGCGACGGCCTTGGCCATGCCGCCCTCTGCCTGCACGCGCTCGATGATCTCCCAGGCCTGGTCGACCAGCTGCTGCGTCAGCGATTCAATGTAGTAGGACCCACCCAGCGGATCGACGACATTGCACATGCCGGTCTCTTCCTGGATGATGATCTGCGTGTTGCGTGCGATGCGGGCCGAGAAGTCGGTCGGCAGCGCGATCGCCTCGTCCAGCGCGTTGGTGTGCAGCGACTGGGTGCCGCCCAGCATCGAGGCCATGGCCTCGATCGTGGTGCGGATGACGTTGTTGTAGGGGTCCTGCTCCTGCAAGCTCACGCCCGAAGTCTGGCAGTGGGTGCGCAGCATCTTCGAACGCTCGTCCTTGGCGCCCAGCTCCGTCATCACCCGGTGCCACAGCACGCGCGCGGCGCGCAGCTTGGCCACTTCCATGAAGAAGTTCATGCCGATGGCGAAGAAGAACGACAGCCTCCCTGCGAACTTGTCGATATCAAGGCCGGAGGCCACGCCGTACTTCACGTATTCCGCGCCATCCGCGATGGTGAAGGCCAGTTCCTGCACCTGTGTCGCCCCGGCTTCCTGCATATGGTAGCCGGAAATCGAGATCGAGTTGAACTTCGGCATCTCGCGGCTGGTATAGCCGAAGATATCCGAGATGATCCGCATGCTGGGCTCAGGCGGGTAGATGTAGGTGTTGCGGACCATGAACTCCTTGAGGATGTCGTTCTGGATGGTCCCGTCGAGCAGCTTGCGGTCGACGCCCTGCTCTTCACCGGCAACGATGAAGAAGGCCAGGATCGGGATCACCGCGCCGTTCATCGTCATAGAAACCGACATCTTGTCGAGCGGAATGCCGTCGAACAGGATCTTCATGTCCTCGACGGAATCGATGGCGACGCCCGCCTTGCCCACATCACCCACGACGCGCGGGTGATCGCTGTCATAGCCGCGATGAGTGGCAAGGTCGAAGGCGACCGAAAGGCCCTTCTGGCCCGCCGCAAGGTTGCGGCGATAGAAGGCGTTCGATTCCTCGGCAGTCGAAAAGCCCGCGTACTGGCGGATGGTCCAGGGCCGGCCGGCATACATCGAGGCGCGCACGCCGCGCGTGAACGGCGCGAAGCCGGGAAGGCCGGGATCGACGCTCACGTCCTCGGCAGTGTAGAGCGGCTTCACCGCAATACCCTCGGGCGTGTTCCAGGTCAGGTCCCTGCCCTTGACCTCCTTGTCGGCGGCTGCCTTCCAGTCGTTGATGTCTGCCATTGTCCGCATCCCTTTCGGCCCGCTTCATTGCGGCGGGCCGCAGTCTTTTCTCAGTGAGCGCCCTTGGGCGTTTCCATGATCTCGGTAAGCTGACCGCCCATGTCCCTGGGGTGGACGAAGAAGATCAGCGTCCCATGCGCGCCCACGCGCGGCTCACCCAGCACGCGTTTGTCCAAGCCTTCGAACCAGGCCTTGGCGGCATGAATGTCCGGCACTTCATAGCAAATGTGGTGCTGCCCCCCGAGCGGGTTCTTCTCCAGCCACTTGCCCACGGCCGAGTCCGGCGCGGTCGGCTGGAGCAGTTCGATCTGCGTACCTGCCGTGCCACCCTCGCCCGGCGTATTGACGAAGCAGACGCGAACCTGCTGGCTTTCGAGCACGAACGGCTCGGTAATATCGGTAGCGCCCATCACCTCGCGATAGAACGCAATCGAGGCGTCAAGATCGGGCGTGGCGACGCCGATGTGGTTGAGACGACCCAGCTTCACGCCACATTCTCCAGCACCAGAGCGATGCCCTGCCCGCCGCCGATGCACATGGTAACGAGGCCGTACTTCCCGCCGGTGCGCTTCAGTTCATACATGCACTTGATGGCGAGCATCGTGCCGGTGGCGCCGACCGGGTGACCGATGGAGACGCCCGAACCGTTCGGGTTCACCTTTTCAGGATCGAAGCCCAGCACCTTGGAAACGGCGGCGGCCTGTGCAGCGAAAGCCTCGTTGCTCTCGATCACGTCGATCTGATCGAGCGAAAGGCCCGCGCGCTTCAGCGCCACCGGGACGGCCTTGATCGGGCCTTCGCCCATGTAGGCAGGCTCGACACCGGCATGGCCCCAGGCGACGATCTTCGCCATCGGCTTCAGGCCGCGCTTCTCGACTTCGGAAGYGGTCGCCAGCACCACGGCAGCGGCGCCGTCGTTGATGCCCGAAGCGTTGCCAGCGGTGACCGCGCCGTCCTTCTTGAAGGCAGGCTTCATGCTCGCCAACGTCTCGGCGGTGGTGTCGGCGCGGACATGCTCGTCGATGTCGAAGACGGTGACGCCCTTGCGGGTCTTCACTTCGATGGGAAGAATCTGGTCCTTGAAACGGCCTTCCGCGATGGCGCGGGCGGCGCGCTGGTGGCTGGTCGCGGAAAGCGCGTCCATGTCCTCGCGGGTGACGCAGTGGCGCTCGGCCACGTTCTCCGCCGTGATGCCCATGTGATAGCCGCCGATGGCATCCGACAGGCCGACGGTCAGCGCGTCTTCCTGCGTGTTGGCGCCCATCTTCTTGCCCCAGCGTACGCCGTGGTCGTGATAGGGCACGTTCGACATCGATTCCGCGCCGCCGGCGACGGTGATCCCCGCCTCGCCCAGCTTCATCATCTGCGCAGCCGAGACGATTGCCTGCACGCCCGATCCGCACAGGCGGTTGAGCGTCAGCGAGGGCACTTCGAACGGCACGCCGGCATTGAGGCCGATCACGCGGCTGAGCATCTCGTCCTTGGCGCTGGTAGGCATGACCTGGCCGATGACGATATGGCCGACGTCCTCAGGCGAAACGCCCGCGCGGGCCAGTGCCTCGGTCACGACCTTGCCGCCAAGGTCGGACGGCATGAACGACTTCAGCGAACCGCCGAAGTCACCGACTGCCGTGCGCACGCCGCTGACGATGTAGATGTCTTCCATGACCTGACTTCCAATCCCTTTTATTTGCGACGAGGAGTAAGCTTCAGCCCCAATGCTCGATGATGCTCTTCACAAGAAAAACGCCACAAAGAACCGCAAAAAATACATTCATACCCAGCGCCAACCAGAATCTAACGGGCTGCCGGACACGGGAAACATCCGATCCATATCTCATGCGCGTAGTTCCAGCGGTGACACCTCGAAAAACTTCGTAGCTGAACAATACGACGCCCAAGACGAACAGCAGGGGCAGGAACTTCTCCATCAAAGCGGAATGTTGTCGTGCTTCTTCCAGGGGTTTTCGAGGCTCTTGGTCCGCAGCTTGCGCAGGCCCAGCGCGATGCGCTTGCGGGTCGAGTGCGGGTAGATCACCTCGTCGATATAGCCCCGGCTCGCCGCCACGAAGGGGTTGGCGAAGCGGTCTTCGTATTCCTTGGTCTTCTCGGCGATGCCCTCGGGCGAGAGGCCGCGGAAGATGATCTCCACCGCGCCCTTGGCGCCCATCACCGCGATTTCCGCAGTCGGCCAGGCGTAGTTGAGATCGCCGCGGAGGTGCTTGGACGCCATCACGTCATAGGCGCCGCCATAGGCCTTGCGGGTGATCACCGTGATCTTCGGCACGGTAGCCTCGGCATAGGCGAACAGCAGCTTGGCGCCGTGCTTGATGATGCCGTTGTGCTCCTGGTCGGTGCCCGGCAGGAAGCCCGGAACGTCCACGAAAGTAATAATCGGGATGTTGAAGGCATCGCAGAAGCGCACGAAACGCGCGGCCTTCTTCGACGAATTGATGTCGAGCACGCCCGCCAACACCATCGGCTGGTTGGCGACGACACCCACGGTCTTGCCCTCGATGCGGCCGAAACCGACGATGATGTTGCCCGCATGGAGCGGCTGAACCTCGAAGAAGTCACCCTCGTCGAGCGTCTTCCGGATCACCTCATGCATGTCGTAAGGCTGGTTGGCCGAGGGCGGGATCACGGTGTCGAGGCTTTCCTCGGCGCGGTCCCAGGGATCGGCGCAAGGACGCTCGGGCACTTCCTCGCGGTTGTTGAGCGGCAGGAAGTCGAAGAAATCGCGTGCCGCCAGCAGCGCCTCGATATCGTTTTCCAGCGCGAGGTCGGACACGGACGTCTTGCTGGAGTGCGTGATCGCGCCGCCCAGTTCTTCCTGCGTGACCACTTCGTTGGTGACCGTCTTCACCACGTCCGGCCCGGTAACGAACATGTACGAGCTGTCCTTCACCATGAAGATGAAGTCCGTCATCGCCGGCGAATAGACCGCGCCGCCCGCGCAGGGACCCATGATCAGCGAAAGCTGCGGCACCACGCCCGAAGCGAGCACGTTGCGCTGGAACACTTCGGCATAACCGCCAAGCGAGGCCACGCCTTCCTGGATGCGCGCGCCGCCGGAATCGTTGAGGCCGATGACGGGCGCGCCGACCTTCATCGCATTGTCCATCAGCTTGCAGATTTTCTGCGCGTGACGGTGCGACAGCGAACCGCCGAACACGGTGAAGTCCTGGCTGAACACGAAGACGAGGCGGCCGTTGATGGTGCCCGATCCGGTGACGACGCCGTCGCCGGGGATACGCTGGCTTTCCATGCCGAAGTCGGTGCAGTCGTGTTCGACGTAGAGGTCGAATTCCTCGAAGCTGCCTTCGTCCAGCAGAATGTCGAGGCGTTCGCGCGCGGTCAGCTTGCCCTTGGCATGCTGCGCGGCAATGCGCTTTTCACCGCCTCCCAGCTTCGCTGCGTCGCGGCGCTTCTCCATTTCGGCGATATTGGCTGACATCCGGGTTCCCTTGGCAAGTGACCTTGGCGGCACGAATTATTGCCCCTGCTAGGCAGGTCGAGGGGGGAAGGTCAATAGTTTTAAGTGATCGGTTAAATGACAAAAGTGGCAGGTTCGCGCGGATTTCGCCCCACCGATGTGTTTGGGTGCGGTTCGATCGTCCCGGCGCGTTATCGCGCTGCCGCGGGGTTTTCCCGGCCTGACCGGCAAACGAAAGGCGCCGCGACCGAACCGACGGTGGCGACGCCCTTTCGTTCCGCCTTGGCGGATCGGCCGACAGATTGCGGCAATGACCGCGTGGCGGGCAAAGCCGCCCGCCCGGCCGCCTTATTTCATGAGCACCAGTTCCTCCGACATGGTCGGGTGAACGGCCACGGTAGCGTCGAAATCGGCTTTGGTGAGCCCGGCCTTCACCGCAATCGCGGCGGCCTGGATGATCTCCGGTGCGTCAGGCCCGATCATGTGCAGGCCGACGACCCGGCCGGTCGTGCCTTCGCAGACCATCTTGTAGAGCGAGCGCTCGTTGCGGTGCGCCATGACGTTCTTCATCGGCCGGAAGTCGCTGGTGTAGATCTCCACCGATCCGAGTTCCTGCCGCGCCTGCGCTTCGGTCATGCCCACGGCGCCGATCGGCGGATGGCTGAACACGGCCGAGGGAATGCAGGCGTAGTCGAGCGTGGTCGGCTTGTTGCCGAATACGGTATCGGCAAAGGCCTGCCCCTCGCGGATCGCCACCGGGGTAAGCTGCACGCGGTTGGTGACATCGCCCACGGCGTAGATGTGATCGACATTGGTCCGCGAATGCTCGTCGACCCGGATCGCGTTCTTGTCATCGAGCGCGACGCCGACATTCTCCAGCCCCAGCCCCTCGACATTCGGCACGCGGCCGGTGGCGAAGAGGACGCAGTCGACCTCGAGAGGCTCGTGGTTGGTCATCGTGACGGTCAGCGAGCCGTCGGCATTCTTCTCGATGCCGCTGAAATCGGCATTGAAACGGAAATCGATGCCCTTGGTGAGCGAGATCTGCAGGAGGCGATCGCGCATGCTTTCGTCATAACCGCGCAGAAGCTGGTCGGAGCGGTTGATCAGGGTCACCTTCGAGCCGAACTGGTGGAAGATGCCGGCAAATTCATTGGCGATATAGCCAGCGCCCGCGATCAGGATGCGCTTCGGCAATGCGTCCAGATGGAACGCCTCGTTTGAGGTGATGCCCAGTTCGTGACCCGGGCAGGACGGCACATGGGGCCGCGCGCCGGTGGCGACGAGGATGACTTTCGCGGTCTTCTTCGCGCCGCTCGCCAGCGTGATCTCGTGCGGGCCGGTGATCGTGGCGCGCTCGTGGAAGATCTCGACCTTGTTGTTCTCCAGGGTCTGCGTGTAGATCCCGTTGAGCCGGTCGACGTCGCCCAGCACGTTGTCGCGCAGCTTCACCCAGTCGAAGTGGCAGGCCGGGATTTCCCAGCCAAAGTGACGGGCATCTTCCAGATCCTCGGCGAAATGGGCGCCGTAGACGAGCATCTTCTTGGGCACGCAGCCCCGGATGACGCAAGTGCCGCCGACCCGGTACTCTTCCGCCACCGCCACGCGCGCGCCATGCGCCGCTGCGATCCGGCTGGCGCGGACGCCGCCCGATCCGGCGCCGATGGTGAAGAGATCGTAGTCGAATTCTGACATGCACTTGCTCCTGCTGCGCCGGCTTGCGTCCGGGCACGGCGCATATGGGGCATGGTGCCTTCGATTGCCAACGGACGTTTTGTCGGAACACGGCCTCCGTTGAGCGCAAAGATATTGTCAACTAAAAGAGTTGAGTTTATCGGAGTCGCATCACGTTCCGCATACCTACAGGACAGCCTGCGCCAGCGGACATCGGCAAAAGCCCCATTGCGGGCCTACTCCTAGTTTCGGGAGACGAGCGAAATGGCAAAGACGAACCAACATCCCACCTCCCCGCAGGAGCCTCTCGTGCTTCTGATCCCCGGTCTTGACGGCAGCGGGCCCGGCCACTGGCAGCGCCGCTGGGCCGAGGAGATGGACAATGCCCAGATGGTCGACCTTGGCCTATGGGAAAAACCGCATCGCAATACCTGGATCAACCGCCTGAACCTCTCGGTCCAGCGCGCGGGTCGGCCGGTGGTGCTGGTGGCGCATAGCCTGGGATGCCTGCTCACGGCCTGGTGGGCGAAATTCGAACAGCCTGCCTGGTCCTCGCCGGTGATCGGCGCCTTGCTGGTCGCCCCGCCGGAAGTGGACTTCTTCCCGCGCGACGACCGGCTCAACGGCTTCGCGCCGACGCCGAGCGACGAACTGCCCTTCCCCTCGATCCTCGTGGCCAGCCGTAACGACCCGTGGATCGGCTTCCCCACCGCCCGCCTGCTGGCACGGCAATGGGGCAGCCAGTTCGTGGATGCGGGCGATACCGGCCATATCAACGCGGATTCGAAGATCGGCAGCTGGGAGGACGGCAAGCAGTTGCTGCGCCAGTTGGCCGGAGGTGCCGCTTCGCCGCAGCCTGCGCACACGCCGCTTCATGCGGATTGGTCGGAAGGCCTTGAATACCGTTCCTGAAGCACGAATACCGTTCCTGAAGCGCACAGGCCCGGGAATGGAGAACGGGGCAGGTCGCCATGCGGCCTGCCCCGTTTCTCATGAAGCCGGAATTTCAGGGGGCTTTGTCTCGGCCCCCCTATCTCAGGCGATTCCCGAAAGCTGCAGCAGTGCCTCGGTCGAGGGATCGAACGTGGTGCCGCCCTTCTCGATCTGCTTGGCGATTTCCTTGCCCAGCTCGACACCGAACTGGTCGAAGGGGTTGATCTCCATCAGCACGGCATTGGCGAAAGTGCGGTGTTCGTGGAACGCCACCAGGGCGCCGAACGTCGCCGGCGAGATTTCGTCCAGCAGGATCGTCGCCGAAGGACGGTCGCCCGCATAGGCCCGCGCCGGGTCCTCGCTCGCCTTGCCGGCCATCAGCGCCGCGCCCTGCGCGAAGCAGTTCGACAGGAGAATGCGGTGATGCGCGGGGTTGAGATCGTCGCCCGGGGCAATCGCGGCGATGAAGTCCACCGGCACCAGGTTGGTGCCCTGGTGGAGCAACTGGAACACCGCGTGCTGCGCGTCCGTGCCCACGCCGCCCCAGGTGATCGGCGCCGTCGGCCCGTCGACCGGCGAGCCGTCGTACTTCACGCTCTTGCCGTTCGATTCCATCTCCAACTGCTGGAGATAGTCCGGCAGCAGCGCCAGTCGTTCGTCATAGGCGAAGACGGCGCGGGTCTGGCAGCCGCGCAGGCGGGTATAGTACTGGTCGGCGAAAGCGGCGCGCAGAGGCAGGTTGGCGAGACCGTCGGTGTCGCGGAAGTGCATGTCCATTGCCGCCGCGCCGTCGAGGAATTCGGCGAAATCCGGCCAGCCCAGCGCCATGGCGACCGGAAAACCGATCGACGACCAGAGCGAGTAGCGCCCGCCGACGCTTTCCGAGAACGGCAGGATGCGAGTCTCGTCCACGCCCCATTCCACGGCCTTTTCCGGCGCTGCGGTCAGGGCGACGACCCGTCCGTAGGGGTCTTCCACGCCGTTCTCGCGCATCCACGAAAGGACGCTTTCGGCATTCGTCATCGTCTCGATGGTGGTGAAGGTCTTGGACGCCACGGCCAGCATCGTCGTTGCCGGGTCGCACTTGGCAAAGGCCGCTTCGAGCGCGCAGCCGTCGATGTTGGAAACGACCTGAACGTCCACCATGGCGCCGTCGCGCGCAAGCGCGTCGATCGCCAGCGCCGGGCCGAGGGCCGAGCCGCCGATGCCGACGTGAATCAGGTGCTTCACTTCGCCCATGGCGCCGCGGTGAATGGCCTCGACGATGGCGGCCATGCGGGCGTGGAACTCATGCGAAAGTGCCACGCTCTCATCGCTGCCGACACCGCGCTGGGCGGTATGCTCGGCAGCGCGACCCTCGGTCGGGTTGACGATTTCGCCGGAAAACAGCGCCGCGCGGCGCCCGGCGAAGTCGGTGGCTTCGGCCAGTTCCTCGAAAGCGGCGATATGGGCGGCATCGAGATGAGTTTTCGACCAGTCGAACCGCATGGCGCCGGGGCTGGTCTCGTCACCCAGCTCCAGGCGAGTGGCGAGCAGGTCGAGACGGGCCGGATCGGCGTCGAACAGCTCGGCAAGCGTCGGTTTGGGCAATCCTTTCAGCTTGTTCCATACCGTTTCGCTCATGCCATGGTTCCTTTGTTCGGGTTGGGGGCCAGCCTTATGCCCAGCAGGCGGCAGAAGGCCAAGGTCATTCTTGTACCCATCTCTGCGCAGGACGCACGTCAGGAACATGACGTTTTTGGTCGATACGGATGTGTCTCTGCTCGGTATGTCACTTGACGGATGGCCTCGCGCGCAACAAGGGTTCGAGCCATGAGCGACATCGAAACCGCGACTTCCGGCCCCGCATCCGACAAGTCTGAACTACCCTCATCGGGGCCTGCCTCAAGCGGCGGCGGCAAGCCGGTCGTGAAGGATGCCAAGAAGGATGCCAAGAAGGATGAAGGCTTCTTCTCCTTCCTGCTCTGGCTGGTGCTCGGCGTCGTGGTGCTGCGCAGCTTCATCATCTCGCCGTTCAACATCCCCAGCGAGTCGATGCTGCCCCGGCTGCTGAACGGGGATTACCTGTTCGCTTCCAAGTGGTCCTACGGCTATTCGAAGTATTCGCTGCCCTTCAGCCTGCCGCTGATCCCCGGCCGCGTCTTCGCCGGCCAGCCGGAACGCGGCGACGTGGTGATCTTCAAGGCGCCCCCCGGCAACGATGTCGACTACATCAAGCGCGTCATCGGCCTTCCGGGCGATGAAGTGCAAGTGAAGGGCGGACAGGTCTGGATCAACGGCAAGGCGGTTCCGCGCGTCAGGCAGCCCGACTTCGCGCTGCCGGTCACTGCGAACACCCATTGCTACGCCCCCGAGTTCGAAGGCAAGGATGCCGCCGGCGGCCCGGTCTGCAACTATCCGCAGTTCCGCGAGACCCTGCCGAACGGCAAGAGCTACAACGTGCTCGACCTTGGCCAGACCCCGCAGGACGACACCGGCGTCTACATCGTGCCCGAAGGCCACATGTTCCTGATGGGCGACAACCGCGACAATTCGCTCGACAGCCGCTTCCCGGCGATCGAGGGCCAGGGTATCGGCATCGTCCCGCAGGACAACCTGGTGGGCAAGGCCGCGGTGATGATGTTCTCCACCGACGGCGATGCGGAATGGCTCAAGCCCTGGACCTGGTTCACCGCCGCCCGCTGGAGCCGGATCGGGAGCGTGATCTGAGTGCTTGAAGCAAAGGACCGCGAATTCCTCGCCGAAGTCACGGGCAACCTTCCGGGCGACGAAACGCTCTGGCTGGCCGCCCTCACTCACGGCAGCACCGGCGAGAAGCGCAACTACGAAAGACTGGAATTCCTCGGCGACCGGGTCCTCGGACTCTCGGTCGCCGAATGGCTTTTCGAAAACAGCGAGGAAGCGGAAGGCCGCCTTTCGCAGCGCCTCAACGCGCTCGTCAGCCGCCAGACCTGCGCGCAAGTCGCGCGGCAGATCGGCCTCGGCCCGCACATGCGCCTCGGCAAGCAGGCGCGCGACGACGGCGGGCTGGACAGCGACAATATCCTGGGCGACGTGATGGAGGCCCTGATCGGCGCCTGCTTCACCGAGCGCGGCTTCGAAGCGGCGCGCGTGATGGTGCGCAAGCTGTGGTCCGAATCGATGCACGGCAAGGCCGGCAAGCGCAAGCACCCCAAGTCCGCATTGCAGGAATGGGCCGCCGGAAACCGCCGCCGCATGCCGGAATACAAGCTGGTCGAACGCTCCGGCCCGGACCATGCCTCGCAGTTCACGGTGGAGGTCGCGGTCCACAATGTCGGCGCCGCGCGCGCCACGGCCAATTCCAAGCAGGATGCCGAGACTCGCGCTGCCGAAGAATTCATGAGAAAATTCGGCTGATCCTTCGGCAGGACCGACTGGAGCGAGCCGGGACACCAATCGGAACGTCCCGCGTTTAGCCCTGGACCTGTCGAAAACGAAAATCGCCGAAGACCCAAAGCACGCAGGCGCCGAGCCTGACCAAAGGAATGACAATGACTCAAAAATGCGGACTCGTCGCCGTGATCGGTGCGCCAAATGCCGGCAAGTCCACGCTGGTCAACGCGCTGGTCGGGCAGAAAGTGGCGATCACTTCGGCCAAGGCCCAGACCACCCGCGCGCGCCTGCTGGGCATCGCCCTTGCCGATGACGTGCAGATCATCCTGGCCGATACCCCCGGCATCTTCGAGCCGAAGCGCCGCCTGGACCGGGCGATGGTCGCTGCAGCCTGGGAAGGCGCGCAGGAGGCCGACGCCATCCTGCTGGTGGTAGACCCGATCAAGAAGCGCCGCCACGAGCTGGAGCCCCTGCTCGAAGCGCTGGCGACGCGTGCCGAACGCAAGATCCTGGTGATCAACAAGGTCGATGCCGGCGCCAAGGAACCGCTGCTGGTGCTGGCCCAGGAACTCACCGGCAAAGTCCAGTTCGACGAAGTGTTCTTCGTCTCCGCGCTCTCTGGCGACGGCGTGCCCGAGCTGAAGGCCCATCTCGCCGGGCTCATGCCGGAGGGCCCCTGGCACTACCCGGAAGATCAGGTCTCCGACGCGAGCGAGCGCCTGCTCGCCTGCGAGATCACCCGCGAGCAGCTCTACAAGCAGCTTCACGAGGAACTGCCCTACGACGCCGCGGTGCGCCCGGAAGCCTATGAGCAGCGCAAGGACGGCTCGGTAGAGATCCGCCAGCAGATCGTCGTCACCCGCGACAACCAGCGCGCCATCGTGCTGGGCAAGGGCGGCTCGAAGATCAAGTCCATCGGCGAGGCCGCGCGCAAGGAACTGGGCGAAGTGCTCGGGCAGAAGGTCCACTTGTTCCTCCACGTCAAAGTCGAGGAAAACTGGGCCGACGCCCGCGATTTCTACGAAGAGATGGGGTTGGACTGGGTCAAGTGATGGCACGTTTCACGTCGACGGCGTTGTCAGCCGCCGTCATGATTTCCGGCACGCTGGCGCTATCGGCCGCGCAGGCCCGGGCTGCCGAGGCCGAACAGACCGTAGCCGTCGAGGAAAGCCTCGTCGGGCAGCGCTACGTGGCGATCGGCTCCTCGTTCGCGGCCGGCCCGATGCTGCCGCCGGCCAAGTCCGGCGCTCCGGCACGCTGCGGCCAGAGCATGAACAACTATCCGACGCTGCTGGCAGAGCGCTTCGGAATGATCCTGACCGACCGCACCTGCTCGGGCGCCACGACCAACAACGTCCTGGGCCCATGGGGCGAGATCGGCCCGCAGATCAATGCCGTCACCCCGCAGACACGGCTGGTGACGGTGACGATCGGCGGCAACGACCTCAACTACATCGGCAATCTGTTCACCGCGACCTGCCTCTATCGCGCCAGCCAGATGCCGGCGGGCAGCAAGCGGGCCGCCTGCGGCGCCGTGAAGGTCCCCACCGAAGTCGACTACGCGCGCGACGAGATGCAGATGATGGAGATCGCGCGCCGCATCCGCACGGTCGCTCCGCGCGCGCGGCTCGTCTTCGTGCAGTACCTCACGCCCCTGCCCCAGGCAGGATCGCTGTGCGCCGTCACCCCGGTCAGCGAGGATCACGCCGCCGTGGTGCGCCGTACCGGACAGCGGCTTTCGGAAATCACGGCCCGCGTCGCGCAGGCCTACAATGCCATCGTCGTCGAGATGAACCAGTCCTCCTCCGCGCATACGCCCTGCGATCCGCTGCCCTGGATGATCGGATCGCCGGAAGGCTATGACGGCAGCCAGGGCCTGCAATGGCACCTGAACTTCGCCGGAATGCAGGCCACCGCCAACGACATCGCCTGGTGGCTGACCCGTAGCGGCGTGAAGGCGCCGCGGCCGACGCTGACCCTGCAGCCGCAGGCGGCGCCCGCGCCGATGATCGCCACCCCGCCCCCGCCGGCTCCACGGGCAACACCCACGCCCGCACCTACCGGCAGCGCGGCCAAGCCCGGCATCAAGAGCCAGACCGGCGTCAAGTCGCGGCGCTAGGCCTTCTCGGCCAGGCGCCAGCGGGCCAGGCTCGCAAGGGCCGCCACCACCGCCAGCGAAGCGGCCATGAGCATCGGCGCCGGGCCTTGTCCGGCGCCGAGCGACAACATCGTCCCGATCATCGCCGCGCCCAGCGTCTGGCCGAAGAGGCGTCCGGTGGCGAGCAATCCGCCTGCCGCTGCCGACCGGGCGCGCGGGGCGTTGCCCACGACCATGCGGGCATTGGGCGAGAAGAACAGGCTGAACCCGAAAGCTGCGACGACCAGCCGCCAGGCGATCGCAAAGGCGCCGGGTTGCGCGGGCAGGAACGCCAGCAGCACCAGCCCGGCGACGGCAATGCCCATTCCGACCAGCCCCATAATCGAGGGCGAGACATGGTCCGAGAGCCATCCCGCCACGGGCGCCACTACCAGCATCGTCAACGGGAACGGCAGGACCAGCAGGCCCACTTGTTGGGCGCTATAGCCCATGCCCTGCTCCAGCCGGAACGGCAGTGCCACGATCAGCGCCGCCGAACCGATGAAGGCGGCCACGGCGGCGATCGTGGAGAGGCCGATGGCCGGACGCGCCATGAGGTCTACCGGGAACACCGGATTGGCTTTACCCCGCTCCCGCCGTGCCAGCAGCAGGGCCGAGCCCAGACCGCCCAGCGCCACGACGATGCCCAGTTCCACCATGCCACCATGCGCTGCGAGTTCCAGGCCGCCGATCAACATGGCGAAGCTGGCCGCACTCCACAGCCCGGCGGCCCAGTCAAACGGGGTTTCTCCCCGCTGCGGCTCAGGCAGGAAACGCCCGATGACGAGTGAGATCAGCGCGAAAGGCACTGCCGCCACGAAGACCCAGCGCCAGTCCGCATGGGCCACGATGAAGCCCCCCAGCACCGGCGCCAGCGCGTTCGACGACGCCACGATCACCGAATTGATGCCCAGCCCGCTGCCGAGCTTTGCCTTGGGGTAGATCTGCCGGATCAACGCGGTGCCCACGCTCATGGCCATGCCGGCACCCAGCGCCTGACCGGCACGGATCACCAGCAGCATCGGCAGCGAATTGGCGAGGAACGCCAGCGCCGAAGCGGCCATGAAGATCACCTGCCCGGTCTGGTAGACCCGTCGCAGCCCCAGGCGCTCGCCCAGGTTGGCGAAAGGCAGGAGCGCCATGACCATGACGAGCTGGTAGACCGTCACCACGTTGACGACGACGCCCTCTTCCACCGAAAGCTCGCCCGCAATCGTCGGCAGGGCGACATTGGCGATCGTCCCGTCCAGCACGAACAGCGCCGTGYCGAACGAGATGGCCACGATCGCCCATATGCGGCGCGGCATCGGCAGGCCGCTATCGTCCTCGTCCTTCAAGGCGGCCGGGGTCACGCCTTCATCGTCTCGCATTCGCAGCATGATCTTCCAACGCCTGAGTTCCGCTCCGGTCGCAAGGTGGCTCGGGTAAGAAATTGTCGCAAGCCATCCGAAGGGTGGGTGGCGCCGGTGTCTCCATACCGCAACCTTGCCCCGGCATGACGGCCGCGCCATCGCCTGCCCGCCGTATCGGGGCACGAGGGCGAGTGAAAAAGGGTCGAAGCAATGATCGGAATCGCGCGGCTGACGGCGGCGAGGATCGCCCGCGCGGGCAATGTCGCACCGGCACGTCCGGCGGTCGCCTCGCCCCTGCTCTACCTGACCGCGGGACTGATCCTCCGGCTGATGATGTTCGGCAAGCCGGCTTTCCAATCGGACGAGCAATTCTACCTGCTGGTCGGCCAGCGCATGGCGCAGGGCGACTTGCCTTTCGTCGATATCTGGGACCGCAAGCCTTACGGCCTGTTCCTGCTCTATCGCAGCCTGTTCGCCCTGCCCATCGACCCGGTGCTGGCATATCAGCTCGCCGGCCTGGTCTTTTCGGTTCTCACGGCGCTGGTGATCGAACGCATGGCCCGCGCCATCGCGCCTGCCCGGGCAGCGCAGGCCGCGGGCCTTGCCTACCTGCTCTACCAGCCGGTGTTCAACGTGGCACTGGGACAGGCGCCTGTATTCTACAATCTCCCCGTCGCGCTGGCCGCCCTGATCGTGCTTCGGGTCATGCCGCGAAACCGGGATACAAGGCTGGTCCTGCAGGGTTGCGCAGCCATGCTGCTGCTCGGCCTGGCCCTGCAGATCAAATATAGCGTCGTTTTCGAGGGCGTGGGTTTCGGCATGATGCTGCTGCTTCGCGGGCAGCGGGACGGCTGGGGCCTGCTGCGGCTGGCTCTGACCGGCGCGGTCTGGGCCGGAACCGCCCTCGCCCCCACTCTCGCCGTCTGGGCCGGCTATGCCGCGGCGGGGCACGGCGCCGCATTCGTCCAGGCCAACTTCCTCTCGATATTCGGCCGCGCCGTCGATCAGGCAGACGCTTTCGCGCAACTGGCGAAAGAGGGCCTGGCGATGACGCCCTTCGCGCTCGCCATCCTGCTCGCGCCGCGGCGCCATGCGCTTCCAGGCGGAACTTGTCCCGCGATGCTTGCGGGCATGCGCGTCTGGGCGCTCGTCGCCGTGCTGGGGTTCCTGGTTTTCGGCACCTGGTACGACCATTATCTCGGGCCGGTCCTCGTGCCGCTTTGCCTGCTGTCGGCCCCGGCCCTCGCCCGCGAGGCTCGCGGCGAGCGTTGGTACGGACGGCTCCTGCTGGGCTTCGGCCTGCTGGGCGCTCTGGTGGTTCCCGGCCTGCAAGTCCGCGAACGCGGCACTGCAGCGGACTTTGCCGCCGCCAGCCAGGCGGTCGCCCGCGAACTGCGGGGCCGCTGCCTCTATGTCTACGAAGGCGACAGCGCCCTCTACCGCACCACCAATGCCTGCATTCCCACGCGCTTCGCCTACCCAAGCCATCTCAATGCGATGAACGAGGCCGGCGCGCTGGGAGTCGATCCCGAGGCGGAAGTCGGCCGGAGCCTGCAGAGTCGCCCCGGCGTGATCGTGGTCTCGGAGTCGAGCCGTCCCAACCTGCCCAATCTGCGGACCCGCGCGCAGATACGAAAAGCCCTCGCGCACTCATACGAGCGCTACGAGGGCGTTATCGTCGGCACCCGGAAATTCGGGCTCTACCGGCTGAAACCGGCCTTCTGAATCAGGCCCGCTGCTTCGACGGCGAGCCCGGCTGGCGGGTCAGCGCGCCTTGGCGACCGCAAAGCCGTGCTGGCGCGCGGCATCCTTGGTCGATTCCTCGGTGCGGTTGAGCGCCTTGGCGATTTCCTTCAGACCCTTGCCCTTACCGGCCAGGGTCTGAAGCTTCTGCAGTTCCTCCGGCTTCCAGGGCTGCTTGTGCTTGGCGATCTTGTCGCTCATTCGGCTGCTTCCTTCTTGGGCTTCGCCGGAGCCTTGGCGGTGGCATTCTTTGCGGCAGGCTTCTTGGCTGCGGGCTTCTTGGCTGCAGCAGGCTTGTCCCCCGCATCCTTTGCGGCCGCTTTCTTTGCAGGCGCTTTCTTGGGCGCGGCCTTCTTGGGCGCCGCCTTCTTCTTGCCCTTCGCCGGGCCCTTGGCAGCCTTCTCGTCGATCAGCGTGATCGCCTGCTCGGCCGTCAGGTCCTCCGGCTTCTGGTCACGCGGCAGGGTGGCATTGGTCGTGCCGTCAGTGACGTAAGGCCCGTAGCGACCCGCCAGCACCTTGATCTCGCCGCCCGATGTCGGGTGAGCGCCCAGAACCTTGATCGGCTCGGCTGCCGCACGCGAACCACGCCCGCCCGCGCCCGCCGCCGCTTCGGCAAGCTTGGTCACGGCCATGTTCATGCCCGTCTCGAACACTTCGGCGGTCGAACGCAGGCGGGCATATTTGCCGTTATGCGCAAGATAGGGGCCGTAACGGCCGATGCTCGCGGTGATGTCGTTGCCGGTTTCCGGGTGCGGCCCGATGGTGCGCGGCAGGCTGAGCAGCTTGATTCCCCATTCCAGCGTGAGTTCATCGATATCCTTGGGGATCGATGCGCGCTTGGCTTCCTTGCCTTCGCCGAGCTGGATGTAGGGACCGAATCGTCCCGAACGACGCATGATCTCAAGGCCGGTTTCAGGGTCCTTGCCCAGGCCTTCGTCATCGCCGCCATCCGCGGCGCCGCCGGGCTGTGCGAACTTGCGGGTGAACTTGCACTCCGGATAGTTCGAGCAGGCGACGAATGCGCCGTAGCGACCGCCGCGCAGCGACAGGCGGCCCTCGCCGCACTTCGGGCAAAGACGCGGATCGGTACCGTCCGCCTTGGGCGGGAACAGGTAGTCGGACAGGAATTCGTCCAGCGCCTCGGTCACTTCCGAGGGCTTCTTTTCCATGACTTCGTCCGACTTCGGCTTGAAGTCGCGCCAGAAGGCTTCGAGCAGCGCCTTCCATTCCTGGCGGCCGCCCGAAACGTCGTCCAGCTCGTCTTCCATGCCCGCCGTGAATTCGTAGGCGACGTAGCGCTGGAAGAAGCGTTCGAGGAACGAGGTGAGAAGTCGGCCCGATTCCTCTGCGAAGAAACGGTTCTTCTCGGTGCGGACGTAGTTGCGGTCCTTGATGACCTGGATCGTCGCCGCATATGTCGACGGACGGCCGATGCCGAGTTCTTCGAGGCGCTTGACGAGGCTGGCTTCCGAGAAACGCGGCGGCGGCTGGGTGAAGTGCTGTTCGGCCGTGACGCCCTTTTTCGCCGGCATGTCGCCCGACTTCATGAACGGCAGCAGGCCGCCGTCGTCATCTTCGGACTTGTTGTCCTGTCCTTCCTCGTAGACGGCAAGGAAGCCCGGGAACTTCACCACCTGGCCCGAAGCGCGCAACTCGTGCTGGCCGGTGCCGTCCCGGAGAGTGACCGTGGTGCGTTCGAGCGCGGCCGAGGCCATCTGGCTGGCCATGGCGCGCTTGAAGATCAGGTCGTAGAGGCGCGCCTCGTCGCCCGAGCCGAAACGGTCGCGGGTGAACTCGGTCGGCCGGATCGCCTCGTGCGCTTCCTGCGCATTCTTCGCCTTGGTCTGGTAGATGCGCGGCTGCTCGGGCAGGTAATGGCCCGAGAACCGATCCGTGATCGCGGCACGGGCGGCCGAGATGGCGCTGGGGTCCATCTGCACGCCATCGGTACGCATGTAAGTGATCGCGCCGGCTTCATAGAGCGTCTGCGCCACGCGCATGGTCTGGCTGGCCGAGAAGCCGAGCTTGCGCGCCGCCTCCTGCTGCAGCGTAGACGTGGTGAACGGCGGCTGCGGGTTGCGCTTGTGCGGCTTGGTCTCGACCGATTCGACGGTGAAGGCGCCGTTTTCGACAGCGGCCTTGGCGCGCATCGCCGTGCCTTCTTCGCCGATGCTGAGGCGATCGAGCTTCTTGCCCTCGAAAGCGACCAGCTTGGCGGCGAACTCGGTGCCGTCATGCGCCATCTGCGCCGCTACGGACCAGTATTCCTGCGGCTTGAAAGCCTCGATCTCGCGCTCGCGGTCGACGATCAGGCGCAGGGCCACCGACTGCACGCGGCCGGCCGACTTGGCACCCGGCAGCTTGCGCCAGAGCACCGGCGAAAGCGTGAAGCCGAACAGGTAGTCCAGCGCGCGTCGGGCGAGATAGGCGTCGATCAGGTCCTGATCCAGCTCGCGCGGCTGGGTCATCGCCTTGGTGACGGTATCCTTGGTGATGGCGTTGAAGGTCACGCGCTGCACGTCCTTGGGCAGCGCCTTGCGCTTGGCCAGAAGCTCGCGCACATGCCAGGAAATCGCTTCGCCTTCGCGATCAGGGTCAGTCGCGAGGATCAGGCGGTCTGCCCCCTTCGCGGCGTCGGTGATCGCCTTCACCTGCTTCTGCTTGTCCCCGTAAAGCTCCCAGTCCATCTCGAAGCCCTCGTCGGGACGGACGGAGCCATCCTTCGGCGGAAGGTCGCGGACGTGGCCGTAGCTGGCGAGAACCTTGTAGTCCTTGCCGAGGTACTTCTCGATGGTTTTCGCCTTTGCCGGCGATTCTACGATGACTAGCTGCATTCTTTCAGACTCTGTGTGCCCCTGGGCGACATGCGCCTTACGTGCGCATATACGTGTACGCATAGGGTGGGAAGCGATTGGGGCACTCGTCAAGCGCCCAGATGTGGCATCTTCATTTCAAACCAGAATTCAGGTCAGGTTTCTGCCCTGGCTGCGGTAAACCCGCCTTTCCCGCCGCTCACCGCGACCAGGACGCTCAGGACAGACTGACCCTGCCCCCCGCATGACGCTGCAGACGGCCACCGATTTCGAGTTCGAGCAGGGCCATCTGCACCGATGGCGCGCCCGCGCCCGACTGGCGAATCAATTCGTCGACCGCTACCGGCGCGCTCGTCAGCAGGTCCGCCACGCAGATTTCGGGCGGCGCCAAAAGCGGCCGATCCTCGTCCTGCCACTGGGACTGGGCTTCCTGCAAGCTGGCGCTCATCCGCGATCCGGGTATGCCGTCGAAACCGGAAAGCAGTTCGATGACGTCCTCCACCGATTGCACTAGCACGGCGCCATCGCGAATGAGCTGGTTGCAACCATGCGAGCGCGGGTCGAGCGGCGAGCCCGGCACTGCCATGACTTCGCGCCCCATCTCTCCAGCGAGCCGAGCGGTAATGAGCGACCCGGACTTCGGCGCCGCCTCCACCACCAGGGTCCCCGTTGCCAGCCCGGCGATGATGCGGTTGCGCGTGGGAAAGTGACGGGCCAGCGGCTCCGTCCCCGGCGGCTGCTCTGCAAGCAGCAGGCCCTCGCTGGCGACACGCGCCTGCAAGTCGGCATGTTCGGGCGGATAGGCGATGTCGATCCCGCTGGCGATCACGCCAATGGTCGAGCCGCCCGCCAGAGCGCCGGCATGCGCCGCGCCGTCGATGCCGCGCGCCAGACCGGAAACTACCGTGAAACCCGCCTCGGCAAGGCCATGCGCGAAGTCCCGCGCCAGACGCACGGCACCTGCCGAAGCGTTGCGTGCGCCCACGATAGCCACGGCCGGGCGGCCCAGAACGGCAAGATCGCCACGATAGGTCAGGATCGGCGGCGCGCCGTCGCTATGGGCGAGAAGCTGCGGATAATCCGGCGAATCGTGAAAAAGATAACGCGCACCGGCCTTTCGCGTCGCCGCGATTTCCGCCTGGACCCGGTGTTCGGACGCCGCTTCGTATGGCCGTCCTGCCCGTCCGGCGAGATCCGGAAGCGCGCCGAGCGCCGCGCGCGCCTCCCCAAACCGGCCGAGAAGTTGCCTGTAGGTGATCGGGCCGATATTCGGCGAGCGCAGCAGGCGAATGCGGGCGAAGGCTTCCTCCTGCGAAAGCGCAGCAGCCTCCCCCGGCGGTACGCCCTGCTCCGCGCCCCCCGCCCCGGTCACGGCTTCTTGCCGCTCCCGATCCTGGGTTCCGTTCCGGCGCGCAGGCGGGCGAGGTTCTCGCGGTGCTGGAAAACCACGATAGCCGCGATCACGGCGAGCACGCCGGCCGCCTCACCATGGCCCAGCAACAGGGCCGCAATCGGCGCGACGACGGCGGCCGTCATTCCCGCAACAGAGGAAATCCGCAAGGTCAGCAGCAGCCCGATCCAGGTCACGGCATAGGCAAGCCCCACCGGCCAGGCGAGCCCGAAGGCGATGCCGGCGGTGGTGGCGACCCCCTTGCCGCCCTTGAAGCCCAGCCAGACCGGGAAACAGTGGCCGAGAAACGCGCCGAGCGCCGCCAGCCAGGTCCATTCCGGCAGGAAATGAGCAGCGATCAGGACCGCGGCCAGGCCCTTCAGCAGGTCCAGCAGCAGGGTGGCGGCCGCCAGCCCCTTGCGGCCCGTGCGCAGGACATTCGTGGCCCCGATGTTGCCCGAACCGATCGAGCGCAAGTCGCCGGCCCCGGCCATGCGCGTAATCAACAGGCCGAAGGGCACCGAACCGAGGGCATAACCCATAAAAAGGGCGAGAATCCAATCCATGAAAGCCTCTTAAGAGCCTGCGTGAAAATCCGCCAGAGGTGCATTCGCTGCGCCGCTGCTCGATGGCTCCATTTCGGCGCAGTCTTACCCGGTTACGCGCAAATCGCGAGCGGACTTGCAGCTTTGAACATTGCTCTTTCCCGTGCCGAGCGATTAACAGGGTACAAGGTCCAGGAAAAAACGATGTCCTCCCCAATGCCCCATGCGCTGCCCGCGACGTCCGTCGCTCCCGCTTCCGTCGATCCCACTTCCGTCGAACCGGGCGCGCCGATCCTGCTTTTCGATTCGGGCGTGGGCGGGCTCACCGTTCTGGGCGAATTGCGCAAGATCCTGCCGCAGGCGCCGGTGATCTATGCCGCCGACATGGCCGGCCTGCCCTATGGCACCAAGAGCGAGGCGCAAGTCACCGCGCGCGTCGCCGGGCTGCTCGGCCGCATGACGGAGCGCTTTGCGCCGCGTCTGGTCTGCATCGCCTGCAATACCGCCTCCACGATCGCGCTCGGCATGGTGCGCGAAGTGCTGGAAGTGCCGGTTGTCGGCACGGTCCCGGCCATCAAGCCTGCCGCCGCGATGACCCGAACCGGCGTCATCGGCCTCCTGGGCACCCAGGCAACCGTCCGGCAGGCCTATGTCGACAGGCTGGAGCAGGAATTTGCGCCGGGCAAGCGCCTGCTGCGCTATGGCGGCCCCGGCCTGGTCGAAGCCGCCGAAGCCAAGCTGCGCGGCGAGCCGGTCGACCTCTCCGCGATAGTCCGGGCCGCAGAAGCTCTGCGCGCCATGCCCGGCGGCGAAGATATCGATACGCTGGTGCTGGCCTGCACCCATTTCCCTCTGCTCGAAGAGGAGCTGGCCCAGGCTTTCGGCCCCGGCGTCCGCTTCATCCACGGCGCCGCGGGTATCGCCCGGCGCATCGCCCAGCTTACCGAGGGCCAGGAATACGCTCGCCAGCAGCCGGACCGCGCGTTATTCACCGGATCGGGAGAATTTCCCGGAGCGTATGGCGATGCGCTGGCTCGCTACGGGTTGCCGGAGGGTGGACGGTTTTGACGCCGCGACTGAACCTGTTGCTGCTCATCCTGGTGCTCCTGCTGGGCGTGCCGCTCTACTGGTTCCAGTTCGACGCCAGCGCCCCCGGCGCCAAACCGCTGCCGATCACCATGTCGCGCCTGCGCGAACTCGCCGAGGGCATCCCCGGGCCTGCCCCTGTCGCCTTGCGGCAGGAAGTCCTGGGCTACCATTCCGAGCTCTACAACCGCATCGCCGCCGGCAGCGGACTGCGCCCGGTGAGGCTGGCCCTGCGCGCTTTCGAGCTGGTCGTTCCGGGCCGTGCCCCGATCCTGATCGATGCCGGCACCACGCCCGTCGATGCCACGAAGCGGGACGTGGAGGATTTCGACTTCTCCGCCCAGAGACGCGTCGACGAAGCGGCCGAAATCTCCACGATGAAGCTGGTGCTGCTGGATCGGCCGCTCCACCGGGGCAATCCGGCGCTGGCCTCGCCCGATGCGGTGCCGCTTCCCGATCTCGGTGACGGGGAGCCGCGCGCGGTGGCCCCCGGCGTGGTCGCCATCCCGCTGAAGGGCCTGCCCGACCGCGCGATGATGGTTTACATCCGGCTTGAGGACGGCCGCGAATATCTCTTCACCGGCGATGTCGCCAAGATCGATGCCAACTGGATGGAGGGCCGCCCGCCGGCCCGCACTTTCGCGACGATGCGAAACGGCGACGAGCGCCGCCTGACCGTCTCCTGGCTCATGACCATCAAGGCCCTGAAGCGGGCCGCCCCGGCGATGATCGTGGTTTCCGGGCACGAACCGCGAGACGTGGCGGGGATTGCAAGCGGATTTGCAAAAGATCGATCACAGTCCGCAGGACAAGCTTCTGGCCATGTCCCGGTCGATCATGTATTTGCCCGCAGCAACGGGTAATAGCCCTTGGGTAACAGCCCCTTCAAGGCGAACGCAGGATAGAGCCTAGGTGAACTACGAAAACATCTTCGATCAAGCGATCGAGCGCCTCCATTCGGAAGGCCGCTATCGCGTTTTCATCGACATCCTGCGCAACAAGGGTGCCTACCCGAATGCCCGCTGCTTCGCCGGTCACAATGGACCTAAGCCGATCACGGTCTGGTGCTCGAACGACTATCTCGCGATGGGCCAGCATCCCAAGGTGATCGAGGCCATGGAAGAGGCGCTGCACGATGTGGGCGCCGGTTCCGGCGGCACCCGCAATATCGGCGGCAACACGCACTATCACATCGAACTCGAAAGTGAGCTGGCCGACCTTCACGGCAAGGAAGGCGCGCTGCTGTTCACTTCGGGCTACGTCTCGAACGACGCGACGCTCTCCACCCTGGCGAAATTGCTGCCGGGTTGCGTGATCTTTTCGGACGAACTCAACCACGCCTCGATGATCGCCGGCATTCGCAATTCGGGTTGCGAAAAGAAGGTGTTCCGCCACAACGACCTCGAACATCTCGAGGAACTGCTGGCCGCCACCGACCCCGCGCTGCCCAAGCTGGTCGCTTTCGAGTCGGTCTATTCGATGGATGGAGACGTCGCACCCATCCACGCGATCTGCGACCTGGCCGAGAAGTACAACGCGCTTACTTATATCGACGAAGTCCACGCGGTCGGCATGTACGGCCCGCGAGGCGGCGGGATCACCGATCGTGACGAAGCGGCCCACCGCATCGACATCATCGAAGGCACGCTGGGCAAGGCGTTCGGCGTGATGGGCGGCTATATCGCCACCAACCAGAAGATCATCGACTGCATTCGCTCCTACGCACCGGGCTTCATCTTCACCACCTCGCTTTCGCCGGTGCTCGTTGCGGGCGTGCTCGCCTCGGTGAAGCACCTCAAGGGCTCCAGCGCCGAGCGCGAAGGGCAGCAGCGGTCGGCCGCCCTGATGAAGCAGATGTTCCGCGATGCGGGCCTGCCGGTCATGGATTCGACCACGCATATCGTGCCGCTGATGGTCGGGGATCCGGTGAAAGCCAAGAAGATCAGCGACATCCTGCTCGCAGAATATGGCGCCTATGTGCAGCCGATCAACTTCCCGACCGTGCCGCGCGGCACCGAACGGCTGCGCTTCACGCCCGGCCCGGCGCATACCGAGGCGATGATGCAGAGCCTCACCGAAGCCCTCGTCGAAATCTGGGAACGGCTGGAAATGCGCCTGGCGGCCTGACCGCCGCGCGCTTTCGCAGGCGCAACATTTTCTTTTGCAAAGGGCTCCCCGTTCGCACGGCGGAGCCCTTTTCATTTGCGCATCGGCCCCCAAGTTCCTCCCGTCGCCTCCGCGCGTCTCTCCCGACGCTTTCCCCCGCGACGACGTGACCAGAAGGACTTCCATGGCCAAGCTGTTCGAGCCGATCACCATCGGCAACCTCACTCTCGACAACCGCATCGTCATCGCGCCGATGTGCCAATATTCCGCCGAAAATGGCCGGATGACGGACTGGCACACCATTCACCTCGGCAATCTGGCGCAGTCCGGCGCGGGCATCCTGACGATCGAGGCCAGCGCCGTCAGCCCCGAGGGCCGCATTTCCTACGCCGATGTCGGGCTGTGGGACGATGCCACCGAACAGGCGATGGGTCAGGTGCTGGAAAGCGTGCGCCGCTGGTCCGACATGCCCATCGCCATCCAGCTTGCCCATGCCGGACGCAAGGCCAGCACGGCCAAGCCCTGGGACGGCGGCGCCCAGATCGCGCCCGATCACGAGAACGGCTGGCAGACCGTCTCGGCATCGGACCTGCCGTTCCTGCCCGACGAGAACCCGCCCGAAGCGCTCGACCGCGAAGGACTTGCCCGCATTCGCGACGCCTTCGCCGACGCCGCCCGCCGCGCTGCCCGCCTCGGCATCGATGCCGTGCAGATCCACGGCGCTCACGGCTATCTGCTTCACCAGTTCCTCTCGCCGCTCTCCAACAAGCGCGAGGACGAATATGGCGGCAGCCTGGAAAACCGCATGCGCTTCCCCCTCGAAGTCTACGATGCCGTTCGCGCCGCTTTCCCGGCCGACAAGCCGGTGACGATGCGCGTTTCCGGTACCGACTGGGTCGAGGGTGGATGGGACGTCGAGCAGTCCATCGCATTCGCCAAGGCGCTGGAAGCGCGCGACTGCGCCGCCTACCACGTTTCCAGCGGCGGACTGGACGCGGCGCAGACGATCCCGGTCGGCCCGAACTATCAGGTTCCGCTTGCCCGAAAGGTCAAGGACGCGGTGTCGATGCCGGTGATCGCCGTCGGCCTCATCACCGAGCCCGAGCAGGCCGAAGCCATCATCGCGACGGGCGAGGCCGACATGATCGCGCTGGCCCGCACCGTGCTCTACGATCCGCGCTGGCCCTGGCATGCGGCTGCGGCCCTGGGCGCCAAGGTCAAGGCGGCCCCGCAGTTCCTGCGCAGCCAGCCACGCGCCTACAAGGACCTGTTCGTCCAGGCCTGAGGCAGCGCCGCCGTCCCGGACGCGATCCGGGGCGGCGGCAGCAACCACGAAAAAGCCCGCCGGAATTGCTCCCGGCGGGCTTTTCTGTAATCGGATGGCTCAGATCAGCGCAGCGACACCACATTGTCGGAGACGCGCGGATCCTTGCGCTCGCCCGTGTAGAGGCTCGCCATCGGCTCGTCGGCGACGTTCAGCACTTCGCCCGTGCCGAAGCCGTTGAAGGCCGTGCGCATGGCCGCGCCGTAAGCGCCGAGCATGCCCACTTCGATCCAGTCGCCCGCCTTGATGTCGGCGGGGAGCATGAACGGGCCTTCCATGAAGTCCGCGTCGTCGCAGGTCGGGCCGTAGAACGAGAAGCCCTCGAGATCGTCCGAACGCTCGCCACCGACGGCGGCCTCGCGCGAGATGCACTTCACCGGGAAGCGCCAGGCGACGTGAGCGGCATCGTAGAGCGCGCCATAGGCACCCTCGTTGATGTAAAGCTCATCACCGCGGCGCTTCTCGACCTTGACGATCATCGAGCTGTACTCGGCCGAGAGCGCACGACCAGGCTCGCACCACAGTTCGGCGTTGTAGGCGATCGGCAGGGCTTCGAAGTGACGGTGGATGACCTGGAAATAGTCTTCCAGCGGCGGCGGCTCCATGCCCGGATAGACCGAGGGGAAACCTCCACCAACGTCGATCATGTCGATGACGACACCGGCGTCGGCAATCGCGGCGCGTGCGCGCTCGAGGGCCTGGACGTAGGCGAAAGGCGTCATCGCCTGCGAACCGACGTGGAAGCATACGCCCAGCCAGTCAGCAACCTGACGGGTGGCCTGGAGCAGCTCTCCGGCATCGGCAAGATCGACACCGAACTTCGAGGCGAGGCTCAGTTCCGAATATTCGGAAGAGACGCGCAGACGCACGCAGAGGCGCAAGTCCGTCGCGCGGTTGCCTTCCGCGTCAGTGGTCGCTTCGAGGATCTTCTCGACTTCCTCGATCGTGTCGAGGCTGAAGGTGCGGACGCCGTGTTCGAAGTAGGCTTCGCGGATCGCGCTGGCCGTCTTCACCGGATGCATGAAGCACAAGGTCGCGTCGGGCAGTGCCCCGCGAACCATGCGCACTTCACCGATGGAAGCGACGTCGTAATGCGTGATGCCATTCGCCCAGAGGATCTTGATAAGATCCGGCGACGGGTTCGCCTTCACGGCATAGAGCGCCTTGCCCGGAAACTTCGTTGCGAAGAAACGGGCCGCGCGCGCAGCAGCATGCGGGCGGTTGAGAATAACGGGTTCGTCGGGCGCGATTGCGCGCGCTACAGCCGGTGCGTCAAGAAATTCGAGCAACTCAAGGGACCCCCAAACGGAATTGTTAATGACAAGAGCTGCCTTGCGGTTTGGAAGTCCCCATGGGGCAGCGAGGGGCGGGATATAGGGCTCTCAAGCTGAATCGCAAGTGAAAAAAGGTCCGTTTCACAGAAACGTCATAATCGGAAATCGGGCGTGAAATCATGCCGCCTCTCCACTTGGTTTTTCTGCGACTTTACAGAGCGTTAGCTCGCGCAACCCTAACCGGTCATCCGTCATGAAAGGGACACCTGGATATGCCGGTTTCACAGCTACAATGCAGGAGAGGTCGGCCGAGTTCTTTCGAGTCGACCAGGAGGGGACCGAGTGGGGGAATCGCGGGACGGATCGAGCCGTCCCGCGTTGATTTCAGGGGCTTCCCTTAGCTGAGACGGTCGCGGAAATCCTCGTAACCGAAGCGGCGGATGCATTCGAGCGAGTCGGTCTCGCAATCCCAGAGCCAGATCGAGGGAAGCGGAACGCCGTTGAAGGTCGTGGTCTTCACCATCGAGTAGTGGGCCTGATCGAGGAACGCGAAACGTGCTCCTGGCTCGGCCGCGACGGGCAGGACGTAATCGCCGATCACGTCGCCGGCCAGGCACGAAGGCCCGCCAAGCCGCACCGGCTCGCCTTCGCCCTCTTCCTTTTCCCCCAGCATCGCGGGCCGATAGGGCGCTTCGATCACGTCCGGCATGTGGCAGGTGGCGGAAATGTCGACGATCGCCACGGGCATGCCGTTATGCGCCACGTCGAGCACGGACCCCACCAAGATGCCCGCATCGAGCGCGACGGCCTCACCCGGCTCGATATAGACTTCGGCGCCGGTATCCTCCTGAAGGTCGATCAGGAATTCCACCAGCTCGTCGCGCTGATAGTCGGCGCGGGTGATGTGGTGGCCGCCGCCCAGGTTGATCCACTTGAACTGGCCGAAGAACGGTTCGAGGTAATCGAAAGCCTTGTCCCAGGTCCGCCGCAGCGGCTCGAAGTCCTGTTCGCACAACGTGTGCATGTGGATGCCGTCGATCATCTCGACATGCTCTTCGGTGAGCTGGTCGATCGGGAAGCCCAGGCGCGAATGCGGTGCGCAGGGGTCGTACTTCGGCACTTCGCCTTCAGCATGCATCGGATTGACGCGCAGACCGATGTCGAAGTCCTCTCCGCGCGCGCGCGCCGCCTCAATCTGCGCCCAGAAGCGCTCGATCTGCATCGGTGAATTGAAGATCACATGGTCCGACAGGCGCAGGATCTCGTCGAGATCCTGTTCCTTGTAGGCGGCGCAATACGTCGCGATCTCACCATCGTAGAATTCCGAGGCGAGACGGGCTTCCCACAGGCCCGAGGTGCAGACACCGTCGAGATATTCGCCGACGATCTGCGACGTCGACCACATCGAGAAGGCCTTGAGCGCGGACAGGACCTTGGCGCCCGATCGTTCGCCGACATCGGCCAGCACGCGCAGGTTGCTGCGCAGCCGGGCCGCATCGACCACGAAACTGGGGCTGTCGACGCGCGACAGGTCGAAATGGGCGAAAGCTCCCGGATCACCGGCGCGGGTTTCCATGTTCGTTCAGTCCTTTTCGGATGGCCCCCGCGAAGGGAGCCGAATTTGCAACCAGATGGCCCTGCCTGCGCACGGCTTCAAGAACACGTCAGCCGAACGGGCCCTTGAAGATGAACCAGGCCCCTGCCCCGACCAGCGCGAAGCCGACGATCTCGTTCAACCCCGGCTTCTGACCGAACAGCGCCCAGGCCACCAGGACGAAAGCCATGAGCGACATGGCCTCCTGCAGCACCTTGAGCTGGCCCAGCGAATAGACCTGGCTGCCGATCCGGTTGGCAGGCACGGCCAGGCAATATTCGAAGAAGGCAATGCCCCAGCTCATCGCCACGGCCACCCACAGGGCTTTGCCCGGCATCTTGAGATGCAGGTACCAGGCGGTGTTCATGAAGATATTGGAGCCCGCCAGCATGGCCACGGGCGCAACGAAGGTCCAGTTCACGGCCGCCTCAGTCGACGCAGATGGCGTTGACCGCCTTGCCCTGCTTGACCTCGGCATAGCAGCCATAGAGCTTGTCGTCGGCCTGGCAGGTCCCGCTCGCGGCCTTGTCCGGAGACACGGCGACCGCACTGCCGACGCACTTGCCCTGGCACTGCGCGGAATCGGTGCAGGGCTTGCCCGCATCGGCGTAGGGATGGACGCACTGCTCCATGCCCAGCATGCCGCGGCGCTGCACGGTGCCGCCCGCGGACTGGCAGGCCGCGCGATCGTCCGCGCTCATGTCGCGGTTATAGTCCTGCCCCTCGCCCTTGTGTCCGGCCGGCTGGGTCGGCGGCGCCGGGCTGGCGGGTGTCGGGGTGGAAGGCGGCTGCGGACCGTCCTGCGGCGCGCAGCCGACCAGCGCGAAAGCGCCGAAGGCCGCGACGAGGACGGTCCGCAGCCCTGCCATCAGAACGCCAGCGGTCCGTCGAGTTCCTCGACCGTCCACGGCAGGCCATGCTGGTTGAGCATGTCCATGTAGGGATCGGGATCGAACTGCTCCATGTTGAACACGCCTGCACCGCTCCACTTGCCGGTCAGCAGCATGGCCGCGCCGATCATCGCCGGAACGCCGGTGGTGTAGCTGACGGCCTGGTTGCCGGTTTCGGCATAGGCATCTTCATGGTCGCAGATGTTCTTGATGTAGAACGTCTTCTCGCCCGAACCATCGAGCGCTTCGCCGGTCGCGATGTCGCCGATGTTGGTCTTGCCCTTGGTCGTGGGGCCAAGCGAAGCCGGCTCGGGCAGCACGGCCTTCAGGAACTGGAGCGGGATGATCTCGACGCCGTTGTAGATCACCGGGTCGATGCGGGTCATGCCCACGTTCTGCAGCACGGTAAGGTGCTGGATATAGGCATCGCCGAAGGTCATCCAGAAGCGCRCGCGCTCCATCTCGGGGATGAACTTCGCGAGGCTTTCCAGTTCCTCGTGATACATCATGTACATGTTCTTGGGGCCGACGGCTTCGAAGTCGAAGCTCTGCTTCACGCCCATCGCCGGGGTCTCGACGAATTCGCCGTTCTCCCAGTGGCGAGCCGGCGCGGTCACTTCGCGGATGTTGATTTCCGGGTTGAAGTTGGTCGCGAAGGCCTGGCCGTGGTCGCCGCCGTTGCAGTCGAGAATGTCGAGCGTGCGGATGGTCTTGAGCTTGTGCTTCTTCAGCCACATGGCGAAGACCGAGGTCACGCCCGGATCGAAGCCCGAGCCGAGCAGCGCGGTGAGGCCCGCTTCCTTGAACTTGTCCTGGTAGGCCCACTGCCAGTGATATTCGAACTTGGCCACGTCCTTGGGCTCGTAGTTCGCGGTATCCATGTAGTTCACGCCGGTCGCCAGGCATGCGTCCATGATCGCGAGATCCTGATAAGGCAGCGCGAGGTTGACGACGAGTTCAGGCCCGATCGAGCGGATCAGCGCGCTCGTCGCGGCCACGTCATCAGCGTCGATCGCATAAGTGCTGATCGAGACGCCGGTGCGCTCCTTGACCGACTCGGCAATCGCCTCGCACTTGGAGACCGTGCGGCTCGCGAGGTGAATGTCCGAGAAGATGTCGGGATTCATCGCCATCTTGTGGACCGCGACCGAACCGACGCCGCCTGCGCCGATCACCAGAACCTTGCTCACCAATCTGTCTCCTTAACGCGATGCTCGCGAACAGCCGCATATAGAGGCCCTGTGTGACAACTCAACTGTGAGAGTTTTTGCCCGACCTGACGGTGGGGCAAAAACGATGGCGGTCGAAGGCGTACCAAACAAAAGACTGTCATAATCCGCCATCGTCCCGTCATCGCGCGGTCACGCCGCGGAGGCATTGGAGCCGCACAAGCTTCTTACGGCCCGGGGGTCCGCCGAACGATGTCCAATGCCCATCCCGCATCCAACCTCATCGAAGGCGCCGTCGTCCGCCAGGAAACCAGGCGCAGTGCGCGCCTGCTCGACAAGGCCTTCGCGCTCGCCTTCAAGGGCCTGGTCTACGCGCAGATCTGGGAGGACCCGGTCGCCGACATGGAAGCCCTGCAGATCGGGCCGGACAGCCGGATCATCACGATTTCCAGCGGCAGCTGCAACGCACTGTCCTATCTCACGGCAGACCCGGCCGCGATCACCAGCGTGGACCTCAACACCGCGCACATCGCGCTCGGCCGCCTCAAGATCGCTGCGATCCGCAACCTGACGGACTACGCGGACTTGCGCCGCTTCATCGGCGAGGCCGACCATCCCGGCAATTTCGCGACTTATCGCGAGCGCCTTGCGCCCCATCTCGACGAGGCCACCCGCCGCTACTGGGAAGGCCGCGACCTCGTGGGCCGCCGGCGCATCAAGGGCTTCACGCGCGGCATCTACAAGCAGGGCCTGCTCGGCCACTTCATCGGCGCCGCCCACGTCCTTGCCAAGCTCTACAAGATCGACCCGAGCGAGATCCTCGGCGCGGAAACGCTGGAGGAGCAGCGCCGGGTATTCGACGAACGCTTCGCGCCGATCTTCGAGCGCAAGCTCGTGCGCTGGCTGACCGATCAGCCCGCCTCGCTCTTCGGCCTCGGCATCCCCCCTGCGCAATACGACGCGCTGGCCGGCGGCAACCGCATGGCCGACGTGCTGCGCGCGCGGCTGGAGAAGCTGGCCTGCCACTTCCCGCTCGATGACAACTACTTCGCCTGGCAGGCCTTCGGCCGCGGCTATGGCCGTGAGGCCAAGGCGCCGCTGCCCCCCTATCTGCAGGAAGCCAATGTCGAGCTGGTACGCGAACGGCTGGGCCGGCTCACCTTGCGCCACGCGAACTTCACCCAGGTGCTGAAGGAAAGCGCCGAAGCCTCGCTCGACCGCTATATCCTGCTCGACGCGCAGGATTGGATGAGCGACGCGCAGCTGACCGAACTCTGGAGCGAAATCACCCGCACCGCCCGCCCCGGCTCGCGCGTGCTGTTCCGCACGGCCGCGGAGCCGACGCTCCTGCCGGGCCGAGTGCCCGAGGAAATCCTGTCGCGCTGGGACTATCGCGAGGACGAATCGCGGGCGGCAACCCAGGCGGATCGCTCGTCGATCTATGGCGGCGTCCACCTCTACGTGCTGCGCGGCTGAGCGCCGGAGGATGACCAGAACCGCCGTTTCGCAGGATCATGCGGCCCTGATGGACAAAGTCTATCGCGGCCAGCGCCACATCTACGACTTCACGCGCAAATACTACCTGTTCGGCCGGGATCGCCTGATCCGCGAACTCGATGCGCGGCCCGGAATGGCCGTGCTCGAAGTGGGTTGCGGCACGGGCCGCAATCTCGAACTGATCGCAGCGGCATGGCCGGACGTGCAGTGCCACGGCTCCGACATCTCCAGCGAGATGCTGAAAAGCGCGAGCGCCCGGCTCGGCCCGCAGGCGCAGCTGGCGCTGGGCGATGCAACGCGGTTCGATTCGCAGGCGCTGTTCGGCCGAACCGGCTTCGACCGGGTCGTGCTCTCCTACACCCTCTCGATGATCCCCGGCTGGCAGGCGGCGCTGACGCAGGCCGCCGCAGCGCTGGCGCCCGGCGGCGTCCTCCATGCGGTCGATTTCGGCGATCTTTCCGGCCTGCCCTCTCCCTTGCGCGCCGCGCTCAGGGCCTGGCTGGGGAAATTCCACGTATCCCCGCGCCTGGACCTGCCGATGGTCGCTGCGCGCCTCGCGGGGGAGCATGGCCTGCGGATCGAGGTCCAGCGCGGACCGCTTGGCTATTATCAGATGGTGCGCCTGATCCGCTGAGGCTATGCCCCCGGGCATGACGCACTCGCCCGACTATCGCCCCACTGCCGCAGGCGTGGCCCTGGCTGCCCGCAAAGTCGCGGAAATCCTGCCGCGCACGCCCCTGCTTCCGCTAGAGGTCGAGGGCCGCACGATCTGGTGCAAGGCCGAGAGCCTCCAACCCGTAGGCGCCTTCAAGATCCGCGGCGCCTGGCACCGGCTCACCGCATTGCGCGAAACGGAGCGGGCGCGCGGCGTCGTCGGCGTCTCCAGCGGCAACCATGCGCAAGGCGTGGCCTGGGCCGCGCGCCACCTGGGCATTGCCGCAGCCATCGTCATGCCCATCGACGCGCCCGCCGTGAAGCTGGACAACACGCGTGCCCTGGGCGCCGAAGTGATCCTCTACGATCGCCCCGGCGGCGAGGACCGCGATGCGGTGGCCGGTCGGATCTGCGCCGCCCGCGGCGCCACCCTCGTCCATGCTTTCGGCGACCCCTGGGTGATCGAGGGACAGGGCAGCACCGGCACCGAAATCGCCGCGCAAATGGCGGAACTGGGCCTTGAGGTCCCCGATCAGGTGGTGGCGCCCTGCGGCGGCGGTGGCCTCACGGCCGGCCTCGCCCTCGCCTTGCCGGACGCCCGGATCGTCCCGGTCGAGCCGGAAGGCTGGGACGATGTCTGCCGCAGTCTGGCGGCAGGAGAGATCCAGCGCGTGGCCGCCGATGCCCCTCCCACCGCCTGCGACGCTCTGCAGACGCCGGCGACATGGCCCGTCAATTTCGAGATCATGAAAGCCCGCTGCCCCTTCGGCCTCGTGGCGACACCGGCCGAAATCCGCGCTGCCCAGCGCCTGGCCTTCGCCAAACTGCGTCTCGTGATCGAACCGGGCGGCGCCGCGGCGCTGGCGGCCGTGCTGGCAGGCAAAGTCGACCTGACCGATCGCACCGCCGTGATCCTCTCGGGCGGCAATACCGATGCCGAAGCCTTCGCTCGCGTCCTTCGGGAAGACACCTGAACCCAGCGCTCCGCCTTTGGCGGAATCCC
Organism: Novosphingobium sp. YAF33; assembly: GCF_052113265.1. NCBI lineage: Bacteria > Pseudomonadati > Pseudomonadota > Alphaproteobacteria > Sphingomonadales > Sphingomonadaceae > Novosphingobium > Novosphingobium sp. YAF33. The sequence continues at coordinate 469,629 of NZ_JBFRCW010000003.1, forward strand.
GTTTCGAAATGCTTTCATCTGAACGTATTTTCTGGACGAGGCCCCTGCTCCGTATTATTCTTGCCCCAAAGGGATAACTTTGGGTTGGGAGACGGGCGTGAGCACACGCAGCGAGTCATATTCGGTCGTCTCCATGCGCTGGGGTTTCGCAACTCTGGAAACCCTGCTGGTGCTGGTCACGCTGGCTGCGCTCACCAATAATCTGCTGGACGCGGACTGGGGCCTTAGCTGGTCGACTTTCTTCGTCGGCATGATCGGCAGCACCTGGGCCCTGGTGATCTACCAGCTCGTCGCGGCCCAGATGGCCGAAAAGGATGGCGATTCCTGACGGGTCTTCGCGATCCGATCTTCCGGTGCTAGGGCCGGGGCATGGATTTCGACGATCAGCTCCGCCGCTATTTCGGCACCGACGACCTTTCGACCATCGCACCCACCACGCTGGAAACCGGCATCGATCGCATGCGCATCGATCTGGGCATGGAGAAGGACCGGAGCCGCCGGTTCGCGCTGTGGTCCCTGCTCTATCTGTTCAACGCCTCGCCGGACCTCGACGTCGCTTTCGACAATGATGAGGACCGCAACGCCGCGCGGGATTTCATGGACATGATGGCGAAAGCGCAAGAGGCTGACTGATCCGGCGCCGCCGGTTCAGTCAGCCTCTTGCGCTTCGGGTAGCCCGCAGCTTCAGGCGCGCTCGAAATAGCTCGCAAGTTCGACGTGCGTGGACCAGCGGAACTGGCCTACGGGGCGCAGTTCCACCAATCTGAAGCCCGCCTCGATCAGCCGCGCGGCATCGCGCGACCAGCTCGACGGATTGCACGAGATATAGACGACGCGGTTCACCGTGGACCCGGCGATGCATTCCACCTGCTCGCGCGCGCCGGCGCGCGGCGGGTCGAGCAGCACGGCCTCGAACTTGCTCAGTTCATCGGGCTGGAGCGGGTTGCGGAACAAGTCGCGGTGCGCGCTGAACACCGGCAGTTGGGCGCGGTCCGCGGCGGACTTGCAGGCCAGATGCGCATCGCGCGCGGCTTCGGCTGCCAGCACTTTGGTCTGCGGTCCGGCCAATGCGAGCGCGAAAGTGCCAAGCCCGGAAAAGAGATCGGCAACCGTCGCCGCGCCCTGAAGCCAGCCACGCGCCGCTTCGACCAGCGCTTCCTCGCCGTCCACCGTCGCCTGCAGGAACGAGCCCGGCGGAAACGGCACATGCACGCCGCCGAGTTTCACGGTGACCGGCACCGGCTCCCACACGGTTTCGAAGCCGTAGCCGCCGTCCATGGTAAGGCGCGCGAGGCCATGTTCGCGCGAGAAGTCGAGCATCGCTTCGGTCGCGGCCAACCCCTCGGCAGTGAGTCCCTTCACCCCAAGGTCCACGCCCTGGTCAGTCAGGGTCATCTCGATGTCGGCGGCCATGCGCGCCTGCTGGTGCCGGGCCGACTTTCCGGGCTTGCCGCCCTTCTTCGCCGGTGCCGCCTTGCCCATCATGATGAGCAGCTTGCGCAGCGGACCGAGCACGGCAAAAAGCTCCGGCGCCATGACCGGGCACTCTTCGAGTTCCACCAGCCGGTGGGACTTCGCCTCGCGGAAGCCGATGACGATGCGCCCGCCCGAACTTTCGGCGCGCAGCGACACGCGGCGGCGCGCGCCCGGCGGGGACAGGTAAGGAGCGGAGATCGTCTCCGCGCCCAGTTCCTGCGAGGCCGAGGCATTGGCGACGCGCCCTTCGACGAAGGCCGCCAGGCTTTCCTCGTCCAGCTGCTGGAGCTGGCAGCCGCCGCAGCGGCCGAAATGGGTGCACGCGGCCTGGATATGGTGAGGCCCCCATTCCAGGGTGCCGTCTTCGCGCAGCAGGTCGCCCGGCGCGGCGCCCCAGGCGAAACGCCCGCTCGCGGTTACGCCGTCGCCCTTGGAGGCGATTCTCAGGATTTCTTCGGTTTCGGTAGTCACAGGCAGGCCGCTAGCGCAGCCGGGACCATTTGTCCAAGCTGACCGGCAGTAAAGGCAGGCGGACACCGCCGCGCGGCCTCTCCGTGGAGCCAGACGCCCTCGCAGGCGGCGGCAAAGCCATCCGCTCCGGCGGCGAGGCGGCTGGCGATGCAGCCGGCCAGCACATCGCCGGTTCCGGCCGTGGAGAGCCACGACGTCGCGCGCGGGGCGCAGGCCAGTCGGCCATCGGGCGCGGCGATCACCGTATCCGGCCCCTTGGCGACGACGATCAGCCCCGCTGCTTCCGCCAGCGCCAGCGCCCGGCGCGGCTTGCTGCCCGTGCCGTCGAGACCGAAAGCACGTTCGAGCGCCAGCAGTTCACCCTCGTGCGGCGTCGCCACGGTCGCCGCCTTGCGCTCGGCCAGATGGCGCGGGCCCAGCAGCACGAGTGCATCGGCATCCACCAGGGCCGCAGCCGAATCGGCCAGGGCAATCGCCAGTCGCTCGCGCGCGGCCGTGTCGCGGCCGAGTCCCGGTCCCACGAGAATGGCCGTGTTGCGATCATCGGCCAGTACGTCGATCAACTTGCCCTGGTCGACCACGAGGTCCGCGGGAACATTGCGCTTGCTGTCCGCGAAAAGCTTCACATAGCCCGCTCCCGCTCCCTGCGCGGCCAGGCTCGCCAGTACGGCCGCGCCGGGCATTGCGCCGCCGACCACGGCCAGCAAGCCGCGCCGATATTTGTGCGCGTCAGGCCCGGGCGCCGAAATCCGAGGCTTGCTCACGGCCGAGGCCGCGCCCGACACCGGTTCGACACCGATCGGCACCAGGCGCAAAGCCCCCATTCTAGCGGTCGCCGGCATCAGGAAATGGGCGAACTTCCATGCCCCAAGCGCCAGGGTGAGGTCATAGCGGGGCAGCACTTCGTTCAGCACCATGCCGGTATCGGATTGTACGCCGCTGGGCAGGTCGACGGCGACCCGGTGGTGATGCGCCTCGGCCAGACGGTTCAGCAGCGCGAATTGTTCCGCCGAGAGCGGCTGCGTCAGCCCGCTGCCGTAGAGGCAGTCGACGAAGACATCGCCTTCGGCTGCGCCCGCCTGTCCGGCGTCCAGCACCCGGCCCTGATAGAGCGCGCGCGCATGCCGCGCGGCATCGGACTTCGGCTCGCCGGCGGCCACCACGGCGACCTGCCCCCCGCGCTCGCGAATGGCCTCCGCCATGACATATCCGTCGCCGCCGTTGTTCCCCGGGCCGCACAGCACCGTGACCCGCCGCCCGGCGCAAATCCGCCAGATCCATTCGGCCGCGCCGCGCCCCGCCAGCTGCATCAGCGCATCGACGGAAGAACCCGCCGCCATCAGCGCCTCCTCCGCGCCGCGCATCTGCGACACGGTGAGGATCTGGCTATCGTGCGGGCTTGGACTCTGCGGCATGGGGCTTCCTCGTGACCGGGAACAGGTAACGGTCCGCCCCGAGGCTGACGTCGAGCCGATCACCGTCCAGCCTTGTTACCGCCACTTGCGCCCCATCGGCAACCGCCAGCCCGCTGCCGTCGGTCATGACCGTGAAGCGCCGGAACCCGCCGTCCGGATGATGGACCACCAGCACCAACCGGTCCTGCTCGCGCACGCGCTCTACCGCGCAGACCGGTTTAAGTTCCGCCGAACCGGCGACGGCGCAGGGAATGCGCTCTCCGCCTTCGGCCTGCTCCGGCACCTCATGCCCGGCAGAGCATGCCGCAAGAGCAAGGGAAAGCGGCAGGACGGTGAGGAATTTCATGGCCATGCGTCTTGCTACAGGCGCGAGCAGCGCGGCGCCAACGCCATGTGCAAGGCAGACCAAAATGGGACACCGCCCCCCGGATGCGATCCGGCGAGGCGGCATGTATGCCTTAGCGGCGCTTGAGCTGGGTCACGTCGCGCACAGCGCCCTTGGCGGCGCTGGTAGTCATCGCGGCATAGGCCTGGAGCGCGGCCGAAACCTTGCGCGGGCGCGGATGCACCGGCGACCAGGCGTCGGCACCGCGTGCTTCCTGCTGGGCGCGGCGATGAGCCAGAATCTCGTCCGAAACCATCAGGTTGATGGTGCGGCCGGGGATATCGATCTCGATCGTGTCGCCGTTCTCGACCAGGCCGATGGCGCCGCCCTCGGCCGCTTCCGGCGAGGCGTGGCCGATCGACAGGCCCGAAGTGCCACCCGAGAAACGGCCGTCAGTCAGCAGCGCGCAGGCTTTGCCCAGGCCCTTCGACTTCAGGTAGCTGGTGGGATAGAGCATTTCCTGCATGCCCGGCCCGCCGCGCGGCCCTTCGTAGCGGATGACGACCACGTCGCCCGCGCCGACTTGCGCGCCAAGGATGCCCGCGACCGCCGCATCCTGCGATTCGTAGACGCGCGCGGTGCCGGTGAACTTCAGGATGCTGTCATCCACGCCCGCCGTCTTCACGATGCAGCCGTCCTGCGCGATATTGCCGTAGAGCACGGCAAGACCGCCGTCCTGGCTGAACGCGTGCTCCTTGCTGCGGATCACGCCGTTCTCGCGGTCGAGATCGAGTTCTTCCCAGCGGCGGCTCTGGCTGAAGGCGGTCTGCGTCGGCACGCCGCCCGGTGCCGCCTTGAAGAATTCCTGCACCGAAGGCGCATTGGTGCGCGAGATGTCCCAGTGGTTCAGCGCATCGCCCAGCGTGCGCGCGTGAACGGTCGGCAGGTCGGTGTGCAGCAGACCCGCGCGGTCGAGCTGGCCGAGGATCGCCATGATGCCGCCGGCGCGGTGAACGTCTTCCATGTGAACGTCGTTCTTCGCCGGCGCGACCTTGGACAGGCACGGCACCTTGCGGCTGAGGCGGTCGATGTCCTCCATCGTGAAGTCCACGCCCGCCTCGACCGCGGCGGCCAGCAGGTGGAGCACGGTGTTGGTCGATCCGCCCATGGCGATGTCCAGGCTCATGGCGTTCTCGAACGCGCCGAAGCTGGCGATATTGCGCGGCAGGGCGGTCTCGTCGTCCTGCTCGTAATAGCGGCGGCACAGGTCCACGGCGAGGCGGCCGGCCTCCAGGAACAGGCGCTGGCGATCGGAATGGGTGGCCAGGGTGGAGCCGTTGCCCGGCAGCGAGAGGCCCAGCGCTTCGGTCAGGCAGTTCATCGAGTTGGCGGTGAACATGCCCGAGCACGAGCCGCAAGTCGGGCAAGCCGAACGCTCGATCGCCTGGACTTCCTCGTCGGTGTAGCTCTCGTCGGCGGCGGCGACCATGGCGTCCACCAGATCGAGCGCCTGCTCCTTGCCGCGCAGCACGACCTTGCCCGCTTCCATCGGGCCGCCCGACACGAAGACCACCGGGATATTGATGCGCAGCGCCGCCATCAGCATGCCCGGCGTGATCTTGTCGCAGTTGGAGATGCAGACCATGGCGTCCGCGCAGTGGGCGTTGACCATGTATTCCACGCTGTCGGCGATCAGGTCGCGGCTGGGCAGCGAATAGAGCATGCCGTCGTGGCCCATGGCGATGCCGTCATCCACCGCGATGGTGTTGAATTCCTTGGCGACGCCGCCGGCCGCCTCGATCTCGCGCGCGACCATCTGGCCCAGGTCCTTCAGGTGGACGTGGCCGGGCACGAACTGCGTGAACGAGTTCACCACCGCGATGATCGGCTTGCCGAAGTCCCCATCCTTCATCCCCGTCGCGCGCCAGAGGCCACGCGCGCCCGCCATGTTGCGGCCGTGGGTGGAAGTGCGTGAACGATAGGCGGGCATTGTGCGAACTCCGGGATTTTTCATGGGCACGGCGCGGGACAGCTACCGTCTCGACCGCGCCCCTACGACAAGTGCCTGGCTTTTGCGAGGCATAAAATTTCCAAAAACGCGCTTTTCGCTTTTCGGATCGTGCGGAACTAGCCTCGGGGCTCCGGGCCGAAACGGTTTTCACCGGGCTTGCCGGACCGGGCGAGCAGCAGGATTAGCGCGCCAAGGGCTGCAAGATAGCAGAGATTGTTGAGGAACAGCAGTCCGAACAGGCGGGTGTCGAACACCGGATCGGCAAAGAGCACGGGCATCCTGGAGAAGCCGAAAAACAGGAACGGCAAGGGCAGCAGCGCCCAGGCGCCCGAACGCCCCTGTCATGCAGGCGGCGCACCGCAGCGGCGGCGATCAGCACGATCAACACGGCCATCGTACCCTCCAGCGCCAGCACGAACGGGCCCATATCGGGCATCAGTTCCGGATGATGGCCCTCTATGCTGATCTCATAGTGGCCTGGCCCCGAGGTTATCGTCGCCTGATCGGGATGCTCCAGCGCGAACTTGCGCATCTTCGCCATGGACGCGAGCACTTGCGGCGTCATCGCGGCAACGCCGCCAAGGAGGACCAGCCCGACCACCACGGCCGCCCATGGCCAGAATGCCGCGCGGGTTTCACGACCGGAGAATTTCGCCAGTCGTACAAGGTGATAGCCGATCATGTTACCCCCGGATCAATCTCCGGCAGCCTATCCGCGCCGCGCCTTCGCGACAACCCGGACGAATCAGCGAAGCCCGGCGGCGACCGCGCTGCAGATACGGGTCATCCGTTCCGCCCAGACCGCCTGTCCTGCCGCATCGGCGATCTGGTCCTGCCGGATTTCGATGGAGAGGTAGGGGCGGCCATGCCTTTCGGCGTGACGGTTCATCGAGGCGTTGAGCACCCGGCCCGAGTAAGGCTCCTGGTCGCCCACTGTCAGGCCTTCGGCTTCCAGCAGCGGAATGGCGAGACGGGCGGCGCGATCGTCCTCGTTGTAGAGAATGCCGATTTCCCAGGGGCGCGGCTTGTCGCAAGTCGCCAGGCCGGGCGTGAAGCTGTGAAGCGAGACGATCAAGGCGGGAGCGGCTTGCTCCAGCGCCTGTTCGAGCGCCGTGTGATAGGGATCGAAATAGGCCGCGACGCGCGCTGCCCGGCCTTCATCGCCGATCATGTTGCCGGGGATCGCATAGCCGTCCGAAATCTCGGGAAACATGCCGGGCATGCCGATATCGCGGTTCAGGTCGCAGACCAGGCGGCTGATCCCGGCGAGCCAGCCCCACACGCCCGGAGCCACCATGCGCTGCGCCACTCCTGCCACGCCGATGTCGATGGCGATGTGCTGGTTCATCAGCTCGGCGGGAATACCGAGATCGATCCCCTCAGGCACATGGTTCGAAGCATGGTCCGCCACGACGAGAATGCCGCCCGCGGCCGGCGTGCCGAGCACCCGGTAGACTTCACCCGCCGCTTCGGGGTCTGAAATATCGGAAGTTTTCAACGCAGCTTCCCGGATAATTGCCACCAATCGGCATGGTCTGCCGCGATCCTTGCCGCGGCCTGGCTTAAGGCTTCCTGACTCTCGTAGAGGGCGAAGCACGTCGCGCCGGAGCCGGACATGCGCGCCAGGAACGGCGTGGTGTCCCGCAAGGCCGCGAGCACTTCGGCTATCACCGGACATAGGGTGATCGCCGGGTCTTCCAGGTCGTTACGACCGGCCAGGGCGATCTGCCGCAAGGTTCCGCTCGGCATCGGCCCGCGGTCGCGCTGGTCCCAGGCCTTGAACACCGGCCCGGTCGGCACGGGCGCGCGCGGGTTGACCAGGAGGACGGGGCAGCCTTCGAGGTCGTTCTCCGCCACTTCGGCAAGATCGGTGCCCGTGCCGGTGCCGATGCAGGGCCGCGACAGCACACAGGCGGGCACGTCCGCGCCCAGTCTTGCCGCCCGCGCATGCCAGTCCTCGGGCAGGCCATGGGCACGCTCGACCATGCGGAACACCGCGCCGGCATCGGCCGATCCGCCGCCCAGCCCCGCCGCAACCGGCAAGCGCTTTTCGAGATCGACCGCCCAGCCCTGCTTCCCCTCGCCATGCGGCAGCGCCAGCAGCGCCTTGGCGACGATATTGCCGAAAGGATCGTCGATCTTCCCGGCAAATTCGCCGTGCGTGGTCAGCCGGTCCGCCTCTGCTGGAGTCGCAGCCAGGGCGTCCCCCGCGTCGACGAACGCGAACAGGGTTTCCAGCTCGTGATAGCCGTCCTCGCGCCGCCTGCGGACATGAAGCGCGAGGTTGATCTTGGCGTAGGCGGTTTCGGTCAGCATCGCACCGTCCATGCCGCGCCGCGCGCGGAGAGGCAAGTTGAGCTTCGCCGGCCCGGTACTCCGCCGCTATTCGCCCGTACGCACCGACAGACTGCTTCCGTCACCCGACCGGCAACGAAAAAGGGGAAGGCCTGGCCCTCCCCTTCTCGATCACATATTCGGATAGTTCGGGCCGCCGCCGCCTTCCGGCGTCACCCATTCGATGTTCTGGGTGGGGTCCTTGATGTCGCAGGTCTTGCAGTGGACGCAGTTCTGCGCGTTGATCTGGAGCTTGGCGCCCGCACCGTCC
>NZ_JBFRCW010000004.1:0-433696 GCF_052113265.1 Novosphingobium sp. YAF33
CGCGTCAGCCGCGTCAGCCAGAGCGCCAAGGGCATCGATTCGGTGATCGAGGGCGTCGACAAGATCGCCTTCCAGACCCGCGTGCTGGCCATGAATGCCGCTGTCGAGGCGGGCCGGGCCGGCGATGCCGGGCGCGGCTTCGCGGTCGTGGCCGATCTTGTCTCGGCGCTGGCCATGCGCTCGGAAGAGGAAGCCAAGCGCGCCCGCGAACAGCTGACCGCCACCCAGACCGACATCGGCACCGCGGTCGATGCCGTCCAGCGCGTCGATGGCGCCTTCGAGACGATCTCGGAAGGCGTGGGCGAGGTCCATGCCCTGCTCGGCCAGATGGCGCAGGACAACCAGGCGCAGTCCACCGCGATCACCCAGATCAGCGTGGCGGTCTCGACGATGGACCATTCGACGCAGCAGAACGCGGCGATGGTGGAGGAAACTTCCGCCGCCGCACGCAATCTCACCACCGAGGCCGGATCGCTCAACGACCAGGCCGCCCGCTTCGATACCGGCGCGCGCAGGCAGGAGTTCCGTCTCTCCTCCGTCGCCTGACGGCGTATCGCCCCGAATGCCTGCCCGGTTCGATGATCGGGCAGGCATTTCGATGTGCGCCGGTCAGTTCGGCAGGGCTTCCGTCTGCCGCAGCGCCTCGCCCAGCGCGAGCGCTGCCGAGGTCGCCAGGTTCATGGAGCGGACCTGCGGCCGCATCGGGATGCGCAGCCGGGCGTCGCAGATATCCGAGACCTCGACGGGAACGCCCGCGCTCTCCTTGCCGAACAGCAGGATGTCGTCGGGCCTGAACGTGAACGTGTAGGCCGATTGTTCGCTCTTCGTCGTGAAGAGGACCAGCCTGCTCGCGCCGATCGTGCTTCGGAAAGCCTCGAAATCGGCGTGGCGCGTGATGGTGACGTGGTCGATGTAGTCCATGGCGGTGCGCCGCACGCGGCGGTCGTCCCAGGCGAAGCCCATAGGCTCGACAAGGTCCACGGCCGCGCCGAGGCAGGCGCTCAGGCGCAGGATGGCGCCGACGTTTCCAGCGATTTCCGGTTCGAAGAGTGCAATGCGCATCGAGGCTCATTGGCCCCGGTCGATGCACCATGCAAGCCCGAGCATGATGCATGCCGACCGGCGTTTCAGCGCAGCCCCAGATTGGCGGCGAAAGTCCGGCCTTCGTAGTCGCTGCGGAACACCCCGCGTTTCTGGAGGATCGGCACGACCTCGTCGACGAAGTTCGTGACCGAGGAGGCCATGACCGTGGGCGTGAGGTTGAAACCGTGGCACCCGGTTTCGCGCCAGATCTCCTCGAGCCTGGCAGCGACCTGTTCGGGCGTTCCGACGATCTGCGGCATGCCCACCGCAAGGCCCCACTTGATGGCGACTTCGCGCAAGGTGAAAGGGCGGTCGCCCAGAACCGAGGTGAAAGCCTTCATTAGGCCCTGCGAAGCCTGCGTCGCCTGTTCCTGCATCGGCTGATCGAGTTCGATGCCGGAAAAATCCACGCCCATCGTCCCGGAGAGGCGGGAGAGGCAACCGTCCAGCGGCAGCCGTTCGATGAGATCGTCCAGGTGTCGCTGCGCTTCTTCCTCGGTGCCGCCGAGGATCGGTTGCACGCCGAACAGCACGCCCGGCGCCTTGCGGCCGAGCCCGGCGGCGGCTTCGTCAAGCTGGCGCATGGTGCGCTGCATGCCGGGCAGGTTGGGCTGGATCGCGAAGACCACGTCGCCATGCTCGATGCCGAAGCGCATCCCGCGCCCGGAGGTGCCGGCCTGGAACAGCACCGGCCGTTTCTGGGGGGAGGGCAGGACCGGCCCGACCGTCTGGCACTTGTGGAACTCGCCCTTGAAGTCGACGAATGCGACTTTGGCAGGATCGGCATAAACGCCCGCGTTCCGGTCGGCGAGCACGGCACCTTCGCCGATCGAATCCCAGAGGCGGTAGCAGATCTCCATATATTCGTCGGCCGCGTCGTAGCGGCGGTCGTGCTCCAATTGTTCGAGGCCGAGCGCCCGATGCTCGCCGCGCAAGTGCCCGGTCACGATGTTCCAGCCGACGCGCCCGCCCGAGAGATAGTCGAGCGTGGAAAGCTGCCGCACGATCGTCCAGGGGCGGTAGGAACTCGTGGACATCGTGGTCGCCAGGCCCAGATGCTCGGTGGCGGCGGCGAGGGCGGAGAGCAGGACCACGGGATCGTGATTGGGCCAGCAGATGCCGTACTTCACGGCGTCCTCGTGGCTGTCGCGGTAACGGTCAAACACGCCGGGTGTGTCGGCGAAGAACAGCCCGTCGAACCGGCCGCGCTCCAGCGTGCGGACTAGGTCCTGCCAGGCCTTCAGGTCGGCCATGGCATCAAGCCGGTTGTCGCCGGGGGCCGCCCAGCTGAGCACGGTGTGGTTGATCGGGGAATGGATCTGGAAGCTGACCAGATGCATTCGCCGGTCTGCAGCCTTTGCGGTCATTGGCTCTCTCCTCGCAGCTCAATTATGCCGGTTTCCCGGGGGCCGGTTTGCAGGAAGCACCGAAGCCGACGATCGCCGGCCTCGGCACTCCCTGCAAGACCCTGCCGGACCGCTAGCGGTCCCCTCCCCAGGTGCAGTCGTGAATCTCGATGCCGAGTTCGGCGACGATCCTGTCCATGCCGAGGATCCCGAAAAGCACTTCGCCTTCGCCGATGCGGCGGCGGAATTCGACTTCGGCGGCGGCGCGTGCCTCCGCCCTGTCTACAGTCTGTTCTATCAAGGCGCGCGGGATCACCAGCACCCCGTCGGAATCGCCGACCACGAGGTCTCCGGGTTCCACCCGCACCCCGTCGGCCACCACCGGCACGTTGACGGCGGCAGGCCCGCGTTTCTTCGGGTGCTCGACCGAAACGGCGGTGGACCAGACCGGATAGCCCAGCGCGCGGATGGCATCGACGTCGCGCATGGCGCCATGCACCACGGTTCCGGCCAGGCCCTTGCGCTGCGCATATGTGCAGGCGACATCGCCCCAGAGGGCACCCTGGTGCCCCCCGCCATTGGTGAGAACCAACACGTCGCCCGCTTCGGCCACCCAGAGGGCGGCGTGGATGGCGAGATTGTCGCCGGGGAAATTCCATGCGGTGACGGCGGGGCCGCAGAGTTTCTGTCCCGGCGCGATCGGCGTCATGGCAGGGCTCATCAGCCCCATGCGCCCGGCGATTTCACCCAGGCCCTCGTGCAGGTCGGCCACGCCGAACCGGGCGGCGCGGGCGACCAGGGCGGGGTCGGGTCTCGGGATCTGACGATAGATGACGGACTTCAGCGGCGCGGTCATGCAAGGGCCTCCGGATTGAGCAGGGTCTTCGGCCGCTCCCCGCGGCTCACGTCTTCGACGACTTGCGCGACGTTCAAGGCCATGTCGCGCATGCCCGCCTCGGTCACGCCGGCGACATGCGGAGAGAGCAGGCAGTTCGGCAGAGCGAACAGCGGATTGTCCGGCGCGGGCGGCTCCGCCTCGAAGACGTCGATACCGGCGCCGGCGATCTGTCCCGCTTTCAAGGCATCGGCCAGTGCCGCCTCGTTGACGATGCCGCCGCGAGAACAGTTCACGAGGATCGCGTGGCGCGCCATCATGCCCAGTTCCACGGTGTCGATCAGGCCGCGCGTGGCTTCGGTCAAAGGCGTGTGGATGGAGATCACGTCGCGGCGCAGGATCTCCTCCAGCGGCAGCGGTTCCGCCCCGGCCCCGCGGATCTCCGTATCCGGCACCATCGGGTCATAGGCCGCGACTTCCGCGCCGAAACCGGCTGCGCAGATCCTTGCCACGCAGCGGGCAATGCGGCCGAACCCGATGAGGCCCACGCGCGCGCCGGTCAGGTCGCCCAGCCGCACCGTCCATCGTTCGTTCCAGCGACCCTCGCGCACCAGGCCGTCCATGTCGCGCGTGCGGCGCAGCAGGGCCAGCATCATGGCCACGGCGCCTTCGGCCACGGCAGTGGAATTGTTGCCGCCGGGGGTATTGGCGACGATGACGCCGCGGGCGGATGCGGCGGCCATGTCGATATTGTCCACCCCGGCGCCGTGCTTCACGATCGCTTTCAGCCGCGGCATGGCCCCGAAAATCTCCGGGCCGAGCGGGCTGGTGCGGATCACGATGACGCTGGTTTCGGCGAGCCGGGCGTCGTCCCGCCAGTTCGCCGGTGCGATGATATCGTGTGCTTGCGACATCCGCTCTACGCCGATGGCATGAATCGGGTCGATGATGCAGACGAGCTCGCGAGAACTCATGGGACCTTCACCTCTCCAGCGATATGTATACGTGTTGTTGCTGTTTGGAAGGGTAGATCCTAAAAATTGGCCGTCAAGCGGAGGGCGGTATATTTAATGTATCCAATAAGTGCAAACCGTCTGGGCGATTTCAGGAAAGGATAGGAAGCATGTTCGCAGCGCCGCCCGCCGTCATGGCGGAAGTATTCTGCCGCATTCCCGACACGCTGCGCCGGTTCGGCGAAACCACCGAATGGGCGCGCGTGCAGCTTCATGGCGCCGCCGCGCCGGTCTTCCTCGAAGGGCCGGTCTTCGACGCAGAGGGCAACCTCTGGGTGACCGACATTCCCTGGGGCCGATTGTTCCGCATCGATCCCGAGGGCCACTGCAAGGTGGGTTTCGAATACGATGGCCAGCCCAACGGCATGAAGTTCCTGGCGGACGGACGGCTGCTGGTGGCGGATCATCACAAGGGCATGGTGATCTGCGACCTGGCCAGCGGTCAGTCCGAGGTCTGGTTCGATCGCTATCTGCTGGAGCCGTTCCTGGGCTGCAATGACCTGACCATCGCGCGTAACGGCGATATCTATTTCACCGATCAGGGCCAGTCGGGCTGGCAGAACCCCAATGGCCGCCTGTTTCGCGTACGCGCCGGCAGTGGGCGGCTGGAACTGCTGCTCGATGGCATTCCCAGCCCCAACGGCCTCGTGCTCAACAAGGCCGAGACCGCGCTCTTCCTGGCCGTTACGCGCGCGAACGCGGTCTGGCGCTGCCCCTTGATGGACGGCGGCGCGGTTGTGAGCAAAGTCGGGACCTATATCCAGATGTCGGGAGGTTCCGGCCCCGACGGGCTCGCCATCGACGAGGAGGACAACCTGGCGGTCTGCCATGTCGGCTTCGGCGCCGTCTGGCTGTTCAGCAACCGGGGAGAGCCGATGCTGCGGATCGACGTGCCGGAAGGGCGCTATACCACTAACGCAGCCTATGGCGGGCCGGACAATCGCTGGCTCTATTTCACGGAATCAAGCACCGGCACCATCTATCGCACCGAGATGCCGGTGCCGGGGCGCCCGATCTTCACTGCAAGCATCTGAAACGCCAGGACGCCATGACTGCCGGGTGGCAATCATGGCGTCCCGCCGATGGGCTCTGGATCAGAAGCGGAAGCGGACGCTGCCCTGGACGGTACGCGCCAGAGTGCGGACGCCGAGGGGAAGCAGGTCCTCGCTGCCGTGATAGCGGTAGACATCGCTGCCCAGGATGTTCGAGGCTTCCAGCGACAGCGTCATGAACGATATGGGCGTATAGTTGATCGCCGCATCGAGCCGGTCGGTTGCGCCGTTATAGGGCGAATACCGGGCGCGGTCCGAGCCCTGGCCGTCGAGCCAGAAGCCGATGCGATAGGACGAGCGGTAGTTGTAGGCCACGCGTGCGCTGAAGCTGGGCGTGTCGTAGAACAGGGTCGCGTTGGCCGTCCACTTCGAGGTGTTGGGGGAGTCGAACTCGCCCGGGAAGCTCTCCTCATCGTCGTATTCGACGCGGGCCTTGAGAATGTGCGAGGCGTTCAGGCTGACGCCGAAGTTGCTGAGAATGCCCGGCAGGAAGTCGAAGAACGACTGGACCGTGCCTTCAAGACCCACGAAAGTACCGTCGCCTGCGTTCCGCTGCTGCTCGACATAGCCGAACGCAGCGCCATAATCTGCGAGGTTGACGCCGTAAGCCGCCATTTCGGCCGCCGATGCCTGTTCGCGGCTATAGAGCAGGAAGCCGGTGGCCTTCTTGTAGTAGCCTGCCAGCGAGATCTGGCCGCCGCGACCGAAGTAGTATTCGGCGCTGACGTCGAAGGCCTGGTCGCGTTGCGCCTTGAGGCTTGGATTGCCGGCATAGACGATCGGCGGATTGTTGGTGAGGTTAAGCGAATAGAACGGACGCGCGTCGGAAAAGGTCGGACGTTGGACGTTCGTGGAGTAGGACAGGCGCAGCTGTGCTTTCGGCGTGAAATGGATGACGGCCGAGACGCTGGGCAGGATGTCGGCGTAGTTGCCCTGGCCCTCTGCGGCCTCGACGATATCCTGATTGCCGTTGGAGGCATCGCCCGGCCGGTAGCTGAAGCTGCTCGACGTGCCCCAAGTGTTGGTGAAGCGAGCGCCGATCAGCCCTTCGACGGGGATGTTGCCCATGTCGAAGCCGTAATTGATCTGCGCATAGGCCGCGAAGTTCTTTTCGTTGGAGCTGAAAGTCTGGCCGCGGTCGCTCGGCGGATCGATGGTGGAGAAGCGCGCGGCATTGGCGGGATCGTACTGCTGAATGAAGGCACGAACGTCGTCGATCTGGCTCAGCACCAGGGAGCCGGGGATGCGGTACCACTGCATCGTCGATCCGCCGATGTCGGGGCCGACCTGGGATGCCATATCGTAGCCGGGGAACAGGCTGAGCGGAGCGGGCGCGCCGTTCACGCGGGGCAGGCCGTCGCGGTAACCGTAGTAATTGCTCGTACGACGCTGGTTGAAGCGGCCACCGACCTGCAGGCTGCGCAGCAGCGAGGTTTCGCTGAGCTGGATCGTCAGGTCTGCCTGGGCCGCGAATTCCTTGTTCTTGGAGCCGCCGAGATTGTCCTGGAAGCGGTCGACGCCGTAGGACGAGACGTCGTTCAGGTCGGCGCCGTTGAGCGTGATCGAAGGCGCGCCCTTGCTGTAGATGTCCGAGGCGAAATCGACGGAGGCGGAGGTCAGGCCCTGAGGCTTGAGAATGCTCTCGACGAAGTAGTTACCCGTCTTCGACCAGTTGTATTGCACGCCGGTATTGATCTGGACTTTGTCCGAATGCCAGTGCGCTTCGAAGTTCGTGGTGTAGAGATCCGAGTGGATCGAGTTGTACAGGGAATCGATGCCGGCATTGACGCCATTGGCGTTGCTGACGGTCAGCGATTTCACGGTTCTGCCGTCGGGCATCAACACGATGTCGCTGTAGTTGCTGGCGTAAGGCATGTCCTGGACGTAGAGACGCTCCACCGAGCGCTTTTCGCGTGATCCAACGTAGCCGCCTTCCAGCACGAAATCGAGCTTGTCGCTGGCCTTCCACTGCAGAACCGCATTGATCGAAGGACGCTTCACGTTGCCCTGCTCGATGCCGTACTGCGCGCGATAGGGGATGACGATGGTACTGCCGCCAACGACAGTCTGCGTGGGCGACTCGCTCTCGATGAAGTTCTCGCGGTAGTTGGTCTTGGTCCAGGAGCCGTTGAGCAAGAAGCCGATCTCACCGATACCGGTCTCGATGCGGTTGGCAATCAAGAGACTGCCGTAAGGACTGACTTTCTCGGACTGATCGTCGTAGGAGCCGCGAATGCTGCCCGCGACCGTAAGGCCCTTCTTGAGATCGAAGGGGCGGCGCAGTTCGACGTTCACGGTGCCCGCGATGCTGCCTTCCACCTGATCGGCCGACCGGGTCTTATAGACGTCCACCTGCTTCAGCAGTTCCGCCGGAACATCGGAAAGGTCGATCGAGCGGCCAGCACCGAGGTTGGTGTTGTTGCCGTTGATCGTCGTCTGCACCTGGTCGAGGCCGCGGATGGTCACGCTCTGGCCTTGTCCGCGGGCGCGCTCGATCTGCACGCCGGTGACACGCGCGAGGGCTTCGGGGACATTGTTGTCGGGCAGCTTGCCGACGTCTTCCGAGACGACGGAATCGACGATCTGCTTGGAATTCCTCTTCTTGGTCGCGGCGGCTTCGACACTGCCGCGCACGCCGGTAACGAGGATGTCTACGGGGGCGGCCTGGCTCTGGTCCGACAATTCGGAAGCGGTGCCCAGCGTGCCCTGTGCCCATGCAGGAGCAGCCATCCCGACCGCGACGATCGAAGTCAGCGCCGTCGAAAGCTTCAAGACTCTCAATGATTTCATCGAAAAACCCCCTGTTTTGATCCGCGGCACCTTCGATCCGATGCCCTTACTTATATCGTATACGTCCTACGATATTCGTAACGAGTCAAGGCGATTGTGACGGTTTGGAAACATTTTTGTCCGACTAGATGGGGTTCGGCGACAGATCTGAAAAGCGGATGGCAAAAGAGGCGCGGGTTTGTAACCCGCGCCTCTCCTGAGCTTTTTGAAGGTTTGCTGACCCGTTCGGTAAGATCAGGAGCAGCTATCCGGTGGCGAATTGTCCGAGCGGACGGCAATGGGCTGAGGTTTCGGAGCCAGGACTTCCCATTCCTGGACGGCCAGTGCCGCATGGGTCTTTCCGTCCGTAGAGGCGTCCATCACCGCGCGGAGGCAGCGGGTCGTGATCGCAGGGAACGAAACATCCTGGAACGCGCCGGGGGTCGTACCGTAGGCGCTGGCCCTGGGAACGGTCTTCCAGCCGCGCTTGCCTGTAGTATTCCAGTATTCGAGATGCCAGCTTGCAGGCGGCGCCACGCCCACGCCGGATCCGGCCGGCTGGTCGTTCCAGAACCACAGGCGCGACCCGTCGATCGTCACCGGCTTGTCCCAGCGATATTCGATCCACTGACGCGGCGGATTGTTCGGTGACCAGCTGCCCCACATGTCGGGCGGGAGCGGTGCTTCCTTGACGGCGCCGTTGTTCAGGGCCTTGATCCAGAACTGCACCGGCACGGGATCGTTCGAGGCGGTGGCCCAGGCCGCGCGCGCAATGTTGCGGCTGGGCGGCAAGGGGGGCTGCGGGCGCAGGGTCGGCACGACGGTGCGAATGCGCGCGGGGACAACGCTGTCGTCCCATTCCATCCTGTCCAGCGCGACGCTGCGGCGGAAGTGTCCGCCGCCTTTCGCATCCGCCGTGTGATAGGCAAGGTACCACTGCCCCTTGAACTCTACCGCGCCCGGATGGGAGGTGGTGGAGGATACGGGATGCAACATGACGCCCCGATAAGTCCACGGTCCCATTGGAGAGGGCGCGCTGCCATAGGCGATGCAGGCATAGTAGACGGCCTGCGTGCAGTCGGATTTCGGGCCGGCGTTGTTGCCGGCGTAGAGCATGTAATAAGTGCCCTTGCGTTTCATGATCCACGGGGCTTCGAAGAAGCCGGTCAGGCCGGTGACGGTCTGTTCGGGTGCCTTGGGCGTGATCATGTCACGCGCCAGTTCCATCCCGCGAAGCTGGCCGAACGTGCCCCAGTAGATATAGACCCGCTGGTCGTCGTCGACGATCACGGTGGGGTCGATGTTCTGGATCTTGTTGGGATAGGGCACCTTCTGCGAAATGATCGGACCGGCTGGATGGGCATCGCGCCACGGCCCCAGCGGACTGTCGGCCACGGCCACGCCGATCGCGAACTTGTCCTCGGCGTCGCTGTCGCTCTCCAGCACGGGGGCATAGAGGTAGTAGCGCTTCCTGCCGTCTGCGGCGCGAGGCCCCTCGACGATCTGGCCGGCGTAGGCGCGGGCCTTCTCGGCCCAGGCGAAGACATTCTCCGGCTTGATGATGGCAGGGTAATGCGTCCACTTGCCGGAGGCGGGATCCGCGGTCTTCAGCAGTTGCCATTCGGGCATGATGAAGTCGTTGACGTCGCTGGCCGCCTCGTCGCGACCCGTGAGGATCCAGAGCTGGCCATCGGCGACGAGCGGTGCCGGGTCGGTGGAATAGTAGTCGCCGTCGGCGAGAATGGGATTGCCGGGAACCGTAAGCTCGCGGCTGACCGGGGCGGTTTCCTGAGCGCCGACCGCCGCCGGCGAAAGGCCGATTCCCAGGATCGCCGCCCATGCGCAGGCCTGGGTTCGGGCCGAGGCGGCACCGCGGCCGAGGGGAAGGGCAGGGCGCCGGCCAGTTCCACGCCTAGTTGATTGCACGCTGATACTCCTATCGAATATCGTATACAGTGGAGGCGTTCCTGGCTTTCAGTCAATAGGTTCCTGCGCAAGTTCTGGGGTAGCGCTATCAAACAGCGCATTAAGACAAAACTGATTATATATCGTATATTTTCCTTGATTATCGATTAGCCGGAGGTCATGACACGATGGTCTTCCGAAACAACCGAGCGATTTCAGCCGTGCGTGCTTCGACCTTACCTTTCGCGAAATCGATCAGCCTCGTTGCCCTGGCCTGGGCGGTGCCGATGCTCACGGTCACGGCCGAAGCGCGCGATACGCGCGGCGCGGCCGCAGCCGTCCCCAGCATCGACGCGCGTTATGCCGATGCCGAGAAATACCTGGGCAGCGCGCTGGGCGACCTCATCGACAATGCCGATGTCGCGCCTCGCTTCGTGGAGGGCGGGTTGTTCTACCGCACCGGCAACCGGCTGGAGCAGCATTACCACTTGCTGGACCTTGCCAGCCAGCAGAGCCGGGAGATCACCTCCACCGCAGCGCTGCTGGCGGCGCTGACCGCTGCCAAGGGCGCTCCGGTCTCGATCGACGATGCCCGGATCGCCGATGTCGACTACGACCCCGCGCAGGGCGAAGTGCGGTTCCGCGCCTTCGACGGTGCGCTCTGGAGTCTGGATGCGGCCGGCAAAGCCCTCCAGGTCGAAGCGGCCGATCATCGCGAGATGGATCTTGCTTCGCCGGACGGCAAGACGAAGATCGTCGCCCGGGATTTCAATCTCTACGCCGTGGATATCGCCAGCGGCCGCGAAGTGGCCCTCACCACGGACGGTACGCGGGAGCAGCCTTATGGCCGCTCGATCCCGGAATTGTCCGATATCCTGCGCGAAGGAACCGAGGAACCGGCCATGCCGGTATCGGCGCAGTGGTCACCGGACGGCCGCTACCTGCTGAGCTGGCGGCTCGACACGCGTGCGGTGAAGAAGCTTTCGATCACCCAGCAGAACCCGCCCGGCAGTTTCTACCCGCGCAGCTTCAGCTACGTCTATCCGCTGGCGGGGGCCGAGAAGCTGCCGCAGGCGACGCGCTTCGTGGTGGATGTCAGGCAGGCCCTGCGCAAGGGCAAGGCGCAGATCGTGCCGATCCAGATGCCGGCGGAATCGCTCCTCTATCCCGCGCCGCCGGACATGGGCTGGCTGGATGGCAAAGTCCGCGCGCTCTGGACCGAGCGCGGCTACGGGCAGCAGGCCGTCTACCTCGCCGATCCGCAGACAGGCGCGGCCCGGATCGTCGTGCACGAGGCGGTGAAGCCGGTCGTCACCGTGACTTCGAGCATGATCTTCCCCGCGCCCGAACTGGGCGGCGAACTCTCGATCTCCGAGCGGACCGGCTGGGCGCAGCTTTACCTCGTCACACCAGACCTCGGTCCGGATGGCGGGAAGGCGCTGACCACCGGGGCCTGGGAAGTGCTCACCGTCGATAATGTGGCGGAGGACAAGGCGTCGCTGGTCGTCACCGGCGTCGGCCGCGAAACATCGGGAGAAGGCGCGCGCAATCCCTATTGGCGCGCGCTGTACCGGGTTCCGATCGCGGGCGGCGAACTCACCGAACTCACGCCCGAGCCGCTCGATCACAATGCCCAGGTCTCGCCCGACGGCAAGTGGATCGTCGATCAGATGTCGAGCCCGACAACGCCCACGCGCGCGGTGCTGCGCGAAGGTGCGACTGGACTGATAGTCAAGGAACTGGCGCGGGCGGACGACAGCCGCCTGCGCGGAACCGGCTATACCCCGCCCGAACCGTTCAAGGGTGTTGCCGCGGACGGCACGACGCCGATCTACGGCATGATCTACCGCCCGGCGCATTTCGATCCCGGCCGCAGCTATCCGGTGATCGACAACGTCTACACCGGCCCGACCACCACGGATGTGCCTGCCACCTGGAGCGACGCGCGGCGCGTGGCCGGCAACAGCGTGGCGCAGATCGGCGCGATCGTCGTGATGATCGACGGCACCGGCACCTCGCGGCGCGGACAGAAGTTCCGCCTGCCTGCCTTCCAGAACCTCGGTGAGGTGGGGCTGGACGATCACATCGCGCTGATCCGCCAGATGGCCGCGAAATACCCTTATATGGACGTGAACCGCGTGGGCGTGTTCGGCGGTTCGGCCGGGGGCTATGACACCGCACGCTTCGTGCTGCGCCGCCCGGACTTCTTCAAGGTGGGCGTCGCCTCCTCGGGCAACCACGACTTGCGCCTCGACAAGACCTGGTGGCCGGAAGTCTCGATGGGCTATGCCGACGAGGCGACCTGGGAGCGGAATTCGAACATGGCGGTAGCGGGCCAGCTCAAGGGCCACCTGCTGCTCGTCCACGGCGACATCGACGACAACGTGCCCATCACCGAGAGCTACCGGCTCGCCAAGGCGCTGATGGATGCCGGGAGGGACGTCGATCTGATCGTGATGCCCAATGCCACGCACAACGTCTACCGGCCCTTCTTCTGGAAGAAGCTGCGCGACTATTTCACCCAGTACCTGCTCGGCGAAACGCCGCCTGCACTCGGCCCGGTACAGCCGGCCAAGCCCGCCGTCGCCACGGCCGCCCACTAATTTCCTTCAAGGATCAGAAATGAAGCGTCTCCTGAAGCCCCTTCCGCTCATTGCCCTGGTGCTCGGCACTCTGCCGGCGGCGTTGCCCACGAGCATCGCTCACGCGGAGGAGGGCGAGGCGCCGAAGCCGAAGAAGGTATTCCCCCCGATCCGCAAGACCGAGATGGAGACGGCAACCTTCGATCTCGCCTTGCGTGCGGATACCCAGACGCTGGCCCATCTCTCGCCCAAGGGTGACACCGCTTTCGACTTCGTGCCGGCAGGCCGCGAGGCCGAACGTGCAAGCGACGGCTACGTCCACATCGGCGACATCCACATCCGCCTCAAGACGGCGGGTTCCGAGTGGCAGGACTATTCTTCCGCCCATGCGCGCCAGCAGATCACGGCGCTGCCGGGCGGCAAGGACGTGCTTGCCGCCGCCGACATCACCGCGTCGATGGGCACCTCCGGAAATGGCGGGGCAATGCCGCTGCGCGTCGAGCGCCGCTGGGTGAACGAGGCGGGCGTGCTCGCCATGCGCTTTACCCTGGTCAACACCAGCAGCGCCGCGGTCGAGATCGGCGGCCTGGGCATGCCGATGGTGTTCGACAACATCATCCTCGATCGCGATCTGGACCAGGCCCATGCCGAGGCGAGCTTCGTCGATCCCTACATCGGCCGAGACGCGGGCTATCTTCAGGTCACGCGCCTCAACGGACAGGGACCGGCGCTGCTGGTGCTGCCCGAGAAGGGCACACCGCTCGAAGCCTATCGCCCGATCATCGAGGCGCGCGCCGCCAGGAATGGCGATATCTTCACTGACAAGAGCCAGCGCAGCCAGGTCTCGGAAGGGTTCTACGACTGGACGGTGGCCAGCAAGGGCTTCGCCGAGAAGGAATGGGCCAAGGCCGGCCAGCAGTGGAACGCGCCGACCAGCATCACGCTAGCTCCGGGTGAAAGCCGCACGATCGGCCTCCGCTTCGTGACTGCCCCTGATATCCGCAAGATCGAGGACACGCTGGTGGCGAACAAGCGCCCGGTCGCGGTGGGCATTCCCGGCTATGTCGTGCCGACCGACCAGACCGCCAGCCTGTTCCTCAAGACACCGAGCAAAGTGGCGAAGATCGAATCCTTCCCCGAAGGCGCGCTCACCGCCACTTCCGAGAAGAGCGGCACCTACAAGAACGGGGGGGGATGGTCCCGCTATCAGGTCAAGGCTTCCGGCTGGGGCCAGGCGCGGCTGACCGTGACTTATGCCGATGGCCAGAAGCAGACGGTCAGCTACTACATCACCAAGCCGCTCGAACAGGTGATGGCGGACATCGGCCACTTCACCACCACCGACCAATGGTTCGAGGGCAAGGGCGATCCCTTCCACCGCAGCCCTGCGATCCTTTCCTACGACCGCGAGGACAACAGGATCCTCACGCAGGATGGCCGCGTCTGGGTGTCCGGAATGAGTGACGAGGGCGGTGCCGGTTCGTGGGTTGCCGCGATGATGAAGCAGCTCGACAATCCCAATGCCGAGGAAGTCGCCAAGCTGGAGCGCCTCGTCAACGAGACCGTGCTCGGCACCCTGCAGGTCGAGGATGGCCCGCAGGCGGGCGCGGTGAAGAAGAGCATCTTCTACTACGATCCGGTCGAGTTCCCGAACTACTACGATCCCAAGATCGACTGGAAGAGCTGGACGGCCTGGTCGAAGAAGGATTCGGATGATCTCGGCCGCTCCTACAACTATCCACATGTCGCCATCGGCCACTGGGTGCTCTACCGCCTTGCGCGTGACAACCAGGGCCTGGTCAAGCAGCACGATTGGAAGTTCTACCTGGAGTGGGCCTACCGCACGTCCGTGGCGATGATGCGCGATGCGCCGTACTATGCGCAGTTCGGGCAGATGGAGGGCGATGTCTTCATCGACATCCTCAAGGATCTCAAGCGCGAGGGCCTGAGTGCCGAAGCCACGGAAATGGAGGGCCTGATGAAGGGCCGCGCCGACCACTGGCGCACGCTCAAGTTCCCGTTCGGCAGCGAGATGGCCTGGGATTCCACCGGCCAGCCCGAAGTCTACGCCTGGATGCGCTATTTCGGCTATCAGCCCCAGGCGGACGAAACGCGCGAGGTCATCCTCGCCTACGATCCCACCATTCCGAGCTGGGGCTACAACGGCAATGCCCGCCGCTACTGGGATTTCCTTTATGGCGGCAAGGTCTCGCGCATCGAGCGGCAGATCCACCACTACGGCTCCGCGCTGAACGCAGTGCCGCTGTTCGACGCCTATCGCCAGAATCCCACCGACCTGCACCTCCTGCGCGTCGCCTACGGCGGCATGATGGGCGGCGTGACCAATATCGACCAGCAGGGCTTCGGTTCGGCCGCGTTCCACTCCTGGCCCGACATGATGAAGTGGGACGCCATCACCGGCGACTACGGCATGGGCTTCTACGGCCACGCCATCACCTCGGCGACTTACATGGTCGACGATCCGCAGTTCGGCTGGCTGGGCTTCGGCGGCGAACTGACGGCTAAGGGCGCCCGGGTTCATGTCGAACCGAAGGACGGAGCCCGCCGCCGCCTCTTCATCGCCCCGGCAGGCCTGTGGATCACGCTGGAATCGGGCCGCATCAAGAGCGCCGATTATGACGCGAAGACCGGCAAGGTCGTGCTGAAGCTCGATCCGGCCACGGCGATCGCCCCGCGCGCGCGTCTCCTGTTCGAGACGACCACGGCTGGCGGCAAGACTTACGCCGCGGACACCGGCACCGCCGATCGCGGCGGCTTTGCGATCGCGCTGGGCGATGCGGAAACCACCGTCACGCTAAGCCCGCGCTGACGATGAAAGTCCTGCTTCAGGCTTCGGTGCTGGCTGTTCTTCTTTCGGGAGGGGCCTTCCCGCCAGCGCCGGTGCTTGCCTCCCCGGTCACCGGCTCCACACCGAGTGCGGCCTGCGTGGCCGGGGACTGGAAGGTGGCCGCCACCGATCCTTCGGACGCGGCGAATTCCGCGCTGCCGCTCCAGATGGAAAGCCCGCATTTCGCGCTTCACTGGAAGGCGGGCACGGTCGACCCCGAAGTGGCCAGGGCTGCCGCGAAGCATCTGGAATATGTCTGGGACTATTTCCTCGGCACTCTGAAATTTCCCGAGCCGCATTGCGACTCTGCGGGCAAGTTCAAGGTCAACGCCTATATCGGCGTGGGTTACGGCCTTACCGGCGGCGCCGATGAGCTGGGCCACATGGGCATGTGGATCGATCCGGGTGCCCTCAAGGACCGCTTCGGTCTTGCCCATGAACTGACGCATGCGCTTCAGGCCGCCACCGGCCGCCTGATGGATTCGCCCTACACCGGCTGGATGTTCGAGAGCCATGCCAACTGGATGACGGTGCAACTGCCCGAATTCCGCGAAAACACGCATTGCTCGGTGCTGCTCAAGCAATATCCGCACCTCTATTACGGCTCCACCCGCAGCCGTTATTGCAATTGGCAGTTCTTCGAATACCTCAAGGACACATACGGCTTCGAGGCGGTCAACGCGATCTGGCGGACCGCCCCTGGCAAGGACGACCCCGCGCGTCTCACTGCCGATCCCTTCTCCGTCCTCCAGGCTAGCCGGAACTGGACACAGGCGCAGCTTAACGACGTGTTCGGGAACTGGGCGCTGCGGAACGCCAATTGGGACTACACCAACCCCGATGGCAGCGACCAGGGCGCGGTTTTTCGCCGGAACTACGGGGCTTACGAGCAGACGACCGACGCCGGCATTCTCTCCGCGACAGTGCTCGATCCGGTGGACCTGCGCCGCCGCCGCTTCGCCGTGCCGGACATGTGGGCGCCGCAGCGCTGGGGCTACAATGTGGTCAGGCTGCATCCCGATCCCGGCAGCGCGCGGGTGACCGTGACGTTCCGGGGTATCGTCCAGCAAGCCAGCGCGACAAACGCGTTGCCGGGGCTGGCGGACGAGCCGGAAACGATCGCGCCGCCCGCATCCGACTGGCGCTGGGGTGTCGTCGCGGTGGGGGCGGACGGCAAGAGCCGGTACTCCCCCTTGCAGAGCGGCGCAAAGGGCGTGGCTGCGATGGCTGTTCAGGCGGGCGACACCGGCCTCTACCTCGTCGTCATGGCTACCCCTTCGCGGATGCAGAAGATCCGCTGGGACCAGCCCTATTACGCGATCTATCGCTATCCCTGGATGGTCCAGTTCGAGGGCGCGATGCCCGACCGCTGGCAGGCCGGTGCGCCGGAGTCGATCCCGGGCGGCCACCGCCACGCGAACGGCGGCGGCTGGGTCGGCCCCGCCGCCACGGTGGCGCCGGGCGCTTATGTCGGCCCCTATGCCCGCGTGGTTTCCGGCACCGTTTCCGGCAAGGCGCGGATCGAGGATCACGCCGTCGTGCTCGACAAGGCGCAAGTAAGGGACGAGGCGGTGGTTTCGGGCCTCACGGTGCTGCGCGGCGACACCGTGCTGAAGGACAAGGCCCGTGCCGCCACCGCGATGCTGGGCATAGGGGAGTACGAGAAGGGCATCGTTCTTTCGGGAACGGCGCAGAACCTTGGCGATGTCGAGCAGCGCGGCGGTTCAGCCTCCAGCGGGGTGTTCTACGGCTTCGTCGATCCCGAGAGCGTCAAGGATCCAAGGCACGGCGCGAATCTTTCCGCGCCCGTCCCGGAAGTCACCGCAAGACCGCGATACCGCTGGATCCCCTGAAAGGATCGCCCGCGCAGGGCGGCGCGGTCACGATTCCCAGTAGGGTGGATCGCCGAAGCTGCGGCGCAGACTTTCGGCCAGGGCGCGGATCTTGGGGGCGGCGCCGTGGTCGCGGGGATAGGCAAGGAACAGCTCCGCGCCCTCGGCCTGAAGCCCGATGTCGATCTCTTCCAGGGTTCCGCTGCGGACGGCGTCGTGCACGAAGAAACTGGGCAGCAGGGCGATGCCGAGGCCCGCTGCGGCGGCATCGCGCATGACCAGTCCATTATTGACGCGGAGCCCTGCATTCGGGCGGATCACGGACCATCCCGTCTCCGTGGCGAAGCGCCAGTCGCCAGACCTGTTCGAATAGAGGATGCCGCGGTGGCGCTCCAGTTCCGCCAGCGAGGCGGGCCGGCCCTCCCGCTCGAGATATGCAGGCGAGGCAACCAGCAGGCGCCGGCTGGCGGCCAGGCGGCGGGCGATCAGGCGGCCATCGCCCACCGCACCGTGCCGCAACACGGCATCGAAGCCGTCGCTGCCCGCATCGACGAAGCCGTCATCAAGCTCCAACGACACCTCGATATCGGGATATTCGCCAAGAAATCGCGCAAGGGCGGGACCCAGATGCAGGATGCCGAAGCCGACCGGGGCGGAAAGCCGGAGCGGGCCGGACAGTCTGCCGCTGCGGGCCGCTAGTTCCGCGGCGGCTTCCTCCGCCTCGCGCAGGATTCGCCGGGCGCGGGGCAGGAAGGTCTGGCCGCTGCTGGTCAGGGAGAGTTTGCGCGTCGAACGTTGGAGGAGCGTCGCGCCCAGCGAGCGCTCCAGTTCGGCCAGCCGCTCGCTCACCACGGACTTGGCCAGGCCAAGCCGCCGCGATGCCGCGCTGATGGATCCTGCGTCGGCCGTGGTGAGGAAAGCCACGATCCCGTCGAACTTCATCATTGTTCGGAAATCCCGTCGTCCAGTTCCGGCATTTGCCGGCTAGTTCGAACGATGCCCGCAAGGCATCTACAAGTCCAGAGGGCGGGCCGAACCACCTTGCCGGGATCTTCCCGGGGAGGCGGCCCACCGGCAGGATCTGGTTCCAGAACCTGAGAGACAACCACGAGAATGGAGACAAGGTCATGAACGAATTCACTGGCAAGAACGTCCTGATCCTCGGCGGCAGCCGCGGAATCGGCGCCGCGATCGTCCGCCGGTTCACCGCCGGTGGCGGCGATGTCGCCTTCACTTACGCCGGTTCGCGCGAAGCGGCCGAGGCCCTGGCAGCGGAAACCGGCGCCGTGGCGATCCGCGCCGACAGCGCCGATCGCGGCGAAGTGATCGCTACCGTGGCCGGACGCGGCGCACTGGACGTGCTGGTCGTCAATGCCGGCACGCTGGTGCTGGGCGATCCGCTGGAACTCGATGCCGACGCGGTCGACCGCATGATCGACATCAATGTTCGCGCGCCCTATCACGCCGCCGTGGAAGCGGGACGCCGGATGAACGCCGATGGCCGCATCATCGTCATCGGATCGGTCAATGCAGACCGCATGCCTTTCGCGGGCGGGGCGGCCTATGCCCTGACCAAGGCGGCCATGCAGGGCATGGTGCGCGGCCTGGCACGCGATTTCGGCGACCGGGGCATCACCGTCAACAGCATCCAGCCCGGCCCGACCGACAGCGAAATGAACCCGGCCGAAGGACCCATGGCAGCCACCATGCACAGCTTCATGGCGATCAAGCGCCATGCCCATGCGAGCGAGATCGCCGAACTCGCGGCCTTCGTCGCCGGCCCGCACGGGGCGATGATCACCGGCTCCATGCAGACCATCGACGGCGGCTTCGGGGCTTGATCGTCAGTCCGCTGAAAAGGCTTCAGTCACTTTAGCAATAGGGGCCGGGCGAGGGTATTTCCTCGTCCGGTCCGTCTGCGCGTTGCGGCTTTCCCTCATGCGCAAGACCAAATTACCCCTACTCCGATAGCCCAATTGAAACCCTTCCACGAGGCGCGCATTCTTGGTTACGTTGAGGAGACTCGGTAGTGGCAAACGAATGCATTGCGTATCGTGATTCAAAGGGGGGCCTTCACGGCTCGGCGGAAAAGGCCACGCTGGAAGACCTGGCCGGCGTTCTGGGGCGCGTGGGAGACGAAGGCGGCATGACGGCCGGCGTTGCCCGCATGATTTTCGACAAGCGGGCAGAAATCGAGCGGGTCTTTGCCGAGCACGACGCCATCATGGCTTCGGCCGACAGCCGCCGCCCGGAAGACCCGGTGGAACTCATCACCACCCCGGCAGCACAGATCCACGTCGTGAACTAGGCTGCGACTTGCGCGCTTTGCCTGGTGCTGGCGACAGCATCCAGGCGTGAGCGCGCGCTTGAAGTTCGCAGTGCCGCCGTCCGATGCCCATGCGGGCATCCTTCGGCGGAGTCTTCAGGCCTTGCGGGCCTTGTGTTCGGCCAGGAGCTTGTCCAGTTCGTCGATCCGCAGCCGCTCGGGCGAGCCCTTCGGAAGGCCTTTCAGGCGGCATTCGGCCCAGAGGCTCCTGCGTTCGGACTCCAGAGCCTTGAGATAGAGGTCAGCCACGGTGTTTATCTCCTGTCGCTGCGGCCACGCCGTTCGGGCACGCCAGCGGTGTTGTTGATGTCTTCGGCGGAGAGCTTGCGCCAGCGTTCCAACCGCTCGGGCTCCAGCGTGCCTGCGGCGAGCGCTGCCTGTATCGCGCAGCCCGGCTCCTTGTGATGCCCGCAATTGGAAAAGCGGCATTGGCTGGCGAGAAGCGTGATGTCGTCGAACACTTCGGCAAGGCCGGTGGCGGCCTCGGCCAGCTTGAATTCGCGCATGCCCGGGGTGTCGAGTAGCCAGCCGCCGCCGGTCAGCCGGTGCATTTCGCGCACGGTCGTGGTGTGGCGGCCCTTGCCGTCATGCTCGCGCACGGCTTGGGTGGCGATGCTGTCGGACCCGCGCAAGCTGTTGACCAGGGTGGACTTGCCGACGCCGGAGGAGCCCATCAGCGCCACCGTTTGCCCGGGGCCGCAGCGAAGAGAGAGATGGGCGACGCTCTCAGGGTCGCGGGCGTTGACGGTTTCTATCTCGAGGTCGGCCTGAAGCCCCAGCGCGGCCTTGCGGAAATGGTCGAGCCGATCCGTCAGGTCGATCTTGGTAAGCACGAGCACGGGCGTGACGCCCACTTCGCGAGCCAGCACCAGATAGCGCTCCAGCCGCGGCACGCTGAAATCCTGGTTGCACGAGGTGACGATGAACAGCGTATCGACATTGGCGGCAATCAGCTGGACCCGGCGGTCGTTGCCGGGCGCGGGGCGCTTGAACAGGTTTTCACGGTCCAGCAGGCGCTGCGCTTCGTGCTTTTCCCGCCCGACAAGCATCCAGTCGCCCACGGCAGGGCGGTCCTCCGGTCCCCGGGAAGCAGGCAGGCGCGACGATATCAGCCCCTCGAACTCGGCGCCGACGACGGTGACGAGGCCGCGATAGACGGCCATGATCCGTACCGGCAAAGTATCGCGTCGTTCGTCTTCGGAGAGCTGGTTGCTGAAGAACGGCCTCCAGCCGAGGTCTGCCAGCGAAGGGAGGGGCGCATCCATGAGCAGCGAAGGGGCTTTCCTGTCGATGTCCGCAAAGCTGCGGGCGGTGCTGAAACGCCGGGCGGCAGCCGCGCGGCGGCGTGACGCGGCGAGGTCCCATCGATCGGCGCCGGATCATCACGGCGCATACACATCAACGGGGCCGTTGGATATGCCCAGTTCGCAAAAAGCCGCAGTCCGGCGGCAGGGGGCGTGGCAGCCGCCCCGAACGCGGCGCTATCAGCTGCTGGCCTCGGCACCGCGATGATAGCCGTAGCCCGGTTCGGCGCCCCGAATGTCGAAAGTGAACCACGCGCTTTCGCCGTAATCGTACAGCTGGACGAAATGGTCAGTGACCTGGGCGGAATAGGCGTGGTCGGCGCCGCGGTCGTGGCCGCGGACCTTGGCACCGTCGATCTCCATGGAAACGAAGGCTTCTGCGCCGGTGTCGTAGATCTCGGGAAGGGTGCCGCCGAACTTCACCGCGCGGTCGCCATCGAAGCCCTGCAACTGGGTGCCCCGGCTCTCTGCGGCGATCTGCAGATCGCGCTTGGCCGAATGATCGAACACTCCGGCGACTTTCTTGCCGGCGACAAAGGCGTAAGCTGCTGCGGCGATCATCGCGCGGGTTTCTGGAAGCATGCCCTCATGTGCCACTTCAGGGGCAGGGAAATCAAGCCTTCTCGGCGAATCGCGCCAGCGTCCGCATTGGGAGCGGGGAGGCTGCCAAGGCGCGACGCTCCGAGCATGGCTTTCCTGCAGGAATGTGGCAGTCGATCCAAAACCCGCAGGTCCCGGCACGATTAGCGACGATATGCTGTAGACGCGAGCACGACTCCGTATTACTATGATTCCAATTAGTATTACTAAGACGGGTGGAAGAATAATACGAGGGCAGGCGCATGGACGGAGTTCGCGTAGGTAAAAGGCTGATAGGCACTCAGGCACCGGTCACGGTGGGCTGGGAAAACATTCCCCGGGTCGAGGGCGGTCCGGTCAAGCAGTTCGTTTTCACCTGGTTCCAGCCCACAGTGCTCTTCGCGCTGATCCTGTTCTGGTACTATGCTCCCAATTCCATCGCCAAGGCATCGACCGCGATCGGCATCGGCATCGGCTTCAAGGTGCTGTTGCTGGCGATGGAATGGAAATTCCCCCGCCACGAAAGCTGGAACCTCACCTGGAAGGAACTGGTGACCGACCTTTTCTACGTCGGGTTAGGCTATACCGCGCTCCGCATGGTCGATGGCTACATCGGCGATGGCGCGATGATCGAGGGCATCCAGCACTTCTTCCACTCGGACAAGTTCACTTGGTTCCTGGGCATGCCGCTGCTGCTGCAGGCTTTCCTGATCGCCTTCATCTTCGACTTCGGGCAATACTGGATGCATCGCGGGATGCACAACTGGTACCCCTTGTGGCTGTCGCACTCGGTGCACCACTATATAACCCAGCTGAACATCAACAAGGGCGCCGTGGGCAACCCGACCGAGCTGTTCCTGATCGGCCTGGGTATCGGCGGTTTCTTCGATTTCCTGCCGCGCGCCGCGCTGCTGGCCGGGGCTTTCGGCATGGCGATCGGGACGTACCAGCATATCAACGTGCGCTTCAACAGCCCGCGCTGGTGGCGCTTCCTGTTCAACACCACCGAGCATCACAGCCTGCACCATTCGCAGGACTTCGAGGCCAGCCGCAGCAATTATTCCAATACCTTCATCTTCATCGACCGCATCTTCGGCACTTGCGTCGATGGCGAGGCGGAGCTGCTCGGCATGGAAGGCGGCCGCCGCATGTCGATCCGCGAGCAGATGACCTATCCCTTCACCGAGGGCTGGAAAACGCTGAAGGAGCGCCTCGCCCGTCCCGAGGCGGTACCGGCCGAGTGAGCGCCAGAGTGAGCGCCTGCCTGCACGGTCGGCCTCTTCGCTCCGCCATGCCTTGCCCGAAGCGGTCGTTCGCGGCCCGGCTTCAGCCCTGCCGCGCGAAGCGGCAGGGCTGGGCTCTCCACAAGGAGATCACATGAACCTGCGTTTCATCGACTGGATCTGGCATGTCCGGGGCAGCCTGGCTCTCGCGCCCGACCAGTCCGGCGACGATGCCTTTGACAGGCTTCGTCCGCTTTTTCGCCAGACCGGCACCAGCCACGAGCGCAACAGTGACCGGCTGGTCTTCCAGAAGAAGGACCAGGCCGCCCAGGACAAGATGTCCGTGTTCGACGGCGGCGTGCTGCGGATCGAGAAGGGGCTGGCCGGATCGGTGCTCCATTACCACCTGACCAGCCGTGCCCTGCTGTTCTGCTTTCTGGCGCCCCTGCTTTTCCTGGCGTTTGCCCAGTTGACCGTCGTTCTCGGCAAGTTCGAGAAGCCCGCCACGCAGACCGAAAGCAAGAGCGCGAAATCGGCCAGGGATGACGCGGCGCTGCCGATGAACTTCATCGACAAGGCGCTGGGCGCTCCCGCTCCCGAAAAGAAGGATCCGAAGAAGCCCAAGGAAAAGGACAAGAAGCACTCCCCCACGCCCGGTTATGTCTTCGCCGGCATCTTCGCGTCGCTCTATGTCGTGGGGCGCATTCTGGAGGACAGGCTCGTCCGGTCCCTGTTCAGGAAGAAGTTGCTGGGATCGTAGCCGGTCGCAAGGCCCGGGCATCGGCCGCGCCGGATGAGATGGACTTGTGCGGGCGCATATGGTTTCTCTACCTCATGGTTCTGCAAAGCATGACGAGAGCGATGGGTGATTTCCTGTCTTGCTGACGGCCGTTTCGCCCGCGATGCTTGAGCGACAGGCGCGTGCCGCGCTCGCGCAGGGCGATCTGTCGCAGGCTGCCGCAGCGGCGCAGCAACTGGTCGCTGCCGATCCGCTTCGGGCCGAGGGTTACTTCCTGCTGGGCATGGCGGCGGCGGAAGCCGGCCATGTGGCCAAGGCCATTCCCCTGATCGAGGCCGCTGCCGCGCGGGGCGGGCAGGCCGAGCATCTGGCGCAGCTGGCCAGATTGCTCGTCCTCGTCCGGCGCGAGGGAGAGGCGGGCGCGGCTGCGCGAGCCGCCATGGCGGCGGGGCCGGGCGATCCGCTCACCTTCGATACCATCGGCTGCGTCCTGGCGCGGCTTGGCGACCATGCGGGATCGCTGGCGCCCTTCAGCGCGGCGGTGGATGGCGAGCCCGAAAACCTCGACTACCGCTACAACCTGGCTGCTGCCTGCGGCTTTACCGGCAAGGTCGAAGCGGCGCGGGACCACTACGAGGCGATCCTGGCGCGCGATCCGGGGCATGGCCGCGCGCATTATGCCCTGGCGATCCTGTCGCGGCAGTCGGCGCAGAGCCACCATGTCCCGCGGCTGGAGGCGGCGCTGGCCTTGGACCCGCGGCCGGAAGATGCGCTGCGCATCCGTTACGCGCTGTCCCGCGAACTGGAGGACATCGGCGAAAGTGCCGCCTCGCTGGCGCACTTGTCCGCGGCCAATGCCGCGCAGAAACGCGCGCTCCGCTACGACTTCGCGCAGGACGCAGCCATCTTCGACGCGATCGAGGCGCTGTTCGGGGGAAGGCCCGCCGAACTGGCGCGCGGCGCGGGGGATGGCAGCGAAGCGCCGATATTCGTGGTGGGCATGCCGCGTACAGGCACGACCCTGGTGGATCGCATCCTGTCCTCTCATCCGGCCGTGGAGGCTGCGGGCGAACTTCAGGCCATGCCGCTGGCGGTCAAGCAACTGGCGCTGCCACATCTGCCCGGCGCGCCTTCGCGGCAGGTCATCGACCCCGAGACCGTGGCGGCCAGCGGCAGGATCGAACCCGCTGCGCTTGGCGCGGCCTATCTGGCGCGCGCCAAAGTTCACCGCACCGGTGAGAAGCCGCGCTTCACGGACAAGCTGCCCGCCAATTTCCTCTACATCGGCCATATCCTGCGCGCCCTGCCGGAAGCGAGAGTGGTGTGCCTGCGCCGTCATCCGCTGGACACGGTGTGGAGCAACTTCAAGAACCTCTTCGCCAGCCAGTCGGCCTACTACGCCTATTCCTACGATCTCATGGATACGGCGCGCTACTACGCGCGTTTCGACCGGCTGCTTGCGCTGTGGGAGGAAATCTGGCCCGGCCGCGTGCTGCAACTGTCCTACGAAGCGCTGGTCACGGACCAGGAAGGGGAAACGCGCAGGCTGCTGGAGTACTGCGGCCTGGACTGGGACGCGGCGTGCCTGTCCTTTCACGAGAACCGCTCGGCCGTCGCCACCCCCAGCGCGGCGCAGGTCCGCCGGCCGATGAACCGGGACGGGATGGGCAAGTGGCGCGCTTACGAGGCGGCGCTGGCCCCCGCGCGCGACTGGCTGCGCACCCAGGGCATCGAGGTCTAGCCTCCCGAAAGGACAAGGGCCGCCGCCTCGGAAGGCGGCGGCCCTTGCGATGATCGGCGCGGGAGGAATGGGGCACCGCGCGGTGCCCCGTTCCCCCTGCTATCCGACGTTTCTCAGTACTTGATCCGTGCTTCCACGCCGACCGTGCGCGGGTTGACCACGGTCTGGCGATAGTAGCGCACGGCGACACCGTCGTTGACGCCGATGCGCGAACGGTCCTGACCCACAGAGACGACTGCGTACTTGTCGAAGATGTTGTTCGCGAAGAGGCTGACGGTGTACTTGTCCGTCTCGTAGGACAAGGTCGCGCGGTGCAGGACGTAGCTGGGGATCTTGTCCCCGTAGCCGCGGTCCCAGCCAATGCGCGAGACGACGTTGCCGCGGTAGGTCGCCGTCCAGTTGGCGCTGATGCTGCCTTCGCCCATCGGGACGGTGTAAGTCGCACCCAGGCTGCCCGCGTTCTTGGCCGAGCCGGGAAGCCGGTCGCCCGAAAGCGCGTCGAGCTGCGTGAATTTCGGCCGCCCGTCGTAGTCGTTCGGTGTCGTGCGGATGGTGATGATCCCCGGCACGTCCTCGGTCAGCTTCGCATCGGTGTAGGAATAGCTGCCCTGGATCGCCAGCTGCGGCACCGGCTTGAACTGGAACGAGGTTTCGAAGCCCTGCGACTTGGCCGAACCGCCGTTGACGGTGATTCCGGTCACGCCGTAATACGTGGCGGAGTCGACCTGGATGCCGTCCCACTTGATGTGGAAGACATCGAAGTTGAAGGACAGTTTACGGTCGAACAGTTGCATGCGCACGCCGATTTCCGCATTGCGCGTCTTGTCGGGTCCGTACTGGACTTCGTTCGGCAGGGCGCAGGCGTTCTGCTGGTTGGCCGGAACCGGATCGGGGCATGGCGCCACGCGGTTCGGGCCGCCGATGCGATAGCCCTTGCTGTACGTGCCGTAGACCATGAAGTCAGGCGTGAAGTTGTACGAGGTGTTGAGCTTCCACACCCAGCCGTCCTTCTTGGCCTTGCCGCCGGCGGGATCGACATCGTAGGGGCTGAGCGGGTCGCCCAGCAGAGGCAGCACCAGCGCGCCCTGCACGTCGGAACTGTACTTAAAGTAGCGAGCGCCGCCGGTGATCTGCCATTCCGGCGTGATCTTGAAGGTGCCTTCGCCGAAGACTGCCTTTTCGGTCACCTTCGACTTGGTGTAGCTGACATATTCGAGATCGTCGGGATTGCCGGTGACGCCGTAGAAGTCGGACAGGCCAGGCGTGTGCTCGGCATAGTCGTTATGGTACTTCTGCTGGTTGTAGAAGCCGCCCAGAACCCAGTTGAACGGGCCGCCATGGCGTGAGACCAGTCGAATCTCCTGGTTGAACTGCTTGCGGCGGCCGTCGCTTTCGTTCCAGCTGGAGAAGGCGGGGAACAGTTCGTAGTCGTAGTCGAGATCCAGCAGCAGGTCGGTGTTGTCGGTCTGGCTGCGGGTGCGCACGTTGGTATAGGCGGTGGTGGAGACGAGATCGACGATATCGGCGATGTTCGCGTTGATCTCCATGCTGGCGAGGTGGGCGCGGCGGTTGACCGGCTCCTCGTAGCGGGCGGCGTTCTGATACTTGCCGGTGCCCAGCACGCCGTTGCTGTTGGACTGGGCGCCGTCCGTGCGGGTGCGCTGGAAGGCGTAAGTGAAGATCGCCTTGAGGTCTTCGGTGGTCTGGATCAGCAACTGGTTGCGGGTGGTGAAGGTCCGCTCGAAGTTCAGGTCCTTGCTGCGGCGCAGATTGGCGGCGAACTCTTCACGGGTGACACCGTCCGTGCCGCCGGGCTGGGGTAGGGAAACGCCGGGCGTCTGCAGCAGCAGCGGATAGTCGATGAAGCCCGGATCGTAGTAGTATCCGGTGGCCGAGCGGAAAGCGACATGGTCGCGCACCAGCGGAATGTTGATCATCCCGTCCAGCTGGTAGCCGAAGTTGTCGGAGTGGCTCTTCGTGGTGAGGCGGCCGTGAACCTCGCCTTCGAATTCCTCCACGTTCGGGCGGTTGGGAATATAGCGAATGGCGCCGGCCAGCGTGCCAAGGCCGTAGAGCGTGCCTTGCGGGCCGAGCAGGGTTTCCACGCGCGCGATGTCGAGCAGCTTGAAATCGTAGAAGAGCGGCACTTCGCCCAGGTAGATGCCGAGGGAATCGTCGTAGTTGGCACCGTTGGAATCGACATCCGAGGCGTTGAGGCCGCGCAGGACGATGGAGCCGGTCGAACCCGGGCCGGTATCCGAGATCGTCAGGCCGGGGGTGAAGTCCGCCAGGTCGCGCACGTCGTCGATCCGCTGGCGCGAGAGTTCTTCGGCGCCGATTGCGGAGATGTTGATCGGCGTATCCATGATCGTCGTGGCGCGGCGCGTTCCGGTGACGACGATGGCGTCACCTTCCTGGATGGCCGCGGCGGGTGCGTCCTGGGCGTCCTGTGCCATGGC
This sequence comes from Novosphingobium sp. YAF33, assembly GCF_052113265.1. NCBI lineage: Bacteria > Pseudomonadati > Pseudomonadota > Alphaproteobacteria > Sphingomonadales > Sphingomonadaceae > Novosphingobium > Novosphingobium sp. YAF33. Next base: position 27,637 of record NZ_JBFRCW010000004.1, read on the forward strand.
CTGCGTGGCACAGGCGGCGCCCGTGAAGAATGTTGCGGTCAGCAGCGCTGCCCTCAATTTCGCGCGATGTGTCATGTGCTTCCCTGTCCTTGGCTGAGGTTCCCTGGGGCTCCGGCCTGCCTGCGCCGAAGGTCTCGGGTACCGCTTTTATTGGCATGACGGGCCGGCCATCTTCGTGGATGTCGCGCCTGCGCGTCTCTGGTTCCCGACGTCGCCTTTCGGCGGGCCGAGGGTCTTCGTTTCAGTGCGGCGTTTCACTGCGGCCGGTTCGATCCCGGAGGATCAGCCGGTCGCCCGCACCGAATTGCCGCGCTTCGCTTCCGCTCGGCGCGCCTGGGCACGGTCGAGCAGGGGGCGGAAGGGGAAAACGAACTGTTCCCGGATCGACAGGCGACGGAGGTCGTCCTGTCCGACGACGCTGGCCTCGCCCTCGCGGTACGTGCCGAACAGGCGGTCCAGCAGGATCAGCGAATTGGCGTAGTTGCAGCGCGTGCTCTCGTAATCGGTCGAGTGATGCAGGCTGTGGTGCCGGATCGTCGTGAAGAAGAGCGAATAGAACTTCGGCGGATCCGCGCGCACATTGGCATGGGCGAACGTGGAGACCGCGCCCAGGATGTTCAGCCCGCAGAACACGGCGGCGGCCGACAGGTCGAACAGGGCCAGCACGCTCAGGCCGATCAGGAACAGTTCGATGGGGTTGCCGACGTAGCCCTTCGCGGCGTTGAGCTGGGTGATATGGTGATGCGGTGCATGGGTCAGCCAGAAGGGCGTGAAATTGTGCATCAGGCGGTGCATCCAGTACTGCCCGAACTCGATCACCACGATCACCAGGGCAACCTGCACCAGGAAGGGCAAATGCGCGGCCCATTCGGTGGTGATGCCCAGCGACTGCTTCAGCGCCTTCAGCGGATCGTCCGCCAGATGGGTCGAAACCCAGGAAATGGCGGTCGCGCCCAGCACCACGTAGAACAGGTCGGTAAAGAACTCGCGCCGATTCATGCGCCAGCCGGCGTGGCGCTCATTCACCCATTCCAGCCCCAGCACGCTGAGCGTGATCAGGGAGGAGGTGACGATCAGCGTCCACGAGTTTTCGATCACCGCCTTGGGCGCGAAGGCCCAAAACGCCGCGATCACCACGAGATAGGCCGGCGGCACCAGGTTGAACAACCACTGCTTCGTGGTGTCTGCGGTCCGGTCGGCGTCGGCCGATCGCTCGTTGTCCGAGAGAACCGTGCAGGAGATTGGCAGTTGTTCCATCGAAAACCCCCCATCCAGGCCAGTGGACCAGCCTGCTGTTACAGATTCTCTCTCCCGGATTTTCATCGCTCTGCCTGGCGACTTGATACACGGTATGGATATTACGTTTCTCGTCAAGCGTATTAATGTCGGTTTGACTTGTTTTGGTACAGTCGTCCTGGAAACGCAGGATTAATGCCGTTTTTCGGCGGCGAGGTAACACTGGCGCATATCGCCGCAATGGTCGGAGCGGTGCTTCCGCTGCGAAATCGGGATGTCGATTCGCCGCGGAAGGTTCAATCGTAGCGATAGGGATTGCGGTCGATGGTGGTCGTCCCGCGCGTCTGGTTGCAGAGGAACACGGTGCCGGTAAAATAAATCCCAGGCTCGGTGATCTTCTGGGCATGGGCATAGGCCTCGCGCAATTGCTGCACGGTCATTTCCACGGGGGCCTCGTCCGGCTGGTAGGTCAGGCCATAGGGATAGTCCTGCCCGTCCTTGCTGATCTCGACATGGCATCCCATGACGTGCGCGACCGGATGGGTGTCGCAGAAATCGATCAGGCGTTTCATGCTGTCGAACCAGGGCTGCCAGAAGCTGATATAGCATCGGCCGCGATAGAACATGTCGCCGGTATAGAGGATCTGCGTGTAGCTGTCGTAATACGTGAACTCGGACACGACATGGCCGGGCGAGCCCCAGATCAGGATCTCGCGGCCGCCGAGGTCCAGGGTCACGCGCTCCTCGGGAAACCGGGTCATGCCCCAGAAGCCGACCATTTCCTCGTGCGTAAGGCCCATGTACCGGGTGTTCGGCCGGTCCGCGAACTGGTTGGTCGCGGCGTAGTGGTCGGCGTGGAGGTGGCTGAACGCGACGAGCAGTTCCAGCGAGGCGGGATCGCGTCCGTTGCGGCGGCACCAGTCGTCGATGCACTGGTCCACCACGCCGCGCAGGTCCCAGTCGTTGCGAAGCTGCACGAAGCCTTCGTCCAGCAGGAGCACGCGGTCGTTGCCGAAGTAGAGCGGAGCGAACGGCGCCTCGTAGCTGTAGGCCTTGTTCTGCCGCAGGGTGGCCGTATGCGGATTGTACCAATGGACCTGAACGGGCGGATCGGTATTGTCCATGCAGGACGGCGAACCGCAGATCCAGCGCTTGGGGAAACTGCCGGCGGCAGGAAGGTTGCTCGTGAAATCGATGGGCGCCGGCCGCGCGGCGGCGGCCGCCGTGTCGGAGAGGGCCGCCAGGGACAGCCCCGTCAGCGGGACGGCGGCGACAGCGGCATTGCGCGAAAGGAAAGTGCGGCGATCCATGGAGAGGGTCCTTGGCGTCAGAAGGGGCGCGGCGGGTTGATGTCGGGCACGCCCTCGGGCCAGACCCTGGTCTTCTGGTCGGGGCTGACGCCGTTGAACAGGACGAAGTCCGGCCGGATCAGCATCATGTCCTTGCCCTGGATCTCGCGCGCGTGGGTGAGCGCCTCGTCGATCAGGTCCGGGGTCATTTCCAGCACCCGCTCGTAGGGCTTGTAGGTCGCGAAGCGGGGATAGTATTTGCCCGGCACGAACATCATCTCGACGTGGCCGCCCAGCAGCCACTTGACCGGCTGTTGCCGCACGAAGTCGCGCAGCCGCTCCAGCGAGGCGACGAAATCGCGGTCGTTGCCGATGTTGATCTTGCCGGGGAACAGCAGGTCGCCGGTGAACAGGAAATCGCAGTAGGGGTCGTGGAAACTGACCCCGTCCCGGTGCGTGCCCGGCGTCGGGATGACGCCGATGACGCGGCCGCCCAGATCGATCCGGCCCGATCCGGAAGGCCAGCTTGCGTCGAGACCGTAGAAGCGCTTCATGAGGGCAAGCGGCTTGGGCACGATCGTCGTGTCCGGCCGCCCGGCGAACTGGACCAGTCCCTGGTTCTGTGCGGCATCCTCTCCCGAGGTGAGCGCAACCGTCAGGGGCACGGACTTGCGTCCGCGGGCCTGGCACCAGCGGGCAAGGATGGCATCCACCGTCTCGCGCAAGGGATAGGCCTGCGCGTTCGCGGTGGCGCCGGTATCGATCAGCAGCGCGCCGGCATTGCCGAACAGGAGGTAAGTGAACGGCGCTTCCCAATGGACGCAGACGTTCTGTCGCAGCACGAACGTATCCTCGTTGTACTGCACCACCTGCACGCGCGGATCGCGGTTCCGGGCTGCGACGTTGGAGCCGTAAGTCCAGCGAAAAGCCAGATTACCCGGTGCCGGACCCTCGCAGGCGTAGTCATGGACCACGGCCGTCTTGCGGTGCAGCGGCACTGCGCTGTCGGTATGGCGCGCACCGGGCGGATTGTAGCCCAGCGCCGGGTTGCCGTTGGGATAGGTCCGCGCGGTGGCGGACTGCGGATTGCCCGACAAAGCGGAATTATAGGCTGGATTTTGCGCCACGGAGTTCCCCGATATGTCCGCACGAAGTCCGTCACGTTATCGATATTACCAAACTCTGCAATGGTAATATTTGCGGGCTATCCCCGTAACACGGCGGGGTTTCGGGCGCGGACCCTCTGGGCATGAAGCGCGGCACGCTCTTGACACCCGTCCCCCAACCGGCCCAGCGTCGATCGCAAAGGATCGTCCCGCCCTCCGGTTTTCGGGACGAAGCCGCAGATGCAAGGATTATGACGATGGCCCAAGGGGATGCAGCGTGAAGACCGACGCCGCCAGTCTGGCCCGGCTCAGCATGAGCCTTCCCGCCGACCTGTTTCGCCAGCTCGATGCGATGGTCGAGGAACGCGGACTGCCTTCTCGCTCGCAGCTCATTGCCGAGCTGATCCGTCACGCCCTGGCCGAACATGAAGCGCTGACCCGGCCGGAAGAGATGCTGGCGGGCACGATCACCCTGGTCTACCGGGGCGACAAGGGCCGGGTGCGGCATCAACTGGCGCAGAGCCAGGCGGAGTACCTGAAGGAGGTCATCTCCTCGCAGCATGTGTTCCTGGAGGATGACCAGTCGCTCGAAGTGTTGCTGGTGCAAGGTCCCGCCGCGCGGCTGAAGGATCTCTGCGATGCCCTGCGCGCCATTCGCGGCGTGCATCAGCTCCAGCTCGTCACCACGACGGCGCTGCTTCCGCCGCTGCATGAGCAGGACGAGCTGGCGGGGACGGCGGACCGCGCCGCACGCAAGCGGCAATCCGAGGACGAAGTGGCGGCCTGATCTCTCGGGGCGGGAGGGGGGCGCTGATCGCGCGTTCCCGCGCACATGCTCCTGAGGCCGCATCAACCGCTCCCTGCGCCGCGCCGTCACGCGCGGCAGCTGGCGCAAGTATTACAAAACACGCGCAGCGTAATAATTTTCGATGGACAACCTTTCGAATCGCAGCAATGTTGCACTGCGAAAGGGGACCGACTCATGATCGTACCGATCCGTCGCATTGCCAAGGCCACGTTGATGGCGGGCGTGCTTCTCACTGCAGCCTGCTCGCAAGGCCCGAGCGAGGCGCCCAAGCGCACCGAGTTCAATATCGGATGGTCGATTTACGCGGGGTGGATGCCCTGGCCCTATGCCCAGCAGGCGGGCATCGTGAAGAAGTGGGCGGACAAGTACGGCATCAAGATCAACGTCGTGCAAGTGAACGACTACGTTGAATCGGTGAACCAGTACACGGCCGGCAAGCTGGACGGCGTGACCGTCGCTAACATGGACGCCCTGACGATCCCGGCCGCTGGCGGCAAGGACACCAGCGCGATCATCGTCGGTGACTATTCCAACGGCAACGACGGCGTGCTGATGAAAGGCATTTCGAATGCCGGAGGGGGCGATCTGAAGGCGATCAAGGGCCAGACGGTCAATCTGGTCGAGCTTTCGGTTTCGCATTACCTCCTGGCGCGCGGCCTGAATTCGGTGGGCCTGGCGCTGAAGGACGTGAAGACGGTCAATACCGGCGATGCCGATATCGTCGGTGCTTTCGCCAGTCCCGACGTCAAGGTCGCGGTCGCCTGGAATCCTCAGCTCAACGCCATGAAGGCGCAGCCGGGTGCGAAGCTGGTGTTCAGCTCCGCCGACATTCCCGGAGAGATCCTCGACCTGCTCTGCGTGGATACGGCCACGCTCAAGGCCAATCCCAACCTGGGCAAGGCGCTGGCGGGCATCTGGTACGAGACGACGGCGCTGATGATCCGCCAGGATGCCGAAGGCAAGGCCGCCCGCGCGGCCATGGCGAAGCTGGCGGGGGCCACCCCGGAATCCTTCGACTCCCAGCTCGGCACCACGCATCTCTACGCCGATCCCAAGTCCGCCGTGGCCGCAACGGATGCTCCGGCGCTGATCACGACGATGACGCGGGTGCGGGACTTCAGCTTCTCCAAGGGGCTGTTCAAGGGATCCAACTCGGCCGACGCCGTCGGCATGTCCTTCCCGGGCGGCAAGACGCTGGGCGACGCGCAGCACGTCACGCTGCGTTTCGACGACAGCTTCATGAAGATGGCGGCTGACGGAAAGCTCTAGTTCGGCAGGCGGGGTTCGATTGCGGCAGTTTTGCAGTCGACCCGCCACGACGCCAACATCTCGCAAAGTGAGACAACGACAATGCGCTGGGTGAATCGTCACGTCGGGCGAGGGGGGCGGCTGTTCCTGGGAGCCACGCCGATCCTGCTGCTCGTGCTGGTCTATATCGTCATGGCCGCCAGCCGGCATGCGGTAAACCCTGCCGACAAGATCCTGCCGCTGCCGGGGGCCATGGCCGAAAGCATGTCGGCGCTGCTGTTCCAGCCCGACCAGCTCACCGGACAACTGGTGTTCTGGGCGGATACCCTCGCCAGCCTGCAGCGCCTGGGCATCGGCCTTGGCATCTCGACGCTGATGGCGCTGATGGTGGGTCTGGCGCTGGGGGTGCTGCCGCCGGTACGCGCTACCTTCGGGCCGCTGGTGACCGGCATCGCCGTCATTCCGCCGATCGCTTTGCTGCCGATCCTGTTCATCGCGCTGGGGCTGGGCGAGACGGCCAAAGTCGCGCTGATCGTGGTGGGCATCGCCCCGGTCATGATCCGCGACATCACGGCGCATGTCGCCGCCCTGCCGACCGAGCAGATCATCAAGGCGCAGACCCTGGGCGCGAGCAGTTGGCAGGTGATGATCCGCGTGGCGCTGCCGCAGGCGATGCCGCGGCTGCTCCAGGCAATGCGCCTGGCGCTCGGGCCGGCCTGGGTCTTCCTGATTTCCGCCGAGGCGATCGCCTCCGACGTCGGCCTCGGCTACCGCATTTTCCTCGTTCGCCGCTATCTCTCGATGGATGTGATCCTGCCTTACGTCGCGTGGATCGCCCTGCTGGCGATCCTGATCGACGTGGCCCTCACGTTCCTCAGCCGGCGACTGTTCCCCTGGGCCCATGGAGCAAGCCATTGAGCACTCTGCTGCGCTTCTGCGATGTCTGGGTCGAATACGGCGACCGCATCATCATCGAGAAACTCAACCTCGACATCGAGGAAGGTTCCTTCGTTTCCATCGTCGGCCCCTCGGGAGCGGGCAAGAGCAGCTTCCTGCGGCTGATCCTGGGACAGGAAGGGCCGAGCCAGGGCAAGATCCTGATGGACGGAACGCCGCTCACGCCCGAATGCGGCCCCGACCGCGGCGTGGTGTTCCAGCGCTATTCGGTGTTCCCGCACCTGACGGCGCTGCGCAACACGACCCTGGGCCTGGAGTGCGAGAAGGCGCCCCTGCTCGGACGCCTGTTCGGCAGTGCCCGGCGCGCGGCCGAGGAGGAAGCGACGGCGATGCTGACCGCCGTGGGCCTGGGGCATAGCCTTGACCTCTATCCGGCGCACCTTTCGGGCGGCATGCAGCAGCGTCTGGCGATCGCGCAGGCCTTGGTGAAAAGGCCGCGCATCCTGCTCCTGGACGAGCCCTTCGGTGCGCTCGATCCCGGCATCCGTGCGGACATGCATGCGCTGATCCTGCGCCTGTGGCGGGAATACTCGCTGACCATCGTGATGGTGACGCACGACATCCGCGAGGCCTTCACGCTGGGAACCCGCGTTCTGGCGCTCGACAAGCGTCGTCACGATCCCCACGCGCCCCACCGTTTCGGCGCCACCGTGGTCTACGACCTGCCGATGCGCGAGCGTGCCGAGCCGACACCCGAACAGCTCGAAAATATTACTATTGACGTAATTGGTAATAATTGAAAAGAGAGTGGGCATGGGCTCCGAATCCGCAAGCCTGGCGCGGCTCAGCATGAGCCTCCCGGCAGATCTCTTCAGACAGCTGGACATGATGGTGGCCGAACGCGCGCTGCCGTCGCGCTCCCAGCTCATCGCCGAGCTGATCCGCCACGCGCTTGCGGAGCACGGCTCGCTCATGCGCCCGGACGAGATGCTCGCGGGCACGATTACCCTGGTTTATCGGGGCGAGCGGGGCCGGGTGCGGCACCTGCTTTCCCAGACGCAGGCCAGTTACCTGAAGGAAGTGATCTCTTCCCAGCACGTCGTTCTGGAAGACGATCAGTCGCTTGAAGTTCTTCTCGTGCAGGGACCGGCCGTTCGGCTGAAGGAACTGTGCGACGCCATTCGCCGGGTGCGCGGGGTACAGCAGCTTGAGCTGGTCACCACCACCGCCCTCCTGCCGCCGCTCTACGACCAGCACGGCAATGCATTCAGACAGACCGGAGCGCATTCATGACCCAGACCCTGGCCGATCCGCTCGCCGCGMGGGACCATGCCCGCGCCATGGCAGGGACGATCGTGGAGAGCATGCCCGTGCTCCCGCCCGTTGCCGAAGACTTGCCCGAGGGCGTGGACGGCGCTGACCTCGTGTGGGAGGAAACCATCGCGGCAGGCGGCTATGCCACGCGCCGGCTCACGCGCGGATCGCGCCTGCGGCTGATCGACCTTGCCGGCGACGCCTGCGCCTCGCTGCTGGTGTTCAATGCGGAAATGCCGACCGAGCGCCTGAACGTCGCCGATACCGTCAAGGTTCAGTGGAATGCCTATCTGGGCGCGGGCAAGCTGCTGCTGTCCGACATGGGGCGCGTGCTCATGAGCATCCTCGAAGACGAGGCCGGTACCCATGACACCTTCTGCGGCACCTCGAACGCGGCCACCAATGCCGCGAAGTACGGCGATGGCCGCAACAGCGGCGACTATCCCAACGGCCGTGACCGCTTCCTGCTCGGCGCTGCCAAGCATGGCTTCGGCCGCCGCGACGTGCATCCCTGCGTCACCTTGTTCAAGGGCGCGCGGATCGAGGCGGACGGCAGGATCACGCCCGATGTCGGCCCCTTCGCCCCAGGGCGCAGCCTGGTCCTGCGCGCCGAGATGGACGTGATCGTGGTGATCGCCAACGTGCCTCACGTCCTCGATCCGCGGCCGAACTGGAGCGTCACGCCGCTGCGCGCCTCGGCATGGCGCGGCGCGGTGACGGGCGAGGACGATCCGCTGCGCACCGCCAGCCCCGAAGGCCTGCGCGCCTTCCGGAATGTCGAAGACTATTTCCGTCGTTGAAAGGACAGGTTGCATGACTGCCGACCCCCATCTCGCCGGCCTTTCGGGCGCCGTGATCCACGACGTGACCGTCCCCGCCCGCGCGCCCTGGCTGCACCATGTCCAGGCCGGGCAGACGCTGCGCATCGTCGACCTGGAAGGCAACCAAGCCGTCGACTTCCTGCTCTATGCCGCCGCCGACGATGCCGAGCGCTACAGCGCGCAGGATACCGTGGCCGCGCAGGGCAATCTCTTCCTGCGCGAGGGTACCCGCCTGCTTTCCAACGAGGGCAACGCGCTGATGACGATTGCCGCCACCTCGGTCGAATACCACGATACCATCGGCGGCGCCTGCTCGTGCGAATCCAACACGCTGCGCTACGGCCACCACACCAAGGCCGAACACGCCTGCGTGGAGAATTTCCTGGAAGCCAACCTCACCGAAGGCCGGGGCAAGCGGGACATCGTCTCCAATATCAACTTCTTCATGAACGTACCGGTTGAGCCGGACGGGTCGCTGGGCATCGTCGACGGAATTTCCGCGCCGGGCCTGACCGTTGACTTGCGGGCGGACATGGACGTCGTCGTCGTCGTCTCCAACTGCCCGCAGGTCAACAACCCCTGCAACGGCTTCAATCCTACGCCCGTTCGCATGATCGTCGCCGCATGAGCTTCGATACGGTCCTGATCGCCAACCGGGGCGCGATCGCCACCCGCATCATCCGCACCCTGCGCGGCATGGGCCTTCGCTCTGTCGCCGTCTACTCGGAAGCGGACGAGGGTTCCAGCCACGTCACCATGGCGGACGAGGCCGTCTGCATCGGCGGGGCCAAGCCCTCGGATAGCTACCTGAACATCCCGGCGATCCTCGACGCCGCCCGGCGGACCGGGGCAGGGGCGATCCATCCGGGCTACGGCTTCCTGGCGGAGAACGTGGAATTCGCCGAGGCCTGCGCCGCGGCGGGGATCGTGTTCATCGGCCCGACCACGCAGAACATCCGCACTTTCGGCCTCAAGCACAGCGCCCGCGCGCTGGCGGCAGCACACGAAGTGCCGCTGGCACCGGGCACCGGCCTGCTGACGGGCGAGGAAGAGGCTGTGGAGGCCGCTGCGCAGATCGGCTACCCGGTCATGCTCAAGGCCACGGCCGGGGGCGGCGGCATCGGCATGCGCGTCTGCGAGGACGAAGCGGCCCTGCGCGAGGCTTTCGACGCGGTCGCGCGGCAGGGCCTCAGCAATTTCGGCGATGCCAGCGTCTTCCTGGAACGCTACATCCGCCGCGCGCGCCACATCGAGGTCCAGCTCTTCGGGGACGGGCAGGGGCGCGTCATGGCACTGGGCGAACGCGACTGCTCGTTGCAGCGCCGCAATCAGAAAGTGGTCGAGGAAGCCCCGGCACCGCTGCTGCCCCAGCATGTTCGCGCCGAGCTGATCGCCTCGGCCATCCGCCTGGGCGAAGCCGCGGCCTATCGCTCGGCTGGTACCGTGGAATATCTCTACGACGCCGACCGGGAGCAGTTCTTCTTCCTGGAGATGAACACCCGCCTCCAGGTGGAGCACGGCGTGACCGAGGCGGTCATGGGCATCGACCTGGTCGAGTGGATGGTGCGCGGCGCTGGCGGCGACTATGCCTTCCTCGACGCCGGCACACCGGTGCCGCAGGGCCATGCGGTGCAGATGCGGCTCTATGCCGAGGATCCCTCGCTGGACTATCGGCCCACTTCGGGCACGCTGACGTGTCTTGAGTTTCCCGACGACATCCGCACCGAGACCTGGTGCACGGCCGGAAGCACGGTCAGCGCCTGGTACGACCCGATGCTGGCCAAGCTGATCGTTCACGCGCCAAGCCGCACCGAGGCGGTGGAAGCCGCGCAGCGGGCGCTGGACGGCAGCCGCGCCGACGGCATGGAAACCAACTTGCGCTGGCTGCGCGAAGTGGTGCGCTCTGCGCCCTTCGTCAGCGGCGAAGTCTCGACCCGTGTGCTCGATACGATCGCCTACCAGCCGCGCGCGTTCCGCGTGGTCAGCGGCGGCACCGCGACCACGGTGCAGGACTGGCCGGGCCGGCAGAAGTTCTGGGCCGTGGGCGTCCCCCCATCGGGGCCGATGGACGACCAGTCCTTCCGCCTCGGCAACCGGCTGCTCGGCAATCCCGAAGGCACTGCCGGGCTGGAAGCCACGGTCACCGGGCCGACCCTGTCCTTCGTCGCACCGGCCCGCATCTGCCTGACCGGCGCGGACTTCGGCGCCACGTTGGACGGCAAGCCGGTGGCGCGCGGCGTGCCGGTCGATGTGGCCGCGGGCCAGACGCTGGCGCTCGGCCGCGCCTCCACGGCGGGCCTGCGCGGATATATCCTCTTCGCTGGGGGTCTGGACATCGCGCCCTATCTGGGCAGCCGCAGCACCTTCGAGCTTGGCCAGTTCGGCGGCCATGCCGCGCGCCGCCTGCTGGCGGGCGACACGCTGCACCTGGGCAACGACGATGTCGGCGCCGCGCTCCCTTCGGTGCCGCTGCMCGAGATCGGCAGCGAATGGACGCTGCGCGTGCTTTACGGCCCGCACGGCGCGCCGGATTTCTTCACGGGTGAGGACGTCGAAACCTTCCTCGCCGCCGAGTGGAAGGTCCACTACAACTCCAACCGCACCGGCGTGCGCCTGATCGGCCCGAAACCCCGCTGGGCGCGCACCGACGGCGGGGAGGCGGGGCTTCACCCCTCCAACATCCACGACAATCCCTACGCGATCGGCGCGGTGGACTTCACCGGCGACATGCCGATCATCCTCGGTCCGGACGGTCCCTCTCTCGGCGGGTTCGTCTGCCCCTTCGTGGTGATCGCGGCCGACCGCTGGAAGATCGGCCAGCTCGCGCCGGGCGACAAGCTGCGCTTCGCCCCCGTCACCATCGACGATGCGGCGGCGGCGGATGCGATGCAGCGCGACCTCGTGGCGACGGGCGCCGTGCCCGCCGCTTCCCCGGTGCGGCCGGTGGAGACGCTCTCCCCCATCCTCGGCGAAATTCCCGAAGCTCCGGGCCGTCCGCGCACCGTCTATCGCCAGCAGGGCGATCGCAACATCCTGGTCGAATACGGCCCGATCGTGCTCGACATCGAACTGCGCATCCGCGTCCATGCCCTGATGACGGAACTGGAGCGCCTGGCGCTTCCCGGCATCATCGACATCGTGCCGGGCATCCGCTCGCTCCAGCTCCATTTCGACGGTGCCGCGATGGACCAGCGCGCGGCACTCGCCACGCTGATCGCGGCGGAAGAGCGGCTGGGCGACCTGGAGGATTTCACGATCCCCTCGCGCGTCGTCCACCTGCCGCTGAGCTGGCGCGATCCGGCGACGATCGAGACCATCGAGAAGTACATGGCCACCGTGCGCGACGATGCGCCCTGGTGCCCGGACAACATCGAGTTCATCCGCCGCATCAACGGCATGCCCGACCAGGCCTCGGTGGAGAACCTGATCTTCGAGGCCAACTACCTCGTCATGGGGCTGGGGGACGTCTATCTGGGCGCACCCGTCGCCACGCCGGTCGATCCGCGCCACCGACTGGTGACCACCAAGTACAATCCCGCCCGGACCTGGACGCCGCCCAACGTGGTGGGCATCGGCGGCGCTTACATGTGCATATACGGCATGGAGGGGCCGGGCGGCTACCAGCTGTTCGGACGCACCACTCAGGTCTGGAACACCTACCGCCAGACCGATGCCTTCACAGAGGGCAAGCCCTGGCTGCTGCGCTTCTTCGACCAGATCCGCTTCTATCCCGTCAGCGCCGAGGAACTCGCCGAATGGCGCCGCGAGTTTCCTGCCGGGCGCCGGTCGATCACGATCGAGCCTTCCGAATTCCGGCTGGCCGATTACCGCGCCTTCCTGGCGGACAATGCGGAAGGGATCGCCGAATTCGAGGCCCGCAGGCAGGCCGCCTTCGACGATGAGCGCGAGGACTGGCAGCGCCGGGGCGAATTCGACCAGGCAGAGGCGGCCGCCGAAGTGGAAGTCCCGGTGGAAGCCGCGATCGTCCCGCCCGACGGCGCGGACCTCGTGGAGGCACCCTACGGCGGCAGCGTCACCCGGCTGCTCGTGGCAGCGGGTGACAGAGTTGAGGCAGGCGACAGGATCGCCGTGATCGAGGCGATGAAAATGGAATGTCCGGTCGAAAGCCCCGGCGCGGGAACGGTGGCGGCACTCTACATGCGCGAAGGGCAGTCGCTTCAGCCCGGCGCGCCGATGCTGGCCCTGAGGCGCAGCGCATGAGCGGGTCCGCCATCACCGCCCTGACCGCAACCGCAGCTGGCCGTCTCGGCGTGCAGGACATCGCCGCCGCCGTCCGGGGCGGGGCGACCTCGGCGCTCGCCGTGGCGCAGGATGCCTTGGCGCGCATCGAGGCCTACGACGCGGTGCAGCCGCAGATCTGGATCAGCCGGGCCAGCCGTGAGGATGTCCTGGCTGCCGCCCGCGCCGTGGATGCCCGCGTCGCGGCCGGGGAAGACCTGCCGCTGGCGGGCGTCCCCTTCGCGGTGAAGGACAATATCGACGTGTCCGGGCTGGAAACGACGGCAGCCTGTCCTGCTTTCGCCTACGAGCCCGAGAGCGATGCCGATGTGGTTGCACGTCTGCTGGCGGCCGGGGCGATCTGCCTGGGCAAGACCAACCTCGACCAGTTCGCCACCGGCCTCAATGGAACGCGCAGCCCTTACGGCATTCCGCGCAATGCCTCGAACCTGGCCTATGTCAGCGGCGGATCGAGTTCCGGTTCCTCGATCGCGGTGGCGGCGGGACTGGTCGCCTTCGCGCTCGGCACCGATACGGCCGGGTCCGGCCGCGTGCCGGCCGCCTTCAACCACCTGATCGGCTTCAAGCCCACCAAGGGCCGCTGGAGCACGCGCGGGCTGGTGCCCGCCTGCCGTTCCATCGACTGCATCACCGTCTTCACTGACAGCACGGCCGATGCGCGGCTGGTGGACGGGGTGGTGGCAGGCTTCGACCCGGCCGATCCTTACTCCAAGCCACTGGCCGACCGCCCGCTCGCCCTGCGCCGCATCGGCGTTCCGCGGCGCGAGCAGCGCGTGTGGTTCGGCGACGGCGAATCCGAGTATCTCTACGACCAGGCCCTGGCCCACCTCGCCGCGCTGGGCGAAATCGTCGAGATCGACCTCGCGCCCTTGCTGGAGGCAGCGCAACTCCTTTACGGCGGCCCCTGGGTTGCCGAGCGCACGGCGGCCATGGCCGGGATCCTCGCCTCCAACCCGCTCGCCGTGGACCCGACCGTCCGCGCGGTGGTGGAGCCGGGTGCGGCTATCGCCGCTACCGAGCTGTGGAACGGGATCTACCGCATGGCCGATCTCAAGCGCCATGCCGATCTCCTGTGGAACGAGCTGGACATGCTGGCCTTCCCCACCACCGGCACCACGTACCGCGTGGCCGAGATGCTGGCGGCGCCGGTGGCGCTCAACAGCAACCTCGGGCTCTACACCAATTTCGTGAACCTGCTGGACATGGCCGCACTGGCCGTGCCCGCCGGGATCCGCGCCAATGCCACCGGCTTCGGGATCACCCTGATCGGCCCTGCCGACAGCGACCGTGCCCTGTTCGATGCTGCCGATACCTATCTTTCGGCCGCCGCGCTTCCGTCAACGCCACCACTCGATCTGGAGGGAAAGATGCAGACCGTTAAGCTTGCCGTCGTCGGCGCCCATCTCAAGGACATGCCGCTGCACTGGCAGCTCACCTCGCGCGATGCCGAATTCGTGGGGGCTTTCGAGACCGCGCCCAACTACCGGCTCTACGCCATGGCGGACAGCGTGCCGCCCAAGCCCGCGCTCGTCCACAGCGCGGATGGCGCACCGATCAAGGTGGAAGTCTACGAACTGGGTGTCGCCGAGTTCGGGAGCTTCGTCGTCGACGTCCCGGCGCCGCTGGCCATCGGCACGGTTACCCTGGCCGACGGCAGCAGCGTCAAGGGCTTCGTGGCCGAGCCCCGTGCCCTTGACGGCGCCGAGGACATCACCAGCCTGGGCGGCTGGCGCGCCTTCGTGGCGCGCGCTGCCTGAGCGGGCGGCTCGACACAAGCCGGTACGAGCAAACACCGGTACGAGAAACAGGGGGTTAGCATGCGCAAGTGGATTTCGATGGCGGCTCTGACCGGCGCTGCCATGGCCGGCGCCGCGGTGGCAGGCATTGGCCAGGCCCATGCGGAGCAGGTCATCGCCGTGCCGGGCTTCGCAGACTTCCTGGCGGTGGACGGCAAGACGGTCTGGACCACCAACCGCACCAGAGTGGAGCAGTGGTCCCGCAAGGGCAAGCTCGCAGAAGTGCCGGTGAGCCGCGCCTGCGGGGCGATGACGGTGGCTTATGGCTCGCTCTGGCTGGCGGACTGCCAGGAACTGGCCGTTAAGCGCATCGATATCCGTTCGGCCAAAGTGCTCGCCACGATCCCCACGGGCATCGCCAATCCGCAGGGCGAGCTGAACGTCGTTGCCGGCGCCGGCTCGATCTGGGTGGCCAGCGATGACAAGGGCGCCGTCTCGCGCATCGATCCGGCGACCAACCAGGTCATTGCCTCGGTAAAGGTCGATCGCGGGACCTGGTACCTTGCGTTCGGCTTCGATGCGGTCTGGGCGGTCAGCGCGGCGGAGCGCTCGGTCCAGCGCATCGATCCGGCCACAAACACCGTCACCGGGCGCGCTCCGCTCGGTGCGGAACCGGGCTTCCTGGTTGCGGGCGAGGGGGCGGTCTGGGTCCAGGAACAAGGCGATGGCACACTGGCCCGCATCGATCCCCAGACCGTGACGGTTGCCGGCCGCACGAAAGTCGGGGAGAACCTGAAGTGGGGCGATATCGACGCTGGCAGCGGCAGGATCTGGCTGCGCACCACGGACGACCAGGTGTTTGCGGCCATCGACGCCGGGACCGGCGCCGTGGAATCGCGCTTCGGCAAGCCGGCCGGCAGCGGCGCGCTGCGCTTTACGCCGTCAGGCGTGTGGACGACGGCGCACGACGAGCATACGCTGACCTGGTGGCCGAAGTCGGAATTGAAGAAGAACAGATAGATAGCGTCGGGAGCGGCCGGACTGCGTTCGCTTCCGCTTCCGGTTGGCCGATCCGTCCGGTTCTGTTCGATCGCTGCGGTACCGGCGCCGATGGGACAGATGACGCATGAGCGAACCTACGCCGTTGACTGACAGGAAGTTCGCCAGCCGGGTGGACTGGAACCTGATGCGCACTTTCGTCGATATCGTGCGGGCAGGGGGAATCGGCGCAGCGGCGCGGCAGCTTGGCAAGCAGCAGCCCAGCGTCAGCGCGGCGCTCAAGCGGCTGGAAGACCATGTCGGCGCCACCTTGCTGCATCGCTCCGCCAATGGCGTGGAGATGACCGCCGCCGGCAAGGCGATGATGATCCTGTGCGAGGACATGCTCGAATCGGCGCGGATGATGCCGCATCAGGTGGCCCAGGCCACCAGGCGGGTCGAGGGGGTGGTGCGGATCCAGATCGTGTCCGCCATCGTCTCTCCCGAATTCGACGAAGCGATCGCGAGCTTCCACCGGCGCAATCCGGACATCCGCATCGAAATCCGCGTCTCCGCCTGGCGGCAGGTGCTGGAGGCGCTGGAGGCGGGCGAGGTGGAAGTGGGCATCGGCTACGACAACAGCGTGCGCGGCAGCCTGGTCTACGAGCCGCTGTTCGTCGAACGCCAGCAACTCTACTGCGCCCGCAATCATCCGCTGTTCGGTTACCGCATCACTCAGCCGCGCGAACTGGAGCACGAGGCTTTCGTGCTCATGGGCAGTGACGAGATCGAGGTCATCACGCATCTGCGCCGCCGCTACCGGCTGGGCACGCGGGTGACCGGCCTGGCCGACGACATGAACGAGGCGCGGCGACTGATCCTGTGCGGGGTGGGCATGGGTTTCCTGCCGATGCCTGCCGTGCGCGCGGAAGTGGAGCGGGGCGCGCTCTGGCCGCTGCTCCATGCGGATATCGAACCGGCTTACGACATCTTCCTGCTCGCCCGCTCCGAGCCGGAACGCGACACGGCGACCCAGCTGTTCATCGACGAAGTGTTTCGCCGTCTGCGCGCCCAGCCTCGATCATAGATCCGATCTATGGGCGGCATCGGGATTTTACCCCTGCCGTGATGACCTCCGGCACTGCAGTCTTTTCACCAGACACAAGGTGAAGGCGGTAGATGAGCGTCAGGAACGATCTTCCCAGCAAGCACTCCCGGCAGGCAGGCCCGCTGCGCATCGCCGCTTCGGCGGTCCTGCGGTTCCTTCGCGAAGGCATGGAGGCGCGGGCAGGGGCGATCCGGGGCGCTACGGGCGGTAACGCGCAGCGCCGGACCAGCCGATGAGGCGGCGTTTTCCCCATCGCGCCGCAGAAGTTCGGGCCGGGCGGCGCAGGCCTCTTGGCGGACTGGCTCTCGGGGTTCTGGCTCCCGGGGTTCTGGCCGCCGCCATGACTTGCGCGCCTTCGGCTCAGGCTGCCCAGCACCCCGGAGCGAAACTGGTTTCCTGCGCGGATGCGGACTGCCTGCTCGTCTCGGGCGCACGCAGCGATCCGCAGGCGCAAGTCCTGATCAACGGGCATCCGGTAGAGGCGGAAGGCCGGCGCTCGTGGAAAGTGCTGCTTCCGGTCGAGACGGTGCGGGCCTGGTCGGCGTCCGGTGCGCGGAACATTGCCGTCACCACCCTCGGGGCGGGAAGCGACAGCAGGGATACCCGGCAGGTTAAACTGCCGATCGGAATGCTTGGAAGTATTACTGAACTAGCAGTTCTAGTAATACGCTGAACAAATTTTGCCGGTTGGAGTGAATAAATGAGCTGATCGATTGTCATTTCTTTGATCGGGCGCTATGAGTGCGGTGGTCGCCACCGTGTGACTCCTTGTGTCTGCTTGGGAGAAGATGATGAAGATTGGCGTTCTTGCGCTGGCGTCGCTGGCTTTTGCCACGTCGGCCACTGCAGCTACCGGCGAAAATCCGTTCGCGAAGGACCAGACGGTTCTCGAAATCAAGGGTCTCGATCTCGCCACGGCAGACGGGCAGCAGCGCCTTGCCATTCGCATGGACCAGGCCGCGCGCACGGTATGCGGTGAAAAGATGGCCAGCGTTCACCTCGCCGCCGAGCGCAAGGCTCAGGACTGCCGCGCCGCCGTCGTGGCCGACATTCGCAGCCAGATCGAAACCCGCCGCGCGGATGCATCGACTGCGCCTGCCGCCAAGCTGGCCCTGGCCGACTGACGTTGCACCGGCGCTATCCGGTTTGACCTGAGTGCCTGGCCGGCCCCGCGGGCTTGCCATTGGCACTGCAGGTATACGCCGCGGCATTCAGATGCCTTGGCGGTGAATGCCCCAGCCGATCAGGCGCAGCGTGTTCCGCCGCCCCTCTGGCTATCAATCCCCGTTCCGCGCATCATGGATGGCGCGAAATCCTTTCAGGCAGGCCTCGCCCGAGGGGATGAAGCGGGATTCCAGCCCGATCGACGCCAGCGCGGCCGCGTAGAGACGCGACAGCGGGCCGTTGCCGATCAAGGGGATCTGTGCCTTGCCGAAGTCCGCGCTGACATCCAGCGCATCCGCCAGCTCCGAGCCGATCAGCAGTCCGCGCAAGTAGGACGCGCTCTCGCTGCGCTGGAGGTCGCCGCGAACCACTTTCGCGCGCACGCCGAAAAGTTGGGTGGCAAGACCGGGGCTCCGCGACTTTCCGGCCGCAATGCCCGCGTGGAAGGCATCACCTTCCACCGCCTCGCCCTCGACGACGGAGGCGAGCAGGCCCTGGAGCGTGAGGCGGTCGAAGATTTCCCCCGACATGGCGGTGAAGAAGTCCGCGATGCGGCCGTCCTCGATCCGCACCCACTTGGTATGAGTGCCGGGCAGGGCCGCGATCCCCTGCGCCTGCCCCATGGCGAGAAGTCCGAGAAGCTCCACTTCCTCGCCGCGCATCACGTCGGGCGCGTCGTCGAATGCCCGGCGACAGGCAATGCCGGGAACGATCCGCAGCGGCGTGCCGCCGATCTCGACCGGGACGCAGGCGGAGGCGACTTCGCCCAGTCCGGCAGGTGCCAGCGCGTAAGGGGCCTCGGCCCAACCGATGTTCGATCCGATCATACCGGACGCATAGATCGGCCCATGGTCCGGCCAGCGCGCCACTAACCCGGCCACGGCCTCCACCATGCCGTCACGGTCGAGCGCGGCGACGCCGGTGGGCGCGGCATATTCGTCGATCGCGGAACCATCCGGCGCGATGCGATAGGCGCGGAAGTTGGTGCTTCCCCAGTTTATGCCGACGATATCGGCTTCGGATTCGGTCTTAGCGGCGTGTGACACCGGCGCCTCCATCGATGGGGTGTATGGCGCCGGTGATCCATCCGGCGCGGTCGGAGGCCAGGAACAGGGCCAGTTCGGCCACGTCCTCGGCCATGCCCAGCCGCCCGAGCGGGTGGCGCAGAACATTGTCTTCGCGCGCCCGGATCGGGTCCGTCCGGCTTTCGAACGAACTGCGCAGGAGCGGGGTGTCGATCGAGGCCGGGGCAATGGCGTTGACGCGGATGCCTTCGGGCGCAAGCTCCAGCGCGACTGTGCGCGTCAGGCTTTCGAGTGCGGCCTTGGATGCGGCGTAAGCGGCAAGGCTGGGCGTGGCGAAGCGCGCGTTGATCGAGGAAAGCAGGAGCACCGATCCCTTGCGCCGGTTGCGCATGCCGGGAACGACACCGCGCAGCAGCCGCACGGCGCCGATGACGTTGACGTCGTAGATATCGGCATAAGCGGCAGGATCGGTATCCAGGGCGCCGCCCGGAACCGATGCCGCAGCCGCGTGAACGAGGATATCCGCCCGGCCGAGTTGCTCCTCCATGTGCTGCACGGCCGCTGCCACGGCCGCATCGGAGCGCAAGTCCGCCAGCAGCGGCAGGTCGGCCTCTTCCGCGGGTTGCAGGTCCATCCCCGCAACCCTGGCTCCGGCGGCGCGGAGCCGCCGGGCAATCGCCGCGCCGATCCCGCTGGCCGCGCCGGTGACAAGCGCTACCCGGCCGTTCAGTTCGCTTTCTTCCACTCGGCTTCCCTTTCGGCCGTTCGCGTCCGTCAGAACTTCATGCTGACGCTGGCCTTGTACATACGCCCGAAGAACAGGTTGGTGCGCAAGGCGTCCTGCGTGCCGTCATACGTGCGCTGGTGCTCGTTGAGGATGTTGTTGGCCTCCAGGTTGAGCGAGACGCTGGGCGTGATGTCGTACCGGAACGTCGCCGAAAGGTCGGTGTAATTGTCGTTGTAGATGCCGGTTCCGGCAGCCGAGAGGCTGACGAGGTAGGCATCGCGCCAGTTGTAGGCGACGCGCAGGCTGACCGGCCCCTTCTCGTAATAGCCCACGAGATTGACGTTGTTCTTGGAAAGTCCCGGGAAGGCCAGGGTGCGGCCCACCACGTCGCGGATCGGTGTGGTGGAGTCGATGTAGGAGTACGTCGCCATCAGGCCGAAGCCGTCGAACGGATCCGGCAGGAAGTAGAACGGCAACTGCACCAGTGCCTCCAGTCCCTTCACTTTGGCGCCGTCGCCGTTGACGCGGCGGTTGATGAGGTAGTTCACGCCGCCGTAGACTTCCGCGCTCTGTTCCGAGACGATGAAGGTCGAGACGTCCTTGTAGAACAGACCCAGCGAGGCCATCGCCTGGCGGCCGAAGTAGTATTCCAGCGATCCGTCGAACTGGTAGGCCTTGTAGGGATCGAGATCCGGCGCGCCGCCGTTGCCGGTGCCGGGCGTGATCTGCACCCCGTCCACGAAGACCGCCGTGTTGAACAGGGTCAGACCGTTGTTGAGGTCCGCGGTATTGGGGAAGGCCAGGACTTTGGCTGCGCCCAGGCGCAGCACCAGCCCGTCGGCGATGTCGGCCTTCACGGTTGCGGAAGGCAGCCATTCGTTGTCGTTGCGGCGGAACGTGGTGGGCGTGGCCGCGCCGGTGCTGCTGATCAGGTTGCCGATCGAGGTCAGCCCCCGATGCAGATAGCGCAGGCCGATGTTGCCGCTCAGGCTGAATCCGCCCTGGGTGGCGAATTCCAGCTTGCCGTAGCCTTCGTAGAAGTTCTCCTTGATCTCGTAAGTCCCGGCCTGCGACGTCGTCGTGGCGGTCGGGTTGAGGCAGGCGGCGGCCTGGGATACTTGCGGGAAGTCCGTCCAGCTGCTGCATCCGCCCGTGATGAGGTCGGTGGCGACGAGATAGGATCGCGGCAGGCCGGCGAAGTCGCCGCTGGCGAAGTCCGGATTGGAGCGCAGGCGGACGTAATCGCCCAACTGGGTCGCCGGGATGCCGCCGGCCGGGCGAATGTCCGCCAGCGAAGGGTTGGCGCGGGTGTCGAGCCGCTGGTAGCGCGCGCCGACGCGCAGCTTGTCGAGGAAGCCGTCGCCCAGCTTGAAGTCCCAGTCGTTGCGCAGCGCCGTGGCCTCGGTGCGGGCGCGGTAGAGGTTGTCGAACAGGATCGTGAAGCGAAGCTGGGCAGGATCGGTCAGGTCGATGCCGTTGATCGAATAGGCGCCCAGGTCGCCGCTGGAGAGATCGAAGTCGATCGTCGGCGTGATCCCGGCGACCGGCTGCAGGCGCAAGTAGTTCTGGTCGTAGCTGGAGGTGGAGCGGTTGTACGAGACTTCGGCGCTGGTGTGGATCGTGTCCGTCACCTCGAAGTCGCCGTGCAGCGCGGTAGACCAGGTATCGGCCTTGGTCTTGGCATATTCGGTGTTGGTCAGGACCGGCGCGGTGGACCGGCCGGAGATCAGCACGTTGTCCGGCGAATACGTCGCATTGGTGAGGCCCACCAACGGGTTGAACGAGAGCCAATAGCGTTCGCGGTCGGAAACCAGCTTGGAATAGAAGCTGTCCAGCGTCAGTTCGATGCCCGGCGAGGGGCGCCACTGGATCACGCCGTCGAGGCCGAACTTGCTGCGCGTCTCGTCGATTTCCTCGGGCCGCGCATCGGAAAGCCCGAAGTGCGTGGCGCCGGCTGCATCGGTGAAGCGGGTATAGCCTGCAAACGTGTCGAGGCCCTGCTGCGAAAGGCGGCGGCGGCCGTAGGAGGCGGAGACGAGGACGCCCAGCGTGTCGTCCGCGAACTTGTGCGAGGCCAGGCCGAACATCTCGTAGCTCGGCTTTTCGGTGAGGTCGTCGTAGCTGATACCGCCGCGGGCGGCGATCTGGTTCGGCCCGTCCAGCGGCATGCGCGTCTCGATATCGACGATGCCGCCCAGCGCGCCGGCGATCTCGTCCGAGCCGGCCAGCTTGGTGACTTGCAGGCGGGAGATCAGTTCGGAAGGCACCAGCGCGAGCAGGCCGTAAGTGGAGCTGCCCAGCTGGTCCAGCCCGGTGCCGCCGCGGCCGGTGGCGTCGAAGATCTCGCGGCCGTTGAACAGATAGACGTTCTGGCGCAGGCCGCGCACGGAAATGTTGGAGCCTTCGCCGATGCCCCGGTCCACCTGGACTCCGGAGACGCGGGCCAGCGATTCCGCCACGTTGCGGTCGGGCAGCTTGCCGATGTCGTCGGCCACGATGGCATCGACGAACTGCATGGAATCGCGCTTGAGATCGCGCGCTGCGCCCAGGCTCTGGCGAATGCCGGTAACGATGATTTCCTGCGCGGCCTCGTCGGAAATCGGCGGATTGGAACCGGTGGCCGGTGCGGCGGCTTCACCGCTCGTTTGCGCCTGCGCGAATGCCGGTGTGCAGCAGGCTGCCGAAACCAGCGCGCTCGACGCCAGCAGGCTGCGAATCACATGCTCCTTCATCGTTCACCCCTCCATTTTCTTCGTTGTCGGCAGGTTTTCGGTCGTGTCACCGCCCTGTCTCTGGAATCGCTAATAAAGCAACATTACTAGTCGTGCAAGCGCATTGACATCTATAAATGAGTGGGTGTACCGCACATATAGCAACAGAAACATCGGGAGGGTTATGTGATCGAACTGAAGGGGGTCCTGCCGATCCTGCCGACGATCTTCACGGAAAGCGGCGCCATCGACGAGGCCGGCACGCGCCGCGTGCTCGACTATATCGTCGAAGCCGGTGCGCAGGGCGTGGTCTTCCCCGGCCTCGCCAGCGAATACGACATGCTGGACCGTGACGAACGGCTGCACCTGACAGCACGGATCGGCGAATGGCTGGATGGCCGCATTCCCTTCGTGGTGGGGGGCAGCACTGAAAATACGGACGAGGCGATCGCTTATGCCGAAGCCGGCGCCCGGGCCGGCGCGCAGGCGGCCATGATCCTGACGCCCAAGGCCTACGCTGCCGATTTCGAAGGGATGAAGCGCTTCTTCGAGGCGGCCCATGCGGGTTCGGGAATTGCGATCATGGTGCAGAACGCGCCGCCGCCGATGGGGATAGGCATGCCGCTGGAGCAAGTCGCGCAACTGGCGCACGAGGTTCCGGGCATCCGCTATGTCAAGGAAGAGGCCGCGCCTTCGGGGCAGCGCATCACCCGCCTCAGCGAACTGGCGGGCGGCTCGCTCGACGCCGTGTTCGGCGGTGCCGGTGCGCGCTACGTGATCGACGAACTCGTGCGCGGCGCGCGCGGGACGATGCCCGCCTGCGAAGTGACCGAACTTCACGTTCGCATGCTGGCCGCGTTCGACGAAGGGCGCGAGCAGAACGCGCGCGATCTGTTCGAGCGGACCTTGCCCCTGCTCAGCATGCAGGCGAATTTCCGCTGGCGTCTGACAAAGGCGGTACTCCAGCGCCGCGGCCTGATCGACAGCACTTACGTTCGCGCACCCGGCCCGGAACTCGATCGCTACGACCGCCTCGAACTCGATGCCTTGCTGGCGCGCCTTGGCGATCTGCTGCCGCCCGGCATGGTGCAAGGAGCAGCGTGACGATGCGGATCGCGGCGGTCGACACCTTCATCGTCACGGTCCCCCGCGACACGCCCTATCTCGGGCCGCTGGGGCCGGGGGAGCGGGTCAACGCGCGCGGCTACCTGGTGCGGAAGGGCAATGGGACGATCTACCCGACGGTGGATCGCTCCATCGTCGTGCGCGTGACAGACGGCGAAGGCAATGTGGGCTGGGGGGAAACCTACGGCATCTGCGCGCCGCGCGCGACATGCGAGATCGTCAACGATCTGCTTGCACCCGTGCTCATGGACGGCGTGGTTTTAGACCCGGCCGAAACGTGGGATCGCCTCTACGATCTCATGCGCGTGCGCGGATGCACGGGCGGTTTTCACGGCGACGCGCTGGCGGCGATCGACATTGCCTTGTGGGATCTGACCGGCAAGCACCGCGGGCTTTCCGTGCGCGAACTGATCGGGCCGGCAGTGCACGGCGCGATCCCCAGCTACCTCTCGGGCCTGCCTGCCGCCACGCTGGACGAGCGGGTCGCCCTGGCCCGCGACTGGCAATCGCGGGGAATGACGGCGTTCAAGTTCGCCGCCGTCGTCAGCCACGAAGGCGTGGTCGAGGAAATGGCCGCCCTGCGCGGCGCGCTCGGTCCCGATGCGGAAGTGCTGATCGACCTGCACTGGAAATTCTCGCCGGAAGAGGCGCGCGCCCTGATCGCCCGGCTCGCACCCTTGCGCCCGGGCTTCGTGGAGGCTCCGCTCAAGCCCGAGGACATGCCGGGGCTGGCGCGGCTGGCGGCGGAGAGCCCGGTTCCGGTGGCGGCCGGCGAGGAGTGGTACACCGCCTATGAATTCGCCAATCGCCTGGCGTTCGGCCCGATCGCCTATGTCCAGCCGGAGATGGGGCACACCGGCCTGACGCAGTTCCTGCGCATCGCTGCCTTGGCCGAGGCCCACGGCGTGGCGGTGGCGCCTCATGCCACCATCGGCGCCGGCATTTTCCTGGCGGCCAGCCTCCATGCCTCGGCCACCCTGCCGGGTCTGTGGAAGCATGAATGGCAGCACTCCGTTTTCGAACGGAACCTGGCGGTGCTCGATACCGATATGACCCACGGACCGGATGGCTATCGCCTGCCGACCGGGCCGGGCCTTGGCGTGCGGCCCAATGCGAAATTCCACGAGCTGGCGGAGCACGTCGCGTGACGGCGCTCCGATTGGCAACGATCGAACCTTGGTGCATAGGACCATGTTGTGCGCGCTAAACTCAATGCCCAGCCGAACCAGAGCCTGATCGATGGCATTGCCACGCTCCAGGCGCTTGCGACATCGCCGGAGCCGGTCGGTTGCCGCGAACTGGCGCGGCGGCTGGATGCCGATCCCACCAAGATCAATCGCCTGCTCAAGACGCTGGCCTACCTGGGCATCGCGCGGCAGACCGCCAATCGCAAATATACCGCGGGGGCGGGCATGCATGTCCTGGCGGCGCAGAGCCTCTTCGCCTCCGGCCTGATCCGCCGCGCGCTGCCGGTCCTGGAGGGGCTGCGCCGCTTCGGCCACACCGTGGCGCTGGGCGTGCTGTGGGGAGACAGCGTGAGCTACCTGTTCCACGCGCCGCCGGGCATCGAGGCCTCGGCGGGGCTGGGGCGCATCGGCCTGCTGCCCGCGACGACCAGCGGCATCGGCATCGTTCTCCTGTCCGATCACGACGACGACGAAGTGCGCGATATCTACCGGGACCGCGAGATTCCGATGTTCCCTGATGGGATCGAGCAATTGATCGCCAAGCTCGCCGAAGTGCGCGAGCTGGGCTACGCCCGCGTTCACGTTGCCGACGAACGCGATCATCATGTCGTGGCGGTTTCCACCGGCGACCCGGCCCATGCGGGCCTGGCTTTGTCGGGGTGGATTCCGGAAGCCGCTACCGAGCCGCTCGTCGCGGCGCTTCGCGAGGCCGCGCCCGAGATCGGAGGCTGACATGGCCTCACCCGTTCAGGCCGCCTCCGCTTCGGCCGCTCCCGCGCCGAGCGCGGGTGCCGAGGCCGCTGCCCCTGCCGCGCCCGGCCGCATGCGCTGGGCGATACTGGCGCTGCTCTTCGCTTCCACGGTTCTCAACTACGTGGACCGACAGACGCTCTCGATCCTTGCGCCGATGGTCCAGAAGGACCTCGGCATGGACGATATCGGCTATGCCCAGGTCGTCCAGTTCTTCCTGATCGCCTATACCATCGCCTACCTGCTTGCGGGCTGGCTCACCGACCGACTGGGGACGCGGCTGGCACTGGCGCTGTTCGTGGGCTGGTGGTCGCTGGCCAACATGGCGACGGGTCTGGTCCGCAGCGCCGGAGCGCTGGGCGGCGCGCGCGCCATGCTGGGGCTTGGCGAGGCGGGCAACTACACCGCCGGGCCGAAAGCGATTTCCGAGCACTTTCCGCCGCAGGAGCGGGGCTTCGCCTTCGGTACCTATACTGCCGGCGCCATGGTCGGCGCGACGATCGCCCCGCCGCTGATCGGCTGGCTGGCCCTGACCCAGGGCTGGCGCGCGGCTTTCGTGGTGACGGGGGCGCTGGGCTTCGTGTGGCTCGCAGCCTGGCTGGCGATCTATCCGCGCGGCAAGGTCGGCCCCACCGTGACCGCCGAGCCGACGCTCTGGCGCGCGATCCTGCGCGAACGTCCGCTCTGGGGATTTGCGCTGTCGCGGATGCTGGCCGATCCGGTATGGTACTTCTACTTGTTCTGGTTCCCGAAATACCTGTCCGACGAGCGCGGGCTGAACCTGGCCACGATCGCCGCGACGGCCTGGATCGTCTATCTGGCGGCAGACCTTGGCAGCATCGGCGGCGGCGTCTTCTCCGGCAGGCTGATCCGGCGCGGGATCGACCCGGCGCGCAGCCGTCTCATCGGTCTGGCCGTGGCGGCCGTGCTGGCGCCGGTGGGCATGGCGATCTCGACCGGGCCGGCCATCCCGCTGACTTTCGCAATCGCCGCGGCCGTCGCTTTCGCGCACCTCGTGTTCCAGATCAACCTGAGCACCCTGGTGGTCGATCTGTACCCCACGCGCGTCGTGGCCACGGTGTTCGGCATCGTCGCGGCGGGCAGCGGACTGGGCGGCATCTTCTCTACCCAGCTCGTCGGACGGCTGGCGCAGTCAGGGCACTATGACCAGGTGTTTCTGCTCATGGGCATGCTGCACCCGCTGGCGGCACTGGTGGCCTGGCTTTCGCTGCGCAGCCAGCCGCGCTCGGCACTGCGCTCCCCCGATCAGGCGGACTGAACGGGGCGGCTCAGGAAAGGCCGTTCCGGACCTGCCACTGGCGTGCGAGATCGGGCCAGCGGGCAATCGGCCAGGATGGGTCTGCGCGCAGGCCCAGGCCATGGGCGCCGTCCTCGAACAAGTGCATGTCGATCGCCCCGCCCGATGCGCGCACGGACGCGAACAGCGCGAGCGCGTGATCGACCGGCACGACGCGGTCATGCACGGCATGGACCAGGAAGATCGGCGGCGTGATCCCCGGCAGCTTGCCGTCGAACGACCACTGGGCAATGTCCTCGGGCGAAGGGTCCGGGCCGAGCAGGGCGAGCCGCGAGCCGACATGGGCGCCGGCCCCGAGCGTGACCACGGGATAGAGCAGGATCGCCCCATCCGGCCGGGTGAGCAGGTGGTCGGCCTCGTCCAGCACCGGATAGGTGCGGTCGTAGACCTTGACGCAGAGGCTGAGCGCGAGGTGCCCGCCCGCGGAGCCGCCCATCACGGTGATCCGCTTGGGATCGACGCTCCACCGCCCGGGACCGCCCGCGCGGATCAGCCGCATGGCGCGCTGCGCGTCCTGAAGCGCCACCAGCGCCTTGCCGCCCCAGCGGTCCGCTGGAAGCCTGTAACGCAGCACGAATGCCGCGACGCCCTGCGCATTCATCCAGCGCGCGGATTCGTACCCTTCGCGGTCGATGCCGACGCGCGAATAGCCGCCGCCCGGCACGATCAGCACGGCCGCCCCGGTCGGGTTGGCGGCGGCGAAATAGGACAGGGTGGGCCGGGTGACATGCTCGGCCACGCGGTAGCGAAGGCCGGCGTTGTCCCACTGGTCGTCCACGGATTCCGTCACTTGCGGCACCGGGCCTCCGGGCATCCGGCGTTCCGGCCAGAGGGGAAGGACGAGATCGGGTTCGCGGGTGTCCTTCGAGAAGCCGAGGATCTCGGTTGCCGAAGTTTCCGCCTGGGCCAGCGCGTGCGGCGCTGCGAGCGCGCCTGACAGCAGGGTGGCGCCCGCCAGCAGATCGCGGCGGGACGGCTTGGGCAGGTCTGTCATTTGCGGCGTATTCCTCCCTCTCCCTGGGCCTCCTGGCTCCAGGCGAAGAGTGCGGGTTTGTGGCGTAGTTAGCAATATGAATTTGCGGCCAATTCGATAAATGCGCCAAATGATCCGATCATACGGTCATAATCGTGGCTATATATGCAACGGTGGTCCGCGCCGTTCCGGGCACCGCCGCCCGTCACCCTTACCCCGAAAAGACGAAGTTTACCGTCAGGGATAGGTGATATTCTCCGCGCACAAGCCGAGGATCGGCCCGACCGTGGAGAGCTGGGATGCAGGAGGACAATAGCGCGAAGCCGCAGAATGCGAACAAGGCCCTGTGGGAGAAAGGCGATTTCACCCGTCTTGCCGCAACCATGCGGGAAAGCGGTGAGGATCTGGTCGACTGGATCGCGCCCGAGCCGGGCATGGAGGTGCTCGATCTCGGCTGCGGCGACGGCACGACGGCGGTTCCGGCGGCGCGGCGCGGCGCGCATGTGCTGGGCGTGGACATTGCCTCCAACCTCGTTGCCGCTGGCAATGCCCGGGCGCGCGCGGAGGGGCTGGAGAACTTGCGCTTCGAGGAGGGCGACGCCAGCGCGCTGACCGGGCTGGGCGATGCCCGTTTCGATCTGGTGGTCAGCATCTTCGGCGCGATGTTCGCGCCGCGTCCGCACGATGTCGCCGCCGAGATGGTTCGCGTCTGCCGGCCCGGCGGAAGGATCGTCATGGGGAACTGGATACCCGGCGATCCGACGCTGGTTGCCATGGTGCTGAAGACATGCGCCGCTTTCATGCCGCCGCCGCCCGAGGGCTTCGTCAGCCCGGTGAGCTGGGGCCAGGAAGACCTCGTGCGCGAACGCTTCGGTGCCGCGGGCATCGCACCGGAGCGGATCGCCTGCGAAAGGGCGACCTATACCTTTCGCTATCCCGGAACGGCTGCGGCGTTCCTCGCCGTCTTCCGTGACTACTACGGACCGACGATGAACGCTTTCGACGCGGCGGGGCGAGACGGCCGGCGGGACGCGTTGCAGGCGGAACTGGAGGCGCTCTTCGAGGCCGAAAACCGGGGCACGGCCGGGCAGACGGTGATACCTGCGACATATCTGCGCGTGACCGTCGAGAGGTAAGGCTCCAGAGGTGGCTCACGGCGCGGCGGGGGCGGCGGCCGGGGTGCCGCTTTCGAGTGTGAACAGGGCGACGAGACCCGATGCCACTGCAAGAACGGCTGCGACGATTGCGGCGGCCTGGAATGCCGCAGTGAGTTCCGCCGCGGAGACGGCGATGACCGCGCCGGCCACTGCGGTGGCGACGAGCCCGCCGGTGCGGGCAATCGCGCTGTTGAAGCCCGAGGCGGTGCCGGTATGGCGCTCGTCCACCGAGGAAAGCACGGCAGTGGTCAGCGGTGCCACCGCGCCGGCCATGCCCAGCGCAATCACGGCGATGCCGGGCAGGATGCTGGTCCAGTAACTGGCCGTGGGATCTGCGCGCATCATCAGGGCGAAGCCGGCGCCGGTGACGATGGGGCCAAGAGTGAGCGGCCAGCGCGGGCCGATGCGCTCGGTCAGGCGCCCGGCAAGGCGCGAGACGGTGCCGATCACTATCGAGAACGGCAGGAGCGCGAAGCCGGCCTGGGTCGGGCTATAGTGTCCGCCGACGATCAGCAGGTAGGGCAGCAGCATCAGCAAGCCGCCCAGCGCGCCGTAGAGCAGCAGGGTCAGCAGGGTCAGGCCCACGAAGGGGCGGGAGGCGAACAGGGCCAGCGGCATCATCGCGCGCTCGCCCAGGCGGCGTTCCGTCATGATGAACAGGGCCAGCAGCAGGATACCCGCCCCCAGCCCGATCCAGGTTCCGGTCGATGCCGCGTGATGGCTGGACCACAAGGTCAGCGCCCAGGTGATCGCGCCGAGGGCGGCGGTCGCCAGCAGTGCGCCCGTCCAGTCGAGCGGTTCCCGCCCCTTTTCGCTCTCCTCCACATAGCGCCAGGCCACCAGGATCGCCGCGGCGGCCACCGGGATGTTGAGGTAGAAGATCGCGCGCCAGCCGACGCAGTCCACCAGCCAGCCGCCGAGCGGCGGGCCGACGGCGCTGGCGATGGCGCCTGCCGCTGCCCAAGTGCCGACGGCGCGCCCCCGGGCCTCGCCCTCGAACGAACTGCCCAGGATGCCGAGGCTGTTTGGCATGAGCATGGCCGCACCGATGCCCTGCGCCGCGCGCGCGGCCAGCAGCATCGCCAGGTCCTGGGCAAGGGCACAAGCGATCGAGGCAAGCGTGAACAGCACGATGCCCGTCACCAGGGCCCGCTTGCGCCCGAAGTGATCGCCCGCGGCGCCGCCCAGCAGCAGCAGCGCCGAGAGCGGCAGGAGATAGGCGTTGATGACCCAGGGCAGGCTGGCGGCGTCTCCGCTGAGTTCCTGGCCGATGGCGGGCAGGGCGACATTGGTCACCGAGCCGTCGATGAAGGCCAGGCTGGATGCCAGCATCGTCGCCGCAATCGTCCAGCGCGGATGGGCGACGGTCTTGCCTTTGCGCGCCACGGCCTGGCCGCTGTCGCAATCGGTGGTGGGCAGGGCGGTCATGATGCCTCGGGCAAATTCAGCAAGGGCGAGGGCGGCAGGGCGGGCAGGGCAAGGCTGCCATGTCCGTCAGAGGTGCCGGGTTTCGGCAGGGGGATGCTGCCAGTCGTCATGCAGACCGTCCATGTAGACCAGGGGGGCGGAGACCAGGTCCCCGACCGGCAGATCGTCCAGCGCGGCAAGATGAACGGTGACGAAGTCTCCGCCCATCGCTTCGATATGGCCGTGACCGTGGGTCGCGATCCCGCAGACCGAGCAGAAGCGGTGATGACCTTCGCCCCAGTCGCCCGACTTGCCGTAGTCCGCCAGTTTCCCGTCTCCGCTCAGCAGGCGGAAATCGCCGGGGGCGAGATGGCCGGCGTTCCACATGCGCTGTTTCCAGCAGAACGTGCAGTTGCACTTGCCCGTCCCCAGGTCGAGATCGATGTCCGCTTCGAAAGTAACCGCCTTGCAGTGGCAGCTGCCATGATAGGTTTTCTTCATGATCCCGAGCGCTCCTCCGGCCCTGCTAACCCGCCGTCCCGGCCGGTCGTGCCGAAGGAACAACTCGGCGGCTCTGCATTGGTGCCGGACCATTTGCGGCGGTCTGCCGCGCAAAACGCCGCATTGGTCTCGCCCTGGATGCGGCCCGGCTGTTTTTCGCGGTTTTCCTCAAGTCATGCACTTGGCGGCGGGCACCAATCGACCGGGATCGAGTTGATCTGAGAGCGCGGTCTTCCCGCGCCTCAAAAATGCTGCCCCTCGAGAGGCCGATCACCATGACGATACTTGTAAACGGCGCTGCCCTGGACGCTCCGCACGATGCGCGGGTATCGCTGCTGGACTTCCTGCGCGAGACTTGCGGGCTTTCCGGGACCAAGAAAGGCTGCGACCAGGGTGCCTGCGGAGCCTGCACCGTGCTGGTCGACGGGGAGCGGATACTCTCGTGCCTCTCTCTGGCCGTGCAGTATGAGGGGCGCTCGATCACGACGATCGAGGGGCTGGGCCAGCCCGGCCGGTTGCACCCCCTGCAGCAGGCCTTCGTGGAACATGACGGCTTTCAGTGCGGATACTGCACGCCCGGCCAGATCTGCTCCGCCGTGGGCATGGCTGCCGAGATTGCGCGCGGCGTGCCAAGCCATGTCACGATCGATCTGGGGGGCGAGGACATCCTGCTCAGCCACGAGGAACTGCGCGAGCGCATGAGCGGCAACTTGTGCCGCTGCGGCGCCTACAACGGCATCGTCGAGGCCATCGCCGAGACTTACGGGGCGGAAACGATGGCGGAGGCTGCGGAATGACCCCGTTCACGTATATGCGGGCCAGCGATGCGGCGTCGGCGGTTCTCAAGGGCGGCGCGGCGGGTGCCCGGTATCTCGGCGGCGGCACCAACCTCGTCGACCTGATGCGCGAGAACATCGAGACGCCCGAAAGCCTCGTCGACGTGACCGGGCTGCCGGGTGGGATCGATGAGCTGCCCGGTGGCGGGCTGCTGATCGGTGCTGCCGTGCGCAACACAGCGCTGGCCGAGCACCGGGCGGTCCGTCTGCGTTATCCGATGCTGGCGCGCGCCATCCTGGCCGGCGCGAGCGGGCAGATCCGCAACATGGCGACTGTCGGGGGCAACATCCTGCAGCGTACCCGCTGTTCCTATTTCTACGACGAGGCCGGATCGCGCTGCAACAAGCGCCATCCGGGAGAAGGCTGCGACGCGGTGGGCGGCTTCAACCGCAATCACGCCATTCTGGGCGCCTCTTCCGCTTGCGTCGCCGTCCACCCTTCCGACATGTGCGTCGCACTGGCGGCGCTCGACGCCGTGGTCCATATGCGCGGAAACGGCGGCGAACGGCGCCTTGCCTTCACGGCTTTGCACCGTCTCCCGGGCGAGTTGCCGGACGTCGATACCATGCTCCAGCCGGGCGAACTCATCACCGCAGTCGAGCTACCGCCGATGCCATTCGCCGCGCGCTCCACTTACCGCAAGGTGCGGGACCGTTCGAGCTATGCCTTCGCGCTGGTTTCCGTGGCGGCGGCGCTCGATATCGAGGGCGGGCAAGTGCGCGACGTGCGCATCGCACTGGGCGGTGTGGCGCACAAACCGTGGCGGGCCGAGCGAGCCGAGGCCCTGCTGCGCGGCGGTCCGCTGTCGGCCACCAGTTTCGCTGCCGCTGCCGAGGCGGAACTGGCTTCGGCGCAGGCGCTTTCGGGCAATGGCTTCAAGATCGATCTGGCACGGCGCACGCTCGTCGCCGTGCTCGAAGACCTTTCAGGAGAGATCGCATGAGCATCGCGAGCGACGCCAAGCAGGCGCTGCAGGGCGCGGTTCAGGGCGTCATGGCGAAAGCGGTCGCCCTCGCGCCGGACAGCTGGATCCCCGGAGGCGAGCCCGATCCTTTGATCCGCGAGCGTTACGGCCATGTCGGCAAGCCGCTGTCGCGTATCGACGGTCCCCTCAAGGTGGCCGGCCGGGCTACGTTCGCGGCGGAGTTTCCGCTGGAGGACATGGTCTACGCCTCACTGGTGTTCAGCACGATCGCCAAGGGGCGTATTGCGGCGATGGACACTTCCCACGCAGAGACGGCGCCCGGCGTGGTGGCGGTGATGGACCACCGCAATGCCCCGCGCCTTGCTCCGCCCCCTGTCTTCATGTCGGCGCCGAAGGCCGCCAATGGCGACAATCTGCCGATCATGCAGGAAAGCGAGGTCAACTGGAACGGCGAGCCGGTCGCCGTCGTGCTGGCGGAAACGCAGGAGCAGGCCGACCACGCCGCATCGCTGGTCCGCGTGACCTTCGAGGCGGCTCCGGCCCTGACCTCGCTGGACGAGGCGCGCGAACAAGGCACCAAGCCGGCCCTGTTCATGGGCCAACCGCTTCATGACGAGCGCGGCGATGCCGAAGCGGCGCTTGCCGCGGCCGAAGTGAAAGTGGACGCGCTCTACACGACGCCGCGCCACAACCACAATGCCATCGAACTGCACGGGGTGACCGTGGCCTGGCAGGGCGATGTGCTGCGTATTCATGACGCGTCGCAGCTGGTGGCCCATACCGCCTGGTCCATCGGCCAGATGTTCGACATGCCGGAGGACAAGGTCATCGTCACCTCGCCCTTCGTGGGCGGGGGCTTCGGGGGCAAGTGTCTCTGGCAGCACCAGGTGCTGGCCGCGCTCGCCGCGAAGCTGTGCCGTCGTCCGGTGCGCCTCGTCCTCTCGCGCGAGGGCGTCTACCGGGTGGTGGGCGGGCGCTCGCCGACCGAGCAACGGGTGGCGCTCGGCGCGGATCGCGAGGGTCACCTCAAGGCGCTTGTCCATACCGGCGTGACCGTCAAAACTGCCAGCAACGCCATGCCGGAACCCTTCATCCTGCCCACCCGCAGCGCCTATGCTTCCGAGACGCTCAAGCTGGACGTGCAGGTGGTGGAACTCGACATGCTCGCCAACACCTTCATGCGAGCGCCCGGGGAGTCGGTGGGAACGTTCGCCCTGGAGAGCGCCATGGACGAATTGGCCGAGGCGCTGAACATCGATCCTGTGGAACTGCGCATCCGCAACGAGCCCGAAAAAGACCCGAGTTCCGGCCTGCCGTTTTCCTCGCGCCATATCGTCGAGGCCTGGCGCACGGGCGCGGAGCGCTTCGGCTGGGATCGCCGCGACCCGCGCCCCGGCCTGCGCCGTGAGGGAGAGTGGCTGGTCGGCATGGGATGCGCCACCGGGACTTACCCCTATTACCGCATGGGCGGCGGCGCGGCCCGGATCACCCTGATGCAGGATGGGCAGGCGGTGGTCGATATCGCCGCGCACGAGATGGGCATGGGCACCGCCACGGCGCAGACCCAGGTCGCCGCCGAAAGGCTGGGCCTGCCTATCGAGGCCGTGCGCTTCAACTATGGCGATTCCACTCTGCCGGGCGTGGTGCTGGCGGGCGGATCGCAGCAGACCGCCGCTATCGGCGCCTCCGTGGGTGCCGCTCATCGCGAACTCGTGAAACAACTGCTCAAGCTGGCGGGCAATGATTCCCCTCTCGCCGGTCTCAAGCCGGATGACGTGATCAGCCGCGACCAGGGGCTGTGCAAGGCCGATGAGACCGCGCGGCACGAGAGCTATGCCTCGATCCTGTCACGTGCGCAGCAGCCGTCGGTAAGCGTGGAGGCCGAAGGGCCGCCGCCGCTGGAGACCATGCACTGGTCGATGCACAGCCACGCGGCGATGTTCTGCGAGGTTCGCGTCAACACGGTCACCGGCGAGCCGCGCGTCAGCCGGTTCCTGGGCTCGTTCGATTGTGGGCGCATCCTCAATCCGAAGACGGCCACCAGCCAGTTCCGCGGCGGCATCATCATGGGGCTGGGGCTGGCCCTGATGGAAGAAGCGCAGTTCGATGAGCGCAAGGGCCGGGTGATGAACCCCAGCCTCTCCGAGTATCATGTGCCCGTGCACATGGACGTGCCCGAGATCGACGTGATCTGGACCGACATTCCGGACCCCCATGCGCCGATGGGCGCTCGGGGCATCGGCGAGATCGGGATCACCGGCACGGCGGCGGCAGTGGCGAATGCTGTCTACAACGCCACCGGCAAGCGCGTGCGCGACTTGCCGCTGACGCTGGACAAACTGCTTTAGGGCGCTGGATCGGCGGGGCGCCTCGGGCGGCGGCGACTTTCGTTCCGATGAACCGGTCTATGGCGCACGATCCGGATCAGTTCGGAGGCAGGCGGCGGATGCGATAGGGGCCGGTCCGGGCCGATAACGGACGGCCTTTCCAGCTTAATCCCACGCGTCTCTCCAGCAGCAGGCAATCGACGGCGGCATGGACCTCGGGCATGGCCTCCCGCCAGGTGTCGCCGGGCGCTATCGCGCGGGCGACTTCGCTTGGACATATGGTCGCCCCCGGTTCGCGGGATGCGAGCAAGGCCAGAGCCGCCGCGCGGGCGTCGTCCATCATTTCCCCCGCGGTTTGCCGCGTGGAGTGCGGCCGGACGTCATCGGATCGGGCCGGGGCGGCGGTTTCCAGCCGGCGGGCGGCGTGCTGCGTTGCTGGTTGGTTCCGAGCCCCATCGCGCCGGGGCGCTGGCGTTGCAATCCCGACAGATCGGCGCGCTCGACCTCTTCCGCGCCGGCGCCGCCGCGCAGGAGGCTGATCTTGTCCCGGCAGCGCTTCGCTTCCTCGAAGTCCAGGGCGCTGGCCGCTTCCTCCATCTTGCGCTGCAGGTTTTCGATCGTCTCGGTCATGGATGCTGAACGCGCGGCGACCCTTCCGGTGCCTGCAATCGCGGATGAACGCGCGAACCGCCGCGTTCCAAACCGAACCTCACCAGGAGTTCGGCTGGAATCGCGACCAGTATCTCCTCATTCCTGCAGGTTGTCGCTTCACTGGAATGCGTAATCCGGTCGCTGCCGCGCAGCATCGAGAACATTTCGTTCCATTCCATTGGCTGCGTTTCGATCGGATTATTGGAATTATCATCTTGCACTTCGGTGATTGTGCAATGCAAGATTGTCGCGCATCATCTTCATGTAATCTCGGTCTGTTTTACAGACTGTCATTCCTATTACCTTGTCAGCACCTTGATCGCGGCAGCCAGCGGCAGGATCGCCAGGGTTTCGAAAAGGGGACAGCATGAACCGGTCCGTCGCCAATCCCTCAAGCCCTGTGGCCGAGGCCCCGTGGCATGCCCTGGACGGCCGGCAAGTGCTGGACGAACTCGGCGCCGCGCCAGAGGGGCTGTCGCACGAGCAGGCGGCAGCGCGTTTGCTGCAATATGGACCCAATAGCCTCCCCGAAACCGCGCGGGTGCATCCCTTGCGGCGCTTCCTCATGCAGTTTCACAATCCTCTGATCTATTTCCTGATCGCGGCGGGGCTGGCAGCGTTCCTGCTGGGGCATCCGGTGGACGCATCGGTCATCATGCTGGTGGTGGTGGTCAATGCCATCGTCGGCTTCGTGCAGGAGGGCCGGGCGGAGGAATCGCTGAACGGCATGCGCGCGTTGCTCTCTCCCCACGCCGTCGTGCTGCGAGGGGGAGAGCGAGCCTCGGTCGATGTGGCGGATCTCGTGCCGGGAGACATCGTGCTGCTGGAGCCGGGAGACCGCGTCCCTGCCGATTTGCGCTTGC
Source organism: Novosphingobium sp. YAF33 (assembly GCF_052113265.1). Classification (NCBI taxonomy): domain Bacteria; kingdom Pseudomonadati; phylum Pseudomonadota; class Alphaproteobacteria; order Sphingomonadales; family Sphingomonadaceae; genus Novosphingobium; species Novosphingobium sp. YAF33. The sequence continues at coordinate 64,086 of NZ_JBFRCW010000004.1, forward strand.
TCAAGGCGCGAGGTCTCGCCATCGAGGAAGCCGCGCTCACCGGCGAATCCGTCGCGGCGGAAAAAGGGGAAGGGGCCGTTCCCGTCGACGCGCCGCTGGGCGACCGCGCCTCGATGGCCTTTTCCGGTACGCTGGTGGCCAAGGGGCAGGCCACCGGCCTGGTCGTCGGCACGGGCAGCGCGACCGAGATCGGGCGTATCAGCGGCATGCTCCAGGCGGTGCCGGTGCTGGTGACGCCGCTGATCCGGCAGATCAACCGCTTCTCGCATCAGCTTACTTTCACCATCCTGGGCGCTTCGGTGCTGCTGTTCATCTTCGCGGTCCTGGTGCGCGGCTTCGCCTGGGACGATGCGCTGATCTCGATCGTGGCGGTGGCCGCCGGCGCCATTCCGGAAGGTCTGCCTGCCGTCATCACCATCACCCTGGCCATCGGCGTGCGGCGGATGGCTGCGCGCAAGGCGGTGATCCGCAAGTTGCCCGCCGTGGAAACGCTGGGCGCCACCTCGGTCATCTGCACCGACAAGACCGGCACACTCACGCGCAACGAGATGACCGTGCGCCACGTCTTCACCGCTTCGAGTGCACTGGAGGTATCCGGTTCCGGCTATGCGCCGCAGGGCATGATCGCGGCCGATCCGCTGGACGCCCCCGCTGGCGGGCAAGTCGATGGCGGCGATGCGGCGGCGATCATCCGCTGCGGCATGTTGTGCAACGATGCCAGCCTGCGCGAGGAGTCCGGCGTGTGGAGCGTGGCGGGCGATCCGATGGAAGGCGCATTGCTCGCGCTGGGGATGAAAGCGGGGATGGACCCTGCCCGGGTGGCCGCCGAATGGCCCCGGCTGGACGAGATCCCCTTCGATGCCGACTATCGCTACATGGCGACGCTTCACCGCGGGCCGAGCGGCGATCATGTGGTCTTCGTCAAGGGCGCGCCCGAGGCTGTGCTGGCTCTGGCGGGCGGGCAGGCCGATCCTTCCCGATGGGACCGGCTGGCCGCCCGCGCGGCGGCCCAGGGCGAGCGCTTGCTGGGCTTCGCCATGCTGACTTTGCCGACCGCCCGGGACCGGCTGCGCTTCGAGGATCTTCAGGGGCTGACGATGCTCGGGCTCATGGGCTTCATCGATCCGCCGCGCGAAGAGGCGCGCCGCGCCATCGCCGAGTGCCGCAGCGCCGGCATCGCGGTGAAGATGATCACCGGAGACCATGTCGAGACCGCGCGCGCCATCGCCCGCCAGCTCGATCTCGCGGACGATCCGGTGGCGATCTCCGGCGCGGAACTGGAGCGGCTGAGCGACGCCGAACTCATGGAGGTGGTGGGCGGCGTCAGCGTCTTCGCGCGGGCCAGCCCGGAGCACAAGCTGCGCATCGTGCGGGCGCTGCAGGCGCGGGGCGCCATCGTGGCGATGACCGGAGACGGCGTGAACGATGCGCCTTCGCTCAAGCAGGCCGATGTCGGCACCGCCATGGGCCTCACCGGCACCGAAGCCGCGCGCGAGGCGTCGCAGATGGTCCTGCTGGACGACAATTTCGCCTCCATCGTCGCGGCCGTGAACGAGGGGCGCACGGTCTACGACAATTTGCGCAAGGTCATCGCCTGGACCCTGCCGACCAACGGCGGCGAGGCCATGCTGATGGTGCTGGCGATCCTGGCCGGCTTCACCCTGCCGATGACGGCGACGCAGATCCTCTGGATCAACCTTGTCACCACGATCACGCTGGGCCTCGTGCTTGCCTTCGAGCCGCCTGAAACCGAAGTGATGCAGCGCCCGCCACGCCGGGCCGACGCCTCCCTGCTCTCACCATTCCTGCTGTGGCGGATCGTGTTCGTCTCCCTGCTGTTCACCGGCCTGATGCTGCTGGTGTTCTTTGGCGCCCTGGCCCGGGGCGAGGATGTAGAGACGGCGCGCACGCTGGTGGTCAACATGCTGGTGGTGGGGGAGATCTTTTACCTCTTCAACGTGCGCTACCTGCACATGCGGTCGCTGACCCTGCGCGGCGCGCTGGGAACGCCGTCCGTGCTGCTTTCGGTCGGCGCGGTGGTGTTGGCGCAGTTCGCCTTTACCTACCTGCCGGTAATGCACGAGGTGTTCGATACGCGGTCCGTGTCGCTGTTCGACGGCGTGATCATCGTCCTGCTCGGGGTGCTGCTTTTCGCCGTACTGGAAGCGGAGAAGTGGATCATGAAGCGGTTGGACTGGTTCGAGGACCTCCATTCCTGATCCAGGCGGCGGCCTGCGGGCCTCCCGCGCGGCCCGCAGGGCGTGCCGATAGGCGCGGGCGCGCACTGCCTGTTGCCGTCCTTCCGCCAGAGTACGTCCCGCCTGACGGTCTTCCCGCCGCAGAGCATGAGCCTTGGCAGCGAAACTGCCCTAGCCGCGTTTTCCCTTTGGACATCAAGGAGAAATACATGCGGATTCCGAAGTTATCCCTCGCCGTGGCACTGATTGCAGGGAGCCTTGGCCTGGCTTCGCCGGCGAGCGCTCAGCATCATTACGACCGTCACGACCGTGTCGAACACCATCACGATGCCCGCCGCGACCATGCCCGCCGCGACGACCGCCGCTATCGTCCTGCGCCGCGCCGTCATGACGTCCGCCGCCGCCATTCGTATCGTCACTCCTATCGCCACGCCAGCCATTGCCGCACCGTATGGCGCCATCATCGCCGCGTGCGCGTCTGCCGCTAGGCCGTGAAAGCCCCCGGCCCGGTGCCGGGGGCTTCAGCCGACCATTCCCGCCGATGGCGCGATCGCGCGCTTGCCGGGCAGGGTCGTCGGAGGCATATTCGCCGGCATGACCAAGTACCTCATCTCCTTCCCGAGCGAGGCCATGGTGCTGACGCCGGACGAACTCGCGGTGGCCGCCAGGGAATCCCATGCGGTCATCGCCGCGGCCAAGGCCGCAGGAGTCTATGTTTTCGGCGGCGGAATAGAGGAGGACGTTCCCCCCGTGCTGGTTTCCGGCGAGGGAGGCGTGTCTTCGCGGATCTATCCCGGCAGCCGGTTGGACGGCGGGTTTACCGTTCTGGAATTGCCCAGCCGCGAGGAGGCTGAGCGATGGGCGGCCAGGATCGCTGCCGCCTGCCGCTGCGCGCAGGAACTGCGTGAATTCATGTACGATCCGGAAAGTTAGGCCGGAAAGCTAGGCCGGAAAGCTGGGCCGAAGAGAAACGCCGGCAGTCGGGCGCTCGCTCAAACGGGCACGATCTCGATATTGGGATGGTCGGCGAACACTTCCATCACGATGTCGAAGTAAGTCGTGCCGCGGCCTTGCTCCAGGGCCGTCAGTTGCCCGGCTATGGTTGAGCCATTGAACATCGTTCGCTGGCCCAGCCTTCCGCTCAGGAAGGCATGGGTGCATTCCGGCCCGAGGGCCGCGCGTGTCGCTGCCATGTCCTTCCAGCGCAAGGTGACTTTTTCGGCCCCCTGCATCGTGCCGTAGCCGCCGTAGAGCAGGTCGTTCAGGGCATCGAGGCTGTCTGCCAATCGCCAGGATTCCCCGGCCATGAAGACCCTGTTGATCTCGGCATAGAACGCGGGAATGTCCGTGATGACGCTTCCGTCGATCTCGAACTGTCGCGCTTCCATCGGATCGTTCTCAGGCGGCGCGTTGGAGGAACCGCTGGGAGAGCCCGTGATAGAGCTTTTCCTTGCAGACGAACTGGGCGGCGAAATCGCCGATCAGCGCAGAGGCGAGAAGCGGCATCATCAGGCCGCGGCTGGCGGTCGTTTCCGAGATGATGATCACGGCCGTCAGCGGCGCGCGCACGACACCGGTGAAATAGGCGACCATGCCCAGCAGGACGATCGCGCCCGGCGAATAGCCCGGAAAGATTCCGCGCAGAAGCTCGCCGATCCCGGCACCGATGGAGAGCGAAGGCGCGAAGATGCCGCCCGGCACGCCGGAGACGGCCGTCGCCAGTGTCGTCACGAACTTGGCCGCGCCGAACCAGACGGGCACGTTCTGGCCGGCGATGATGCCGTTTGCAGTATCGTAGCCGGTGCCCCAGGTCAGGCCGGTCGACACGCCGAGCGCGGCGACGATGGCGCCGCAGATCGCGGCGAACAGCACCGGGCGTGCGCGCAGCCAGCCCATCGGGCGCATGGTCGTGGTTCCTGCTCCCAGCATCAGCCGGGAGAACACGCCGCCGGCGATCCCGCCCAGGATGCCCGCGACCGGGGTGGCGATCAGCGCCTGCTGAAAGCCCAGCGTCTGGCGCATGGCGCCGAAGTAGATGTAGTCTCCCGCCAGCCCCAGGCTGACCATGCCCGCGATCAGCACGGCGGCCATGACCAGCAGCGTCATGCGCTGCTCGTAAGCTGCGGCCAGTTCCTCGATGGCGAAAGCCACACCGGCAAGCGGCGTGTTGAAGGCCGCGGCAACGCCCGCCGCGCCGCCTGCGATATAGACCGAAGACCGCAAGGGCACGCGCAGCATGCGGTGCATCCTGCCCATGATGGCTGCGGCGATCTGCACGGTCGGACCCTCGCGGCCGACCGAGGCGCCCACGAGAAGCGCGCCCACGGTCAGGAAGAACTTGGCAATGGCGGCGCGGGCGGACACCAGGGTGGACAGCGCCGCCTCCGGGTTCTTGGTCGCGGCCATCACCTGGGGAATGCCCGAGCCCTTGGCCAGAGGCGCGAAACGCAGCGTGATCCAGGCGATGGCGGCAAAGCCTGCAGGCGTCGCCAGCAGGGGCCCCCACCACCAGCGGGCTGCGAACATGTGGAACAAGGCGTTGGCTTTGTCCGCCATGTCCGCGAAGACCAGCGCCACCAGACCGACCAGCACGGCCCCGCCCACGATCGCCACGCGCCTGCGCCAGACCAATGCTTCCGGACCGTGACGGCGCAGGACCACGCGAAGTCGGCGAGGCAGCAGGCGGCTCGGTTTGATCACGGTGCGAGACTCTCTGATGAGCGAATGGGAGAGGGCGGGGAGCCCGGCCCTATTGAAGCGCTTCGCCCGGCCTGTCCACCCATGCAGGGCATTCGTTCCTGTCAATCGCAGCCTGGGTACGGCGCAACAGGCAGGAAGCACTGTGCTGGTCGCAGCCTTTCCTATTGGGCGCGCGCTTTCCTTTCCCACCGCGCCCGCTGCTCGACGCAGGCACGGGCATAAACGCCTGCTCCAGCCGGACCGTTACCGGCTGGAGCGTTCGGCGGCGTCAATACTTGTAGGCGAAGCTCAGGAAGAAGCTGCGGCCGGGTTCGGGGAAGCCATCGGTGAGCACGTAGTAATCGTCGAACAGGTTGCGCGCGCCGGCGCCGATCACGACGCCGCGGTAGACCTCGTAGTTCACGGAAATATTGGCCTGGAAATAGGCGCCCGTGCGGTAATAGCGCGTGCCAGCGGTGTTCACCGTCCAGCGGTCCGAGGCGATATCGGCATTGGGCAGGATATGCAGGCCGTCCAGAGGGGCCCAGTCGGCCCAGACGAACGCCTTGTGCGTAGGCACGCCGGTGGGCTGGAAGGCGGTGTTCGTCGGATCGTCGATATCGCGGTGGGTATACGTGTAGTTACCGCCGAGGCTGAGGGTGTCGCCAAGCGTCGCGGTCAGCGCGATCTCGCCGCCGTAATAGTTCCCGCTGCCGAGGTTGCGGCTCTGGGTTACGGGCTGCTGGTTGAAGATGGTCGGGAAGGCAACGATCACATCGTTCAGGTGCGAGTAGAATACAGCGGCCTCGGCGTGGAGCGGGCCGAAGTCGCGTGCTCCGCCGATCTCGTAATTGGTGGCGCGCTCGGCCTTGAGGTCGGGGCTGGAGGTCGCTCCGCCGAAGCGCGAACTGAAGCGCTCGAAAATCGTCGGGAAGCGGGCGCGCGAGGAAATGCCGGCATGGAGGCTGGTGGCCGGATCCGGTGTCCAGACCAGCTGTGCCTGCCCATTGAGCGCCTGGCCGTTGTGCAGCGGATATTCGATCAGCGCATTGCTGGCGTAGTCTTCCGCCCGGGTAAGATTGCGCCAGTCGAAGCTGACGCCGGCGGTGAGGGCCAGCGCGGGGCTGAAGGCAAGGTGGTTTTCGGCCGCGATGCTGTAGGTTTCCTCGATGCTGGTCTGCTTCGGCTCGGTCGTGCCGATACCGTTGGCGAAGCTCTCCTGCCATTCGACATGCTTGTCGCGGCGGTAATGCGCGGCCACGCTGAAGCGGTCGGCCTCGCTCACGTCCACGTCGAGCTGCGCCGATCCGCCCCAGGCCTTGTCGGCGTAATAGCTGTTGAAGGCGCGCGGGCGCGTCTGGGTGGTTTGGCTGGCATCGTCGAAAGCGCGCAGCAGGTTGTCGAAGCTGTTGCGGTAGACGCGGGTCTTCAGCGTCGCCAGATCGCCCAGCGCCGTGGTGGAGAGGAAGTAGATGCTGTCGATGTTCCAGTAGGGCCACGACCAGTTGCGCTGGGATGCGGCAGTGTCGGTGATGTGCAGCGGCGCGTTCTTGGCGCCTTCCTGACGGGTATAGCTCAGCGAATATTCGTCAGTGGCATTGGGCGTGAAGCCCAGCTTGGCATTGACGCGCCAATCCTCGGTGCGCGAGAAATCGCGGTGGCCGCCGTCTTCCGCCGATCCGGCGCTGGGCTCATAGCTCCCGGGCAGGTCCCAGTGGTCGGTGAAGTTGCGGGTGTAGCTGGCCTGTGCGTACCACTTGTCCTGCCGCGTGCCGAGCAGGGCAAACACGTTGTAGCCTGCATATTCGGCCTCGCGGCCCAGGTTCAGCGTGCCGCGTGCCTCGGCCTCGATCGGCTGAGAGGGCTTTCGCGTCACCAGGTTGATCGCCCCGCCCATTGCGCCGGGTCCGTCCAGAACGGATGCATAGCCCTTGGCCACCTGTACTTGCGCAATGTCGCCGGTGAGGAAGCGCCCATAGTCGAGCCTGCCGTCTGCCGGCAGGTAGACGCGGATACCGTCGATGGAGAGCGGCACCTGGTAGCGGTCGAAACCGCGCACGTTGATCAGGCGCTCATTGCGCGATCCGCCGCTGTTCGACGAGGACACGCCGGGCATGAGGTTGACCGCATCGTCCAGGCTGTTGCGCTGGAACAGCCGCATGGCATCGGCGTCAAGCGTGGTGGAGGATATCGTCGGCGTCGATTCCGTTGGCGCAGTGACGATGATCTGGCCCAGCGTAAAGGCATCGTCCCGACCTGAAGTCGTGCTCGTCTGCGCCAGAACAGGCACCGAGACCGACAAGGAAAGGGCGCAGGAAAAAGTAACCGCAAGCGCGGAAGCGGAACGTATCAAGGAAACCCCCATTTTTTGACCTGTCGCCGTCCCGGCGATTCGCTGTATCCGGTCGTATATAGCTTTGCCGCGCCGTAAAGCATAATGACGCCGGGGTTAGACGATGAGGATTGGCGATGGCGGCATGCGAAGAGGGAACGGACATCGGACCGAATTTCATGACTTGCGCATCCCGCCCGTCACCCGTCGCTCGCCCGTCCTGAGGCTGCGATGCGATACGGGGTGATCGGCCTCCTGCTGCTGGCCACGGCCGTTTCGGGCGCCCTGGCCGGGGAGCCCGGCGCGTGGAATTGGGGCGCGGACGCACCGCCGATCCCCGCCGACAATCCGATGAGCGCGGTCAAAGTCGAACTGGGGCGGCGCCTGTTCTACGATGCCGACCTTTCGATCAACGGCACGATGTCCTGCGCGACCTGTCACGAGCAGCACCACGCATTCGCGGACGGAAATCGCACCCATGCCGGAGCGCTGGACGATCCGGGGCGGCGCAATGTGCCCGCGCTCCAGAACCTCGCCTGGCTTTCGCCGCTGACCTGGGCCGATCCGCGGCAGGCCACGCTGGAGGCGCAGGCCTCGGTGCCGATCCTGGGCGAGCACCCGGTCGAGATGGCGATGAAGGGGCAGGAAGCGGAACTGTCCCGGCGGCTCGGCCGCGATCCCTGCTATCGGACCCTGTTCCGCAAGGCCTTTCCGCAATCCCGGGGGCGGATCGACTATGCCGACGTGGTGAGGGCGCTGGCTGCTTTCGAACGGACGCTGGTTTCCCGCGGCAGCGCCTGGGATCGTTTCGAGAGCGGGGAGAAAGACGCGCTTTCAAGCCAGGCGCGGCAGGGGCTGACCACCTTCAGGCGCGACTGCGCGGGGTGCCACGCGGGGGCCGATCTCACGGACGCGAAGTTCCACAGGATCGGTCCGGTCGGCGCCGATCCCGGGCTTGYGGAGATATCCGCCTCTCCGGAAGACCTGGGCCGCTTCCGCACGCCCGGTCTGCGCAATGTTGCCGTGACGGCTCCTTACCTGCACGACGGTTCGGCGGCGACGCTGGCCGATGCGATCGCGGCGCACGGACAAGCCGTCCAGAGCGCGGACATGCCGCCGCTGCTCGCCTTCCTGGAGAGCCTTACCGACCACAGCTTCCTGACCAATCCGCAGTTTTCGCTGCCGATGGAGGCTTGCGGGAAGCCTTTGTGATTCCCGGCGTGGGCGCTAAAGCGTGACGCCGCGTTTCCAGATGCCGATGGCCCGCTCGTCGTTGCTTTCGTTGCGCGCGGGTTCGCCGCTGGCCACCGCGAGGATCCGGTCGAGCAGCGCCTCTGCCGCCATTTCCATGCCCTGTTCCAGAGCGATGCCGGCATCGAAATCGATCCAGCCGGGCTTGCGCGCGGCAAGGTCGTGATTGGAGGCGATCTTCATCGTCGGCACCGGGCTGCCCAGCGGTGTACCGCGGCCGGTCGAGAACAGCGTGATCGTTGCGCCCGCCGCCGCCAGCGCAGTGGTGGACACGGCGTCGTTGCCCGGACCTTCCAGCACCGTCAGGCCGCCTTGCGCCCGCAGCGGCGAGATACGCTCGCCATAGCCGATCACGTCGCGCACGGGGGCGAGGCCGCCCTTCTGCACGGCGCCCAGCGACTTTTCCTCCAGCGTGGTAATCCCGCCGGCGATATTGCCGGGGCTGGGATTTTCCGAGACCGGTTCGCCGTGATCGAGGAAGTAGCGCTTGAACCCGTTCACCAGCGCGGAGAGGCTGTCGAACACTTCCTGGCTGGTGGCGCGTTCCAGCAGCAGGTTCTCGGCGCCGAAAACTTCGGGAATCTCCGTCAGGATCGCGGCGCCGCCGGCCTGGGTGACGGCATCGGCCATCAGGCCGATCAGCGGGTTGGCGGTCAATCCGCTCATGGCATCGGAGCCGCCGCATTTCACGCCCAGGCGCAGCGCCGATAGGGGCACGTCTTCACGGCTGTCGCCTGCCATCTCGGCCAGAAGCTCGGCAATCAGGGCTTGGCCGGCGGAGAACTCGTCCGTTTCGGACTGGGCGCGTAGGACCCGCAAGCGCGAACGGCGCGCTTCGGGAATGCGTTCCAGCAATGCATCGAGCTGGTTCGATTCGCAGCCCAGCCCCAGCAGCAGCACGCCGCCGGCATTGGGGTTGAGCGCCAGCGAGGCGAGGATCGCGGCAGTGCCGTCCAGGTCCGCGCCAAGCTGCGAGCAGCCGAAGGGATGGTTGAAGGCGTGGACGCCCTCTGCCCCCTCCGGTCCCGCCACCATTCCGGCATTCGCCTGGGCGGCCAGTCGCTCGCCCAGGCGGCCGACGCAGCCCACCGTGGGCAGGATCCAGAGTTCGTTGCGCGTGCCGACGCTGCCGTCGGCACGCCGATAGCCGCGGAAGGTGCGCTCCGCGTTCGTGCTTGCGCCTGCTGCGGCAGGGCCGGGGCCGGCAAAGGCATAGGCTTTCTCACCTGCCAGGGCCGTGCTCAGATTGTGCGAGTGGACGTGCTCTCCCACCGCGATGTCGCGCGTGGCCAGGCCGATCGGGGCGCGGTAACGGTGGACGGCTGCGCCGGCGGCGATCGGCGCGACGGCGAACTTGTGGCCCGCGGGAATGGGATCGCGCAAGGTGACATGAAGGCCCGGCAGGCGGATTTCCCGGCCCGCATCGAGCGGGTGCAGGGCGACGGCGACATCGTCTTCCTGAGCAATTCGAACGGCATCGACGGAGGGGGCAAGTGTCTCGATCATAGCCCGACGATACGCCATTGCCAGCGCTGGCACAACTCGATATTCGGACGGCAGCCAAGGAGATTCCGGATGCCGCAGCTTTCGCTTCACCCCGACCGCCTGTTCCCCGCCGATCCCGACACGCGGGCCATTGCGCGCGAACTCTATGCGCAAGTGGCGGGGTTGCCGATCGTCAGCCCGCACGGGCACACCGATCCCGCGTGGTTCGCTTCCGATGCCGCCTGGACCAATGCGACCGAGCTTCTGCTGGCCCCCGACCACTACCTGTTCCGCATGCTCTATTCGCAGGGGATCGACCTCGATGCGCTGGCGGTGCCGCGCAAGGGCGGGCTTCTGCCCGATACCGATCCGCGCGAGGCCTGGCGCCTCTTCGCCGCGAACTGGCACTTGTTCCGAGGGACGCCTTCCAGCATGTGGCTGGACCATGTCTTCGCCGAAGTCTTCGGCATCGCGGTCACGCTGGATGCCGGTTCGGCGGACCATTACTACGACACGATAGCAGAGGCGCTGGCCTCGCCCGCATTCCGGCCGCGCGCGCTGTTCGAGCGGTTCAACATCGAACTGCTTGCCACCACCGAAGGCGCGGGCGACGATCTGAAGCACCACAAGGCGATCCGCGCTTCGGGCTGGAAAGGCAATGTGGTCACTACCTATCGCCCGGATTCGGTGATCGATCCCGAGCACGATTCCTTCGCGCGCGATCTTGCCCGGTTCGCACAGCTCTCGGGCGAGGACGTGGGGAGCTGGCAGGGCTACCTTGCCGCACACCGCAAGCGCCGCGCCGATTTCCGGGAGATGGGCGCCACGGCGACCGACCACGGTTTCCTCAGCGCGCGCACCGCCGACCTCTCCACTGCGGCGTGCGAGGCGCTGTTCGCCAAAGTCATGGGCGGCAAGGCCGATGCCGCGGAAGCCGAGCTGTTCCGGGCGCAGATGCTCACCGAGATGGCGCGGATGAGCCTGGAGGACGGCATGACCATGCAGATCCACCCCGGCGCCACACGCAACCACAACGCGCGTCTCTTCGCCAGCCACGGCCGAGACAAGGGGGCGGACATTCCACGCGGCACCGAATATGTGGAGGCGCTGCGCCCGATGCTCGACCTGTTCGGCAACGAGCCCGGTCTTACCGTCATTCTCTTTACCCTGGACGAGACGACTTACGCGCGGGAACTGGCGCCGCTCGCGGGCCATTACCCCGCCTTGCGCCTTGGCCCGGCCTGGTGGTTCCACGATAGCCCGGAGRGCATGCGCCGCTTCCGCGAAATGACCACGGAGACCGCAGGCTTCTACAATACGGTAGGGTTCAACGACGATACCCGCGCGTTCCTGTCGATCCCGGCACGGCACGACGTGGCGCGCCGCATCGACTGCGGCTTCCTGGCGCGGCTGGTTGCTGAGCATCGCCTGGCGGATTGGGAAGCGGCAGAGTTGGCGCAGGAACTGACCCTGGGTCTCGTGCGCAAGGCCTATGGCCTGGAGGCCCCGGCCTCGCGCGTGGTGGAACTGGCGTGACCCGCCTTTCGCAAGCCTCGCTGGCCGCGCTGCCGGGCTCGGTCGCGGCGCCGCGGTACGACCGCGCGGCCGTGCGGCCGGGCGTCGTCCACTTCGGGCCGGGCGCCTTCCACCGCGCCCATCAGGCGGCTGCATTCGATACGCTGCTGGCTCAAGACCCTCGCTGGGGACTGACCGGGGTCAGCCTCCATTCGCGCGGCGTTGCCGATGCGCTGAACCCGCAGGATGGGCTCTACACCCTGGCGCGCCTCGATGCGGAGACCGACTACCGCGTGATCGGCGCGATCGGCCGGGTGCTCACGCGCGACGATCCCGCTGCGATCCTGGCGGCCCTGGTCCATGCCGATACGCGCATCGTCAGCGCGACCGTGACCGAGAAGGGCTACTGCCTCGCCGCGTACGGCACGCTCGATTTCGCCAGCCCTGCCATCGCCGCGGACCTCGAAGCCGCGCGGTCCGGAGACTGGACGCCGTCATCCTTCACCGGCTGGCTGGTGCGCGGGCTTCAGGGCCGCCGTCTTGCAGGGCTGCCCGGCGTGACCGTGCTCTGCTGCGACAATCTCTCGGACAATGGCCGCAAGCTGGAAGCCGCGACCCTGGCGCTGGCGGAGGCGGTCGACCCCGAGACCGCGCGCTGGATCGCCGATCATGCGGCGTTCCCGAATGCCATGGTCGATTCCATCACGCCCGCCACTGACGACGCCCTGCGCAGCCGTGTCGCCGCAGCGATAGGGCAGGAGGACGCCTGGCCCATCCAGCGCGAGCGCTTCACGCAGTGGGTGATCGAGGACCGTTTCGCCGGGGAGCGCCCCGCGCTCGACGTGGCGGGGGTGACTTTCACCGGAGACGTTCGCCCCTTCGAAACCGCCAAGTTGCGCCTGCTTAACGGCGCCCATTCCTCGCTGGCCTATATCGGCCTGGGGCGCGGGCTGGAAACGGTGGCCGAAGCCATGGCCGACCGGGAACTCGCCGCATTTGCCGAGCGCCTGATGCGCGAAGATATCGCGCCATCGGTCTCCGCCCCGGCAGGGCTGGACCTGCAGGCCTATATCTCGGACATTCTGGCCCGCTTCGCCAATCCCGCGATCCGCCACCTGCTTTCCCAGATCGCCTGGGACGGATCGCAGAAGCTGCCCTATCGCCTGCTGGACACGGTGCGCGCCGCTCTTGCAGCGGGCCGCCCGGTCGCGCGGCTGGCGCTGCCCATCGCCGCCTGGCTGCGCTTCCTGGCCGCCGCCGCGCGTGAGGGCCGGCCGATCACCGATCCGTTGTCGGGTCCGCTGCTCCAGCGCGCCGAAGACTGGCGGGCGGTGCTGGCCATGCGCGAGGTTTTCGGCGAACTCGGCGCGGACCCCCGCTTCGTCGGCGCGGTGGAGGCCGGCCTCGCAGGATTGGCGGCGGGACGTCTCGACCCTGCCTGCGTCCACTGAAAGGGGCGGCCCTGTCGGCGTCAGGCCGGGGCGGGTCCCGTGGACTCGGCGGGCACGAGTTCCAGCGCATGGGGCATGGTCGGTGCTGCCGCATTGCCTTCGATCCGTGCGATCAGTTGCCCGGCGGCGCTGGCCGCCATTTCACCGAAAGGGCGCAGGACCGAGGTGAGGGCAGGGGTCAGCATGCGCGTGAGGATGCTGCCGTCGAAACCGACGATGGAGAGCTGGCCGGGCACCGCGATCCGGCGCGTCGCGGCCACTTTCATGACCCCAGCGGCCATGATGTCATTGGCCGCGAAGATGGCGGTGGGGCGCGGCTCCCGGCTCAGCAGCTCTTCCGCCGCGAGGACGCCCGAGGCGAAGCTGTAGTCTCCCGAGGTTTCCGCCAGCGAGATCCCCGCCTGGTTCGCGATTTCGCCCAGGAAGCCCGTGCGCCTTTCCTGCGCGGAGGCGACCCCCTCCGGCCCGTTGACGAGGCCCAGGGCGCGGTGGCCCAGGCCGAGCAGATGGCGCGCCACTTCGGCACCGGCCTGTCGTTCCTCGCTGAGGACCACGCCTGCAAATCCCTCGATCGGGATGGATGACAGCGCGACGGCAGTGACGGGACAGGTATCCAGCGCTTCGGGCAGGCCCGGTACGCCCGAGACCGGCGGCAAGAGGATGATGCCGTCAACTCTCGACCTGTCGATGAAGGCCAGGACGTCGTCGATGACGGCGTCATCCTGATCGGGGCAGGCGTGGACCACCAGTTCGTAGCCGTTCGGCGATGCCACTCTGGCGATCCCGCGCTGGATGGAATCGAGCACCAGCGCGTTCTGGTCGTTATGCACCAGCCCGATCAGGAACGAGCGGCGCATGGCCAATGCCCTGGCGCCCCGGCTCGGCTTGAAGTTGAGCCGGTCGATGATGTCCTCGATCGTCTTGCGGGTGTTCTCGTTGACCTTGGGCGACTTGTTGAGGACGCGGGACACCGTGCGGATCGAAACGCCCGCGGCGGCGGCGACATCGTCGATAGTGGGCTCGCCGCCTGGGGATCGCGCTTCCGGTGCTTTCATCGCCTGTCGTGTAATGGCCTGCGGGCGGCGATCAAGGGCTTTCCCAAGTCGGCGCCGGCACCTGCGCCCGCACATCCGAACAGACATGGTCGTTTTTCGGCCGCACTGACGACGCTCGGGAAGTTTTACTGATTTATTTCCGCATTGTAGCGAAACCGTCACCAATCCGTGAAATAGGCCCGCTCCGGAAAGTTGCCGGCGCCGTGAACTCGTCGCGGCGCTTTCGCATCCAAGGGGGGTATAAGTGTTGAACAAGTCCGTTGTCACGTTGGCGGTTGCTGCCGGCTTTACAGTATTCGCGCCCGGAATGGCCCAGGCGCAGGATACCGCGCCCAGTGACGCGGATGGCAGCGAATTCGGCGATATCGTCGTGATCGGCAGCGGCCAGACCCGCTCGGTCTCGACCCTGCTGCCCGCCAACCTCGAAGCCCTGCCGCCGGGTACCAGCGTGCAGAAGGCGCTGAACTTCCTGCCGGGCGTGAGCGCGCAGTCGATCGACGCGCTGGGCGTCAACGAGCAGTCCCTTTCGCTGCAGGTGCGCGGTTTCAGCACTACCCACCTCGGCTATACGCTGGACGGCATGCCGCTGGGCGACGGCGCCTACAACAACTACAACGGCCTTTCGATCAGCCGCGCGTTGATTTCCGAGAACCTCGGCCGGGCCGACCTGGCGACGGGCATCGCCGGCCTTGGCATCCCTTCGACCAGCAACCTTGGCGGCGCGCTGACCTATTTCAGCAGCGATCCGCATCAGGACATCGGCCTGACGGTAAGCCAGACGGTCGGTAGCGAAGATACCCTGCGCACTTTCGCGCGCTTCGACACCGGCGAGCATGGCGGGTTTTCGGCCTATGTCTCCGGCCACTACAGCGAACAGGACCTGTTCGTGAACCAGCGCGCCTATAACAAGTCGACCGGCAAGCAGTTCAACGGCAAGGCGAAGTACGCCTTCACCGGCGGCACGATCACTGCCTTTGCCGACATCTCGCGCACCAACCAGGCCGACGATGCCTACCTCTCCAAGGAAATGCAGGGTCGACTCGGCTGGGACTGGGGCGGCTATGCGCCCGACTGGCAGTCGTACCTCGACCGCGCCTATTGCTCGGTGACGGGACCGACTGCGCCCACCAAGTGCGTTGCCGCGCCTTCACCGCAGAAGAACTCGGACGTGACCTTCACTAACGGTCAGATCCTGCGCAATGACAACTTGTTCTACCTCGCCGGCGATTTCGACATCACCAAGGCGATCAAGGCCCGCGTCCAGGTCTATCACCATACCGACAAGGGCGCCGGCAACAACTGGATCGTCGGCTGGTCCAAGCAGGGCACGGCGACCACTGCCGATGACGTGCCGGTGCAGATCCGCGACACGCGCTATACCATCAACCGTACCGGCGGGCTCGGCAGCCTGAGCTGGGACGTGGGCTTCAACCAGTTCCAGGCCGGCTTCTGGATCGAGGAAAACAAGAGCAGCGCCGCGCGCTACATCTGGACCAACGTGACCGGCCCGTTCGACATCGGGCAGTTCCTGGAGGGCCAGCCGGATACGGCGCAGTGGGTGCAGGAAACGAAGTGGAAGACCCGCCAGTTCTACGTGCAGGACACGATCAAGCTGCTGGATGACGCGCTCACCGTCGACTTCGGCTTCAAGGGGACGTACTCCCGCTCGGACGCCGAGGCGCAGGACGGCATCGCCAAGACCCCGCCGCCGGCCTCCAGCCAGTTCGCCACCGGCTCGCTGACGGCCAAGGACTTCTTCCTGCCCGAAATCGGCCTGCACTGGCAGGTCGCCCCGCAGCACGAACTCTTCGCCAGCTATGCCGAGAACATGGCCATGTTCCAGGGCGGCTTCAAGCTGGGCCCGCAGTCCGTCTCGCAGACCGTGTGGAACGCGCAGGGCAAGACCCTGAAGCCCGAGACCTCGAAGAGCGTCGAAGGCGGCTACCGCTTCGTCAGCARCCAGTTGCAGGTCGCGCTCAGCGGCTATTGGGTGAAGTTCGACAACCGCCTGCTCCAGTACAATCCCTGCCCGACCAACCAGCAGCAGAATCCGGGCTGCGGCAACTCGTTCCACAATGCCGGCAGCGTCACCAGCAAGGGCGTGGAACTGGGCGTGCTGTGGAAGCCGCTGCCCTGGCTGAACTGGTACAACTCGGCCTCGTACAACAAGTCCACGTATGACGACGATCTGAACTGGTGCACCGGCGCGACTTGCGTCATCAAGGCGACCGCGGGCAAGCAGCAGGTCGATACGCCCAAGGAAATGCTGGCGAGCGTCCTGTCGGTGAAGCAGGACGGCTTCTCCGCTTCGGTACAGGGCAAGTATACCGGTCGCCGGTACTATACCTATACCAACGACCAGAGCTTCGGTGGCTATGTCACCGTGGACCTCGGCCTTGGCTACGACTTTGGCGACTTCGGACCGCTGAAGGGCGCGAAGCTCTCGCTGAACGTGACCAATCTGACCAACAAGCGCTATGCGTCGAACTTCGACAACAGCGTCTTCGCACCGGACGATGTCAACGGAACCATCCTCGTGTTCCACTCCTCGGCACCGCGCCAGGTCTTCGGTACGCTGGGCGTCAGCTTCTGATGCGATAGGAGTCCTTTCGGGCGGATTTCAACGGCCTTCCCCGCCATGGCGGGGGAGGCCGTTTTCGCATGTGGCCGAGGGTGCGCCCTGCCATCAGCCGGCGGCGGAGATCACCTCGATACGCAGGGGAGCACCGCCCGCGGCGATGTCGAGCAGGAGGTCGACATTCGGATGGGCGCCGGGCCGGCTGCGCGCGTCGGGGGTGTGTTCGGCGAAGATAGCCAGGCCATGCTCGGCCGCAGCCGCATCGAGCGCACCGAAGGACTGCTTCAGGTAGTTGTAGACGGCCAGGGAGCCTTGCTTGCCCGGCTGGTTCTCGATCCCGGCGACGACCGCGCCGGTTTCGTCGAGCAGGTCGATGCGCTGAATGCCGTGGATCGGCGGCAGTTGCTGGAGATTATCCTTGAAGGCGGCGGCGGGTTGGATCGTCAAAGCCGTGTCTTTCGTGTTTCCGGGTGAATGGCGCGGGCCTCTAACACCTTCCCACTCCGCCCGCCAAGGCGGCAGTCGATGCTGGCCCCTCGCAGGCCCTCCACATGAACCCGCGCCATACGCAGCGGAAATCGGGTTGAGATAGGCGGCAGGACCAGCCCCTTCGTTGGGTCCGTTGGCCAATTCACGCAAACAAGTTTCCCATTCGCGAACCGCGAACGGGAAAAGCGGCTGAAAAGCGAAGGATTTGCAAGGGGTTCGACCCGCTAACGCAATCGTTCTTGCCAGCGAACCGCCATTTGCGAAGCCTCTGCCACGCCATGCTCGAAAACGCGGGGCACAATTCATGGCAATCATGAGGCAGGCGCAGCCACCGCGCCGACTGGAGAATGAAACAATGGCTGTCGCATCACGCGTATTGCTGCTGGGCAGCGCGATATTCCTCATCGCTGCCGATGCCGCGGCAGAGCCGCAAAATCCCGATCCCATCGGCCGGGTCGATCTGGCCACCGTTCCTTTTGCCCAGGGCGAGCAGCTGATTTCGGCGACGTACACGCCCTCCGGCAAAGTCCTCGTCGCCTATCGAAGCCATGCCGGCGGCGACGAGCGGGACCTGACGCTGGCGACGATGAACGACGACGGCAGCGCCCTCCGGCCGTTCTTCTCGGGACGGATCCCCGAGCGCCCGAAGGACAACGGCCTTCGCTTCATGGTCTTTCCCGACGATCGCCGGATATTCCTCGGCGACTTCGTGATCGAATGCGCGACGCCGCTGGAGACTTGCGAAAAGGCCGGATTGATCCCGGTGCTCTACCCGTCCGAAATCGCGGACGGCGATCATATCGCCCATCGCTGGTCGGAAATGGTGATCGCCCCTGACAATCGGCACGTCGCCTGGACGACGCTCTTCGCGAATTTCTCCGCGGCCGTGTTCACGGGGACCTTGCAGCGGCAAGGCGACAGCTACCGGATCACCGCGCCGCGCATCGTCAGCACGCGCGAACCTTTCGCCGCGGACCCGCGCCATGCCGATGGGGTGATCCCGCAGCCTGTCCGCGGCGGCGAAGTGAAGCAGTTCGTGCGCGGCGGCACGGCGCTCTCGCTGGTGGGGGCGATCAGGCGCGACTTGCCGGACTCGGTCACGCTGGACCTGGCGAGCGGCGGCCTTCAGGCCGTCACCGATACGCCTGGCTATACCGAAACCACCATCTTCTCGCCGGACGAACGGCTGGGGCTGACGATGACGACGCGGTTTTCGGCGCAGACCGACCCGGCCATCCTGGGCCTGATGCCGCGGCCCTATCCCGCCGCGCTCAACATGGGGCTGAGCATGTTCGCCTATACTTATGCCGTTACCGGCGTGCGCAGTTCGCGTGAGGGCAGCATAGGTCCAGCGCTCGTCGATATCGCCGCCTCGCAGCGACAGGACGGCTACCTCGGCAAGGACCTGGGCACCGAGGCGGGCTGGGTGTTCAACTCGCCGCTGTCCTGGAATCCGGATGGCAAAAGGGGAATGTGGATCGAGAACCGCAGGGGCAGTTCCACGAAGCGCATCCGCATGGTGCGGCTGCCCGAATACCGGCCCGGCCCCGCGGTGAAGGCGCGCGCGACGCCCGAACGGATGGCCTATGCGTCTTCCGATATGACCGAAGTTCCGAAACTGGCCGATCAGGCGAAGGCGGTGAACGTGAAGGTCTATGGCCGGACCTCCGGGTACATCGCCTATGAACGGACAGCGGCGACGATCTCCAAGACCTATGTCGATTTCAGCGACGATGGCGCCGCCGTCTACAACGGCCGCGAGACCACGCATGTTCATCCCGCGGGTGCATCGACCTATGAGGCCGACATCGTTCTAGCCGGTCCGAAGCCCGGTGAGATGAAGCTGAAAGTGACTTTCGGGCCGCTTTCGGGCGCGCGGCCCAGCGCGATCGACTTCTCGCGCGACGGGCAGGGCCAGCCGCGCAGTGGCGGCTTCGCCAGCTATGCCGGCCAGCGGCTGGAGGTGACCAGCCTGGTGCCATGAGCAGGACCGACGGCCCGCGACGAAACAAAACGGCATACCGGGCATTTGCAGGAGCGATACTTATCCCTTCCCATCGGGAGATTCACCTTGCTCAGTGCGCAGCCGGCCGTCCGGCCTATCCGTCCGCTTCGCCGGTCGCTTCATCCGCTTCACGCGCTGTTGATGGCCTTTCCAGTCGCGCTGTTTCCCAGCGCGCTGCTGTCCGACGTGACCTACGTGAAGACCGCGCAGATCCAGTGGACCAACTTCTCCGCCTGGCTGATTACCGGCGCGCTGCTGCTCGGCGGGTTTGCACTGCTCTGGAGCGCCATCGCCACCTGGGCCGCGCGGGAGCGGGTGGAGCGGCGCCATAACGGCGTGGTGACGGTGCTGCTGGCGCTCGCGTGGATCGCGGGGCTGTTCAACGCCTTCCAGCACAGCCATGATGGTTGGGCTTCGGTGGGAACGATGGGCGTGGTGCTCTCGGTTCTGAGCACGATCCTCGCGCTTGCCGCGGGCTGGGTGGGCCATTCGCAAGGCCGCGTTCTGGCAGTGGAGGCAGGCCGATGATCTTTCGCCATATCGCCATCGGCGCATCGGCGCTGGCGCTCGCGGCTTGCGGTAGCAGCAATCCCGATCTCGACCAGACCGGCGCGCAGCCGGACCTGCCGAAGCAGCGGCAGACCCTGTTGCCGCCCATGAACATCGCCACTCCGGCGGGCTGGAACGGTGAAGCGCCCAGGGCGCCGGCCGGCTTTGCCGTCACCGCCATCGCCACCGGGCTCAAGGTGCCGCGCCAGATCCTGGTGCTGCCCAATGGCGACATCCTCGTGGCGGAAGGCATGGGCGGCCAGGACGCGCCGACCGTGCGGCCCAAGGACGTGATCGCCGGCTACATCAAGTCCATGGGCAAGACCTCGGTGAAGGGCGGCAACCGCGTGACCTTGCTGCGCGACACCAATGGCGACGGCAAGCCGGACTTGCGCACCGAATTCGCGACCGGGCTCAACGCGCCCTACGGCCTCGCCTATGCCGACGGGAACATCTACGTGGCGGATCAGGATGCGGTGATCCGCTTCCCCTATCGCGACGGCATGACCCGCGCGGAAGGTCCGGGCGTGGAACTCGTGAAGCTGCCTTCGCGCATCAACCATCACTGGACCAAGGCGATGACGGCCTCTGCCGATGGTTCGAAGCTCTATGTCGGCATCGGCTCCAACAGCAATATCGGCGAGCGCGGCCTCGACGTGGAGCAGGACCGGGCGCAGATCTGGGAAATCGACCGGCAGACGGGCGCGCACCGGACCTATGCTTCCGGCGTGCGCAATCCCACGGCGATGGCCATCAATCCCGCCAATGCCCAGCTCTGGACAGTGGCCAACGAGCGCGACGAACTGGGCCCGCAACTGGTACCGGACTATCTCACTTCCGTGCGCGATGGGGGCTTCTACGGCTGGCCCTATAGCTACTGGGGGCAGAACGTGGACCCCCGCGTCCATCCGCAGAAGCCTGCCATGGTGCGTGCGGCGATCCGTCCCGACTATGCGCTGGGATCCCATGTCGCCGCGCTGGGGCTGTCCTTCGTCACGGGAACGGGCCTCGGCGGCAACTTCGCGCAAGGGGCCTTCGTCGGCGAGCACGGCAGCTGGAACCGGCAGGACCTCTCCGGCTACAAGGTGGTCTGGGTGCCCTTCGCCAATGGCCGCCCCTCCGGCAAGCCGCAGGACTTCCTGACCGGCTTCATCAAGGACGGCCATGCCCGCGGTCGACCGGTGGGCGTCGCCTACGATCCGGTGGGCGGAGCGCTGCTGGTGGCCGACGATCTTTCGAACACCGTCTGGCGCGTGGCGCCTGTCCGGCCCTGACACTTCCTGGCCGCCGCCTGCGCTGGATTGAAACCATCGCACGCGGCGGCTCGGCCTTCGGAAAGGGTGGCTCTGGTTCAGGGCGCTGAAATGAAGTCGTTTTCCGCTGCGCTCACAGAACCTCACGCCAATTAACAAGCCGGATCGGCGCGGCCCGTTTATGACCTCCTGGCAGACAAGGAGGTCGTCATGCTCAACGAAACGCCCATTCTTACCCCTTCCCGGCGGCGCGAATTCATCGCCGGCGCCGCGGCGCTGGCATCGGCCATGGTGGCTGGTCTCGGGCCGAAAAGCGCCATGGCGGCCGCGCCCGTGCGGCAGGCATCCAGGGCTCTTGAGCCGGTGCGGCAGATTGCTGCCGGTACGCTCGACATCGGCTACGTGGAAATGGGCCCGTCTTCCGGGCAGCCCGTGCTGCTGTTTCACGGTTGGCCATACGACATCCACAGCTTCGCCCAGGTCGCGCCGATCCTGGCCGCGCAGGGGCACCGCGTCATCGTTCCCCACTTGCGCGGCTTCGGCACGACCACCTTCCGGTCGGCGACCAGCCCGCGCAATGGCCAGCAAGCCGCGCTGGCGGCAGACGGCATTGCCTTGATGGATGCGCTCGGGATTCGGCAGGCCATCGTCGCCGGGTTCGACTGGGGCGCCCGCACGGCGGACATCATGGCGGCGCTCTGGCCGCAGCGGTGCAAGGCGCTGGTCTCGGTCAGCGGCTACCTGATCGGCAGCCAGGCGGGGAATGCCAAGCCCTTGCCGCCCAAGGCCGAACTGCAATGGTGGTATCAGTTCTACTTCGCCACCGAACGCGGCCGCGCCGGCTATGCGGCCGACACCAAAGCCTTCAACCGCCTCATCTGGCAGCAGGCCTCGCCCCGCTGGGCTTTCGACGACGAGACGTATGAGCGCTCGGCCGCGTCCTTCGCCAATCCGGACCACGTCGATATCGTCATTCACAACTACCGGTGGCGGCTCGGCCTGGCGCAGGGCGAGGCGCAGTACGACGCTGCCGAGGCGCAGCTTGCATCGGCGCCTGCGATCACCGTTCCCGCGATCACCATGGAAGGCGATGCCAACGGCGCGCCGCACCCGGAGCCTGGCGCTTACCGCGCGAAGTTCTCCGGCCCCTACGAGCATCGCCTCATCACCGGCGGGATCGGCCATAACCTGCCGCAGGAGGCGCCTGAGGCCTTCGCCAAGGCCGTGCTCGATGCGGGGAAGCTGGCATGATGCTGCGTCCCGGTGCCTGCTGCCTCGCGCTGGCTGCAGCGGTTCTGGGCCTGTCCACCATGGTGGCGGCCCAGGACCGGCAGACGGAAGCGGCTCCTGTCTACGGCGTGAGGTTGCCGGAGGGCTACCGCGACTGGAAGCTCATCAGCGTCGCGCACGAGGCGGGCAAGAACAACGACATCCGTGCGATCCTGGGCAACGAGATCGCCTTGCGCGCCTATCGCGCGGGAACGCGGCCGTTCCCCGATGGCGCGGTGATCGTGCGGCTGGCCTGGCGCTTCGAATCGTCGCCCCGGAACGACGCGGTGTTCCCGGCTCCGCAGTCCTTCGTGGCGGGGGCGGCCACTAACGTCCAGGTCAGCGTCAAGGATGCGCGGCGCTATGCGGCCAGCGGCGGATGGGGCTACGGCCAGTTCGAGGACGGAAAGCCTGACCCCGACGAGGCACTGACACGCTCCTGCGCGGCCTGCCATGCCAGGCTTGACGCGGGCGAACCGGATGCGGACCGGGTCTTCACCGACTACGCACGCTGAAGCGGGCGACATCGATCGCCCGCTTGCCGCCAGTCGCTGGCCATGACGCCGGTGCGGGACACTATCGCCCGCACCGGCGTTCCTGTCTTATTTTGCCATGGCGGCCCGCTCGATCAGCGCCGCGACTTCGGCCGGGTGCGACACCATGACGACATGCGAGCCGCCCTTCACGACCACCGTCTGCCGCGACTGCGCGCGCTCGGCCATGTAGTGCAGGGCGGCCGGCGGAATGTTCCGGTCGGCATCGCCATAGACGAACCACGAAGGCACATGTTTCCAGGCCGGCGCGGTAGAGGGTTCGGAGAGCGCGGCTTCGGCCACCGGGCGCTGCCCGGCCGCCATCAGGCGTGCCTCCGCCGCTGGCACGTCGGCCGCGAACTGGTCGTGGAAACGGGCCTGAAGGATGTAGAGATCCTTGCCGCCGCCCGCGATCGGGACGGGCGGCGCCAGTGCCGGAGCGAGCGTACTGCCGGGAAACTTGCCGGTCAGACCCAATGCGGTCTCGCCCGTGTCCGGCGCGAAGGCGGAGACGTAGACCAGCCCCTTGATGCTCGGCAGTCCATCCGCCGCCTCGGAGATGACCGACCCTCCGTAGGAATGGCCGACCAGCACCACGGGTCCGGCAATGCTTTTCACCACGTCCGAAACGACAGCGGCGTCCGCACGGACCCCGCGCAAGTTGTCAGGCGCGGCGACCACGGCATATCCGTCGTGCTGGAGCACGGAAATGACGCCGTTCCAGCTGGAGGAATCCGCAAAGGCGCCGTGGACCAGCACGATCGTCGGTTTCGGTGTCAGCGTGCGCGTCTGCGCTTCAGCCGCGGCATAGGGAACGAGCGCGCCTGCAGCCAGGGCCAGTGCGCCGGCAAGGACAGTCTTCATGATAGAAATCTCCGTTACAGCGTCAGGCCAGGGCCACGACGGTGTCGATGTTGCCCTTCACCGCCTTGGAGTAAGGGCAGGTGCGATGCGCCGCTTCGATGATTTGGCGCGCGAGGTCCGGTTCGAGCCCGGGCACATGGACGTCGAGCCTTGCCGCCAGCGCATAGCCGTCCGGGCCGTGGCGGAGTTCGACATGCGCATCGATGGACAGGTCGCTCGGGAGCGTCACGCCCCTGGTTGCGGCGGCAATGCCCATCGCGCCCTCGAAACAGGCCGACCAGCCGGCGGCAAAGAGCTGCTCCGGATTGGTGCCCTGGCCTGCCGTGCCGGGGGTGGACAGCGCGATGTCGAGGCGCCCGTCGGAACTGCGGGCCTTGCCTTCGCGGCCCCCGGTGACATGGACTTCGGCGGTATAGAGCGTCTTGATGTCGGACATGGTATTCTCCTTTTATTTGAGGGGTTCGTCAGCGCAGGGGGCGGAAGGCAGCGCGCAGTTCCCGGGCGAAGAGCGCGGGCTGCTCCCAGGCGGCGAAATGGCCGCCGGTTTCTGTCTCGTTGAAGTAGAACAGGTTGCGGTAGCAGCGCTCGGCCCAGCTTTTGGGCGCGCGAAAGATCTCGCCCGGGAAGACGCTGACGGCCACGGGCAGGTCGATGATGCCGCGCGCGTTGAAGTTGTTCGAGTGGTCTTCCCAATAGATCCGCGCGGCCGAGGCCCCGGTTTCGGTCAGCCAGTAGAGCGAGATGTCGTCCAGTATCGCCTCGCGGCCCAGAACGCGCTCCGGCTGCCCGCCGCTGTCGGTCCACTGGGCGATCTTCTCGTACATCCATGCGGCCATGCCCACGGGCGAATCCACCAGCGAATAGCCGATGGTCTGCGGCCGGGTATTCATCATCGCGGCATAGGCCGAGTTATCGCGATAGAAGGCCTGGAGCTGCTCGAAAGCCCGCCGTTCCTTGGCCGAGAGCTGGCCGGGTGCGGGATCTCCCGCTGCCAGGGTCCGGGCGATGTCGGCCGGGACCACGGCGGGCATGTTGAGATGGATGCCCAGCAGGCCCGGCACATGCTGAAGCGCCATGCGCTGAGAGATCACCGAACCGCAATCGCCGCCCTGGCTGACATAGCGGTCGTAGCCGAGCCGCAGCATCAGCGTGGACCAGGCGCGGCCGATCCGGTCCGATCCCCAACCCGGCGTGGTCGGCCTGGCCGAAAACCCGAAGCCCGGGATCGAGGGGATGACGAGGTGGAAGGCATCCTCGGCCATGCCGCCATGGGCGGTCGGGTCCGTCAGCGGAGCGATGACGTTCAGGAATTCCAGGACGGAGCCGGGCCAGCCATGGGTGAGGATCATCGGCATGGCGTTCTCATGGCGGGAGCGCACATGGATGAAGTGGATGTCCAGCCCGTCGATTTCGGTCATGAACATCGGCAGGGCATTGAGGCGCGCCTCCACCTGCCGCCAGTCGTAGGCGCCGCCCCAGTAGGCCATGAGCGGCTGCAACGTCTGGCGGCGCACGCCCTGGCTGTCGTCCTCCACGGGCTGTGGATCGGCCCAGCGGGTTTCGGCGATACGGCGCTTCATGGCCGCGATCCGCTCCGCAGGCACCGTGACCCGGAACGGACGGACGCTACCGGCCTTTCCGGGCATGGCGGCCGCCCCGAGCGCATCGTCCGGTGCCAGCGCGCGGGCCGTGCCGGGCAGGGCGGCCAGGGCCACCGCGGCGGTTCCCGCCCCGGCCACGAAATTCCGGCGCGATGTCAGATTGTCTGCGATCATCTCTCTTCTCCTTGGCCGGTCTCCGGGCCGTGTGGCGAACAAAGTAGAGGGATCGTCGCGGGATGCCCGTTAGCTGCGGTGATGCCGCGTTAGCGCCTGTTGTGCGCCGCCGCCCCGGGTGAAACTGCGCGCAGCTAACGCAAGCTGGCGTGCAGGACTGCCTTCCCGGCGCCTAGAACGCGGCCTCCATCCAAGGGAGCCATCCGCCATGACAACGAACCGCTCGCTGGGCTTCATCGCCGCCGCCCTCATGACCGCAGGAAGCACGACGGCGCTCTGCTGCCGAGAGGCGCTGGCCCGCCCGCTGCAGGACGGCGACGCCGTCGCCGCAGCCACTCCCTCCCGCATCGGGCCGATCGACCTGCTGGAACGGGCAAGGCCATGGCTGGCGCCGCAGGGCGCTCCGACGCTGCGCGGCAAAGTGGTGCTGGTGAATTTCTGGACTTACTCCTGCATCAACTCGCTGCGGGCGCTGCCTTATCTGCGTGCCTGGAGCGATCGTTATGGAGACAAGGGATTGCAGGTGGTCGGCGTCCATGCGCCGGAGTTCGGCTTCGAGCACGATCCCGCCAAAGTCCGCAGCGCCATTGCCGCGCTGGGCATCGGCTATCCCAACCTTCAGGACAACGACTATGCGATCTGGAGCGCCTTTGCGAACGAGGGCTGGCCGGGCTTCTATTTCATCGACGCGAAAGGCCAGGTCCGTGCCTATCGCGTGGGAGAAGGCGGTTACGACCAGGCCGAGCAACTGCTGCGCAAGCTCCTGACCGAGGCCGGGCATGACGTTTCGGGTGTGCCGCTGGCCTCGATCACGGGGCAAGGCATCGAAGCCGAGGCCGACTGGCGCAACCTGAAATCGCCGGAAGCCTATCTCGGCTATGCCAAGGCGGCCGCCTTCGCTTCGCCCGGCGGGTTCGAGCGCGATGCTGCACATCGTTATGCACCCGCGCGGGCGCTGCCTCTGAACCGCTGGGACTTGTCCGGCGACTGGAGCGTGGGGCCGGAATTCGCGGTGTCGGGCGGTTCGGACGGCGCCATTCGCTTTCGGTTCCATGCCCGCGATGCCCACTTCGTGCTCGGCGCGCCTGCCGGTGGAAAGCCCGTGCGCTTCCGGGTGACCATCGACGGCGCGGCCCCCGGCGCCGATCATGGCGCGGATACCGACGCGGCCGGCTGGGGCGAGTTGCGGCAGGACCGGCTCTACCAGATCGTCCGCCAGCACGGCGCCGTCACCGATCGCACGGTTCGCATCGAATTCTCGCAGCCGGGCGTCCGCGCCTATTCGGTTACATTTGGATAATCCCGCCCTCCTTTGCGCACCGTGTCTTGATCTGGGAAGGAAACTGCTGAAAACGCCTAGTCAGGTTTGTGTGATCCCGTCGACACATAGCGGCAGGCGGGGATCCAGAGGACAGGCGATATCGTGGCGGATCAGGACAACCCGGCGTTCGGCGAGCAGATGGTGTTCGGGCCGTTCTGCCTCTCTCCCGGCGCGCGTCTGCTGACGCGTGACGGACAGCCGGTGGAGATCGGCGGGCGTTCGTTCGACTTGCTCGTTGCCCTGGCCGAACAGCCCGGCCGCGTGCTGTCCAAGCGCGAACTGCTTCGGCGCGTATGGCCCGATGTTGTGGTGGAAGACGGCAGCCTGCGCTTCCACATGGCGGGTCTGCGCAAGATTCTGGGCGAAGGCGGTAAGGCAGGCGAAGGCGGTAAGGCAGGCGAAGGCGGCGGGGCAGGCGAGGGCGATCAGGGTGGCGGCGCGCGCTACATCGCCACGCAAGTCGGCGTCGGCTACGCCTTCGTCGCCCCGGTCGAGAGACCGGCGGAGGCCGGTTCCCCGCCGGACGTCACGACACCGAAGGTGGCCGAAGGCTTCACGACCAATATCCCGCCGCCGCTGCCGCACCTCATCGGCCGTGAGCGCGATGTGGAACTCCTGCTGAACCGCGTGGTCGATACCCCGATATTCACCATCGCCGGCCCGGCCGGCGTGGGAAAGACGTCGCTCATGGTCGAGATCGGCCAYCGGCTGACGGCGCGTTTCGCGGGCGATGCCGCCTTCGTCGACTTCGGCATGCTGGAGAACCCCTCGCTCGTGCCGCCGATGATCGCCGGGGCCATGGGCATATCCGTGCATAGCGGTGATCCCGCCGCGGTGATCCTGGGCCACTTGCGCGACCGGCCTTTCCTGCTGCTGCTCGACAATTGCGAGCATGTCGTGGAGCAGGCGGCAGAGATCGTCGAGCGGATCACCGAAGCCGCGCCGCAAGTGCGGATCGTCACGACCTCGCGGGAGCCGTTGCGGGTGAGGGGGGAACATGTCCACCGCCTCGACGCGCTGGACTATCCCGAGGATCCGGAGGGCATGACGCGGGCGCAATTGCTGGCCTATCCCGCCGTGCAGCTGTTCTGCGAAAGGGCGCGGGCGGCCGACAGCGCGCTGGAAATCGACGCGGAGGATGCCCGCCTCATCGCCGGGATGTGCCTGCGGCTGGACGGCATGGCCCTGCCTATCGAACTGGCGGCCGTGCGCGTCGCCGCTCATGGGGTGGCGGCCACGGCCCGCCAGATCGGCGAGCGTTTCAGCCTTGCATGGGCAGGGCGGCGCACCGCGCAGCCGCGCCAGCAGACCCTTCGCGCCGCGCTGGACTGGAGTTACGACTTGCTCTCCCCGGCCGAACGAACCGTGCTGGACCGGCTCTCCGTCTTCGTCGGCCCCTTCTCGATCGATGCCGCCATCTATGTGGTGAGCGATGCCACGCTCGGTTCGGACGAAGTGGCGGCCTCGTTCGACGAACTCACGGCCAAGTCGCTCATTTCGCCCAATCGCCTGCGCGGCACGGGGACTTATCGCCTGCTGGAGATGACCCGCGCCTATGCCAAGGAAAAGCTTGCCGGGCGCGGGCCGGAGGAGCTTCGGGCCACCACCCGGCGTCATGCGGCGTTCTTCCTGACGGAACTGGAAGCGATCGCGGCGCAGGATGCCGCCGCCTTCCAGGACCCGCGCTCGTTTCGGCCGCAGCTGGGCAATATTCGCAGCGCCCTGGACTGGAGCTTCGGGCCGGAGGGAGACCTGAAGCTCGCCGTGCGTCTGGCCGCCGCCAGCCTGCGGGTCTTCCTCAATCTGTCGCACCTCGTGGAGTGCCGCACCTGGGCGGCCCGCGCCATCGCGGCGCTGGAGCCGGAGCAGCGCGGCAGCGCGATGGAACTGGAATTGCAGAGCGCGCTGGGCATCGCGCTGATGTTCACCCGCGGCAACAGTTCCGAAGCAGGGGCGGCGCTCACCCGCGCGCTGGAAATCGGCACTGCGCTGGAAGATCGCTGGGGGCAGCTCTGCACGCTGGCCCGCCTGCACATCTTCCACGAGCGCATCGGCGAATACGAAGTCGCCATGCGCCATGCCGAACGTGCGGTGGAGATTGCCGAGGCGATCGGAGAACCCGAGGCCCTGGCGGTGGCCTATTCGCTTTCGGGTATCTCCCATCACCTGGCGGGCGACCAGACCCGCGCCCGGCACGACCTGGAACGCGCGCTGGCGGCCAGTCCGCCTTCCGAGCGCAGCCGGACGATCGCTTTCGGGTTCGATCATCGCAACCGATCCACCATTGCCCTCGCGCGGACCCTGTGGCTGTCCGGCGAACCCATGGCCGCGCGCGCTCTGGCAGAACAGGCCGTGCGCGAGGCGGCGGGGCTGGATCACCCGGTAACGCATTGCATCGCGCTCATATGGGCTTTCTCGGTCTACTTGTGGATGGGCGAGATGGCGCTGGTGGACCAGACACTGGCGGCTTTCACCGATAGCGCCCAAGTCAACGCGCTCGGCCCCTATATCGCGGCCGCCGGGGGTTTCCGGGGCGAAGTGGCCGTGGAGCGGGGCGATCATGCCGCGGCCGTTCTGGCGCTGCAGGAGAGCCTCTCGCTTCTACGCGCCGCGCGCTACGATCTGTTGACGACGCCGTTCTCGATCGCCCTGGCGCGCGGATTGGCCGCGGAGGGCCGGCTGCAGGATGCGCGGCAGGTCGTCGATGCCACCATTACCCGCTGCACCGCCAATGAAGAGCGCATCGCCTTGCCGGAACTGCTGCGGATCAAGGCCGCGATAGTCGGTGCGGCCAGCGCCAATGGGGCAGGCGCGGCGCGGGCATTGCTGGAGGAAGCGCGCAGTCTCGCCCGCGATCAGGGCGCCCGTGCGTGGGAACTGCGCGCCGCGCTCGATCTGGCGGCGACGCTGGTCCAGGAGGGCAAGGCCCATGAGGCCAGGGCGCTTGTCGAGCAGGCCCGGCACGATATGTCACGGCCCGCCCAGGATCGCGATCTTGGGCGGGCCGAAACGCTGCTCGCTTCCTTGTCGTAGGGCGGCGTCGCAAGGCGGAGCCCTACGACGCCGGCGGCTCAGGCCATGATGGCCTTGGCCTCCAGCAGGGCTTCGATGCCGAAGGCGCCGTTGTCCCGGCCGAGGCCCGAGTGCTTGAAGCCGCCGAACGGGGCGGTCATTTCCATCGGCGCGCCGTTGATGATGACGCGGCCCGCCAGGATGCGCTCGGCCACGGCGCGCGCCCTTTGCGGGTTGCCGCCGGCGACATAGGCGTGAAGGCCGTAGTCGGTGTCATTGGCGATGGCGACGGCCTCTTCGTCGCCCTCGTAGGGAATGATCGAAAGGACGGGGCCGAAGATTTCCTCGCGGGCAATGGTCATGTCGTTGCGCACGCCGGTGAAGATCGTCGGCTTCACGAACCAGCCCTCGGCCACGCCTTCGGGACGGCCTTCGCCGCCGGCCAGCAGGATCGCGCCTTCTTCCTGCCCCTTGCGAATGTAGGACTGCACGCGGTCCCACTGGCGCTGGCTGACCATCGGCCCGATCGTCGTTGCCGGATCGCGCGGATCACCTGACCGGACATGGGCCACGGCTTCCCGGATGCCGGTCTCGAACGCCTTCAGCCGGTGCGCCGGGACGAGAATGCGCGTGCCCGCGATGCAGGCCTGGCCGCTGTTGTTGAAGCCGGCGGCGAGCGCGAAGGGGATGGCAGCGTCGAAATCGGCATCGTCGAGCACGACCATCGGCGACTTGCCACCCAGTTCCAGCGTGACTCGCTTGAAGGTCTCGGCCGCGGTGCGCAGGATCGCCCGGCCGGTGACCGTGGAGCCGGTGAAGGAGACTTTCGCGATATCGGGGTGGCCGCTGAGTTCCGCGCCGACCACGTCGCCCCGGCCATTGACGATGTTGAAGACGCCCGCCGGGATCCGTGCCTCATGCAAGGCCTCGGTGACGATCTGGGTCTGCAGCGCGCTCATTTCGCTGGGCTTGATCACGCATGTCGCCCCGGCCGCGATCACCATGGCCAGCCGGGCAGCGATGAAGCCGGGATTGGCATTCCAGGGCGTGATGATGGCGGCGACGCCCAGCGGTTCCATCGTTACCGTGGCGGTGCCCATCTGGCGCACGAAAGCATAGTCTTCCAGCGCCTTGGCCGCCTCGCGAAAGGCACCCACGGCGTAGTCCACCATCCAGGCGGAGCGTGAGACCGGCGCGCCGTATTCTTCGATCACGGCATCGAGCAATTCGGCGCGGCGGGTCTCCAGGGCTGCGGCCAGGCGATCCAGCATGGCGGACCGTTCAGCTTTGCTCGTTCGCGCCATCGCCGGGAAAGCGCGCCGCGCCGCAGCAACCGCCTTGCGGGCGTCGATCGCGTCGCCGAGCCGAACTTGCCCGATCACGCCTGCGGTGGCTGGATTGTGGAGATCGAACAGCTCCGTGCCGTGCGGGGTCACGAACTGGCCGTCGATGTAGATGGTGTCGATGTAGATCGTGTCGATGGTCTTCATGTCACTGGGGTCCTTTCCTGGGAACCCGGCTGATGTAGTTCTGTGGAATTATCTGGATAAGCAGGATAGAACGGGATGAGTTGATGAAGGAATAAGGATAATGAAAAGCGGCCTGGTCGAATTCGAAGGCGTGGTCATGATCGCGCGTCTTGGCAGTTTTCGTGCTGCCGCCGAGGAGTTGGGCCTGTCGACGTCGGCGCTCAGCCACGGCGTTGCGGCGCTGGAGCGGCGGCTGGGGGTGCGGCTGTTCAACCGAACGACCCGCAGCGTCTCGCCCACGGATGCCGGGGCGCAATTCATTGCCCGCATCGCCCCTGCGCTCGTGGAAATCGGCAGCGCCATCGAGGATGTGAACAGCCACCGCGACACGCCCGCCGGCACGCTGCGCATCAACACATCTGCCGGGGCTGGTCGCATGACCCTGACCCCGATCTTCCTCGAATACCTGGCGCGTTTCCCGGACATGAACCTGGTGCTGGCGACGGAAGGCCGGCTGGTGGACATCGTGCAGCAAGGGTTCGACGCCGGCATCCGGCTGATGGAACATGTGCCGCAGGACATGATCGCGGTGCCCATCGGCGGTCCGGTGCGGATGATCGTCGTCGCCACGCCGGGCTACCTCGCGCAATGGGGAACGCCGCAAGTGCCTGCGGACCTGCTGCATCACCGCTGCATCCGCGCGCGGCTAGCCACCGGCGCGATCTGGAAATGGGAGTTCGAGCGGCGGGGAGAGGCGGTGGAAGTCGACGTTCCCGGCGCCCTCGTCCTGGACGAAATGACGCTGATGCAGGAAGCGGTCCTGGCCGGTATCGGGCTGGCCTATCTCAACGAATGGTCGGTCAGGGAGCATGTCGCGCAGGGCCGGCTGGTGGCGGTACTGGAGGATTGGAGCCCGCCCTATCCGGGCCTCACGCTCTATTATCCGGGCAACCGCCATACCCCGGCCGGTCTGCGGGCCCTGGTCCAGCTGATCCGGGAGCGAAACCTGGCGGAGGCCGGCTAGCGATCCGTTCAGGGGCTTGCTGGGGAAAAAAATTCGTGCCCGCCGGTTACCTTGGCTGCCCGAGATGGTTATGCCTCCCGTCATGCAGCAGCAAGCCCTCGTCTTCGCGCTGATCGGCTTCCTCGGTATCGGCGCGCAATGGATCGCGTGGCGTACCGGTTGGCCGGCCATTGCCCTCATGCTCGCCGCCGGTGTCCTTGCAGGTCCCGTCACCGGCCTCGTCGTTCCCGAACACACTTTCGGTGACCTGCTGGAACCGATGATCTCGGTCGCTGTGGCGCTGATCCTGTTCGAAGGCGGCCTCAGCCTCAATTTCCGCGAACTCAGAAAGACCGAAGGCGCGGTGACGCGCCTGATGATGATAGGCATTCCCGTGGGCTGGGTGCTTGGCGCCGTGGCCTGCTACTACGTCGCGGGGCTGGTCTGGCCGGTCGCGATCCTGTTCGCAGGCATTCTGGTGGTGACCGGACCCACCGTGGTCATACCCCTGCTGCGCCAGAGCAACATCGCGCCGCGGCCGCGCGCGATCCTGAAATGGGAAGCGATCGTCAACGATCCCTTCGGCGCGCTCTGCGCCGTCATCACTTACGAATACCTGCGCCGGGCGGGCGAAGGCGGCACGCTGCTTTCGGTGCTGGCCGCCCTCCTGGCTGCCGCGCTCGTGGCGGGGCTCATCGGCTATGCCGTGGCCCGCGCCATCGCCTGGGCCTTCCCGCGCGGACATGTGCCGGAATATCTCAAGGCGCCCGTCCTGCTGGTGGCGGTGATCGGCACGTTCGTCCTCTCCAACATGATCCAGCAGGAAACCGGTCTGCTCGCCGTCACGGTGATGGGCGTGGCCATCGCCAACATGCGGCTGGATTCCCTGCGCGACATTCACCCCTTCAAGGAGAACGTCACCGTTCTCCTTATCTCGGGCGTCTTCGTGCTGCTGTCCGCCTCGCTCGACTTTGGAGTGCTGCGCCAGTTCGAGTGGCGCTTCATCGCCTATCTGCTGGCGCTGCTGTTCGTGGTTCGCCCGGCGACGGTGCTGCTGAGCCTGGCCTTCAGCAAGATCCCCTGGAACGAGCGGCTGTTGGTGGCATGGATCGCGCCGCGCGGCGTGGTCGCCGTGGCGATGTCCGGCCTTTTCGCGCTCCGGCTCGACCAGCTTGGTTACGGCGACGGCAGCATTCTGGTGACGCTGTCGTTCTCGGTGGTCGTGGCCACTATCCTCGCGCATGGTTTCAGCATCCGCTACGTGGCGCGCTGGCTGAAGGTGACGGGCGCGCGCAAGAAGGGGCTGCTGATCGTGGGCAGCACTTCGTGGAGCCTCTCGCTGGCCAACCAGCTGCGTCAGCTCGACGTTCCGGTGATGATTGTGGACACCAGCTGGCAGCGCCTCTCCGTCGCCCGGCAGGCCGGCATTGCCACTTACCACGGAGAGATTCTGGCGGAATCGACTGACGAGCGCCTCGACCTCACGCAGTTCCAGGTCCTGGCCGCGACGACCGACAACGAAGCCTACAATGCGCTCGTCTGCAGCGAGTTCGCCCCGGACATCGGCCGGGACTCGGTCTATCAGCTCGGCGGGATGGGCGATGACGAGGACCACCGCAGCTTGCCCGAAGCCTTGCGCGGCCGTGCCATGTTCGCCTCGGGGATCGGCGTGGCCGAAATCGCCGAGCACGAACGCGCCGGCTGGGCCTTCCGCAAGACCCGCATCAGCGAGCAGTTCGACTTCGCCGATGCGCAGGCTGCGCTGCCGGAAGATGCGAACATGCTGTTCCTGCTGCGCAAGGACGGCAGGATCCTGTTCTTCACGCATGCCTCGCGGCCCACCCCGCAACCGGGCGACACGATCATTTCCTATGGCCCGTCGCGCCACGGCGAGCCCGAAAACACCCGCGACACGATTGAAAACAAGGAGGCGACAGCATGAAAAGCGCGCCCATGATCGCATCCGCGATCCTGCTGGCGGCCCTCGGCGGCTGCCAGCAGGGCACCGGAAGCGAGGGAGAGAGTACCGATAGCGCCACGCAGGGGGCAGCGCCCGATGGCGTCGTTCCCGATAGCGCCCTTCCTGACGCGGACGCCAGCGCCGCACCCGATCCTGCGGCGGACGAGCCGAAGAAATCGATCATCCGCGCCGATGTCGATGTGGGGCCGACCCAGGCACCGCCGGTCGAGACGGTCCACCTCGTCGTGCCCTATCCGGCAAAGGGCGCCAGGCCCGACGAGGCCGGGCGTTCGCTGCTGGACGGGTTGCTGACCACGCCCGCTTTCGCGGCCGGCGGGGCGATCACGATCTGGGGGCACAGCGACTCCCGCGGTTCGGATGCGGACAACCTGGCCGCCTCGCGCAGGCGGGCGGAAGCGGCGCGCGACTATCTCGAAAGCAAGGGAGTCGCGAAAGCGCGCATTTCGGTCGTCGCGCTGGGAGAGGCGCGCCCCATCGCGCCCAATCGCAAGCTCGATGGCAGCGACGACCAGGAAGGGCGCGCCAGGAACCGCCGGGTGGAGGTGGAGATCGCCGCTCCGCAGCCCTCCGCGCCGGCCTCGCCGACGCCCTGAGGCAACGACGGGGCGGTTTCTCCGTTTGCATGGTACAGGCCGAACGCGCAGGGTTGCCGTCTCTTTCGAGACGGGGCTGCGCCTTCGGCCCCACGCCCTAAGGAGGAACACGTTATCATGACCCCCATCGAGCGAGCCGCACGCGCCGTGGTGCAGCAACAGTCCGCACCTGCGCGCTGGGAGGATCTGGCGGAGGCGGAGCAGGACCGGCTGAAAGCGGACATCGCCGCCGCCCTTCTGGCCCTGCGCGAGCCCGACGATCACATGGAAGCGGCCGGGGATCTCGCTTTGGAAAGCGCCAGCTGCCGCGCGATCTGGAGCGCCATGGTCGATGCGGCCCTGGCCGACCGGGACGAGCCCGATGCGGCACCATCGCCCGATCCGCTTGCCTGACCGGCGGCGCGAATTCGCAGGCGCCATGCGTCTCTTGCTTGCGCCTGACAGCAATCGGCGGCAGGACTTTTCGCGGTCGCAACGATTGCATGAATCGGCAGAGCCAGCAACTTGCCCGAGTTTCGCGAGTTGCACCCGGATTGCGGAATCAAAGGCGCATCCGGGCCGCGACCGGGCAGTCGAAGATCAAGAGGCGACGTGACGAACACTGGTATGACGGTCGATCTGACCAACTGCGATCGTGAACCCATCCACCTGCTGGGCGCCGTTCAACCCGTCGGCTACCTGATCGCTCTCAGCACGGACTGGGTGATCTCGCGCGTTTCCGCCAATATTGCGGCGCTGCTGGACGTTCCTCCCGAAAGTCTTGTTGGCCAGCCGTTTTCGGGCTTCATCCCGGCCTCGCTGATCCATGACTTGCGCAACCGCATGGCCTATCTGGTGTCTCCGGATTCGGTGGAGCGTATGTTCGGCGTGAGACTGGTCGAGGGCGGGCAGTGCTACGACCTCGCGCTTCATCTCTCGCAAGGGCAGATCGTCCTGGAATTCGAACCCGGCGTGCCGACCAGCGGGGATTCCAGCGGCATGGTACGCGCGATGATGGCGCGGCTGGACACGCGGCCGGACCTGGCCTCCTTCTACCGGGAAGGCGCGCGCCAGGTCCGCGCGCTGCTGGGCTACGACCGGGTGATGGTCTACAAGTTCGCGGCAGGCGGCGACGGCGAAGTGGTGGCGGAGGCCTGCAAGGCCGGTATCGGATCCTTCAAGGGACTGCACTATCCCGCCAGCGACATTCCCCGCCAGGCGCGCGAACTCTACAAGCGCAACCTGCTGCGGGTCATTCACGATATCGATGCCGTGCCGGTTCCCATCGTGCCCCAGTTGGACGCCGAAGGTAAACCGCTAGACCTGTCGCTTTCGGTGCTGCGGTCGGTCTCGCCGATCCATATCGAATATCTGCGCAACATGGGCGTCAGGGCCTCGCTCTCGATCTCCATCGTCGTGGACGGCGAGCTTTGGGGGCTGTTCGCCTGCCATCACTATTCGCCGATCTCGCCCACGTTCGAGCGTCGCTCCGTCAGCGACCTTTTCGCCCAGATGTTTTCCATGCGCCTGGAAAGCCGGGAGCGCCGGGAGATGGCCGAATACGAGCGGCGCGCGCGCGATATCTCGGACCAGCTCCTCAGCGCCGTCGCGTCGGACGAAACGCTGCTGAAGGACCCCGACTGGCTTGCCGACATCCTGATGAGCGCGATCCCGGCCGATGGGGTGGGCGTGTGGATCAACGGCAACTACGCCTTTTCCGGGTCCGTGCCGCCCAGCGAGGACTTTCGCGCCATCGTGCGCGCCCTCAATGCCACGGCGGCGGGCAAGGTCTTTGCCACCGATCACATCGGCTCGCTGGTCAAAGGGGCCGGAAGCTATGCCGGGGACGCCGCCGGGCTGCTGGCCATTCCCATCTCGCGATCGCCGCGCGATTACGTCGTGCTGTTCCGCTCGGAAATGCGCCAGTCCGTGCGCTGGGCGGGAGATCCGCACAAACCGATCGAATATGGCCCGAACGGCCCGCGCCTGACGCCGCGCGAGAGTTTCGCCGAATGGAACGAGCAAGTGGAAGGCCGCTCCCGTCCTTTCCTGCAGCACGAGCTGCGGGTGGCCGAGACCTTGCGCGCCACGCTGATCGAAGTGGTGCTCCGCCTGGCCGACGAAGCCGCGGCGCAGCGGCAGCAGGCCAATGGCCGGCAGGAACTGCTCATCGCGGAACTGAACCACCGCGTGCGCAACATCCTCGGTGTCATCCGGGGGCTGGTGCGGCAGTCCCAGCCTGACGAGGATGCCGTGAAGGAATTCGTCGAGGTGGTCGATGGACGCATCCATTCGCTCGCCCGCGCACACAACCAGATTACCGACGATCACTGGGGGCCGGCACCGCTACAGGCGCTGATCGATGCCGAAGCGGCCGCCTTCGCCGCGCACAAGGAAAGCTCCATCCATTACGAGGGGCCGTCGATCCTGCTGAATCCGCAGGCCTATTCCTCCATGGCGCTGGTGGTTCACGAACTGGTGACGAACTCCACCAAATACGGCAGCCTCTCGGGCGAGGGGATCGTCCAGATCGCCTGGGAACGTGCCGACAACGACGACCTCATCCTGACCTGGACGGAAAGCGGGGGGCCGACAGTCAAGGAACCCACACGCAAGGGTTTCGGCACGACCATCATCAAGCGTTCGGTTCCCTACGATCTGGGCGGCGCGGCGGACATCGTCTACGATCCGGCCGGGGTGCGGGCGACCTTCCGCATTCCCGCACGCCACCTTTCCGAACAGCGCAATTTCAAGGGCACCACGATCAAGCTGCCCAATCCGCGCCGAATTTCGCATGGACCCGCCCAGTCGAAGATGCCGATCCCGCACGATCTGCTGGCGGACATGTCGGTGTTGATCGTCGAGGACAGCCTGATCATCGCGCTCGACGCGGAAGACATCCTGGGCCGTTTCGGCGCGGAGATCGATACGGCTTCCAGCGCGGAAGGCGCGCATGGGGCGCTCGATGGCGGCATGCCGGACCTCGCGATCCTCGACATCAACCTGGGCGACCAGACCAGCTTCGGCGTGGCGGACCGGTTGACGAATGCGGGTGTGCCTTTCTTCTTCGCAACCGGCTACGGCGAACAGGCGCTGCTTCCGCAGGAGCATCGCTCGCGCATCGTCGTGCAGAAGCCTTATACGACGCACAATCTGGCGCGGGCCGTCGAAGACCTGCTGGGCCTGACGCCCATCGAATAGGACCAGCCGCTTCCCGCCCGCCCGGGCATCAACGCGGATGGCGCCGGGCGAGGGCTATGCCCGCCAGGTTCTGCTCGCGCTTGATCCAGCGAATGCGGGCGGGTCTGGCCTTGGCGACGAGGGCCAGAAATTCCGCCTCGTGGCGGTTGCGGGGTTCGCCGCGCTTCAGGGTCTCGTTGGCCTGGCGAACAACGGGAAGAGCATCGCCGACCAGCTCGATATTCTGCAGCCCCAGCGATTGCGCCAGTTCCAGCGCGCGGTTCAGCGCGCGCCATTCGGCATCCTCGTTGCTGCCCTGTCCCAGGTTTTCGAAGAGATGCACCGCGCCGCCGATGACGGCGGCGGCCTCGATCGGGCCGGGGTTGGGGCGGCAGCCGCCGTCGAAGAACACTTTCAGCCGGGATCGGGACATGCCGCGCTTGTGGTCCAGTTCGCGGCGAGATGCCAGCCGTCTCCGGCGCTTCGCAGCGCGAAAGGCCGGAGAACTGGCATTGGGGCGTGCGGGGCGTCAGCTTCCGAAGTTGAACTTCAGCCGCAGCCCGTACATCCGCGGCGGGCCATAGGCGAAGTCCAGGATGCCGGAGCTTTCGTAGCCGCCGCCCGATGCGGTCTTGAAGCGCTTGTTGGTGAGGTTGGTGGCGAAGGCGGCAATGTCGAAGCCCGAGCCGAACACGTCGCTCCAGGAGGCGTTGAGGTTGAAGAGGTTGGTGGCCGGGATCGTGACGCGCTGCGGGTTCGCGGCCGTGGCTGCGGTGAAGAAGTTGCCGTCCACCGCCTGGCTGGAGGTATAGGTATAGTTGCCGCCGAAGGACAGCGAGCCCGTCTTTTCGCCCAGCGGCACGTCGAGATCCGCCGATAGCGTCAGGCGGTTCTTCGGCGAATAGCTGAGCGGATCGCCGGGCTGGCCGCGCGGGATGATCTGCTCGAACGGGCTGTCCGGGCTGAGCGTGGGGGGCACCAGTTCCTTGATCTCGGTATCGAGGTAAGTGTAGCCCGCCGAGAGCCGCAGCCGCTGGAACAGGGTAATGCCCGTGTCCACTTCGACGCCCTGGATCTTCGACTTGCCCGCATTGATGATCGCGGCGCCGCCGGCCAGGCCGCTGCCCTGCTTGGCGATGAGGGCGCCGAACACCTGCTGGTCGCTGAAATCGTTATAGAAACCGGCAATGTTGAAATAGCCGGGCAGGGAACCGCGCAAGGTCAGCTTGGCGCCCAGTTCGTAGGAGTCCACCTTCTCCGGATCCCATGTTTCGAGCCCGGGGTTGGTGAAGTTGACGCCGCCCTGGCGATAGCCGCGTGCATACTTGGCATAGAACAGCATGTCGGGCGTCGGTTTGAAGTCCAGGTCGATCAGCCAGGTCGGCCGGTTGGACTTGTTGGAGATCCGCGTGCTGCAAGCGGTCGTGTCGCCGCCGTTGGCGAGGAGGTTGACGGTGGGGTGATTGAGCACGTCGTTGCAGACGCGCCCGACGGGAATCGTGCCCAGTCCCGGTATCGTCGCCAGGTTCCAGCGGTTGCTTTCGGAGACGCCCACCGTCTTGTCGAACGTATAACGGAAGCCGCCGGTAAGCGCGAACTGATCGGTAAAGTTGTAGGTGGCCTGCGCGAAGGCGCCGTGGTTGTCGAAATCGAAGCGCGTGCGCGATTCAGAGACCAGCGCGATGCCCAGGCTGGAAGCGGGCAGGCCCAGCGGCAGCACGCCGGAGCAGCCGAGGTTCCCGGCATCCGGGCAGTTCCCATAGATGCCGGTGCGCTGCTGGTTCCATCCGATCGGCCGGCTGAATTCCAGGTAGCCGCCGATCACGTAGTTCAGCTTGCCATTGGCCGAGCGGCCCTGGAGCTGGAGTTCCTCGGTTGCGGTCGATTCCGCTGCTGCGTGATAATTGGGCTGGATGTCGAGCGCGATGTAGTTGAACGGCGCGCCCACCGTGACGTAGCCCAGCGACTGGAATGTGCGGGTGACCGGCGTGTCGGCGATGCGGAAGTTGTCGCTGTAGAGATTGAACGCCGAATCCTCCCGGAATTCGCCGTAGCTGGCGATGTTCTTCACCGTCATCGTGTCGCTGGCCTGCCAGGTCGTCGTGTTGATGACCTGCCATGTCTCCAGCAGGAAGCGCGGATCGGGATTGCTCACTTCCACATCGAGCCTGCCGTCTCCGCGCGCGGCCTGCCGGTCGATCTGGGCACAGGCGGCCGTTGCGGTGAAGTAGCGGGTGAACGGACCGCCTGCCAAAGGACTGGCCGCGTCGCGATCGCAGTTCTCGTAATGGGTGGCGTAGCCGTTCGTGTCCGACCGGCTGTAATGGAAGATCGTGTAATTCTCGAGATTGGGCGTCAGGTCGGCGACCACGCTGAGACGGGCGTAGACGTAGTCGGTATTGTTGTACGCGTCAGGCCCGATGCCGGAGCGGTTTTTCATGTAGCCGTCGCGCTTGTTGCGGTCCACCGCGAGGCGGACCCTGAACGTCTCCGCCAGCGGGACGTTGAGTGCCGCCTGGATCCGGCGCTGGTCGTAATTGCCGATGGTGCCTTCGATATGGCCTTCGAACAGATCGGTCGGCCTGGTCGGAACCAGCAGGATCGCACCGCCGGTGGTGTTGCGGCCGAAGAGCGTGCCTTGCGGGCCTTTCAGCACCTGCACGTTCTGCAGGTCGGTGAAAGTGCCGGCGCCCACGGTATTGCCGGAGGTCGTGCCGCCCTGCGCGCGAACGCCCACGACGTCCGCGAAATAGACGCCCACGGTGGGCGCCGTCGAGGCATCCTGGTTGAAACCGCGCAGCGAGAAACTGGCTTTCTCGGCGCCGTAGCGCGTGTTGACGGAGAGGGAGGGCGTATAGGTCGCCAGGTCCGATGCCACGACGATATTGCGCTTTTCGATGGTGGCGCCGTCATAGACCGTCATCGAGATCGGCACATCCTGAAGCCGTTCTTCGGTGCGGCGGGCCGTAACGATGATATCGCCGGGATTTATCGTCGGCTGGCTTTGCGCCAGTGCCGGCATCGCCGTCGAAGTGCCGCCCAGCACGGCGCCCATGATCATGACGCGCGTCAGCTTCCCTGCATTCATGCCTGTTCTCTCCTCCCGGTATCGTGTTTTTCTTTTTTTGTTTTCCCACCGATATTGTTCTGTTTTCGGTGATGATTTGAATTTATCACGCGCACAGACAGCCGACGCCGCGGCGGCG
This sequence comes from Novosphingobium sp. YAF33, assembly GCF_052113265.1. Classification (NCBI taxonomy): domain Bacteria; kingdom Pseudomonadati; phylum Pseudomonadota; class Alphaproteobacteria; order Sphingomonadales; family Sphingomonadaceae; genus Novosphingobium; species Novosphingobium sp. YAF33. Next base: position 105,111 of record NZ_JBFRCW010000004.1, read on the forward strand.
CGCGCAAGTGTTCGGTTCGGAATGATCTGGGTATACTGCCGAAAATCGCCGCAATTCGGCCGGCTTTTCCCAGCCGGTACTTGCTCCCTCGCTCCGTATCTTGCCCGGAGCGTACTGCGGGTGATGCCCGGTGAAAAGAAACTATCGTTTCGTTGCAACCCGTTGCCAAATCGCGCGCCGCGAAATTCGCGGTCTAACAAGAGCTTGGCGATTTAATCTTCCGTCACGGATTATTGTTAGTGCCGATGCAGACTATCGGGCGACCATGGCGCGCGCGGGCTTATCGGAGACTTGCCAAGGGGCGGACGGGATTGCATGCAGCGGCCGATGCTCAGGCCGGAAGGCCGCTTGTCTGCGGGCTGTGGACCGCCCGGACCTGCGGCAGGAAAGTGGAGACGACTTGTGTTTGCGATCGGCTGCCTCGCCCTCATCGTCCTTCCCCTTGCCGGACTGGCGCTGGGCGGGTTCCTGGCCGGGCCGCTCGGCGCGAAGTGGGGCGCGGGGGCGGGGTTCGCCATCGCCCTGGGACTGTGCGGCGTGACGACTTACGCGCTCGTCGCCGCCGCCCGCCGGCGCTAGGCCGGACCCTCCAGGGCCCGGCCCGGGCCGGTCTAGGCTTTGTTCACGCGCGGCAGGAATGCCGTCAGCAGGCCGATCGCCGGGAGGAAGGCGCAGACGTGGTAGACCGTCTCGATGCTCGTGCGGTCGGCCAGCCAGCCGAGCACGGCCGCGCCCAGACCGCCCATGCCGAACGAGAAGCCGAAGAACAGGCCAGAGATCATGCCGACTTTCCCCGGCACCAGTTCCTGCGCGAACACGACGATGGCCGGGAAGGCGGAGGCCAGGATCAGGCCGATTACCACGGTCAGCGGGCCTGTCCAGAACAGGCTGGCATAGGGTAGCAGCAGCGTAAAGGGCAGGGCGCCGAGGATCGAGAACCAGATCACGTATTTGCGCCCGAACCGGTCGCCCAGCGGCCCGCCCATCACCGTGCCGACCGCGACGGCGGCCAGGAAGGCGAAGAGGTGGAACTGCGCGTTCTGCACGGTGAGGCCGAAGCGGTGGATGAGGTAGAACGTGAAGTAGCTCGTCAGGCTGGCGAGGTAGACGTATTTGGAGAAGATCAGCGCCAGCAGGATGGCGATGCCGCGCGCGGCGTGGCCCTTGGGGAGGCCCGCGGAAAGCTTCGCCTTGCCGCCGGCCGCCAGCCGTTCCAGGCCATGACTGCGATACCAGGCGGCCACGTTCCACAGGACGGCGCCGGACAGCAGTGCCAGCAGCGCGAAGAAGGCCAGGCTGGACTGTCCCCAACGCACCACCACCAGCGCGGCGGCCAATGGCCCTAGCGCCTGACCGGCGTTCCCGCCCACCTGGAACAGCGACTGCGCGAGTCCGTGCCGTCCGCCCGCAGCCATGCGGGCCACGCGGGAGGATTCGGGATGGAACACGGAAGACCCCATGCCCAGCAGCGATGCGCCGACCAGCACCAGTCCATAGCTATGCGCGGCCGACAGCACGGTCAGTCCGGCCAGCGAGAACAGCGTGCCGCCGGGCAGGGCGAGCGGAGTCGGTCGCTTGTCCGCATAGAGCCCCACCAGTGGCTGAAGGATCGAAGCGGTGATCTGGTAGGCCAGTGTCACCAGGCCGATCTGGCCGAAACTCAGGCCCAGGTCGGCCTTCAGTGCAGGATAAATCGCGGGCAGCAAAGACTGCATCATGTCGTTCAGAAGATGGCAGAAACTGATGGCGACGATCACGCCGAACACGGTTCCATTCACGGCCGTCTGTCCGCGATCGTCCATCGCCGGGCCGGACCCGCCTGCTGCCAATTTCTGGGCCATTTTTGCCGCCTCCTTCGCGGTCCTTTGCTCGTGGCGACTCTCCTATTCGCTTTGAGATCGTCCCGCTTCGGCATATGGGTCATTCAATTATGATTGTGGGACATCAGATCCAGCAGCGCCAGCCGGCGGATTACGAGGACGTGCCGCGGCCGGTCGTGGGTATCGGCAACGATTATCCGCCCTCGTTCGAACTGGCGGAGCACAGCCATCGGCGCGGCCAGTTTCTTTATGCCTCGCGCGGCGTGGTGGCCGTGAGCACGCCGGATGGCGCCTGGGTCGCACCGCCGGAGCGCGCGGTGTGGATCCCTGCCGGAACGCCGCATTCGGTGCGGATGGTGGGCAAAGTGCAGACGCGCAGCGTGCTGGTGGCGCCTTCGGCCGGCGCGGCTCTGGCGGATACTTGCCGGGTGGTCGCGGTGTCCCCGCTGCTGCGGCAGCTTCTGGTGGCGGCGTCCGAAGTGCCGGCCGAATACGACCTGGAGGGCCGCGACGGACTGGTCATGGCTCTGCTGGTCGCCGAAATCTGCCAGGCGCCGGTTATTCCCATCGTCGTGCCTTTTCCGCGTAACCCCGCGCTGGCGGAACGCTGCCATCGCTTTCTGGAAAGCCCCCGCGCCGGAGACACGATCGAGCGATGGTCCGATGCCCTGGCGATGAACCGCCGCCGGTTCACGCGGCTGTTCCGACGGGAGACAGGCATGAGTTTCGCGGAATGGCGGCAGCAGGCCTGCCTCTCGGTGGCCCTGCCGCGGCTGGCTGCCGGCGATTCCGTCACCGCCATCGCGCTCGACCTCGGTTATGATGGACCGGGGAATTTCTCCACGATGTTCAAACGCGTGCTGGGCGTGCCGCCGAGCCGTTACCTGCAGCAATAGTGGACCGGAATTATCCTAGATTAACTTTTTGAAGTCCGGCCGGTCTTTATCGTTGACAGCGTTGTCACTGACCAGCGCTTAAGTCATGCGCTTCAGCGGGCGCGCAGGAGTCGCGGGGCGTTAACAGCTGGGGGCGATGGGTAGAAAACTTGGGGAAGAGGGTTTCGGCGGGCTTGGGCCGACGCCGGAGAGTGGCTTGTCCGGGCATGTGTCCGCAGGCGGGCCAAGTGGCCATCCAGGTGGCGAAGGGCTGGGTGACGGGGCCGCGGAAGGCGATGCCGATCTGCTGCCCCTGGCCGAATATATCTATCGATGCCGCCGGATCCGCGATGAAATGCTCGGCGCGGATTTCTTCGGGGAGCCGGCCTGGGACATTCTGCTCGACCTTTTCATCGGCCAGTCCCGCAAACCCGCGGCGCCGCTCGGCACCTCTTCGGCCAATACGGTGCTGCGCTGGCAGAACGTGCTGGAAGCGAAAGGGCTGGTGACGCGCTGTACGGATGCCGCGTCGGGCGGCAACCATGCCTGCCTTACCGACAAGGGGCAGGCGCTGATGCGCGATTACTTGCGGCGGGCCGCGCGCAGTACCGGAAAGGTGAATATTTGACTATCCAATGGGAGTCATTCGTAATTCTACTTGGTTCGGAGCGTTCCTTGGCTTAGCCTGTCTTCTTGGACCTAGGGGGGATAGGCCCGAGGGGGAGGAACGGTCTGATGGCACTCACCAACCAGGAACAGCTTGTCCTTGAGCTGCGCAGCATTACGCACTTGCTGCAGGAGGCCATAGGCCGCCTCGACGCCTGCGGTCAGGATCTCGCGGCGATTCACGTCCAGACGGCCCTCGATGTCCTGCGGGACAAGGGCGGCGACGACGATTGGATCATGTTGCGGAACTGAGTGGCAGGGCGCGGGCGTGTCGGGAGCCTTGCGCTGCGATCAGGATGCCGGCTCGCTGCTGCTCAGACGTTCGATCTCTGCGGGACTGGAATTTCGGCCAAGAGCGAGATTGCGCCCCGGAAAGCGCCCGAAAGCGGCAATTTCGGCACTATGGCCCGAAGCGAAGCCCATCACCTCTTCGGCATAGTCGCGCAGAGCCTTGAAGCGTTCGACGCTCATGGCCTGGAGGACGGGGTCCTCGGCATGCATCAGCGGCATGTAGAAGAACTGGCGCTGCGCAAAGCCCAAGGTTTCGTCCATTCTGGCGGCTATACCCTCGACGGCGAGGTGCTGCGCGGCCGGATCGCTGGCAAAGGCCAGCGCCGTGCCGCGATGGATATGGCGAGAGAACTGGTCGAGCACGAGTATCAGCGCCAGCCGCCCGAGCGGGGTCTCGGCCCAGTCCGCCAACGCGCCTTCGGCGGCCTGGGCGTGAAGCGCGCCGAAACGGGCACGCACCGCGGGGTCCAGGGCCTCGGCGGTCTCGAACCAGTCTTTGGGAGAGAGTTCGCGGAACCAGAAGTTCAGCACGTCTTCCCGGGGGTCGTTTCCGCTTTCGGTCATGCCGATTTTGCCTTTCAGTGGAGCCTGTTGGTTTCAGGAACGCATGAGGCGCGCCGCTGGCTGCGCTGCGCGGAGGAATCCCGGGTGAAGGTCAGCGCGCTGTAGCTTCCCCGGACAGGGCCTTGGCGAGAGGATCGATTTGCGCCTCGGGAATGCGCCGGGCGATGACGGCCATCGGGTCGCGCGGCTTGTGTGCGTCGATCACGGTTTCCTCGCCCCGCCATTGTCGCAATCTGGCGGCGAGGTAGTCCGCCCGCTGGCCGCCGAGGACGGGCGCTGCCTTGCCGGGCGCGTGGCAGGTGGTGCAGGCAGGCAATTGCTTTGCGGGCAGTCCATCCGAAACGATGGCATGGGCGGCGGGGAGGGATTGGTCGCGCAGCCCCGGTTGCCGTGCGTAATGGCGGGCGGCCTGGCGCATCTCCGCGTCCGAGAGGCCCGATGCCGCAACCTGCATGACCGCACCGTGGCGCTTTCCGGAAGCGAAGTCGCGCAGGGCGGCGAGGAGATAGCTTTCCTTCTGCCCGGCGATCACTGGAATATCGGCCTGGCCGCGCCCCAGGCCGTCGGTTCCGTGGCAACCCGTGCAGCTGGCAAGAGCAGCGTTGCTGCCCGGCGCAGGCGCGGTGAGAGCCTCGTACTCGGCCGGGGTCATGTTCGGCAGGCGGCGCAGGAAGCCCACCATGCGGCGCACTTCGTCCGGTCGGTCGCCGACCGGCCAGGCTGGCATGCCGGTGAATTTCACCCCGTGACGAACGATCCAGAACAGCTCCCTGTCGCCATATTCGCTCACCACGCGCGCAAGGTCCGGTGCGGGCGGCGTGGCGGACTGCATGACCGGCGATGGCGGCATGCCGGGCGCCCCGTGGCACACCGCGCAGGACTGCCGGAAATGGCCCGCCGCGCTGACGAGGGCCCGGTCGTCGCGCACGCGTTCCGGCGTCTGGAATGCGCTGTAAGTGCGCGCGGAGTTCTGCATGGTCCAGTGGAGGAACCAGTCGGTGATCGCCCAATGTCCCGAAGAAGCGGCGATGGGGAACAGGCCGGACCAGGCAAATCCCATGCCCAGCGCGAAGAGGGTGAGCAGCGCCAGGATCAGGCGTTTCCAGGTCAGTTTCACGGTCATTTCGAAGGTTCCGGCTTGGCTCTCAGCAGTCCCGCAAGAAGGGCAATGCCGCCGAGGAAGTAGCTTGCCCCGCCGATCACCAGCATGGCGACCCCGCCAAGCTGCTGGTCGGCCAGAGGGTCAAGGCCGAACGGCGCGCCGTGGTTGTGCATTCCGGGCATTCCCGAGCCGTAAAGCGGGCGCGGGGCGAGGCCGATGAGCACGCCCAGCAGCGTCATATGCATGGATGTCAGCAGAAGCGCACCGATCCCGGCTGCGCGCTGGGGGGTGTGGATCGCGGCGCTCCAGAGCAGCAGTCCTGCGCCCAGGAAGCTGGCGTATTCCGCGGCGCCCAACCAGGGTGCGGCGTCGGCGGCGCGGCGCACGGCGGGCAAGTGCCAAGCCCAGACGGCGACCAGTTCCACCAGCATCATCGCCATCGGCGTCACCAGGCGGGGCCAGCGGCGCGCAGGATCGAGAGCGGTTTCGGCCAGGCCGAATGCCAGCAACGGCGCGGCGACGGCCACGGCGATCATATGCGCGGTCATGTGGCCGGTCATGCCGAAGTGCGCGCAGGCAAGGCCCAGCGGCACGAGCAGGAACCCGGTCAGGAGCGCGGCCCGCTTCACCGGCAGTCTCCGATGAACACCACCGGCAAAGCGGTGAAAAGCACGCCCACGAAGCTCAGTCCGGCCAGCAGCAGGGTTGCCTTCGCCAGAAAACGCAGCCGGTCGATGTCGGTCCCGTCCTGGTGCGGCGGAGGGCTGCCGGGCATGCGGACCTGCCGGTGGGCGATCCAGCCCGACAGGGCGATGGCCGCCAGGGCCAGCACCGTCCCGGCCACGAACAGTGTCGGGAAACGGGCGAAGTCGCCTTGCTTGGCGCAGGATATTGCTGCCCAGAGGTAGGAAAACAGGAAATGGGCCGCCCAGACCGTGGGCGGCACGATCAGGGTCCAGAGCGTGACTTGCAGCCGCTCATGCCATTTCCTGCGGTCGCCGCGCGGGTCTTCGCTCATGCCACCTCCGGGAACAGGCCGATGGTGGCATAGGCGCAGGCGGCGGTGAGCGCGAAGAAGTGCATGTAGACGGTGACGTTGCGAATATCCGCGTCGTGATGCGGGGTCATCCTGCCTGCCAGGCTCCGCGCGAGGACATAGGCCTGCATGATCGCCGCGACGGCGGCATGAAGGCAGGTCCAGATCGCCAGCGTCCAGACGATGGCCGGGTAGCTGTGTGCGGCGGGATCCATGCCGGAAAGCCAGGGTCCTGCCAGTCCGGCCGGGACACCCGCCAGGCTGGTGGCCAACCCGAACAGCAGCAGCAATCGGCCCGCACCGATGCCACCCCGCGCGTGGATCTCGCGCGCGGCGACCGTGGCGATCCAGCCCGCAAGAGCCAGCATCAGCGCGATCATTGGCCAGAAGATGCCGGGCGCTGCGGCCATGTCGGGCGGCGGAAAGTCGGCGTGCCGGGTCCAGAAGAAGAAGTAGCCGAACAGCAATCCGGAAAAGGCCGTGGCGTCCGCCATCATCGTGATGAACATGGCCCACCAGCCCGGAGAGGCCCCGCCCGAGATGTAGAGCGGCAACTCCATGCCGTGCCCGATCGGCTTGCTGGGCTTTTCGGGAATTTCCGCCGTTCCGGTCCAGAGCCACCAGAGCACCATGGCCAGCGTCGCCACGCCCGAAACCAGCGCCAGCCAGTAGAGATGATAAGTGGTCAGGATGAACACGCCGCCCAGCGCCAGGGCGGTGAGCATCGGTTTCCAGCTGGGAGCGCCCAGGCGGATGACCGAGACCGGGCGCGCGTCCAGCACCGAGGTGATGATCGTCTCGCGCCGGCCTTCCTCGGCATCGGGCAGGAAATAGCGGCCTTCGTCCACCTTGCGCACGAAGTCTTCCTGATCCCAGATCGGATAGCGGCTCTCGATCAGCGGGATCGAGCGGATGCCCCAGTTCTCGTCCTGCGGATGGGCCAGCCATTCGAGCGTTCCGGCCTGCCAGGGATTGCGCGGGGCCATCTGGCGCCAGGGCGAGCGGCACAAGTCGAGCACGATCACCGCAACCCCGGCGGCGATCACGAAGGAGCCGACCGTGGAGGCCATGTTCAGCCCGCCGAGGCCAAGGTCGGCCGGATACGTGAACACACGGCGCGGCATGCCCTCCAGCCCCGAAAGATGCATCGGGAAGAAGCACAGGTTGGCACCCACGAAGATCAGCCAGAATGCCGTGCGTCCCAGCCGGTCGGACAGTTTCTTGCCGGTCACCAGCGGCCAGTAGTAATAGAGCCCTGCGAAGAGCGGCATCAGCGTGCCGCCGATCAGCACGTAGTGCAGGTGGGCCACCACGAAGTAGGTGTCGTGCGCCTGCCAGTCGAACGGGGCCAGCGCGACCATCACCCCGGTCAGCCCGCCGATCACGAAGATCGCGAGGCTTCCGGTGGCGTAGAGCAGCGGCGTGGACCAGACCACGCGGCCCGCCCAGAGGGTGACGATGAAGACGAAGATCTGCACCGCCGTCGGGATCGCAACCGCTTCGGACGCTGCCGAGAAGAAGCCGAGGCTGATCTTCGGCAGGCCCGTCGCGAACATGTGGTGGACCCATAGCCCGAACGAGAGGAACGCGGTGCCCACCGCCGCCAGCACGATCCAGGGATAGCCCAGCAGGTGGCGCCGCGCGAACGTGGGCACCAGCATTGCGAAGAGCGCGATGGAGGGCAGGAAGACGATGTAGACTTCCGGATGGCCGAAGATCCAGAACAAGTGCTGCCACAGCAGCGGATCGCCCCCGCGCGAGGCATCGAAGAAGGGCCAGTCCAGCAGGCGCTCCATCTCGAACAGCACATCCCCGGCGATCAGCGGCGGGAAGGCGAAGAGGATCATCACCGCTACCACCAGGATGTACCAGGCATAGAGCGGCATGAGGTTGAGCCGCATGCCCGGCGGGCGGCACTTGAGCACGCCCACGATCAGCTCGACCGCAGCGGCGACCGACGACACTTCGATGAAGGAAAGCCCCAGCATCCAGATATCGGCGCCGAGACCGGAAAGGTCGGTTCGGGTGGTCAGCGGCGGATACATGAACCAGCCGCCGTCCGGCGCGGCGTCGAAGAAGATCGATCCCGAAACGAACACGCCGCCGATCAGGAAGGACCAATAGCCGAAGGCGGAAAGCCTGGGGAAGGGCAGGTCCCGCGCGCCCAGCAATTGCGGCAGGAGGATGATCGATACCGCCTCGAACATCGGCACGGCGAAAAGGAACATCATCACCGAGCCGTGCAGGGTGAACAACTGGTTGAACGTGCCCGGCCCCACCAGGTCGTTGTCGGGCACCGCGAGCTGCGTGCGCATGATGAGCGCCAGCACGCCTGCGAAGAGCATGAAGGCGAAGGCCGTGAGCACGTACCAGTTGCCGACCTGGTTGTTGTTGGTGTCCGTCCAGCGCAGGAAAAGGCCTTTGGGCGGCGCCCAGACTTCACGCAGGCGTTGTTCCTGCGCGGCGCGGAGGGCGGGATCGTCCTGGTCGTGCAGGCTCATCGCGCGTTCTCCGCCTTGGTCTGCTTCAGCCAGCGGGCAAGGGCCAGGGCTTCCTCCTGCGTGAGATGGGTATAGGCGGGCATGCGGGCGCCCGGTTTGAAGCGATGGGGATCGCGGATGAAGGCGGCGGTATGGGCGTCCGTCGGTTCGAGAATCCCGGCGCCAAGCGTCAGGCGCTCGCCGAAGCGGGTGAGATCGGGACCGATGCGGGCCTGGGCCGATGTGCCGGCGAGGGCGTGGCAACTTCCGCAGCCCTCGCGCGCGAACAGCGCTGCGCCGCGGTCTTGCGTGCGGCGCGGGGGAATGCGGGCGGCGGTCAGCCAGGCATCGAAGGCGGCCGGTTCCATGGCGATGACGTCGAAGGCCATCAGCGCGTGGCTGAGGCCGCAGAACTCGGCGCATACCCCGCGATAGGTGCCGGGCTTCTCGGCCTTGACGACCAGCCGGTTGGTGCGGCCGGGGATCATGTCCATCTTGCCGGCAAGGCCGGGAATCCAGAAACTATGGATGACGTCCGTGGCGGTGAGTTCGAACACGACCGTCCGGCCGACCGGGAGGCGCACTTCGTTGGCGGAGAGCAGCAGCGGCTCCGTCCGGCCGCCCGGGCCGTTGTGATCGCTCCGCGCGTAAGCGACGCGCCACCAGAACTGCTCGCCCTCTACGCGGATGTGCAAATCGCTGTCGCCGGTGGGAAGGGGGCGCATGGCCGGAAGCGCCCAGACCAGCAGCGCGGTCAGCACAACGGTCGGGACAACCGCACCGAGCCAGAGGACGAGACGCATGCCGCTCTGGTGAGTGAGCTTTCCTTCCGGAGCCCGCGCCGCGACGAAGTAGATCGCGGCCATTCCAAGCGCGATGACGCTGCCTCCCGCCGCCAGCACCGCGGTCAGCCAGAGTGTGGAGCGCGCTTCCAGCCCGAACGGCGCCAGCGCCGACTGATGCCCGTTGCAGCCCGCCAGCACCAGCGTCGCCATGGTAACGGACGCTAAGGTAACGGACGGTGCGGCAATCGATTTTCGCAAGACGACATTTTCCCCTGACTCGTTCGGGGGCAACGCGTCAGGGGCCGCCAGGTTCGAGCGAAAGCGGCGAACGCGGCGTTACAAATGGTTGCTGCGGCGTGCCGCGGCTGAAAGGTCAGCCGTGAGAGCCTCGCCGGGCGCCGCCCACGCCGCCGGTTGTTTCGGTATCGGCGCCCGGATTGAGGCGTTCGTCTTCCTTGTCGGGGTGAAGCTCCGCTTCCCGGGCGCGGGCCGGATCCTTCTGGGGGACGCCTTGGGGCGGCTTGCCATCGCGGTTGGTCCAGCGTCCGTCGGGCGTGCCGGCGGTTCCGGTGACATTGCGGGAATCGTCGGGTTCGTACTCGGCCATGATCCTTCTCCTTCGACAGAAGAAAGGCGCGAGCAGGCGGCCCCGTTCCCAGCTTTCGTTTTCAATCGGTCTTGCCGGCAGGGCGCCCTGCGCTCGAACCAAACGCCGGGTCCCGCGTTGGTTCTGCAAACATGTATCGGAAGAAGGACGCCTGCCCGTGACACTCAAAGCCCTGGCCATCAATTGCACTCTGAAGTCCGATCCAGCCGAGCCTTCCTCCACGGACGCGATGATCGCGGTTCTCGCGAAGGCCTTTGCCGAACGCGATGTCGAGATCACGGAGACCGTGCGGGTGGCTGGGCTCAACGTGCTACCCGGCGTGACCTCGAACGAGGGCGAAGGTGACGAATGGCCCGGCCTGCGGGAAAAGATCCTGGCGCACGATATTCTGGTGTTCGGCGGCCCCATCTGGATGGGCCAGATCGGCAGCGTCGCCAAGCGCGTGCTCGAACGGATGGATGCTTTCCTCGACGAGACCGACGACGAGGGCCGCATGCCCAGCTACGGCAAAGTCGCGGTGGCGGCGATCGTCGGTAACGAGGACGGCGCCCATTTCTCATCGGCCCAGCTGTTCCAGTCCCTTAACGACGTGGGCTGGACGATCCCGGCTGTCGCGGCCTGTTACTGGGTAGGCGAGGCAATGGGATCCACCGATTTCAAGGACTTGGACAAGACACCTGACAAAGTCACCAAGACGGCAAGGATGGTGGCAGGCAATGCGGCGCACCTTGCAGGTCTGCTGAAGACCTCGCCCTACCCCGGTTGAACCGCGCGATCAGGAGATTGGGCATGACCGATAGGAAAGAGGAAGTGAAAGGCGCTGCCAAAGTGATGAAGGGGTACGCCAAGCGCCTTGCGGGGGAGCTTGCCGGGCGTCCCGACCTGGTGGTGGAAGGAGAGAAGGAACAGACCTCGGCCCTCCACGAGATCCGCCGTGCCCGCGACGCGGGCAGCGAAGGCGAGCTATAAGTGCGGCAGCCCGATCCACATGAAGAGACAGGCCGGCAACGGGCGCTAGGCGCCGCACGCTGCCGACCTGTCCGAAACCGCGATACCGCGGCTTCACCCCACCGGGGTGCGCTCATAGCGCCGCTTTGGCAGGGCGCATTAACCGAGGTTACTTTTCAGGATTTACGCTCGGTCCTCATTTGATACCTACCGATGTCTGATACTTATTGGCGAAGGCTGTCGGGCACGATGCCGCCATTCTTGGCAAGGTTGTCCATGACGGCGCGATGGAGGGCGATATTCTGCTCTGCCGAACCGTCTGCAGCGGCATGGACGCCCAGTTCGTCTGCGAGTTCCTTCCGCGCGGAGAGGCTGGAATCGAGATCCAGCAGTTTCAGCAGGTCGACGATGGAGGTCTGGTAATTGCCGCCATGGTCCGCCTTCATCGATGCCATTTCCTCAAGCACCGCGCCGACGTCCACGGGTTCCGCTGCTTCGGGCGCGGCTGCGGCAGGCGCGGGGGCGGCCTGCGTGGGGGCGGGTGCCGCAGGGGCGTTTTGCGTAGGCGCGGGGGCGGCTTTCGCCTTGTTGCGATGGAAGACCTTGTCGAAGATATTTCCTAGCATTCCCATAGTCTTGCTCCTGCCTTGCCGGGACGCTCCGCGATCCTTGCGACCGAGAGCAGTCTGTCCGGGAACGCGCGGCGGACTGGTTGGTTCACGATGGAGCATAGTGAGGAAGAGGAAATCACCATGAAGCACCGGGTACTATACGCCGTCTCGTTCGCAGCACTGGCCCTCACGGCCTGCAAGAAGGAGGCTCCCGCCACGAATGACGTGGCCACGGCACCGGCAACGGAAGTGGTTCCCGGCGCCATTCCGGGGGCGGACATGCCGATGGGCACGGCCACGCAGACCCCTGCGCAGGCCTTCGCCAATGCCGCCGCCAGCAGCGACGCCTTCGAGATCGAGACGTCCAAGCTGGCCATGGCCAAGGGCCAGTCGGCCGCCGTGAAGCGCTTCGCCGAAAAGATGATCGACGCGCACACCCAGTCCACCGCCAAGCTGAAGGGCGTGGCTGACAAGCTGTCGCCCGCGATCACGCCGGACGCCGGCCTCAGCGACGCGCAGGATCAGAAGCTCGATGCGCTGAAGAATCTCACCGGCGCCGATTTCGACAAGGCCTATGCCTCGGCGCAAGTCGATGCGCATCAGATGACCCTCGACAAGCTGAAGGACTACGCGGCGAACGGCGATTCCGCGCCTCTCAAGGCTTTCGCGAAGGAATTGGTGCCTACGGTGACAGCGCACCTGAACATGGCCAAGGCGCTCTAGTTCGCGAGCGGACCAAAGGTTTTAACCTGAAGTTTCGGGCCGTTTCCAAGCGGAAACGGCCCGAAACCACCATTGCCATCGGTGGTGCGACGGGGCGTTTCCGTTCTGTCGTGATACCGCAATGCTTCGGGCTTATCCGAAGCGGATGATATTTGTCTGCTGCGCGCGCCGCACTTCTGCTAGAGTCTTCCTGTGAGCACCGCGATTCCCCACGACTTCCGCATTGGTGTCGATGCAAACGACATCGACTTCATGGGCCATGTGAACAACGCCAGCTACCTCAAGTGGGTGCAGGACGCTGTTCTAGACCATTGGCGCGCCTTTGCGCCTACCGAAGTGGTGGGCCAGCATCTGTGGGTCGCGCTCAAGCACGAGATCACCTACCGCAAGCCCACTTTCCTGGGGGACGACGTGATTGCCACCGTGCTCCTGGAAAAGGTCCAGGGTGCGCGGGCGTTCTACGAAACGATCATCAAGCGCGGTGAGGAAGTGCTGGCCGAAGTGAAGTCCAGCTGGTGCTGCCTCGATGCCGTCACGCTCAAGCCTTCCCGCTTGGCACGCGACGTGATCGACCACTTCTTCGGTAGCGAGTCCTGACAGTCTGACCAGGTTTTTCCGGCGTTTCCGTGAAGGGCCGGTACTTGGGTCATCTGTCCACTCGTGGTATCAGCGCGCCATGTTTCCCGCCGCTATCTTGCTTCTGGCAGCGATGCCTCCGGCTTCTTCCTTCATAAAGGCGCATTCCGACCGGCCCATCGGTGAGGTTGCCGCCTGCGTGGAAACCGAGTTCGACGATGTCGGTGTCAGTGAAAACCTGTCGGTGGAAACCGGCAGGAAGGTGAATTTTCGCGTCGCCAAGGAAACCGATACGCCGACGAGCCCCTTGATGTCCTTCGAGGCGCGGCACGACGGCACGCTGGTTCTCTATGGTTTCGGGGACTGGAAGGACGCGGTGGAACCGATGTGGAAGAACCTGGCGCGGGAATGTTTTCCAGAGGTCCAGGGCACGGCGCCGAAACCAAAGCCCTGAAAACGGCCCGATCGATCTGCCTGGTTCATTCCACGGATCGCAGGGCCCCGAGTACCAAGGTGCGGTAGGTTCGCGAACGCAGGCCTGACGGGGCTTGCAGATCGAGGCGTTCGAGCGCTTCCTCCTCCTCCCGCGTCGGCGCGGTGCGAGCAAGTCCGCGCGCCGCGATGGCTGCCAGCGCGCCGGGGCGCCCGCCGGTTTCGGACAGATGCTGCAGTGCAGGCACGAGCCGCTGCTCGACCGGCGTGAAATCGGTGCCGAAGGGATAGGCGGGAAAGTCGTCCCTTGGCAGGGCGTCGGTGATGCGCTGCGGAAGGTTGGACCGCCATTCCTGCGGGATGCGCCAATCCGCTCCGATTTTTCCGGCGCTTTGCGCTGCCTGCAGAAGTTCGTCCTGAAACCGGCTGTCGGCCACGGCGATCAGGCGCTGGATCACCCGCTCGTCGCTCATGCCGCGAAGGTCGGCCACGCCGTATTCGGTGACCACCACGTCGCGCAAGTGGCGGGGGATCGTCTCATGGCCGTAGCTCCAGACGATGTTGGATTGCAGCGACCCGTCGTGCAGCCGGGTGGCGGGCAGGGTGATGATCGAGCGCGCGCCGTCCAGTTCCATGGCCTGCGCCACGAAGTTGTATTGCCCGCCCACGCCGCTGACGACGCGGCCGTCCTCCAGCCCGTCGGAAACCGTGGCGCCGAGCAGCGTCACCATCATCGCGCTGTTGACAAAGCGGGCGTCGACGCGGGCGGCCCGCTTGGCCGCTTCGTCGCCGTAAAGCGCGTTGACCCAGGAGATTTCGCGCATGTGGATAAGGCCGCGCGTGGCTTCGTCCATGTCGCGCAGCGCTGCATAGAAAGCGCGGGGACCGACGAAGAAACCGCCGTGCAGCACGGCGCCGTCGACTTCGCGCTTGACGATATCGGCCCGGATCAGTTCGACGAAGCCGTCGACCAACATCTCGGTGGGCGCATAGAGGCCGTGCTCGAAGGCACCCATCTCCACGGGCGGGCGCACTTGCCCGGCCACGAGCAAGGTATCGATGGCGCTGCGGAAACGGTCTGGCTGGTGCTGGCGCAGGATCAGCGAATGGGCCACGGCATCGCCGATCTCGCCGATACCGATCTGCAGCGAACCGCCGTCCGCCACCAGCGAGGCGACATGGACGCCGATCGCGTGCTGCGCCGGGCTGACCGGCTGCTTGGGCGGCCCGAACAGGGGAAACCGCGTATCCGCACTGTCGAGGATCATGGCGAAAGCATGGGCGGGAAGGTCTGCCGGCCCGGGCATGAACGGCAGCTCGTCATTGACCTGACCGACCAGCAGGAAATCGGCTTTGCCCGCCTCCCGATGGCGGAGCAGGTCCAGCGTCATGTCGCTGTTGCAGCTGAGGCTGAAGCGGTCCTGTCGGCGGGCAACGATCTGCGCGATCACGTTCACGCCCTGGTCTAGCAGGCAGCGCACGGCATGGGTGTAGTTGGCCGAAATGTAGCTGCGCTGGGCCACGGCGTTGGTGAGCCGGCTGCCCGCCTGGAAGAAGAACTCGTTCACCTCGATGTTGGGCGGCAGGTCGCCCGCCCGCTGGGCCGCGGCATACGCAAATTCGGGATAGCCGCCCATCGTGCGTGCGAAAACCGGCTCAAGAAAGCGGCGTTCGAGGTCCGACCCCAGCGCGGGCGGTTCCAGGGTCAGGGCGGTGAAGATCACGAGCCGTATCGATGGATCGCGCCGGGCGCGTTCGAACAGGGCATTGGCGACATGGGGAGACTTGCCCAGCCCCAGCGGCAGGCCCAGCACGATCCGCCCGCCGGTATGGGCAATGATGCGATCCGCGATCTCTTCCGGATCGGTGAGATATGGGCTCACTTCAGCGCGTCCCACCCCGCGTCCGGTTCGAAGCGCGGCCCATGCTTGGCGGCCAGTTCGGTGAGCGCCGCGACCACCTCACTCACGCCGCGTTCTTTGGCATAGTGCAGCGGGCCGCCGCGGAACGGCGCGAAGCCGGTGCCGAAGATCATCGCCGCGTCTATCACGTCGGGATCGTCGTTCACGCCCTCGCGCAGTACGGCGACGGCGGTGTTGAGCATCGGCAGGATCAGGCGGTCCGCCAGATCGGCCTGGGGCGCTGCGGTACTTCCGTGCCTTGCACCGTGCCCCTTCACCGCCTTGCCCTCTCGCCAGACGTAGATGCCCTTGCCGGTCTTCTTGCCGAGGTCGCCGGCCTCCACCTTTTCCTTCAGCCATGGCGGGGCATCGGGCATCGGCCAGTCGAGTTCGCGCTTCAGCATCTCGGCGACGGCCAGCCCGATGTCGAGCCCCACCTGGTCGGCCAATTCCAGCGGACCGACCGGCATGCCGAAATCGGTCGCCGCCTTGTCGATGACTTCGGGGGCGAGCCCCTCGTCCATCAGGGTCAGCGCTTCGACCAGGTAGGGCGTCAGCACCCGGTTGACGATGAAGCCCGGCGCGCTCTTCGCGGGCGCGGGCAGCTTGCCGATGCGACCAACGAAAGCGCGGGCCTGTGCCGCGACATCCGCATCGGTGCCGTCATGAGTCACCACTTCCACCAGATCCAGCCGCGAGACCGGGTTGAAGAAATGAATGCCGACCAGTCGTTCGGGCCGCTGGAGCCCTTCGCGCAGTTCGGCCAGCGGGATCGAGGAGGTGTTGGTGGCCAGAATGGCGCCGTCCTTCATGCGCGGCTCGGCATCGGCGTAGAGCTTGCGCTTGAGATCGGCCTTCTCCGGCGCGGCCTCGATGACCAGATCGGCGCTCGTCACGCCATGGCCTTCGGGATCGGGGATCAGCCGGTCCAGCGCGTCGCGGATCTTGAGCCGGTCGCCATGCGCGATCTTCTCGTAGAGCGCGGCCGCGCGGCCGATGGCCTTGCCGATCGGCCCGGGCTTCACGTCGGACAGGCTGGTGCGCAGGCCCTTCCACGCGCACCACGCGGCAATGTCCCCGCCCATTGCGCCCGCGCCGATGACGTGGACTTGCGCGATGCCGGAAGTCTTGCCGGCCAGTTCCTTCAGTTTCTGCCGCAGGAAGAACACGCGGATTAGGTTCTGCGCCGTATCGGTCAGCATCAGCTTGGCGAAGGAGCCGATTTCCGCCTGCTTCATGGCATTCAGGTCGCCGCCGTGCTCCTCCCAGAGATCGATCAGCGCATAAGGCGCGGGATAGTGCGCGGAGGGCGCGCGGCCCTCGGCCTGCGCGCGCATCTGCCGGGCGGCGATGCGGCGTGCCGGGGCGCTGTCCTTCAGCCGTTCCACCAGGCCCTGTCGCGCCTGCTCCAGATCGCCGCCGACCGCGGCTGCAATGGCGGCGGCGACATGGCGCTCGGGCACCACGGCATCGACCAGCCCCATGCGCCTGGCCTGCCGGTCATGGATCGACTTGCCGGTGAGCATGGCGCTCATCGCCTCGATCGGATCGCACAAGTGCGTGAAGCGCGCGGTGCCGCCAAGGCCGGGGTGGAGGCCGATCTGCACTTCGGGAAAGCCGAAGCGCGTGCCCTCCACGGCGATGCGCTGCGTGCAGGCGAGGGCCAGTTCCAGCCCGCCGCCCATGGCGTAACCGTGCATGACGGCGATTGTCGGTATGGTCAGCGCGGCCAGCCGGTCGACCACCTCGTGCGCCGCTGCGATCCTCTCGCGGATCGCGCTTTCGTCAGTGACGCCGCGAAATTCCGCGATGTCCGCGCCTGCAAGGAAGCCGTCCCGCTTGGCCGACCGGATGACGAGCGCCTTGGGCGCACGCTGCTCGACAAGGTCGAGGATGCGGGAGAATTCCTCCAGCACCGCTTGCGACAGGGTGTTGGTGCCGGTGCCCTGCTGGTCGATCACGGCCCAGGCCACGCCATCGGCATCGCGCGCAAAGCTCCAGTGCGTGAAGCCTTCGGTGCTTTCCGGGTGATCGTGGGGAACGGGGCCGAGCGTCAGGTCGCGGTCGGCCAGATAAGTCCATACGGGATCGTTCATCGTGGCCTCCTTCATGCGCGTTCGATCAGCATGGCGCCGCCCTGGCCCCCGCCGATGCATTCGGTGGCGATGCCCCGGCCGCTGCCCAGCCGCTCCATCGCCTGCACCAGATGGAGCGCGATGCGCGCGCCGCTGGCGCCGACCGGATGGCCGAGCGAGATCGCCCCGCCGTCGACATTGATGCGCCCGGGATCGATAGTGCCCGCCGCGCCGTCCAGACCGAGCACCTCGCGGCAGAAGCCCTCGTCCTGCCAGGCGGCCAGGCAGGCCAGCACTTGCGCGGCGAAAGCCTCGTTCAGTTCCCAGAGGTCGATGCTGTCGAGCGAAAGTTCGTTGCGTTTCAGCAGTGCGGTGGAGGCAAGCACCGGACCGAGGCCCATGATCGAGGGATCGAGCGCTGACCACTGGCTGTCGACGATACGCGCGCGGGGCTTGAGGCCATGGCGCTCCACCGCCGCTTCCGAGGCGAGAATGGTCCAGCAGGCGCCGTCAGTGATCTGCGAGCTGTTGCCGGCCGTGACTTTGCCGTAGGGCCGCTCGAACACGGGCTTGAGCTTGGCCAGCTTGGCAGGCTCGCTGTCCGGTCGGACGCCGTCGTCGTGGTCGTGGACGGTGCCGTCGCGGGCGAAGGCGGGTTCGAGTTCGCCTTTCAGCCAGCCTTCCGCCTGCGCCTTCGCCAGCCGCTTGTGGCTCTCTACCGCATAACGGTCCGCCGCCTCGCGCGAGATCGAGAAGAGGTGAGCGAGCACTTCGGCGGTCTGCCCCATGCCGAGATCGGTGATCGGATCGGTCAGCCCGCGTTCGAGGCCGACGATGGGCTTCAGGAAATCGGGCCGGAAGTGGCTTGCGGCCTTGAGCGCGCCAAGCGGGCCGGCCTTGTTGCCCTGCATTTCCGCCAGCCATTCCACCGCGTCCTGCCGCAGCACCAGCGGGGCGTGGCTCAAGGCTTCGGCTCCGCCTGCCAGGATCAGGTCGCTGCCGCCGTCGGCGATGTAGCGATAGGCCGTGTCCATCGCCTGCATGCCGGAGCCGCAATTGATCTGCACGGTGAAGGCGGTGGTCTGCGGGCCGCAGCCAAGGCGCAGGGCGGCGACGCGGGCCGGGTTCGCCTCGTCCGCGATGACGTTCACGCAGCCCAGGATCACCTGATCGAAGGCCGTCGGCGTGAATGGCTGGCGCAGCAGCAGCGGCCGCCCGCATTGCACGGCCAGATCGACCGGCGTGAAGGGACCGGGGCCGCCGCGTGCCTTCAGGAACGGGGTGCGGGCACCGTCGACGATATAGACCGGGCGGCTCATTCGGCGGGCTCGGCGATGCGCGGGGTGGCCGTTTCGTGGCCGGACTGGTCGAGGTCTTCGGCCGCGAAGTCGTCCACCGCGATCACTTCCGCCACGGCCGCATCGGCGGCGCGCAAGCTCTCCAGTTCCCCATCGGTGATGAGGCCCTGTTCGTGCGCCTTGTCCAGATCGCGGATGCGTGCCTTGCGCAGGCGGTCGTGGACGGGCTGGGTCGCCACGGTTTGCTGGAAAGCGTCGGTCAGGCGGCCGACGGCCTCGTCCGCCCCCCCGATATAGACGTTCTCCACCAGCCGCTCTCGCGCGGCGCAGGGTTCCAGCAGGATGTCTGCGCACTGGCGGATCGTGCGGTCCGACGGGCCGTTGCGGCGGCCGAACGGCTGGATGAACAGGCGCAGCATCCAGCCGACCGGACGGGCCGGGAAGTTGGCGATGATCTCGGCAAAGCGCTGCTCGATGGTGGCGAAGCCGCTTTCCATGCACCAGGCCAGCAGCGGCAGGTCTTCGTCCTGCCGCCCTTCGTCTTCCCAGCGCTTGAGCGCGCCGGACAGCAGGTAGAGTTCGGAAAGCACGTCACCCAGGCGGCCCGAGAGCAGTTCGCGCCGCTTGAGTTCGCCGCCGAGCGTCAGGAACGAAATGTCCGAAACGAAAGCGAAAGCGGCGGCATAGCGGCTCATCTGCCGGTAATAGCGCGTGGCCTTGCCTGCCCTGGGCGCGGGGGCGAACCTGCCGCCGCTCCAGCCGCGCACGAAGGCGCGGATCGCCGTTTTCAGCGCATGGCCGATGTGCTTCCACAGCACCTGGTCGAAATTCGCCAGCGCCCGGCCGCGATTGGCATCGCCCACGGCGCGGATTTCCTCCAGCAGGTAGGGGTGCGAGCGGATCGCGCCTTGCCCGAAGACCATCAGGCTGCGGGTGAGGATATTGGCGCCTTCCACCGTGATGCCCACCGGAATGGCGCGGTACTGGCTGCCGAGGTAGTTGCGCGGTCCTTCGATGATCGCCTTGCCGCCGTGCACATCCATGGCATCGTTGATAACGACGCGCA
Organism: Novosphingobium sp. YAF33; assembly: GCF_052113265.1. Lineage (NCBI taxonomy): Bacteria > Pseudomonadati > Pseudomonadota > Alphaproteobacteria > Sphingomonadales > Sphingomonadaceae > Novosphingobium > Novosphingobium sp. YAF33. Next base: position 124,967 of record NZ_JBFRCW010000004.1, read on the forward strand.
TCCGCTCGGTGGCGTGGAGCTTGAGGATCGAGGAAATCACCGCCGGGTGGTTGCCCTGGTCCAGCCCGGCGCACGTCAGCCGCCGCGCGCCGTCCAGCAGATAGGCGTTGCCGGCGATGCGGGCGAGGCGCTCCTGAATGCCTTCGAACTTGCCGATCGGCAGATTGAATTGCGAGCGGACGCGGGCATAAGCGCCGGTGGTATGGGCCGCGAAAGCGCCTGCTGCCGCCGAGAGCGAAGGCAGCGAGATCCCGCGCCCGGCCGCCAGCGCGCTCATCAGCATCTTCCAGCCCTGGCCGACGCGCTCCGGCCCGCCGATCACGTTGTCGAGCGGGATGAACACGTCATGGCCTTCGTTGGGACCGTTCTGGAACGTCTGCATGGAGGGGATGTGGCGGCGGCCGATGGTCACGCCCGGCAGGTCCGTGGGCACGAGCGCCACGGTGATACCGATATCGTCCTGATGGCCCAGCAGATGGTCGGGATCGCGCAGCTTGAAGGCCAGGCCGAGAATGGTCGCGACCGGCCCCAGCGTGATGTAGCGCTTGTGCCAGTTGAGGCGGATGCCCAGCACGTCCTCGCCGTTCCATTGGCCCCGGCAGATCACGCCCTCATCGGTCATCGCGGCGGCGTCGGACCCGGCCTCGGGGCTGGTAAGCCCGAAGGCCGGCACTTCGCGCCCGTCGGCCAGGCGGGGCAGCCAGTGCTCCTGCTGTTCTTTCGTGCCGAAGCGCAGGATCAGTTCGCCCGGCCCAAGCGAATTGGGCACCATGGCCGTCACTGCAGTGGAGACCGAGCGCGTCGCGATCTTGCGCACGATTTCGCTATGGGCGAAGTTGGAAAAGCCAAGGCCGCCGTGTTCCCTGGGGATGATGATGCCGAAGAACTTCTCGCGCTTCAGGAAGTCCCAGGCTTCGGGCGGCAGGTCGCGGGTTTCCCAGGTCATGCGCCAGTCGTCGATCATGGCGCAGAGCCTGTCGACCGGGCCGTCCATGAAGGCGCGTTCTTCTTCGGTCAGCGTGGCGGGCGGGATCGCCAGCAATTGCTCCCAGTCCGGATTGCCAGTGAACAGCGCGGCGTCCCACCAGGTATTGCCTGCGTCGATCGCCTCGTTCTCCGTGGCGGACAGTGCGGGCAGCGCGGACTGAACGAGCGAAAGAACCGGACGGGTGAGGATTTCGCGGCGGGCGGTGGTCATGATATGGGTCGCGGGCGACATCGGGCAGGCTCCTTCTCCTGCCCCGCACAACGCCTCTGCAAGGCGAATTGCTCCCGGCTCCGTCTCAAGTCAGCCTCGCGCAGACGCGGCTTCAGGACTTGCGCCGCAGTTCCTCGGGCTTGTGCGCCGCTTTCTTGCCCGACTTGTCGCTCTTGACGATATATTGCGGGTCGTCCGGCGTGGCGGCGATCTTGTGGCGCTTGATATGCGTCTCGGTGGTCTGCTTCTTCTGGACAGTGCCGTGTGTCGCGCCCTGGCTGGTGTCCCACTCCACCTTGTCGCCCTTCTTGAATTCCTTCGTCATGGCGCTGTCGCTCCTGCTCGCGGATATTCCCCGCCAACGCCCGCCGCCGGGTCGGCGTTCCTGTTCGTCCGCTCCTTTCGCGCCTGTGCTTTAGTGCTGGGAGCTTGATGGCGGCTATGGTTTGCGCATATGCCGGGAGGATCACGAGTGGCCCATCCGCTGCCGGGTCATCTGAGAGGTCTTCCATGCCCCTAGTCAAGAAATCCGCGCTGGCCGCCCGCAAGACGGCCCCCACGGGCTCCGGCACCGATACGGTCGCCCCGCAGGCGGTGCCGCGCACGGCCGCGGCATCGGCCCGTGGAGGGCGGCGCGCGGTCACCGTGCTCGAACGGCTGGACGAGGCGACGCAGGAACTCGCCAGCGGGCTTACCGAGGCGGCGAGCGCTGCGGGAGAACTCCAGCGGGCGGCCGATCACATTTCCGTCTCGGCCGAAGAAGCGGCAGGCGCGGCCCAGGAATCGCTTGGGCTGATCGCCAGCCTGCGGGGCAATTTCCGCGAATCCAGCGAGCGCGCGGGTGCTGCGCAGCGGCACATCGAACTGGTGCAGTCGGGCTTTGCCGAAGCGGCGACACAGATCGACGCTTCGGTCGCGGCGATCGTCCTGAATGGCGAGCGGCAGCTGGGATCGGTCCAGCTTGTCGAGAAGCTGGAGGCCACGGCCGCGTCGATCATCGCGATCGGCGGCACGGTGGCGGACCTTTCGGAGCAGACCGGGATGCTGGCGCTCAACGCCGCGATCGAGGCGGCGCGCGCCGACGAGGCGGGAAGAGGCTTCGCGATCATCGCCGACGAAGTGCGGGAACTGGCCGACGATTCGGAGCGGAACGCCGCGGAAATCCGCAGCCTGGGTGACAGCATCGTCTCCGAAATCCGCCAGGTGGCCGAGCGCATCCGCCGTGCCGCCACGGTTGCCATCGGTCAGGCCGATGGCGGGCGGGCGCTGGTGAACGATCTTCAAGAGGCGCGCGGGCGGCTGTCCTCGCTCGGGAAGGGCGCGCAGGATATCGCGCTGGCCGCCATGGAGGCCGACAGCGCCGCCACCGAGGCGGAGAAGGGCGCGGAGCAGATCGCCGCCGCGGCCGAGGAGCAATCGGCGGCAGCGGCAGAAGCGCGGCAGGCCGTGGAGCAGCAGGCGGCCTCGCTGGAGCAGAGCCAGCAGACCGCCGAGACGCTGGCAGTGCTGGCAGACCGGCTTTCGGGCGAAGTCGGCGCAGAGAACGCCGGGCAGGGCCAGGAAAGCGGCGCGGCCGAGCAGATCGCGGCGGCCGCCGAAGAGCTTTCGGCCACCGTGCAGGAACTGTCCGGCGCGGCGGGCGAGATCCTCGTGGCCATCGAGCAGATTTCGCGCGGCGCACAGATCCAGGGCGCAGCCACCTTGCAGGCCAGCGCGGCGATGGTGCAGATCGAAAAGGCGGCTATATCCGCCCAGGAACGCGCGGAAGAGGCCAGCACGGGCATCGCCGCAGTGATCGCCACGACCGAGCAGGGCAGCACCCAGGTGATGGCCCTGGTGTCCGGCGTCACCGAAAGTGTCGAGGAAACCCGCGCGGTGCTGTCGTCGCTCGGCACGATCGGCGACACCGGCCGCCGGATCGAGAAGATCGGCGACGGCCTGGCACTGGTCGCGCTCCAGACCAACATGCTCGCGGTCAACGGCGCGGTGGAAGCGACCCGAGCGGGTAGTGCCGGCGCCGGTTTCTCGACCGTGACCGGCGATATTCGCAAGCTTGCGCGAGAGGCGGCTGCCAATGCGCAAGACGTCAAGGACGCGGTGCGCGCCATCCAGGACCACTTGACCCTCGTACGCAGCGATCTCGACCAGATCGTGGGCGCCGCTGAAACCGAAGGCGGGCGGAACCGCGCGATGATCGAGCGTTTCTCCGTCATGGCCGAAAACCTTTCCGAGACCGGGCGCGGAAATGCCGCCATTCTCGGCGGAGCGCAGGCGATCCTGCACGCCGTGCGCGAGATCCGCAGCGGCAGCGACCAGATCGCCTCGGCCGCCGAACTCGCCGCAGGCGCAGCCCGGCAGGCCAGCGCTGCCGCCCGCCAGCAGGCGCAAGGCGCGGAAGAACTGGCGGCGGCGATCGAGGACATCGCGGCGCTGGCCGTTTCACTCGACCGCGGCGCCTGATCGGTCCGTGTCCGCGCGGGCGGCGGCCGAAAGCGAAGATACGGTTCTCAATTTCGTGGCGGGCGGTCGGCGAATGGCCCTGCCTGCCCGCCTGGTTCGCGAAATCTCGGCTCTGCCGCGACTGACCCCGGTGCCGTTCGGTGCCGCCAGGTTGCTGGGCCTTGGCAACTTTCGGGGGCACATCCTGCCCGTTCTCGCGCTCGGGGATGCCAGGAATGGGGCCGGCGAAGGGGCGCCCGCGCGGGCCTTGCTGCTGGACGGCGCCCGGCCTGTGGCGCTGGCGGTGGATGCCGTTCTGGGCCTCGGCGCAAGAGGGGATAGCGAGAACCTGGACCTCGATGCGCTGCTCGCGGCCAGTTTTCCGGCTCCGGAGCGACGCGCTGCGCGCCATGCACCGCTCCATGCGGAGCGCGGCGAAGCGGTGCGGGACGAGCGCCTGGCACTTCTGGTCATGGATCTGGCCGGCCAGCGCTTCGCCTTGCCCGCCGATCAGGTGCAGGAAGTTCTGACGAAGCCCGCCGATCTTGCCGTCGTTCCCGGAGCGGCGGCAACGGCGCTGGGGGCCATCGAACATCGCGGCAGCCTTTTGCCGCTGTTCTCGCTGGCCCGCCTGCTGGGTTTCGAGGCCGAAGTCCCTGCCGCGCGCGAGCAGATCGTGGTCGTGCGCGTCGGCGCGGGCCGGGTAGGGCTGGTGACGGAACGGGTGCGCAATGTCGTTCATGTCGAGCATGGGCGCCTGGAGCCGGTGCCGGGCGTGCTGCTGCGCGGGGATGCGGAGACTTCGATCCAGGCGATCTGCCGTCCCGGTTCGGGCGAGCGCCTGATTTCCGTGCTCGATGCCGATCATTTGCTCGATGCCGAGGCGGTGGCCGGGATGGAGGCGCTTCCCGACTTGCCGGATGTGACCACCGCGGCTGTGGAGGCGGAGAGCGCCTACCTTGCCTTGCGAGCGGGTGGAAACCGGCTGGCGATGCCGCTCGGCTCCGTGGAAGGGGTGGCGCGGGTGCCGGTTCTCTCGGCCATTCCCGATGCGCCGGGCTGGCTATCAGGCATGGTCAATGTGCGCGGGTCTGCAGTGCCGGTGATCGATGTTTCCATGCGGCTCGGCGGCGGATCGGTGGCGGAACGGGAGGGCAGGCGCCTCGTGCTCGCGCGGCAGGGCGGGGATGTCGTCGGCCTGCTGGTCGAACGCGTGGACGGCCTCATCAGGCTGACGAACGCGGCCATCGAGCATCCAGAGGCCGGCGGCGAGGCGGACGCGATCTTCGAGGGTTATGTGCGCCTGGCCGATGGTGCCGGCGCGGGAGAGCGCATCGCCCTGCTGGTCTCGCCCCTGACCCTGATCGACGCGGCCGGGCGCGATCTGCTGGAGGCGGTGCGTTGACCACGATCCGGCTGCTGATCGTCGACGATTCCGCGCTGATGCGCAAACTGCTCGTCCAGCTTTTCCGCGAGGACGGCGGGTTCGAGATCGCAGTCGCGCGCGATGGCGCCGAGGCGCTGGCCATGCTTTCCACTTTTGCGCCCGATGTGGTGACGATGGACGTTCACATGCCGCAGATGGATGGGCTCGCCTGTCTCGACCGGATCATGGTGGAGCGGCCCTGTCCGGTCGTCATGGTCTCGGCACTGACGCAGGAGGGCGCCGACGAGACCCTGGAGGCGCTGTCGCTGGGTGCGGTCGATTTCGTGGCCAAACCCGAGGGGCCGATCTCGCTGGAGATCGACCGGATCGCCGACCCGCTCGTGGAAAAAGTGCGCGCGGCGGCGTCTGCGCGCCTGCCGCGCTTCGTGCGTCTGGCCGACCGCCTGCGGGCAAGGGCTCATGCGCGCGCTTCTGCGATGAGGACCGGGCATGCCGCTGAGACGCAGCTTGTCGGGAGGGAACCGGCCCAGCTGCCGGGCGCCGAACCGCTGGACGGCATTTCCGCGGTGATCGTCGGTTCCTCTACAGGCGGCCCGCCCGCGCTCGATGCCTTGCTGCAGCCGCTGCCGGCGGACTTCCCCTGGCCCATTGTCATCGCGCAGCACATGCCGGCCAGCTTCACCGGGCCGCTCGCCCGCAGGCTCGACCGGCAATGCGCGCTGACCGTCAGCGAAGTGACCGGCGCGGAACCGCTGCTGCCGGGGCATGTCTATATCGGCCGCGGCGATGCCGACGTGATCCTGTCACGCCGCCGGGGAGAGGCCTTCGTGCTGGCCGCGCCCGCCCGCGCCGACTTGGCCTGGCACCCGAGCACGGATCGGCTCGTCGATTCCGCATGCGATGTGCTGGGCGCCGAGGCCCTGGTGGGGGTACTGCTCACCGGCATGGGCAACGACGGGGCGCAGGCCATGGCGCGCATGCGGCGCGAGGGTGGCCGCGYGATCGCGCAGGACGCCGACAGCGCCGTCGTCTGGGGCATGCCGGGGGCGCTGGTCGCGCTGGACGGCGCTGACCTGGTATTGCCGATGGACCGCATCGCCGGCCAGTTGCTCGACTGGGCCGGCGCATGACGGATACCGGAACGGGCATTTCGCCGGGTTCGGGCGTCGAGAACGCCGATATCGCGCGCATCAGCGACTTGCTGCGCGGCTGGACCGGCATGACTTTCGGCCCGAACAAGACCTATTATATCGAGCGCCGACTGGTGGATCGGATCCGGCGCACCGGATCGCCCGATGTCCGCGCCTATTTCACCCGCCTCCTGACCGACGCGGAAGAACGGCAGCAACTGATCAATGCCGTCACCATCAACGAAACCTATTTCTTCCGCGAGGAACACCAGTTCGCGGCGCTCGCCAATACGATCCTGCCGGAACTGGCCCGCACGCGCATTCCCGGCGACCGCATCCGCATCTGGTCGATGCCCTGCGCAACGGGCGAGGAAGCCTATTCCATCGCGATCTGGCTGCTCGAATTCTGGCCGCTGGTGGATGCCTATAACATCGAGATCGTCGGCTCCGACATCGACACCGCCGCGCTCGCCGCCGCGCGCGAGGGCGACTATGGCGAGCGCGCCGTGGCCCGCATGCCCGAAGAACTGCGGGCGGCCTATTTCGAGCGGGACGAGCGGCACTATCGCCTGATCGCGGACTTGCGCGAATCCGTGCATTTTGCCTACGCCAATCTGATTGACGCCAGTTCCATGGCCGCACAGGGCCAGTTCGACGTGATCCTCTGCCGCAATCTCCTGATCTATTTCGACGAGGCAGGCAGGCAGGTGGCGGCGGACAACCTGCATGGTGCGCTGCGCCGGGGCGGCTATCTTTGCCTTGGTCACAGCGAATCGATGACCCGGATCGACGATCGCTTCAATCTCGTTCGCCTTGACGACGCGATCGTCTATCGTCGCTCATGATGGACGAATTGCTCGAACAGTTCCTGATCGAGGGACGGGATCTCGTGGCACAGGTGCAAGGCGATCTGGTGGCCCTGGCGCGCCAGCCCGAACGCCGCGACGTGCTCGACAGCCTGTTCCGCGCGGTCCACACGCTGAAGGGCTCGGTGGCCCTGTTCGAAATGGCGCCCGCCGAGCGCCTGCTGCACCGTGCCGAGACGCGCCTGGATCAGGCGCGGCGCGGCGATGCGGTGCTGACGGCGGAAGACTTCGACGGCTTCGTGGCAACGGTGGACCAGGTCGACCGCTGGATCGACGATGTGGAACGCGACGGCCGGCTGCCGGCGGATGCCGAGACGCGCAGCCTTGCGCTCGCGGCCTCGCTGGATGCAGCGGAACGCCCCGCCGCGGTGCCGGAAACGACCGGCGAACTGCCGGACTGGACCGCACCGATTGTCCGCAGCGCTGCCGCGGCGGATGGAGCCTGTGCCATGGCCGCCTTCCGCTACAGGCCCGATCCGGATTGCTTCTTTCGCGGCGAAGACCCCCTGACCGTCGTGCGGGCGGTGCCGGGCCTGCTGGCGATGGAACTGCAACCGGCGCCGGACGCGCCGGACCTCGCGCAGTTCGAGCCGTTTCGCTGCGCGATGCATCTGCTGGGGCTCTCCAGCGCCGAGCCGGACGATGTACGCGCGGCCTTTCGCATGGTGCCCGATCAGGTCGAGGTGGTGCGGCTGCGCCAGGGCGAGAGCGAACCCGGCGCGGCGGACACGGCCCCGGCCGACCCGGGCGAGGGCGGCGGCATGCTGCGCGTCTCGGCCTTGCGGCTGGACGTTCTCGCTGCCGAAGTGGGCCAACTCGCGGTGGCGCTCAATGCCCTGGAGGCGACGGCAGAGCGCGCGGCGGTGACGGACCGCGCGCTGGCCGCCGAGCTGCGCCGCGTTCAGGGCGAGCTGTCACGCGCGCTGGGGCGGCTTTCCTCGACGGTGGCCGAAGTGCGCCGGGTGCCGTTGCAGCCCGTCCTGCGCCGTCTGCCGCGTCTGGCGCGCGAACTGGCCGCTTCGCTGGGCAAGGACGTGCGGTTCGAACTGGCCGGCGAGGGGGCGGAAGTGGACAAGCAGGTGGCGGACGCCATCTTCGAGCCGCTGCTCCATCTCGTGCGCAACGCCATCGACCACGGCCTCGAAAGCGCCGAGCGACGCGCGGAGGCCGGCAAGCCTGCCACCGGGACCGTCCGCCTGAGCTTCCAGCGCAGCGGAGACCATCTCGCGGTCGCGCTTTCGGACGACGGCAAGGGCATCGATGCCGCGGTAATCCGGCAGGCGGCGGTGGCTCGCGGCCTCCTGGACGAGGCGGCGGCGGCGGCACTGACGGATCGCCAGGCCTTGCGGCTGATTTTTGCGCCGGGCTTTTCCACCTCGCAAGTGGTTACCGACGTGTCGGGCCGGGGGGTGGGCATGGACGCCGTGCAGCGCGCGGTCGAGCGGATGCAGGGCTCGATCGAGGTGGAGAGCACGCTCGGCCAGGGCACCGATATAGCCATCCGCCTGCCCCTCACGGCGATCCTGACGCGCCTGGTTACGGTGCGTGTCGCTGGCGAGCGCTATGGCCTGCGCATGGACCAGATCCACGAGACGCTGCGCATCGACCCTGCGGAGATCCAGGAGCTTGGCCATGGCCGCGCCTGCGTGATCCGCGACCGCACGGTGCCGGTTTTGTCGCTGGCGGCGCTGCTGGGCCACGAGGACACGCCGGGGGCCGAAGCGGCGAGGCTGGTGGTGACCGGAGCGGCAGGCGAGCGGATCGCGCTGCGCGTAGACGCCGTGGGCGAGCGGATGGATGCCGCCGTGCGCGAACGCTCCGGATTGCTCGCCGCGATGCCGGCCATCGGCGGCACTGCCGTCGATGCCGATGGCGGGGTTCTGCTCGTGCTCGATCTGCCGGAGCTGCTGTCATGAGCATCGTCGTGGAAAGCGATATCGTGCGTCTGGTCGGGGCCTGCCCGGTCGAGGATGCGGAGCCGCTGCTTTTGGCGCTACAGGACGATCCTGAGCGCGTCGTGGACGTCTCGGCCATGGAAGGCGCGCATTTCGCGGTTTTGCAACTGCTGGCGCTGTTCGCCCGGCGGATCGAGGGGGACTTTGCCGATCCCCTGCTTCAGCGCCTGTCCTTTGCCGCACCGCAACCGCCGGCTTTGTAATGAAAGTTATACCCGCCTTCAGGATCGCGCCCTATAGGTCGGGAAAATCGCCCTCGCGGGCAGCACCATGAGCAGCAGAAATTGAGGAGCAGTCCGTGTCGGTTACCGTGATGATCGTGGATGACAGCAAGCTTGCGCGGATCGTGGCATCCAAGGCCCTGGCCCAGCTCCAGCCGGAGTGGAGCAAAGTGGAAGCCGGCAGCGCGCGGGAGGCGCTGGAAGTGATCGAAAACGAGACGGTCGACGTCTCGCTGATCGATTTCAACATGAGCGAGACGGACGGGCTGGAACTTGCGGCCGAGTTGCGCGCTATGCGGCCCGAGATGCCGATTGCGATCATCACCGCCAACATCCAGGACGAGATCATCGCCCGCGCCCGCGAAGTGGGTGCGGCGTTCATCGCCAAGCCCGTGACCAGCGATGGTCTTTCGGGCTTCCTTTCGGGTGCCGCGCTCAAGCTGAGAACGACGCGGGCATGATTCCGGAGCAGGTTGCCCTTACCGAGCTTGAACGCGATGCGCTGACGGAAATCGTCAATATCGGGGTGAGCCGCGCTGCCTCCAGCCTGCGCAAGATGATCGGCGAGCAGGTTCTGCTCTCCGTCCCTTCCATCGAAGTGGTGAGCCACCGGCGCGCCGCGCGCCTCATCAGCGAGCGCGAAGTGGCCGAGCTGATCGCGGTACGGCAGGATTTCCGCGGGCCTTTCTCGGGCCGCGCGCTCCTGATCTTTCCCGAGACGAACAGCCTCGAACTGGTGCGCGCCGTTACCGGCGGCGAACTCAGCGCCGAGGAAGTGGTAGAGATGGAGCATGAGGCCCTGGCCGAAACGGGCAACGTCATACTCAATTCCTGCCTGGCGACGATGGCGAACATGCTGAAACGGTCGTTGACGATGACGATCCCGGAAGTGCTTCGCGGCAATGGTGCCACCCTGTTCGAGGTGGACGAGTCCGGCGCCGAGGAAGGGCTCGTGCTGTTCCTCTACATCGACTTCGCCGTGCGCATGCGCGACATCAGGGGCTATATCGCCATGCTGATGGACATCCCCTCGCTGGCGACGCTGAAGGAACTGCTGGACGAATTCATCGCGAGCGTCGTGGGCGACGATGCCTGACACGGACGGGGGACCGGGCGGCGGCGCCGGTGATGGCAAGGGCGGAAACGGGATGGCGCGCGCCGCGGGCAGCGCCCTGAACGACGAGCAATTGCGCGCGGTCCTTGCGGCGGCCGGGGCCAGCGGGTCCTGGGACTGGGACATCGCCGGAGAACGCTTGTTCCTCGATGCCAGCTTCGCCGATCTCTACGGCCTGCCCACCGACCAGATCCGGGACGGTTTCCCCACCGCCACGTTCTTCCGCTCGATCCATCCCGAAGACCGCCCGCGCATCCGCATCGCGGTGGCGGGCATGCTGGCCGGGGCCTCGCTGTTTTCCAAGGAGTTCCGCGTCGTCACGCCGGCGGGCAAGGTCCTGTGGATGCACGGGCGCGGGCAATGTCATCTCGATGCCGATGACGAGCCGTTGCGCTTCACCGGCCTGCTGGTCGACGTTACCGAGCGCAAGCGTACCGAAGAACGCCTGCGCATCGCGCAGAGTGCGGGCGGGGTCGGCACTTTCGAATATAACGACGGCTTTGCGACCGTGTCCGTCTCCACCGAATTCTGCGTGTTGCTGGGCCTGCACCCGGCGGACCGGCTACCGCTGCGAACGATCAATTCGGTCGTCAGCGAAGGTGAACTGGCGCTGATCCCCGAAGGCGTGCAGGGCGCCCTTCCGGACACGCTGGCGGGCGAGTTCCTCATCCGCAGGGGCGACGACGGCGAACTGCGCTGGATCGCCCGGCGCGGCGAAGTGCAGTACGAGGCGGACGGCACGGGTTACCGTTTGCTGGGCGTCATCTACGACGTCACCAACGCCAAGCGGCAGGAAGCCACGCTGCGCGAACTGGCGGAAACGCTGGAACAGCGCGTCGCCGCCGAAGTCGCGGAACGCCAGCATGCCGAAGAGGCCCTGCGCCAGGCGCAGAAGATGGAGGCCGTCGGTCAGCTTACCGGCGGCATCGCTCACGACTTCAACAACCTCCTGACGATCATCATCGGCAGCATCGACATGGCCTCTCGCCGGGTGGCGCCTTCGGCCGATCCGCGCGTGCGGCGCTCGCTGGAACAGGCGATGAAGGGGGCCGAGCGCGCCGCCGCACTGACCCACCGCCTGCTCGCCTTCTCGCGCCGCCAGCCTCTGGACCCGCGCGCGGTGAACGTGCGCGACTTGCTGGAGGGCATGTCGGATCTGCTCTCGCGCACGATCACCGAAGCCATCGCCATCGCCATCGATGCGAATTCCGGCGTGTGGATGATCGAGGCCGATCCTCACCAGCTTGAAAATGCGATCTTGAACCTGGCGGTCAACGCGCGCGACGCCATGCCCGAGGGCGGTTCGCTGCGGATCACCGCCCGCAACGCAGTCCATTCCGGCACTGGCGGGGACATGCCCGCCGGCGATTATGTGGCCATCGAAGTGGTCGACAACGGCGTTGGCATGGACGAGGCGACGCTGGCGAAAGTCTTCGATCCCTTCTTCACCACCAAGGACGTGGGCAAGGGCACGGGGCTGGGCCTGTCGATGGTCTATGGATTCGCCAAGCAGTCGGGCGGCGGCATCGATATCGCCTCGGAGCCGGGCAGCGGTACGCGGGTGGTGCTTCACCTTCCCCGCGGCGATGCAAGCGCAGTAGAGGATCAGGCCTACCATCCCGCCGCCGAGGATTTCGGCCGCCCTTCCGAGACGATCCTGGTGGTCGAGGACGATGACGACGTGCGCCGCTACGCCGTGGGCGCGCTCTGCGATCTCGGCTACCGCGTGCTGGAGGCGGCCGACGGCTTTGCCGCGCTCGACTTGCTGCGCGGGCGCGATCGACCCGTGGACCTGCTGGTGACCGACGTGGTGATGCCGCGCATGTCGGGCAGCGAACTGGCGCAGTCCGCCCACGAGATCGTGCCCGGTCTCGGCGTTCTCTACACCTCGGGATACCCTCACGACGCGATCATGCACGAAGGGCGGCTGGGCGAGGGCGTGGAACTGCTCTCCAAGCCGTTCACCATGCAGGCGCTGGCCGCGAAAGTGCGCGAACTGCTGGACCGCTGAGCGCCGTCAACGCCGCAAGGTTCCGGCTGGCGACGCTCCTGCCCGCTTGGTCTTTCCCTCGGGAGCATCGACGCCCATCGCGGGTTGATTTCGGCAACCTCATGGGAGAACTGCAATGACCAGCAAGACCCTCAGCGACCTTGCCGAGAAGATGAAGGACATAGATTTCACGATGCTCTCCACCCACGGCCCCGGCGGCACGATCGCCGCGCGGCCGATGAGCAACAACCGCGATGTGGAATATGACGGCGATTCCTGGTTCTTCACGACCGAGGATGCCGCGATGGTATCCGAGATCGCCGACGATCCCCGCGTCGGCCTGAGCTTCCAGGGCAAGGCCGGGATCCTGGGCATGCGGCCATTCTTCATTGCCGTGGAGGGCAAGGGCGAACTGATCCGCGACAAGGCCCAGTTCGCCGCGCACTGGACCAAGGACCTCGATCGCTGGTTCAAGGACGGCGTCGATACGCCCGGCCTCGTGCTGATCCGCGTGGGAGCAGAGCGCGCTCACTATTGGGACGGCGAGGACGAGGGCGAAGTGATCGTGGAGAGAGGGTCCTACGTTGGTGGTCCCTGACGCTTTCGGCTCCGCAGGTCCGGCTCGGCGCGTCCCTCCGCGGGCGTGCTGAGCGGGCATGCGCGTATTCCTCGATTTCGAAGCGTCTTCGCTGGCGAAGCGCAGCTATCCGATCGAGGTGGCCTGGGTGTTCGAAGACGGGCGCTGCGAAAGCCATTTGATCCAGCCGCACCCGGACTGGACGGACTGGGACGAGGAGGCCGAGGCCATCCACGGTATCTCCCGAAGCCAGCTTGCGCGCGAGGGAGAGCCGCATGACCGGGTGGCGCTCCGCATGGTGGAGGTGCTGACCGGCCACGACCTCTTCGCCAGTGCGCCGTCCTGGGATGCCAAGTGGCTTAACGCGCTGCTGCGCAGCGTGGGTTTCCCCAAGCACCAGCTTCGGCTGGGCAAGACGTCCGAGATGATCGCACGGGAACTGGGCACTCTGCTCGGAGAAGCGTTGTCACCGGAGGAAGCCCGGGAGGCTGTGAAGGCAATTCTTGCGGAGACGGACCCGGCGCGGACGGGGCCGCCCGCCCACCGGGCGCTGCCCGATGCGCAGGCCGATTGCTCGCGTTGGCTCGCAGCGCAGGGGGCTGCCGAGGCGCTCCGGCAGGCGAAAGGCGATCTGCCGCCCCGGACGGCGTAGCGCCGACTACCCCGCCTGACCGCCGTGATCCTGACGAGCCGCGGCCATGAGGCGATCCTTGAACCAGATCATGCCCGCATCGCTCGCGCGGGCCGCGTGATACTGGATCATCTCCCGCATCGGCGGCATGGCGATCGGCGCGGGTCGGATTTCCAGCGGCAACAGGGGTGCAAATAGCCGGGCGAGCCGCTCATGCATCAAAGCCAGCAAGTGCGTGCCGGGCAGCAGCCATGGCACCAGCGAGAACGATGGCGCCGTCACTTCTATGCGCCGCCGGTCATCGGTCGCCAGCAGGTGCCGCTCTGCGAACGAGGGAACGCCGGTGATCCGTACCGCCACATGGCCGCAGGAATGGAAGGCCTCTTCGGTCATCTCGCCGGAAAAGACGGGGTTCCCCGACCAGCCCACCACGACGTGGCGCTCCTCGAACAGCAGTTCGCTGGGGTGGTCGGCGCTGAGGAACTGTTCCGGCGTGAGCTGGAAGTCGAGCTTGCCGTCTTCCAGCAGCGCGCTGGTCTGGCGGGTGGGCAGTACGACGTTGATCGCCACGTTCGGGGCTTCTGTCTTGAGCTGGGGCAGCAGGGGACTGAGCAGGATCGTGGCGATGTAGTCGGAAGCGGCGATTTCGAAGCGGCGGTCGGAGGTGGCCGGATCGAAGGCCGTGGCCCCGGATATGAGCGCGCGAAGGCTGCGGACCGCTTCGGAGACTTGCGGCGCCAGCGCCAGGGCATGGGGCGTCGCCACCATCCGCCGGCCATGCGGCACCAGCAGTTCGTCGTTGAGCGCCAGCCGCAGCCGCGCGAGTGCCGCGCTCATGGCCGACTGTGTCAGGTTGAGGCGCTGCGCCGCCCGCGTGACGTTCTGCTCCTCCAGCAGCAGCTCCAGCGCGATCAGCAGGTTGAGATCGAACTTGTCGAGGCGCATCGAATATCGATCCTGTCCATGATAAGAGCATTGAACCAGAGGTTTCATCGATGATGAACCGGTCCAAGTCCAGCCCTTTGGAAGCGATTTGCCAAGCGAGGCCGCCTGGCTATCATGCGCTTCATGTTAAAGAGGAATCAAGCGGGCCGCACGGGCCGATGAAGGCCGACGCTGGTCGCGACGGGAAGGAGCGCGGGCCTCTTTCGAGGCGCTCGATGGTGATCGCCGCATTCTCGACCATCGTCGAGTGGTACGATTTCACGCTTTACCTCTATCTGGCGACCGTGCTGTCGCGGGTGTTCTTCGGCGGCGGCGAAGGATCGCTTTCGGTCACGCTCGGCGGGTTCGCCGTGGCCTATCTCATGCGGCCGCTGGGCGCGGCGGTTTTCGGCCATGTCGGAGATCGCTATGGACGCAGGCGCATGATGCTGCTGTCCATGGCACTGATGACGGCGGCCATGCTCGCCACCGCCGCGATGCCGACTTATGYCAGCATCGGCGCGGCTTCGGGCTGGTTGCTGCTCGGCCTGCGCTGCGTCATGGCCTTCTCGGTCGGCGGCGAATATACCGGCGTCGTCGCCTATCTGATGGAAGGCGCTCACCGCCGGCGGCGGGGTCTGGTGACGTCCTCGGCGGCCGCCGCCAGCGAACTCGGCGGTCTGCTGGCGGCGGGCGTCTCGGCGCTGGTCGTCAATGCGCTGGCTCCGGCCGCGCTCGACGCCTGGGGCTGGCGCATACCCTTCCTGTTCGGCGCCGGCCTTGCCGGAGCCGTGCTGCTGGCCCGGGCAACGCTGGAGGAATCCCCCGAGTTCGAGCGGCAGGTGGTCCACCGCACGGTGCCCGAACGACCGCTGCGCCTCGTCCTTACCCGCCACCGCGCTGCGATCGGGCGCGGGTTCGCCATCTCCGCGCTGGGATCGATCACATATTACGTCGGCATCACTTATGTCCCGGCATTCGTCACCGAATCCGGCGTGATGGCGGAGAGCGAGGCCTTGTGGCTGTCCACGGCGGCGGCCTTCCTCGTCATTCTGGTCACGCCGTTCATCGGCGCGCTGTCCGACCGGATTGGGCGCCGACCGGTGCTTCTCGGCGTGGGCGCGCTGGCGGTGCTGCTGCCCGCCGCGTCCTTCGCCGCAATGGGAGAAGGATCCTACGGGGCCGCGCTGATCGGCGCGCTGTTGCTGGCGGCGCTGGGCGGCGCAGTGAGCGCGGTGGGGGCGGTAGCGACGGCGGAGCAGTTTCCCGGCGAGGGGCGTCTTTCGGGGCTGGCCCTGGGTGCCACGGCCGCGACGGCGATCTTCGGCGGGCTGGCGCCATTCGTGGCGCAATTGCTGGTCAAGGCAACGGGCTGGCAGGCCGTGCCGGGCGTGATGATCGCGATCGTGGCCATCGGAGCCTTGCCGGTATTCCTCAGAATGCCGGAAACCAGACCGACCCGCTGAAGCGCGCGAGTGCAGCCGGATTTCACAAATTGTGAAATCCGGCTTTGCCATTTATCGATGGTCGTCGCGGAAAAATCCCGTCATCTACACCGTTGCATCGCAGCAAAGTGCCGAATCCCGGTTCGGGCACAATAACGCTCCTGGCAGCAACGAGGTATTTCGATCCATGACGGCTTTGACTGAAACGCGCTACGTCTATCGCTTCGGTGGCGGCGTCGACGATGGTGGCAAGGGCGACAAGAACCTCCTTGGCGGCAAGGGCGCGAACCTCGACGGCATGGCTGCGATCGGCCTGCCGGTCCCCCCGGGCTTCACCATCACCACCGAGATGTGCACGCGCTACTACACGGACGGCGGCGTCTATCCCGAAAGCGTGAAGGCCGAAGTGGCAGAGGGCATCGCCCATATCCAGCAGGTGACCGGCAAGACCTTCGGCAACATCGCCGATCCGCTGCTGGTCTCGGTGCGTTCGGGCGCGCGCATCTCGATGCCGGGCATGATGGACACCGTGCTCAACCTCGGTCTCAATGACCAGACGGTCGAAGGCCTCGCCCAGACCTCGGGCGACGAGCGTTTCGCCTGGGACAGCTATCGCCGTTTCATCCAGATGTATTCGGACGTCGTGCTCGAACTCGATCACGGTGCCTTCGAGGAAGCGCTGGACATCGCGAAGGAAGATCGCGGCTACGACCTCGACACCGAGATGACCGCTGCCGACTGGAAGATCCTGGTCGCCGAATACAAGGCCATCGTCGAGAAGCTCTGGGACAAGCCTTTCCCGCAGGACGTGCACGACCAGCTCTGGGGTGCGATCGGCGCCGTGTTCGGTTCCTGGCAGTCGGACCGCGCCAAGGTCTATCGCCGCCTGAACTCCATCCCCGGCGAATGGGGTACGGCCGTCAACGTGCAGGCCATGGTCTTCGGCAACATGGGCGAAACCTCGGCCACCGGCGTCGCCTTCACCCGTGACCCCGCCACCGGCGAGAATGCGTACTACGGCGAATATCTCATCAATGCCCAGGGCGAGGACGTCGTCGCCGGCATCCGCACGCCGCAGTACCTCACCAAGGACGCCCGCGAGCGTGCCGGTGCCCGGGCCGCCTCGATGGAAGAGGCCATGCCCGAGACCTATGGCGAACTCGCCGGTGTGTTCGAAGTGCTGGAAAAGCACTACCGCGACATGCAGGACATCGAGTTCACGGTACAGCAGGGCAAGCTCTGGATGCTCCAGACCCGCTCGGGCAAGCGCACTGCCAAGGCCGCGCTGAAGATCGCGGTCGACATGGCGCGCGAAGGTCTCATCAGCGAGGAAGAGGCCGTTGCCCGCGTCGATCCCGCCGCGCTCGACCAGCTGCTTCACCCCACGCTCGATCCCGATGCGCCGCGCGACGTGCTCACCAAGGGCCTGCCTGCATCGCCGGGCGCGGCTTCGGGCGCGATCGTGCTCGATGCCGATACCGCCGAAAAGCTGGCCGAGCAGGGCAAGGCCGTGATCCTTGTCCGCGTGGAAACCAGCCCTGAGGACATCCACGGCATGCATGCCGCCCGCGGTATCCTGACCGCACGCGGCGGCATGACCAGCCACGCCGCCGTCGTGGCGCGCGGCATGGGCCGCCCCTGCGTCTCGGGCGCCGGCAGCCTGCAGATCGACAATGTCGCTCGCACCATGCGCATCGACGGGCGCGTCCTGAAGGAAGGCGACACCGTCACCATCGACGGCGCCACCGGCGAAGTCATGGCCGGCGAAGTGGCCACCGTGCAGCCGGAACTCGCCGGTGACTTCGGCACGCTGATGGAATGGGCCGACAAGGTTCGCCGTCTCAAGGTCCGCGCCAATGCGGAAACGCCGCTGGATTGCCGCACCGCGCGCGAATTCGGCGCCGAGGGTGTCGGGCTCTGCCGCACCGAACACATGTTCTTCGATGCCGCCCGCATCACTGCCGTGCGCGAGATGATCCTGGCTGAGGGCGAGGCCGAGCGCCGCGCCGCGCTGGCCAAGCTGCTGCCCGAACAGCGTGACGACTTCGCGGAGATCTTCACGGTCATGGCCGGTCTGCCGGTAACGATCCGCCTGCTCGATCCGCCGCTTCACGAATTCCTGCCCCATGCCGAGGCGGAATTCGAAGACGTGGCGCGTGCCGCCGGCGTCAGCGTAGACACGCTCAAGCGCCGCGCTGCGGAGCTGCACGAGGTCAACCCGATGCTCGGCCATCGCGGCTGCCGCCTCGGCGTGACCTATCCGGAAATCTACGAGATGCAGGCCCGCGCGATCTTCGAGGCGGCGCTCATCGTCAAGGAGAACACCGGCGAGGCGCCGATCCCCGAAGTGATGATCCCGCTGGTCGCCACCCGCAAGGAGCTGGAGCTGATGAAGGCCATTGTCGACCGCGTTGCGGCCGAAGTCTTCAGCGAGCGCGGCGCCACCGTGGACTACCTCGTGGGCACGATGATCGAACTGCCGCGCGCTGCGCTCAAGGCGGGCGAGATCGCGGAGCTGGGCGAATTCTTCTCGTTCGGCACCAACGATCTCACCCAGACGACCATCGGCATCAGCCGTGACGATGCCAGCCGCTTCCTGACGCATTATGTCGACAAGGGCATCTTCGCCCGCGATCCTTTCGTCAGCCTCGACGTGGACGGTGTCGGCGAACTGATCGAACTGGCCGCGGAACGTGGCCGCAAGACGCGCCCCGATATCAAGCTGGGCATCTGCGGTGAACATGGCGGCGATCCGGCCTCCATCGCTTTCTGCGAAAAGACCGGCCTCGATTACGTCTCGGCCTCGCCTTACCGCGTGCCGATCGCGCGCCTGGCGGCGGCGCAGGCGGCGCTTGCCAACAAGTAAGTCATAACCGCGTCGGGGAGGAGGAGCGACCTGACCGGGAATGCGGATCGCGCGCGATAGCGTGCGGTCCGCATTTGCTTTGGCCATTGCGAAACCTCGGCCTTCAGCGGCCGGCGGAGCGTTCCACCAGGAAGTCGATCAGCAGTCGCGCCGGGCCGGACAGGCTGGCGCCGTTGGCGGCGATCAGCATCTGGCGCTCGGCCCAGTTCTCGTCGAGTTCCACCAGTTTGAGACCCATGGGCACGATGAAGTTCTTGGCGGCTTCGCTGGGCAGGACGCCGATGCCGAAGCCGGCCTGGATCATGCGGCAGACCGCGTCATAGCTGTCTACGGCGGCGCGCAGGCGGAAGGACCAGCCCTGCTCGTCGGCAGCACGGGCGAGGAGGCGGGTATTGGCGGTATCGTAGCCCATTTGCACGAATTCGTGCTCGGCCAGATCGTGGAAGCGAACCGAATGGGTGCCGAAAAGCAAGTGCGGCGGGGCGACCACGGTGAGCCGGTCGCATCGGTATTTCCAGGTATCGAGACCCACCGTTCCCGGCTCTTCCATGATGACGCCCACTTGCGCTTCGCCGGCGCGAAGGCGGCCGACGATCTCTGCGGAGTAGACCTCCTGGATGTTCAGGCGGATCTTGTCGTTGGCATGGCCGAAAGCGGCGAGGTCGGCGGGCAGGAACTGGGTGATCGCCGAAGTGCAGGCGAGAATGTCGACGCTGCCTTTCAGACCGTTGGCGTAGTCGGAGAGGTCGGACACTGCCAGCCCGATGTCGCGCATGATGCGCTGGGCATGGGCCAGCAGGGCATTCCCCGCCGCCGTCGGCGTCACGCCGCGCCCGTTGCGGACCAGCAGTTGCACGCCGAGGTCCTGCTCCAGCTGGGTGAGCCGGCGGCTGATCGCGCCGATTGCGAGGTTCGCCTCGTCGGCCGCCCGCGACAGGCTCCCCAGTTCCGCAACGCGAATGAACAGTTGCAGGGTCGTCAGGTTGAGCATCGGATTTCGCGCGTTACGGCCATGAGCCGGTCTCTATAGTGCGCAACGCTCCCCGCGGCTAGCGCGCCGCGGCGGCTCGCGCTTGCCAGGCATAGGGGCCGACCACCGTACCTACGAAGCCGCCTGCCGACTTGGTGCTGAGAAAGCGCACGTCGACGGTCTGCGCCAATGTGGCGCGCTGCCCGTCCGCGGCATAGGAGATGTCCACGCTGGCGCCTTTGAAGTGGAGGAAGAGCGTGACCGGCCCGGTGCCTGCGAAGGGCTGCGAAGCGATCTCACGCTCGGGCGCATCGCCGTCGCGCACGAGAAGGGCGACGCGGGTGGTGCCCTGTTTGCGGAGAAGGCCGAAGAACAGGTAGGCCTTGTCGGACTGGACGGCGGCCAGTCCCGCGCGGTCGCCATCGGCGGCGGGCGCGTAGCGCAAGTCCACCGATATGGCGGCGTCATGGTGCTGCTGCCGCCTGCCCACAAAGGCGGGGGCGGCGGAGAGGTCGCCCAGCGGCGTCGCGCCTTCCAGTACCAGCGAGCCGTTTTCCAGCTTGTAGAACGGCGCGCGGGGCGTGCGCAGGCCGATCCAGGCCATGCCCAGCCGGTCGCCGTCGAACGTGTCGCGGTAGCTGTAGCCTCCCGAGGCAGCCGGTGCGGCGGCGCCGGCGGGCAGGTCCGGCCGAGCCGCGACCAGCGGGATGGCCTTGTCCGCCGGCAGGATACGCGGCCAGCCATCCTGCCAGGTGACGGGGAGCAGGAATGTCTCGCGGCCGATGTTGTAGTAATCGCCCTCATAGGGCCGGGTCGCGAGGAACGTTGCCCACCACTTGCCGTCCTGCGTTTCGACGAGCTTGGCATGCCCGGCGGAAGTGACCGGGTTGGCGCGCGCGGGATCGAGCGACCTCTGGCTGAGAATGGGATTGCCGGACCAGGGCACGAACGGCCCGCGCACGCTGCGGGAGCGAAAGACGACTTCGCTGTGCTGCTCCCCGGTGCCGCCTTCCGCGGCGATGAGGTAATATTGGCCGTCGCGGCGGAGCAAGTGCGGCCCTTCGATCCAGACGGGTTTGCGTGCCAGGTCCACGCCTCCGTTGACGATCTGCGTCGCTGCGCCGACCATCTTGCCGGCGTGCCAATCGAATTCCTGAACCCAGATCGCGCGGTGCCCTTCGTAAAGCGCGGTCCCGCTCGGCGCCCGGTTGTTGACGATGAAGGCGCGGTCGCCCTCCCAGTAGAGCGAGGGATCGATACCTTCGAACGACAGCCAGACCGGGGCCGACCACGGGCCTTTGGCGTCCTTCGCGGTCATCACGAAATTGCCGCCGCAATCGACGCAAGTGCCCAGCAGGTAGAACGTGCCCGCATGCCAGGAGATGTCCGGGGCGAACATCCCGCGCGAGCTTCGCAGGCCCGCGAAGTCGAATTGATCCGGGCGGTCGATGGCGTTGCCGATCTGGCGCCAGTTCACGAGGTCGGACGAAGCGAAGACCGGCAGTCCGGGATAGTGTGCGAAGGAGGAATTGACGAGGTAGTAGGTGTCGCCCACGCGCGTCACCGAAGGATCGGGATAGTAGCCGGGAAGGATCGGGTTACGATATTCTCCCGGGCCGGGCTCCACCGCGTCCTGGCTGCGGCCCTGGTAGGCAAAGTTGTTGAAACGGGCGCCGCGATCCGGTTCTGCCGCGCGTGCTGCCGGCATGGGGGACGCCAGCAAAGGCAAGGCGCCGGCGGCGAGCAGGAATGCAGCGCGAACGGATTTCAGCAATGGTTCTCTTCCTTTGCGGGAGAGCTTAGGTCACGCTTGATGGTAACGCTACCATAAACCGAGCAGGCCGTGATCGAGGCTGCGGGGCCACCCGTTCGGCGTAAATAGCACCTTCTCGGTCGTGGCGCATATCCCACACAAAGGCCGGACAGCTTGTTTAATCAACCAGCAATCCCTCAGCAATCTTGCGAGCCAGTCGCATTATCACTAGTGGCGCGATCGCGACTCATTATCGATATCGAAAGGCAGTTTATGTTTCGAACGACGGTCCGCGGCCGCCTTCTCCTGGGAGCAGCCACCGGCATGGTGGCCATTTCCCTCCTTCCCGCTGCCGCACAGGCTGCGGCGGCCGATTCCGACGACACCATCGTCGTCAAGGGTGACCGTTCCGCAACCGTGGCCTCCTCGGGTACGAAGAGCGATGTTCCGCTGGCGGAAACGCCGCAGTCGGTGTCGGTGATCGACGCGTCCACGATCGCCGAGCTGGGCATCCAGAACCTCAACCAGGCCTTGCGCTATGTGGCCGGCGTCACGCCGGAAACGCGTGGTTCCTCGGCCGAGGTCTACGATCAGTTCAAGCTGCGCGGCTTCGATGCGCCGGTCTATCTCGATGGCCTGAAGATGTTCTCCAGCGGCTCCGGCTATGCGACGCCGCAAGTGGACATGTCGCGCTTGGACCGTATCGAAGTGGTGAAGGGCCCGGCATCGGCGCTCTACGGTTCTTCCAGCCCGGGCGGCTTCGTCAACGAGCAGAGCAAGCTGCCGATCGACCGCGATTTCTACGGCGCCGTGTCCGGCACCTACGGCAATTACAGCAATTACCGCATCGATGGCGACGTGGGCGGCAAAGTGGGCGAAACCGTCCTCTGGCGCCTCTACGGCAGCGCCAACGGGGCCGATGCCCAGCAGCGCTACGGCAAGCGCCGCCGCGAAACCGTTTCCGGGGCCGTGACGCTGGGCGCCGGCACCTCGACCACGTTCACGGTGCTCGGCGCTTACTCGCACGATCCGTTCAACGGCAACTACGGCGTGTTCCCGGCCAGCGGTACCCTGTTCGACAACGCCAACGGCAAGATTTCGACCAAGTTCTACGGCGGCGAGCCGGACGACTTCTTCAAGCGCGAGCAGGCCGCGGGTACCTTCATCTTCCGCCACGATTTCGGCAATGGCTGGGCCTTCCGCTCGTCTGGGCGCTACCAGTATGTGAAGACCCGTCTGGGCATCGTCTATACCTCGGGAACGCCGGTCGAAACGGACAGCACGGTCTACAACCGCGCGTCCTATGCGACGAATGAGCAGCTCAACAACTGGACGTACGACAATCAGCTGTCCGGCGAGTTCACCACGGGTTCGGTGCACCACTCGGTCCTGTTCGGTGTGGACCGCCAGGTTGCCCATTCGACCGAGCTTTACGCTTTTGGATCGGCGACCACGATCGACGCGTACAATCCGGTCTATGGAACGATCGCAACGCCCGCGAACCCTTACGTGGTTCCAGGCTATGACGCGGACTTCAATTACGATCCGAACAATTACTCCGAGCCTGGCTACACCGCCACCCGCCAGCGCCAGCAAGGCATCTACGCGCAGGACCGCATCTCGGTGGGTAATCTGGACGTGACGCTCGGCGGCCGGCAGGACTGGGCGCGTCTGGAGCAGAACGGCTCGGTGCAGACCAACCGCAAGTTCACCTGGCGTGCGGCGGCGCTCTACAAGACCGAACTCGGCCTGTCGCCTTACGTGACCTACTCCACCTCGTTCGAACCGCAGTCCTCGGTGCTGGAAAGCGGCGAACTGGCCAAGCCTTCGGTCGGCAAGCAGATCGAGGCGGGCGCCAAGTACCAGGTTCCCGGCACCGATATCCTGCTGACCGGCGCCTGGTTCCAGATCAACCAGACCAATGTGGTGGTTTCCGATCCCGTCACGTTCACCGCGTTCCAGTCGGGCGAAGTCCGCTCGCGCGGCGTCGAGGTGGAGGCCAGCGGGTCGCTGCCCTACGACTTCAACTTCCGGGTTGCCTTCAGCACCCAGAACGTGAAGGTCCTCGAAGACGTCAATACGGACAACGTCGGCAAGGGCCTGGCGACTGTCGGCAAGGGCGGCATCTCGGCCAACCTGGCCTGGGCGCCGAAGTCCGGTTCGCTGGAAGGCTTCTCGATCGGCGGCGGTGTTCGCCATGTCGACAAGGTCTATGCCGGCAGCCTCGATGGCACGACCACGATCTACACCCCGTCCTACACCGTTTTCGACGGCCTGGTCCGCTACAATCTGGGCAAGCTGAATCCGGACCTCGGCGGCGTGACCATCGGCCTGAACGCCACCAATATCTTCGACAAGAAGTACCTGACGAGCTGCTTCGCGGCTTACAGCTGGTGCTGGTACGGCAACCGTCGCACCGTGCGGGGGACCATCGGCTTCACCTGGTAAGCCGGACCGACGCGGTCACGAAAGGCCCCGCAGCGTACCGAACGCTGCGGGGCTTTCCTTTATCGGATCGGCGCGCCGAGGGGTTTGCCGTGACGGAAGACCCGGCGTTCCGAGGGCGGGGCGGCCACGGCGGCCGCCGCACTCACGGCCGGTAGCGCCACGAAGCTGGCCTCTGCGCCCACTTGCAGGCCCCGGCCTTCGAGGCCAAGCGAGACGGCGGCCTCGGTCGTCGCCATGGCCAGCGCCACGCCAAGATCCTCGTCCCGGTAGAAGCCCGAGCGATAGCCGATCAGCATCGCCCGCTGGAGCATGTCGCCATTGCCGTAGGGCCACCATGCGTCGCGGATATTGTCGTTCCCGGCAAAGACCCGCACGCCATGTTCGCGCAGGCGCAGAATGGGCGGAAAGGCGCGATCTCCCGGTGCGTTGGTCATGATCGCCACCCCGGCGTCGGCCAGGGCACGGGCAATCGTGTCGAGCACGGGAAGTTCCACGTCGCCCAGGGCATAGGCATGGCTCACCGTCACCCGGCCGCCGAGGCCCAGCGCGCGGGTGCGCGCGGCAATGCGGTGCAATTGCTCAACGCCCGGCAGTCCGGCCTCGTGCAGATGGATGTCGATCTTGGCACCGCGCCGCTCGGCAAGGCCGAAGACGATGCCGAGATGAGCTTCGGAATCGCCGTCCATTCCTTCGGGATCGATCCCGCCCACCACTTCCGCGCCTTCGCGGATGGCGGCGTCGAGAATGTCGGCCGTGCCGGGGCAAGTGACGATGCCTGCCTGCGGGAAGGCCACCAGTTCGATGTCCATCTGGCCGCGCCATTTTTCACGAGCGGCCATGACCGCGTGAAGATGCGAGAGCCCGGTCGTGGCATCGACATCCACATGGCTGCGCATCGCCACGGTGCCCAGGCTGGCAGCCTGGCCGATCAGCACGTCGGCGCGGACCGCGGCAGGGCGCACGTCGGCGAGCATGGCTTTCTCCACCGCGAGCCGTTCGCGCAGGCTGGCGGCGGGGCGATGGGGTTGCCACGGTTCGCCGAAGAAGCTCTTGTCGAGGTGGATATGGCCGTCGACGAAGCCCGGCAGCACCAGATGTCCGCCCAAGTCCACGCGCCCGGCCGTATCGTCGGCGGCAAGGTCGGGGCCGATTGCCACGAAGCGGCCGCCCGAAACCGCCAGGTCGGCCAGGCTGCCGTCCGGGAGCAGGGCGCCGGTGAAGAGCTGCTCTATCATTGCGTGGCTCCGGCCTTGTCGGCGATGTTCCAGGTCGCGACCTTGTTCTTCGTATCCGTCAGCATCCCGTCCAGCGCCGTGCGGTCGTAGAGCTTGCCGTTCATGATGACGGCGCGGATCGCGCGGGTGGCGGCGATGTCCTTCAGCGGATTGCGGTCCAGCAGGACGAGATCGGCCGCCTTGCCCGGGGCGACGGCGCCATAGCGGCCTAGCAGGCCGAACCAGGCGGGACCGGCGCGGGTCGCGGCGGACAGGGCCTGCGCCGGGGTGAGGCCTTCCTTCACGAAGAGGCTCAGTTCGTCGTGCAGGCCGGTGCCGGGATAGTTGAAGGAATTGAGGAAGCCCGCATCGGTGCCCGCGATCACGGTGACGCCCGCCTTCTCCAGCAGCGGCAGCACCGCCGCCATGCGCTGGAAGTGCGCATGGCGCGCCTCGACCGCGGCAGCATCGGCCTTTGCGGCGCGTTCGATGCGCCATTCGTAGGTCTTGCGCAGCTTCGGACCGATATAGGCGAGATAGGAATCGTGTGCGTGATCGTCGGCATCGAGCCAGGCGAGGATGCGGCTGCCGTTCAGCGTGGGCGTGACGAAAACGCCTTTCTGCGCGAAGTTGCGATAGGAGGCCATGGCCGTCGCCGTGTCGAACCCGCTGTCGAGCCGGCGATTGGCCTCGGCGCGGTCCATGCGGCCCGCGGCGAAATCGGCGGCGATCGCCGCCTCATCCTTCACACCGGCCTTGTAGGCATAGTCGATGTGCTCGATCGAGCTGATCCCGGCATCGACCGCCTGGCCGACGGTCAGCGCCATCGGGATATGGCCGGAGCTTCGCAGCCCGCGCGCCTTGGCCTGCGAGACGGCATAGAGGAACAGTTGCGGGTCCAGCGTGCTGTCAGTGATCTTCACGAAGTCGACTTTGTCCCGGTCCTGCAGCCGGGCCAGCGCTGCATCGACATCGGCCTTGCTGCCGACTTCGATCGTGCCTTTCCAGACCGGCTTGATCCCCTCGATCTTGGCGCCGGATGTCAGCAGGCGGGGGCCGAACAGGGTGCCGCCGGCGATCTCGCCGCGCCAGGACAGGACCTGGTCGGGAAGGTCGCCCGAACAGTCGCGGATGGTGGTGATGCCGTGAGCGACATAGAGCGGCAGCAGCGCCTTGTTCTCCTCGACAAGGTCCGGGCCGCCGCCGAAATGAACGTGCATGTCCCAGAGGCCGGGGATCAGGAAGCGTCCCTTGCCCTCGACCACGCTCTGCGCATGCCAGGCCCGGGCGATCTCGCTGTCCTTGCCGACTGCCACGACATCCTTGCCGCGCAGCACGACCGCCTGCTCGCCGATGGCGCGCCCGTGTTCGACGTCTATGACCGTGACGTGGCGGATCATCATGTCAGCGCTGTCGGTGACCGGTGCGCTGGCGGCGAGGGCGGAGGTCGTGGAGGCGAGGAGGGCGACGATCAGCGGGGCGACGAACTTCATGGCGGAAGACTCCTTTTCCGCAAATCTACGCCGCCGCGTTATCATTCACAAATTAGATATTGGCATGTGCATCATTCGCTCTATGAATGAACATATGCTCGATCCCCGTCTCCTGCGCAGTTTCGTCGCCATTGCCGATACCGGCCATTTCACGCGCGCGGCTGAGCGACTGGGCATGACGCAGTCGACGATAAGCCAGCAACTCGGACGATTGGAAGACATGGCGGGCCATGCCCTGATCGATCGCGCCGCGCGGCCGGTGCGTCCGACGCCGATGGGCGAACGCCTGCTGGGCCACGCCCGCCGCATCCTGCAACTCGACGAGGAAGCACAGAGCCTGCTGCGCGATCCGGCGGGCACGGCGGCGATCTCCATCGGCATGCCGGAAGACCTGGCGACGCTTGCCATGGCGCAGGGCCTGGCGCGTTTCGCTGCCCGCAACAGCCGGATCAGGCTGGACGTGGTCACCGGGCTGAGCCGCGATCTGGCCGGGCGGTACCGGCAGGGGGAATTCGACATCGTCGTCGTCAAGGAAGACCAGCCCGCCGCGGATTGCCGCGCCAGCTTCCCGGAGCCGCTGGGCTGGTTTGCCGGTCCCGGCCACGCGGTGGAGGCGCGCGATCCTCTGCCCTTGGTGACGTTTCCCAATGGCGGGCTCTACCGCGACACGATGTTCCGCGAACTGGAGGCCATCGGCCGCCGCTGGTACGTCGCCTTTTCCGGCAGTAGCCTGCAGAGCGTGCTTGCGGCAGTCTCTGCGGGCATGGGGATTTCGCTGCTGCCGATTTCGGTGACGCAGGGGCAGGGGCTTCGCCGGGTCGACGGCCTGGGCGAGGCTACGCCGATGGTCGTCTCGCTCTATGCGCGCGAAGATCAGGAGCCGATCGGCGATCTGGTGGCGCTGACCTCGAAAGTGTTGGAGAACCGGTGACCCTCCGCCCCGGCAATGGGGCAGAGGGTGGCTGCGCTTTCGGGCAAGCAAACGGCGTCCTCGCGCCGGGCGGCCGAGGTGGAGCGCAAGTCGGGCCGCGCGCGATCGGACTGCTTTAGTCTTCGAGGATGAGCCCGTGATGCCGCGTCTCGCGCATCCGCACATAGACCACCAGCGAGATGGCGATCATGACCGAGACGTAGATGTAGAAGGCCTGCTCCATGCCTGCCTGCTTGAACCACAGGGCCACGAATTCGGCCGTGCCGCCGAACATGGTGTTGGCCAGGGCATAGGGCAGGGCAACGCCCAGCGCGCGGATATGGGCGGGGAACAGCTCGGCCTTCACCACGGCATTGATCGAGGTATAGCCGGTGACGATCACCAGCCCGGCCATCACCAGCAGCCCGGCGACCACGGGATTGCGGGTTTCCGCAAGCGTGGCGAAGATCGGGTATGTGCAGAGCACGCCGAATACTCCGAAGCCGATCATCAGCGGCTTGCGGCCCACCCGGTCGGACAGGGCGCCGGCCAGCGGCTGGAGCAGCATGAACACGAAGAGTGTCACGCCGTTGATCTCGGAAGCGGTCTCGCGGCTGAGGCCGCTGGTGTTGACCAGGAACTTCTGCATGTAGATCGAATAGGCGTAGAACGCGATCGTGCCGCCCGCCGTCAGCAGCATGACCGTCAGGGTTTCTCGCGGGTGATGGCGGATCAGTTCGAGGAAGCCGGACTGCGGTGCCCCCTCGGCACGGGCTTTCTCGAAGCTGTGCGTCTCGGCCATGCCCCGGCGCAGGCGGAACACCAGAACCGCCAGGGCGCCGCCGATCACGAAGGGAATACGCCAGCCCCAGGCATCGAGCTGGGCCTCGGTCAGCAGCGCCTGGAGCACCAGCAGGACGCAGATCGCCACGAGCTGCCCGGCAATCAGCGTGACGTACTGGAAGCTGGAAAAGAACCCGCGCCGGTCGCGTCCGGCCATCTCGGAGAGATAAGTGGCGCTGGCGCCATATTCGCCGCCGACGGAAAGGCCCTGCATCAGCCGCGCCAGCACCAGCAGCAGCGGCGCGCCGATGCCGATGGACTGGTAGGACGGCGTCACCGCGATCAGCAGCGATCCCGCGCACATCAGCGCCACCGACAGCGTGAGCCCGCTCTTGCGGCCCTTGCGGTCGGCATAGATGCCCATCAACCAGGCGCCGACCGGGCGCATCAGGAACCCGACCGCGAAGATCGCCGCCGCGCTCAGAAGCTGGGCGGTCCGGTCCTCGTCCGGGAAGAAGTGCGGCGCGAAGTAGAGCGTGAAGGCCGAATAGGCGTACCAATCGTACCACTCGACCAGATTGCCGGTGGAGCCCGCGACAATGGCCTTCAGCCGCTGGCGGCGGTCGGGGGCGACGGGTGGCGGGGTTGTCGACATCGGGATGCGCCCTCTTGCTGGTCGTCCTGCCGCAGCAACGGGCGGAACGAGCGGACGGTTATGGGAATTGGCTGGCAAGGTCCAGAAAGCAGGTCGAGGGCGCCGGGAGGAAAACCCCGGCTCAGCCCCGGGCCTGTTCCAGCGCTTTCAGGGCTTCTGTCAGCTGCGCGAAAGTGTAGGGCTTGTTCAGCATGAAGGCCGGCGGATGGGGCAGATCCCAATTGCCGCCGCCACTGGCGATGGCGAAAGGCACCGCGCGGGCACCCAGCTCGGCGATGATGGGATCGGCGCGCTCGCCGGCCAGGTTCATGTCAATGACGGCCACGTCGAACTCTTCGTCGCGCCCCGCTTCCAGTGCCGAGGCGAGGGTGGCGTAAGGACCGACCACGCGGCAGCCCAGGTCGTCGAGCATTTCCTCCAGCAGCATCGCCACCAGAATTTCGTCTTCGGCCACCAGAACGCGCAGCCCTTCCACTTCGGGGTTCCCCTCGATCATTTGCGTCAATCCTCGATGCTTTCGCGTATCCGCTTCGCCAGTGCATCCATGGCGAAGGGCTTTGTTATCATGGCCATGCCCGGTTCCAGAAATCCGGCGGCAAGCGCGGCGTTCTCGGCATAGCCGGTCATGAACAGCACTTTCAGGCCGGGCCGCGCGGAGCGGCCGCCATCGGCGACCTGGCGGCCATTCAGGCCGGGCAGGCCGATGTCGGTGATGAGCAGGTCGATGCGCTGGTCGGATTGCAGTATCTCGAGGCCGGAGGGCCCGTCCGCCGCTTCGATGGCCTTGTAGCCGAGTTCGTCAAGCACTTCTATGATGAGTCCGCGCACCACGGCCTCGTCCTCGACCACCAGCACGACTTCGCCTTCGACCGCTGCGGGCAGATGGCCCGCATGTCCGGCATGCTCGTCGGCTTCTTCGACGCCGCGATGGCGTGGCAGGAAGAGCTTGACGCTGGTGCCCATGCCTTCCTCGGAATAGATCCGGGCATAGCCTTCGGACTGCCGTGCAAAGCCGTAGATCATCGAGAGGCCGAGCCCGGTTCCCTGTCCCATCGGCTTGGTGGTGAAGAACGGTTCGAAGGCCCGGTCGCTCACTTCGCGCGTCATGCCCACGCCGGTATCGCTGATGGCGATGCAGACATATTGCCCGGGCCGCAGGTCGCGCTGCTGGACGACGGATTGGTCGTCGAAATGGGCGTTGCACGTCTCGATGGTCAGCTTGCCGCCGTCCGGCATGGCATCGCGGGCATTGATGACCAGGTTGAGGATCGCGCTTTCGAGCTGGTTGGGATCGCAGCGGGTCTGCCAGAGCCCTTCGGAAAGCCCGAACTCCAGCTTGATGTGCTCTCCCAGCGTCCGCCGCAGCATGTCCTCCATCGAGGCGATCAGCGGGTTCGCGCGGACCGGGCGCGGGTCCAGCGGCTGGCGGCGCGAGAACGCGAGAAGACGGTGCGTCAGCGAGGCGGCGCGCTCGGCGGAGGCCTTGGCGCCTTGCAGCCAGCGTTCGAGATCGCCGGTACGCCCTTGCGCCAGGCGGTTGTGCATCATGTCCAGGCTGCCGGTGATGCCCTGGAGCAGGTTGTTGAAATCATGGGCAATGCCCCCGGTCAACTGGCCGACCGCCTCCATCTTCTGGCTCTGGCGAAGCGCATCTTCCATGGAGCGCTGTTCGGTGACATCGCGGCCCACGGCGTGAATGCGGCCGCCGTCCGGCACGGCGGTCCAGGCAATCAGGCGGTAGTCGCCGCCGCGGGTGCGATGACGGTTTTCGAAAGCGAGCATCCCGGCGGAGGCCCGGTCCGGCGCGCCGGTTTCGCCCGCGCCCGGTCCTCCCTGGTCCGCTTCCCCTTCATCAGGGGCCGTATTGAACAGGCCCGAACTGCTCGCCAGCCGCGTCAGGGCCGAAGCGGTGACGGCGCGGTCGTCGGGATGGACGAAAGCGGCGATCCGGCGGCCCAGCATCTCGCCCTCATGCCAGCCCAGCAGCCTCTCGGCGGAAGGGTTGACCGCCGTGATCAGGCCGGCATGGTCGCAGACCAGCATGAGGTCGCGGCTGATCGACCAGAGCCGGTCGCGATCCTGCGCAAAGGCGGCCTCGGCCTGCTTCTGGGCCTCGATCTCGGTATTGGTGCCGATCCAGGCCGTGGTCTCGCCCTGGGCATCGACGAGCGGCAGCGCGCGGGAGAGGTGCCAGCGATAGCCTTCCTGCGCGTCGAGCAGCCGGAACTCGGTCTCGAAAACTTCGCCGGTCTTTACCGAGTGGGCCCATTTCGTCCGGGCATCCTCCCGGTCGTCAGGGTGGAGCACCGCGTTCCAGCCATCGTTGCCCAGGCTTTCGCGGGTACGTCCGGTATAGGCGTAGACACGCTCGTTGAACCAGTCGATCTGGCCGTCCGCCCGCGCGGTCCAGACCTGGTTGGGCATGTTCTGCGCCAGCGTGCTGAACTGCGCCTCGCTCTTTTCGAGCGCGCGCTGGATGCGGCGGCGGTCGGTCACGTCCTGCACCACGCCGATCATGCGGGCAGGGCGTCCCTCGCTGTCGAATTCGAACTCGGCCTTGCGGGCGATCACCCGCTCTTCGTCGGTGTCGGCGCGGTGGACCCGGTATTCCACGTCGAGCTGGGTCGCTCCCTGCTGGCGCCGGATCCAGGTGGATACGAGGTACCGGTCTTCCGGGACGACCAGGCCCTCGATCAGCTCGGTCGGCGGCGATCCGCCCGGCTGGGTGCCGGGATCGATACCGAAGATGCGCCAGAATTCCTCGGTGCCGTCGATCTTGTTGGCCGCGATGTCGATGGCGAAGAGACCCACCCCGCCCGCGCGCTGCGCGCGGCGGAGCCGTTCTTCGCTCTCCTCCAGCGCCTGGCGGGCACGGTGTTCGGGCGTCCGGTCGCGCATGAGCTTGACGAAGCCGATCGCCTCGTCGGCGGGGCCGCGCAGCGGGGTCATTTCGCTGAGGCCCCAGAACCGCTCACCCGACTTGCGCAAGTGCCAGCGCGCATCATGGGCGCGGCCGGTCTCCAGCGCTTCCTTGCGCTTCGCCGCGGGACGGCCGAGTGCGCGGTCCTCGGGGGTGAAGAACGTGGCCATCGGTTGGCCCAGCATTTCCTGCTCGCTCCAGCCGAGCATGGCGGCAGCGCCCGCGTTCCATAGAGTGATGCGGCCATCGGGATCGGTGGCAACGATGCCGTAGTCTATCGCGCTGTCCAGGATCTGGCGGTTGAACACTTCCCGTTCGCGCAGTTGCCCCTCCGCGCCCACGCGCTGGACGTGCGCCCACGACCTTTCGGTCACTTCGCGAATGACGCCGAGTTCGTAGTCGCTCCAGTCGTGCGGCTTGCGGTCGTGGATCGCCATCAGCGCGATCAGGTGGCCCTGTTTCACCAGCGGCATGCAAACCGTGGCGGCAATGCCGATATTCTCGAATGTCTCCGCTTCCTCGGGCGCGAGTTCGCGGCGGTTGTCGGCGATGATGAGCGGGCGCCCGGCATTGAGGTCCTGCACCGCGCGCACGCCGAAATCGGCAAGGCTGTAGTGGCCGACGATGGATGGCGAACCGGCCGCGTGCCAGTCGCCGCGAATGGTGAAGCCGTCGCCGTCGCGGTCCATGTCGGCATAGGCGCAGTTGGACAGCCCCAGATGCTGGGCGGTCATGCGTGTCGTGGTCGCCAGGATCTGGTCGGCATCGCGGCTGTCGCGCACGGCCCGGCCCAGATCGTCGAGAAAGCGCAGGCGGGTTTCGCTCTGCTGCAAGGCCTGGCGTGCGGCATGGGCCTCGGTCGTTTCCACCACGACCGCGATCACGCCCGCCGGGACGCCGTCGTCGCCGGGGACGGGGGAATAGTCGAGGTTGAGCCAGACCTCCTCCGGGCGCCCGTGGCGGTGCAGGGTCAGCACATGGTCGCGATAGCTGAGCGTGCCGCCGGAGAGGCCCACTTTCATGACGTTGTCGTTGAAGTCCGCCACTTCCTCCCAGCCGTCACGCACGTTCGAACCGAGCAGGCGGCTGTCCCGCGCGCCGGCGAAGTGGGAATAGGCATCGTTGTAGATCATGACGCCGCTCTCGCCCCAGAGCAGCACCAGCGGCACGGGGGAAGGCAGCATGAAGCCCACGGTCTGCTTCAGGCTGGCTTGCCAGCCGGCGATCGGGCCAAGCGCCGTCGCGCTCCAGTCATGCGCGGCGATACGGCGTGCGAGATCTCCGCCGTGGGACAGGAACCCTTCGGCCTCGTACTCGCCGTGTTTCATCGACCCCACCTCCTGTGCGCCCACCCGCCCGTGCCCCACCCATAGGCGCGCGGCCCCGAGTGCGCCCGGCCCCGCCAAGGCTTTAGCCTATCCGCAGTCGGGACACGGCGAAATGCAGAACTCCCGGAAATGTTGCGGGTTCCCGCAAGGGGCGCAAGAGGCGACGTTTTTCGCCTTTTTAGCGTCTTACTCCGAAGCCTGATCGCCGGTGCGACGTTGCAGGAAAAGGATCGAGAGGTCGCGTTCCGGTCGCCAATCCGTCTTCGTCATCTCGAAACGGGTCGCACCGATCTTGCGCACGCCTGCTCCGCAGAAGCTGACGAGATCCTCGGGGCGCTCCTTGTCGACCACCAGGCGAAAGCGGCCGATCGGTTTCTTCCAGTTCCCGGCCGTCACCAGGATGTAGTCCAGCCAGGCTTCCGAGTAGATGATTTTCGCCGCCTCCGCCCGGCGCAAGGTGGCGAGCAGCGCTGGCTCTATGCAATAGTTCCGCAAGGCCTGCGGCTCGGGATCGCTGCCGAGCAAGGTGCCGACGGTACCGCCCACCGAGGGCTGGTAGCGATGCTCGACGACGACGGGCACGCCGGCGGGAAAGCGCTGCATCCAGTGGTAGGTCGTTTCCAGCGTCCAGGCGGGATAGCCGTCGGCATCGACAAGGCCAAGCCGCTCGGCTTCCGCGCGCGCGGAGGGGGCAAGGCGGTCCACTGCCTCCTGCGCGGGGCCAAGATGAGGCGCCAGCGGCACCGCATGGGCGCGCAGCCAGGCGGTGCGATCGACCTTGCCGGCCATGGCCTTCTGTTCGATCTCCATGGCCACCGGCTTGCCGTCCACCCTTGTCCGGAAGCCCAGGAAGTTGTCGGGCGAGTCCACCGGCATCGCGATGTCCACCTCGAAGAAGGCGCGGCCGCCCACGGCTGGCAGGGGGAAAGCCACGCGGCTGACCACGTCCTGGCCGCTGGTATTGACGAACGTGTAGCGCACCTTGACGGCAGACCGCGAGATTTCAAGGTCCTCGGTGCGCATCTCGATGGCATCGCTTTTGGTCAGGACCAGCCCGCCGGCAGCAAGCTGCGCAGAGGAATCGTTGGCCAGCGCCGCGCCCGGAAGGACGGAAAGGAGGGCCGCGACGGCGGCATAGGACGTTCTCCACATGAACCGGTCGTAGCCCGCCCAGTGCCCTGGTTTCAATCGCTTGCGATGCCGCTGCCATGCCAGGACCGTTCCGTGGGCGCGGCGGGCAGAGTTAACGCTTCATTCGCCAAGCCGCGCTACACGCCGTTGCAGCGACCTTGTCGGGACGCGACTTTGCGGAGCTTGTTTCTTGGCGCGTTGGTCTGACCGGATAGTGGTGTTCGCCGCGGTGCTGCTGCTGGGCCTTGCGCTCGTCTGGACCTGCCTTCAACGTGGGCCGTGGTACGACGAGTTCTACACCCAGTTCGTGACGCGTCCCGGCCTGTCCTGGATCACCGCGCTGCGCGAGAGCTGGATGGCGGACAACCATCCGCCGCTTTACTACATCCTGGCCCGGGCGACATCGTGGCTGGGGTCGATTACCCAGCACCGCCTGCTCAACGTCGCGCTCGGCGCGCTGGCTCTGGCAGGGGCAGCCGTCATCGTGCGCGATGTTCCCCGGCTCGCACCGGCCGCCACGGTGACGACGCTGGCGCTCGCCTCCAATCCTTGGGCGTTGATCGCGGGCAGCGAGCTGCGCTCCTACTTCCTCTCGCTTTGCGCGGGGACCGTGTTCGCCCTTGGCCTCTGCGCGATCCGGTCGACCGGCGCGGCGGGGGGGAAGGGTCGCCAGACGGCATTCTGGGCCGCCGCGCTGCTGGCGTTCAACACCCATATCATCACTTCGCTGGCCTGCGCCGCGATCGCCCTGCCGTTCCTTTTCGCGGCCGCGCTGCGGCGCAAGGGGGCTGAATTGCGCGCGGTCGGCGCGCCGGTTGTGGCGGGAGGGCTGGTCTTTGCAGCCGTGACAGCGCTCCAGCTGCCGGTCTGGCTTGCCAATACGGCGGTGTTCTGGATCGAGCCGGGGTTCGATTCCGCCCGCTGGTCGGTCGAATGGGCGTTGCTGCGGACACTGGAAGCGAACCCGTTGGTGCTGGTCGGCGCGCTTGCCGGGGCCGGATTGCTCGCCCGGGACGTGCTGGTCCTGAAGAGGCCGCGCGGCGAGGCGGGCGCGCTGGCGCTCCTTGCGGCAGGCGTGGTTCTGGCCGCTGGCGGACTGGTGGTCCTCCACCTCCTGCGGCCGATCCTGGTCGAGAAATATCTCATGGCGCTGGTTGCCGCCCTTTGCGTGGGCATGGGGCTGGCGGGCGGGAGGTTGCTGGAAGGGCTTGCGCCGCACTGGCGTTCGCTGGCGCTCGTCTCGGGACTGGCGGCGACGGTCTGGGCCCTGTTCCAGAACGTGCCGCTGGCGGTGGAGCGTATCAGCTGGCTGAATACCGGGCGGGCGATTGCGCGCGAGGTTGCGCTCTGCCCCGGCACCGTCGTGCATACCGACCCGTTCTGGAATGCCGAAGTCATGGCGATGAAGCCGCGCGACAATGCGCAAGTGGTACCGTTCGCCTATCGCTATATAGCACAGTCCTTCGGTTTCGCGCTGGCGCCCGCTGGATCGCGAACGATGGGGCAGGAATGCCCGACCGTGTTCTGGGGCGAGCATGACAGCAAGCGTCAGTTCGATGCGGGCGCGGTGGCGGCGCATTTGCGCCAGTCCGGCTTCGCGGTGGAAGGCATGGACTTCCGGCGGCTTGGCGATGGCTGGATCGCCGTGATCCCGCCGCGTAACCTGCGGTGACCGCATGACGGGTTCTCCTGCCGGCCAGGCGTCCCGCAAGCTCTGGAGCATCCAGGCGCTGCGCGGGTTGGCGGCCCTTGCGGTCGTGGCCTACCATGCCGCGCGCCACCTCGGTAAGGCCGTGGACGCGTCCGCGATCACGCGCCTGACCCAGCCGGGCCATGCCGGGGTGGACCTGTTCTTCGTGCTCTCGGGCTTCATCATCCTCCACGTCCACCGGGCGGACATCGGGCGTCCGCAGGCCCTGCGACGCTATGTCTGGCAGCGCTTTGCCCGGCTCATGCCGATCTATTGGGTGGCGCTGGCGGCGACCATCGCGCTCATGCTTCCCCGCCATGCGGATGAAGTGACCGCGGCAGGCGTGGCGCTTTCGGCCAGCCTCCTGCCGACGGTTCAAGACCCCTTGCTGGGCGTTGCCTGGACGCTTCAGCACGAGATGCTGTTCTACGGCGCCTTCGCGTTGCTGATCCTCAATCGACGGCTCGGCCTGTGCGTTCTGGCGCTTTGGCTGGGCTGGGGGATAAGTCAGTTCTGCGGGCTCGTTCCGAGCGGACTGGACGTTCCGCGCCTGAGCAGCGTGTTCAATCTGCAGTTCCTGTTCGGCATGATGGCCGCTGCTGCCGTCGCCTCCGGCCGCCTCAGCCATGGCCGCCGCCTCGCGGCGCTGTCGGCCCTGCTCCTGGTGGTGGTCGGGATGCTGGAAGCAACCGGGCGGATGGACGGCTATGGTAGTTTGGCCCGCCTTGCCTACGGCGTTCCCTCGGCCCTGCTGATTGCCGGGCTGGCGGGCTGGGAAGGGCAGGCGGCCAAGCCTGTACGCGTTCCGGGGGTGCTCACGGCGCTGGGCGACGCCTCCTACAGCCTTTACCTCTTCCACCTTCTGGGGATCGGGGTGGCCTGGCAGCTATGGCTTCGCGCCGGACTGGATCCCGCCGAGAATCTCGCGGCCTGCTACCTGTTCCTGCTGGCCGGAGCCACGGGGTGCGGTCTTGCGTGCCATTACGGCATAGAGAGGCCCTTGCTGCAATATCTGCGGTCGCGGCGCTCAGCCGGGCTTGCGCGTGGCCAGCCGCGCGATGCGCTTGATCCGGCGGTATCCGCTCCGCCGCCCGCGCGCTGAGGGCTCGGCTTCCGACCGGACCCTTCGCAGCAGTGCACGCAGTTCTGCAGGCGTGGGATCCCGTTCCTCGCCGATGCGGGCGACCAGCGCGGGATAGTGCCACTTCGCCTGACCGACGGGCCGCGTCTTCGCGCTTTCGGCACGGGTAGTTCCGCTCGTGGCCCAGAACAGCAGACCCGCCACGGCGACACATCCGAAGGTCAGTGTGGTGGCCCAGAGGCTCCCTCTGCCCACGCCCAGTACCAGCACGGCGACCAGTAGCGCCGACAGGCCCAGTCCGGCCGCCATCGGGTGATGCATGCGCAGCGCGGCCTTGACGCAAAGGACGGTTGCCGCCGTCACGAGCAGGGCGCTGACGGTGATTTCCAGGATCGCTTGCCCAAGAATGGTCAGGATCGTCATGAAAGGCTCCTCTCCCAAGAATGCCTGTTGCAACAATATCGTATCGCGACGGAAAAGCCAAGTCGCCGACCCGGACGATCAGAAGGCCACATCGATGCGGATCGTGTCGCTATAGGCTCCGGCAGGCGGCGTGACCTGGCCCGGCAGGAGGGCCGCGCGGTAGGTATAGCCTTGCGAGGTCAGCGAATCGTAAGTCCCGGCATTGCTGTCTGCCGAGGCGCTGCTGCGGCGAGCGGAGCCGGTCGCGCCCCAGCGGTCGGTGGAACTGGCGGTCTTATAGATTTCGTACTGGAGGTAGTTGGCGGTGGTGCCCGCACGCATTCGGCGTAGGCCGCTGGCCGCGTTGCTGCCATCGTCCAGGCCGACCGTGTAGGCCGTGCCGGCACTGCAGCGGATCAGGATCGTCCGCGTGATGGGATTGAAGCTCCCCACCAGCGGCGCCGAGCCGAAAGCGGCAGTGGGCGCGGTGATGATGCAGTCGTTCTGCACGACCAGGGTGATGGAAATCCGCACGGCCGTGCCCGTCCCCCAATTCGTGGGCGTGCCGAGTAGCGGCCGCACGAAACCGGGGCTGGAATCGTAGGCCAGACAGACCGCCACCCCCAGAGTGCAGACCGAATAGAACCAGCGCACATCGAGGAACCCCGTGTAGGTCCCGGCCCTGAGCGCGGATGTCGCGGTGGTGCGGAAGTAGATCGGGATCGAATTGTTGGTCCCGCTGAAGAGGCTGAGCAGCGTTGTCGAAGACAGGTTCTGCAGGGTGCCGATGGTCAGCGGCGTGCCGTTCTGCGCCAATGAGGCGACGAAGGGGATCGTCTGGCCGCTCGGCCCGGTCAACAGGAATGTCGAGGCGTCGACGCGCAGGGCGACGTAGTGGGTCGCCAGCAGGGCCAGCGCGACATCGCATTGCAGTCCGGACGAACCGCTCCCCTGCTGGGCAGTGCTGGCCACGCTGTAGGAACTGACGCTGCCGAGGTTGGTGCTGGCGGCGGATACGGTGCAGGCGGCGGCCCGCTGCGGTGTGAGAGCGAGCGCGAGGAATAGCGCGAGCGCGGGAAGGAACCGGCTCGCAGGTCGGCGGCCAAGAGGGTCAGGGAGCAGGCGTGCTATCAGGGCCGGCATGTCAGGGTTCCCAGGTCGAGGATGTCATCGCGGGGCGGACCGGCGCTGAACTGGACGCGGCAGCTCGCGTCTTCGGGAAGGACAACTTCCAGCGCGTTTTCCGGGGCGACGTTCTCGAGATAGAGCATGCCGTCCCACCCGACGTAGGTTCTGGCCGCATGGTTCAGCGTGACCGGCGTTCCGGCCGGAAGCGGCTGCCCCGCTGCATCGACGATCACCGCGCGCGCGGCGGCGACACGCGCCACCGGGAAGCGCACCACGTAGCCGCTGCCCGCCGCCACCGCCACGCGCTGGCTCACCCGGTCGGCCTGGACACTGGGGGGCAGGGCGAGCGTGTCGATGTCGTAATGCGCCGGATACCAGGCGCTTGCGGCGGGAACGAGGAGTTGCCCGTTGCGGTCGGTCTCGCCGATGACCTGGTTTTCGTAGCGGACGGGGATGCCGGCCTCGCCATTGGTGGAAACGACGGCGAAAGCGTCGGTCACGCGGTTCGCCGCGAACAGGCCGCCGTCCATGAAGACGAGCGCGCCACTGGCGCCGAACCACCCGGTCATGCCCCCTGCGCCGCCGTGCGGCTGTCCATAAGCGCCCGCGCGAAGCTGAATGGGCTGCGTGCGCCAGGCCACGTCGCCGCGCAGATAAGGGCTGTCGCCGGAGTCGCGGTAGGCGCTGGCGTTCCAGCCGAACCCACCGTCCGTGGGCACCGGCCGCGTGTAGTCCGCCCGCAGCCCGGTCCTGCCGCGATCGTCCCGCGTCAGGCCGCCGCTGACGGAGCCGGTGCCGAGCGGCACTGTCAGGGTCAATGCGCCCGACCAGCTCCGCCGCTCGCCGTCTCCGCCCGAGAATTCTCGCGAGAGCGTGGCGTAGATGCGGCTCTGGCCCCAGAGCGGAAGTGTCCAGGAGAGGTTGGCGAAGCGGGCATTGCGGGCATTCTCCTGCCGCAAGTCGAAGATGCCAACGCCCAGGGTGCCGGTGCTGCCCAGGGCGAGGCTGGCCGTGGCCGCCGTCTGGCGTTCCCAGCCTTCGTCCTCGCGTTCCAGGCGGCCCAGATCGGTGTAGCCGCGGTCATGCCGGGTATGGCGCAGCCCGAGTGAGAACGTCCGCGCCTGATATTCATAGCCGACTGCCAGTTCCCCGCCCGCGCGTGCGCCGAAGCTGCGGCTGTAGGAGGCGCTGACGATGCCGAGATTGCCGATCCGCGCCACGCCCCCGGCACCGAGCACATGCATGTCCCGCGTCGTCTCGGCGCGCATTTCCAGCGTCAGTCCGCTCGTCAGGCCGTGGCGGGCATAGGCGCTGCCGGCCACTGCGCCATAGTCGAAGCTGCGCAGGCCGTAATTGCGCCGAAAGGCTCCGGCGGCGATGGAATAGTCGGTGAAGCCGGCGCGCAGCAGGGTGCTGCTGACGTAGAACGGAACGGAGGTCACCACGCTGCGGCCATGAACGTCGGTGACGATCAGGTTGGCCAGCCCGCTGCCGGAGATCGGCGGCAGGGTGTCGAGCGCGAAAGGTCCGGGATTGACGCGGCTGCCGGCGATCCGCTGGCCGTTGACCACCAGGTCCACGGTCGAGGGCAAGGCGGCATTGCCTGCGAACTCGGGCAGCGG
The DNA here is from genome assembly GCF_052113265.1 of Novosphingobium sp. YAF33. Lineage (NCBI taxonomy): Bacteria > Pseudomonadati > Pseudomonadota > Alphaproteobacteria > Sphingomonadales > Sphingomonadaceae > Novosphingobium > Novosphingobium sp. YAF33. The sequence goes on from NZ_JBFRCW010000004.1 coordinate 165,238, forward strand.
ATAGGTGATGACGTCGGGCCGGACCGAGAAATCGCGGGACACTTGCGCGCCGCCGAGCCGAACTGCGGGCGCCCAGGACAGCGATCGGGTGATGACGTCGCCCGCTTCCACGGTGGTCATGCTGCGCTCGTCCGACCAGCGCCAATATGTGTCGTAGCGCATGTAGGGGCTTTGCGCGGCTGGCCCGCCGCCGACGCGCAGGGCGCCCGTGCTGGAGAAGATGCCGGCGGGTCCGAATATCCGCGCCTCGTGCCACAGCGAGGCCTGGAAACCGATGCCGCCGCCGCCGGTGGCATAAGCGTCGTAGTTGAGCAGGGCGCCCATGTCGCGCATGGCCGGGCGGAAGCCGCCTTGCTCCGTGCCGATCCGCTGGGCCGGCAGGTACTTCGGCAGGACGGTGAGATGAAGCTGCTGGCGCCCCGCGTCATAGTCCGCAACAACGCCGTCGAGACTGTCGAGGTAGAGCCGTTCCTCGGTAACGGACAGCACCATTCCGGCCCGGCGCAGGTCTTCCGCCCGCACCAGGAAACGCGGCCCTGCCTTGATGAGCGAGGCCACCACACCGCTGTCCATGCCGTTGACCAGCAGTTCCAGTTCCAGCCTTTGCTCGGCGTCGAAGTCGACCCGCTCGGGCGGGGGGGGAAGCTCGGTGAAGACGTCAAGACCGGGCGCCGCGCTGGGGATCGCCGGGGCGGGGGCAGCCAGACACTCCGGCGCCAGGACGAGCCCCGCCAGCGCGGTGATCGCGGGAATGCCGCCGGTCCGCGACATCCAGGCCGGGCGCGATCGATCCGGTAAGGCTCCCGGCATTCCGGCTCATTCCGGCCCTGTCGTCATGTGCCGGTCATTCCGGCAGCCGTTCGATGCGGGCCATCGCCTTGCCGTTGAGAGTCGCCTCCAGGTCTCCGGCGGCGTCGACGCCTTCGGGCAGCGGCCAGCGCATCGTCGCGCCGGGCAGGACGTAGCCGAACAGCCCCTCGTTAAGGCTCGAGCGCTTGCCGTTGCCCGAAAAGGCCACGCCGCTCAGGCGGGCATGGCCGCCGCCGCTGTTGCGGATCTCCAGGAACCGGCCGCCGGCCTCGGATACCGGGCGCCAGGCCAGGTGGGGCGGCGGAGCCGGCGCCTTCTTGCGGGCATCCTCGGGCCTGGCATAGGAAAACAGCGGCAACGAATAGCGCATGCGGAATGTGACCGCCGCGCCAGGCGTGGTCTGCGCATCGGCCGTGGGGATCTGGTCCACCACGACGCGGTAAGGCTTTTCGGGCACGCCCGGTGGCGGCACGAGGCGGGTGAGGCGCACCAGTTGCCGCTCCCCCGGCGCGATAGTGAGGATCGGCGGCGTGCCCAGGATATCGTTCTGGGCGGCATAGACGTTCTCGCCGTTCTGCTGGGCCCAGGCATAGACGCGGACTTGCAGCGTAATGGGCGCCTTGCCTGGATTTTCGAGCCAGAGTGCGGCCGCAGGCTGGTCGCCCTCGATCACCGGGCTGACCGGCCAGAGCAGCAGCGAGCCGGCCGACTGGGCCAGCGCCGGTCCGGCAGCCGGCGCCAGGGCGCTGGAGGCAATCGCGGCACCGAGGGCGAGTTTAAGCGACAGAACGGCGGCCTTCATCGGTGGCTCCTCGGAGGTGGCGGGGCGAAAAGGGGGCGCTGGTCACCATGTCAACGTGACGGTCAGGGTGTCGGTATAGGTTCCGGGCGGCATGGTTCCGGAGGGTGTCAGCGCGGCAAAGATCGGAAGGCGCACGTCCTCGCTGTTGGTCGAGCCGATGCTGTTGCCGTAGGCCGTGCCGGCCACGATCGGCAGGGTGCAGGCCGCATCGCGGCAGAGCGCATAGGGAATGCGCGCGGTGGTCGTGCCGGTGCGCTGAAGGTTGCGCTGGCCCGAGGCGGCATGGGTGCCGCCGTCGATGGTCATGATGAGGTTCACGCCCGGCGTGCAGCGCAGCCGGATGGCCTGGCCGGTGGTGGTGGTGGCCGTCCTTTGCTGGGTGGGAAAGGTGGAGACCGTTCCGAAGTCCAGCGTGCCCATCCGTCCCGCATTACCGCTGGAGCCAAGACCGTCGACCAGGCAACCGGGCGTGACCGTGGCGGTGACGTCGAATGTCGCCGTCGTGGCCGCCCATGCGCCAGCGGCGCCAAACGTGGCCCCGGCCGCAAGGAGGCCGGCAGCAAGAGCGACGCTGGAGGCGGGAAAGGCAGGCGCAGAACGCCTTCCCGCCGCGGCAGGGCGGTCGGAGGGCATGACGATTTCGGGACGCTTCCCTAGAGTTCCAGGACGACCGTGACGATGTCCGCATAAGAGCCCGGCGTCAGGCCCGGCTCCCCGAAGGCGCGGCCGTAGACATTCACGGTCTGCACGGAGCCGTCGCTGGGCAGGACGATGTCCCCTCCCACGGGTATCACGGCATTGCGCGCCGCGTCGCTATAGAGGTTGTAGGTAACGAACTGGCCGGGCGCGGCCTGGTTGACCATGGCGTGAACGCCCACCCCGGCGCCCGATCCGTCGTTCTGTCCGGCATTGAAGGAGAGCGTGGGGGTCACGCCATTGCTGCACTGAACCGTGAAGCCGGCGGCGCCGCTCAGCACCTGGGCGTCGACTTGCGTGAACAGGGTGTTCTGCGATCCGAAGGCGAGCGTTCCGAAATTCACATTGGCCGAACCGTCGTCGTAGTTCTGGCCGTTGATGATGCACCCTGCGGTCAGCGTGATCGTGGCGTTGATCGTCCCGTTGATGTCGGCGTGTGCCGGCACGGCGGCCAGCATGCCCAGCGAAAGACCGCTTGCGGCAATGACAGTCCTCAACACGATGGCACCTCTCTTTCCTCTCTCGCTCCCGGTGGGAAGCAATGCGTTGGCAAAAGCCCGGCCGCGATCCCGCTTCGACCTGACCAGAGCCGCTGGCCGGGTGTCCTGCTCCAGCAATCGAATGAAATGGCTGGATGCGGCGGCGCAGTGCGTGAAATCGTAATCAACCCACAATGGGTGAAGTTCCGACCATTTTGGAATGAAAAACCGCCGCATCGGTTATTTCTTGGGGAGGGGTACTTAATTCGGTTCATCGATAACTGCCGAAGAATCCGGAAAGACTGCGGTTTTAGCAATGCTAATTGTAAATTAACCAAACGCGAATTTACCGCCGGATCGAACAGTGTTCGCCGCTCCAAGATCCCTCTAACCAAATTTTTTGCCATGGATTTAGAGGATTAGCGGATACACAGCCGTCAATCGCGCCAAAGTCATGCGTCTCGCCATTTCTCCATGGCGGTATCGTAGGCCTGGCGGGCCTTCGCGGCACGCGCATCCAGCGCGTCCTGTCGTCGGGCGTGGGAACGGCGCAATTCCGTGATCTCCGCCGCGATCCGGGTGCGCTCCGTTTCCAGATCCTGCAGAGCCGCCTCGAACGCCCGCTCCTGCCGATCTCTTTCGTCCTCGGCGGCATCAAGCTGGGCGCGACTGGGCTTCGGCGGCGAAGCCTTGCGCTTTTTCGGAGCAGGTTTGCCGGAAGAACCGAGGGCCTCCACGGCCTTTCGCGGCGACTTGCGAGGCTGCGTCCTGGCGGCTTCGGCAAGATGCTGATCCGTGCTGCCGCGCGGCACGCGGACGACTTTTCCCGGATCTGCCAGGGCCGCCCTGGCCAGTTCGGGGTCCGTCACTTTCTCCGCCTGCCCCCGCGCAAAGAGGTCGGCTTCCGCGCCCCACGCCGCCAGAGCCGCCTTCTGGCTCGGCGCGGCCACATAGGCATCGTGGAAACCGATAGGGGTGCGGAATACCTTGAGCTTGGCGGCCATCACGACATCTCCGACAGGATCAGCGCATTCTTTGCGGCATGGTTCCCGCGGCGTCGTTCAGCAGCTTTGTTGCAAATCATGAAAATTCGCCCGGTTTCCGCGCGGGGCTGCATCATCGTCCTATAACGATTGCAGCCGCGTCCGGTCCGGGAGATCATCTCCCGGCTCGTGCTGCGCGGTGCCTTTCTCTCGTCTCCCCCCAACAGAGAACCGCCATGACCGCCATCCGTGCCTTTCTGAAACGCCAGCATCTCTCGACCAAAGTCACCCTCATGACCGTGGGTGCGCTCATCCTGCTATCCGCCGTGTTCTTCATCGGCACCCGCGTTCTTCTCGTCGACGACGCGCGGACCCAGGGAGAGGAGCGACTGGACACGAACATGCGCGTGGCCTGGTCGGTGATCGAGTGGAGCGGTCTCAACTATTCTCTGCGCGGCGACACGCTCTATGCCGGCGAGACGCCGCTCAACGCCAACAATGCCGCGGTAGACCGAATGAAGGAACTCGTCGGCGGCACCGCCACGATCTTCATGGGCGACCAGCGGGTGGCGACCAATGTCCAGAACCCGGACGGAACACGGGCCCTGGGCACGCGGCTCGCGGCCGGACCGGTGAAGGACGCCGTACTCGGCAAGGGCGAATCCTATCGCGGCGAGACCGAGATCCTGGGAACCCGCTATTTCGCGGCCTACGATCCCATCAAGGATGCCAACGGCAAAGTGATCGGTATCCTTTTCGTCGGCGTCTCGGCCGAGGACTTCTACCGCAATGTCGACAGTCTCGGCTGGCACATCCTGCTGCTGGCCGTCGTCGTCACGGCCATTGCGGCGGCGCTCTGCATGCGCGGCGCCCGGAAACTGTTCGCACCTCTGGAAACCGCGAGTGCCACGATGATGCGCCTTGCCAAGGGCGACAAYGGGACCGAGATCGTCGATACCGAGCGACCCGACGAAATCGGCGGGATCGCGCGCGCCCTGCTGGTGTTCCGCGAGGCGGCGGTGGCCAAGGAAGCCGCGGACCGCGAGCAGCGGCAGGTGGTGGAGCGTCTGGCCGAAAGCCTGGCGCACTTGTCTTCCGGCGACCTCACGGCGCAGATCGATCAGGTCTTCCCGGAAACTTACGAGGCGCTGCGGACGAATTACAATTCGGCGCTCTCGGGGCTGCGCGGCATGATCGGCGCCACCGGGGACAGCACTTCGGTCATCAGGGGCAGCTCTTTCGAGATCGCCCAGGCCTCCGAAGACCTGGCCCGCCGCACCGAAGCGAGCGCGGCCAGCCTCGAACAGAGTTCGGCGGCGCTGCTGGAGATCGACAATGGCCTGCGATCTGGCGCCACGGCCGCAACCGAAACGGTGACCCGCGCCGACGAGGCGATTGCCACGGTCAGCGGTGGGCGCGCGGTGGCGGCCGAGGCAGTAGGCGCCATGCGCCGCGTTTCCGACAGCGCCACCAATATCGACGGTGTGATCGAGGGACTGGACAAGATCGCGTTCCAGACCCGCGTGCTAGCCATGAATGCGGCCGTCGAGGCCGGGCGTGCCGGCGAGGCAGGACGTGGCTTCGCGGTCGTCGCCGATCTCGTCTCGGCATTGGCCAAGCGATCGGAAGAGGAAGCCCGCAGCGCCCGCGCGCAGCTGACCGTCACGCAGTCCGAAATCGTCGCGGCCCTGGGCGCGGTGGAGCGGGTGGACGGGGCTTTCGAAGGAATCGCCGGAGACGTGGCGCAAGTCCATGTCCTGCTGGGCGGCATGGCGCGCAGCAATCGCGCCTCAGCCACGTCGGTCAGCGAGATCACCGCGGCCATCGGCGCGATGAACATTGCGACGCAGCAGAATGCCGCCATGGTGGAGCAGGCGTCCGCTGCCGCGCGGGGACTGACCGAGGAAGTGAACCGCCTTGCAGCGCAGGCATCGGCGTTCAGGGTCGCCTGAGCCGAGGGCGAATCAGGCCCTGGTCCTCAAACGACGAACCGCTGGGCAGAAGCCTTCTAGGCCGTGACGAGGACGGTCATTTCGGTGCGGGAACGGCGGATCGTGCAGAGCTTCAGGGCGCCGTCCCACAGTTCGGCGCTGCGCTTGGCCGCTTCGCGGTGGGCGATGATCAGGGCTCCGGCAATGTCCGGGGCCTTGAACTCCAGCCGCTTGGCCAGACCGTGCTCATCCTCGAAAAACCTCAGGGTGTAGATATTCATATGAGTCCTCCAGCGGTGCGCCGCCGTGTTCGGTATTCGCACTTGCGGAAGAACGGCTAACCCATTTCGCACCGTTCCGGAGTGATTTGCGTCAAATCGTTGCTCCGAAAAGCCGTGCGGTTGGCGGCGGGTGGAAGGCATTTCGGCGCTTCAGGCGGCTTCGGCCAGGCTTTCGACGGCGCTGCGGATATCGGCGACATAGCGGGCGAACTCCGCTTCCGCATCCGCGTCCGGCGGCAGGCGCAGCAGGTAGCTGGGGTGTACCGTGATCCAGCAGGGTGTTCCGTCCGGCAAAGCCACCGGGCGTCCGCGTTCCTGCCCGACCGTCACTGCGCGGCCGGTGAGCGAGCGCGCCGCCGTGGCGCCCATGGCGATAATGAGGCGCGGGCGGACGATGGCGCGTTCCTGGTCGATCCACCAGCGGCAGGCTTCGATTTCTCCAGTGTTGGGACGGGCATGGATGCGCCGCTTGCCGCGCGGCTCGAACTTGAAGTGCTTGACGGCATTGGTGATGTAGGCCCGGGTCCGGTCGATACCGACTTGCGCCATGGCACGGTCGAAGACGGCGCCTGCAGGACCGACGAACGGCCGGCCGGCCAGATCTTCCTGGTCGCCGGGCTGTTCGCCCACGATCATGATCTCGGCATCGTGCGGCCCTTCGCCGAAGACCGTCTGCGTGGCCGGCTTCCACAAGGGGCAGCGCTGACAGCCTTCCGCTTCCCCGGCCAGCAGCACCAGCGCTTCCGGCCCCCCTACCTGACCGCGTATCTGACCGCGCCCGGAGCCTTTACCGCGTTCGGGCGCGCTGCGGGCCTGTTCGATCATTTCCAGCTCGCGCTTGCGCGCACCGGCGATGAGCTGCGGCACCAGGGCCGTTTCCGGCATGTTCTTCCAGTATTTGCGCGGCATCTCCTTCAGCATCGCCTGCGGCATGACCCGTGCGGGGTTGAAGATGGCGCTGTAATAGGCCTTCCACACGCTCTCCACCGGGTCGTCTCCGGGGGCGTCGGCGCGTGTGGCGGGCGGACCTTCGGCCAAGGCCATGCCGTCCCAGTGCAGCGATCCGCGCGGGGTCAGGATCGACCAGCGCATATTGGTGAAGCGATCGACGAAGAAGCCGGCATTGGCACGCAGGATGTGATGTTCGGGCTCGAACCAGGCAATGAAGCGTGGCCCGTCCTGGTCCGCCAGTTCGCGGAACCGCACGAAGGCGTGCATCTTGTGGCTATCGCGGCGGACGTTGCGCGCCAGACCCTCGATCCGGCGCACCAGCGGGTCGGCGCGGTCCTGAAGCGCCTGGGGTTGGGCCAGCAAGCGGAGCAGGAGAGTGTAGAGCAGCGAAAACCGTTCCGGCTCGCTATGCAGCGCGGCATCGCGCGCGAGATCGAGGAACTCTCGCGTAACCCGCAAGGGCGCGATGCGGGCATGGCCGCCCGCTACGCCTGCAGCTTCCCCGGCGAAAAGGTCCACGGCGCCGTCTCCGACCTGCCAGACGATGTCCGACGGCGTCACACCCTCGCTGGCGAAGGCACGGGCGGCAAGGCGCCAGCCCTCGAAATCGTCTTCGCTTTCCAGGCGGGCGACGCGCATGGTCAGGCCGCGAACAGTTCCAGTTGGGTCGCCCGGGGCGTGACCAGCGGGCGCAAGTCGGCACGGTCCAGCAGGCCGGTCGGGCGCCAGTCGGCGGTGACGATGAAGGGGCGCAGCTTCTTTACCGAAACGGTCATGCGCGCCACGTCGTCCAGCCGCAGCGTGCGCCAGCGCCTTGCAGCCAGGATGGCCTCAACCGCCTTGATGCCCAGGCCGGGAATGCGCAGCAGCATCTCGCGCGGCGCGCGGTTCACGTCGATCGGGAACCGATCGCGAAATTGCAGCGCCCAGGCGAGCTTGGGGTCGATGTCGAGCGGCAGCATGCCGGTGGCGGGATCGGCGGCCGCGCTCACTTCCTGCGGGGAATATTGATAGAACCGGATCAGCCAGTCCGACTGGTAGAGCCGGTGCTCGCGCATGAGCGGCGGGCGGCGCAGCGGCAGGACGGTGCTGGCGTCCGGGATCGGGCTGAAGGCCGAATAATAGACGCGTTTCAGGTCGAACTTGTCGTAGAGCGACGCCGCGCGCGTCACGATGTCACGATCGGTGGCGGCATCGGCGCCGACGATCATCTGGGTCGATTGCCCGGCAGGCGCGAAAGCGGGTGCCGAGCGGAAGCGCTTGCGCGCATCGGCGCCGTCTTCGATGGCCGAGCGCATCGTGCCCATGGCACCTTCGATGCGGGCCTGCGATTTTTCGGGCGCCAGCCGCAGCAACCCGCTGGCCGTGGGCAATTCGACATTGATGGACACCCGGTCGGCATGGCGCCCCGCCGCTTCGACCAGCATCGGATCGGCGTCCGGGATCGTCTTCAAGTGGATATAGCCGCGAAAATCGTGATCTTCGCGCAGGGATCGCGCCACTTCGACGATCTGCTCCATCGTATAGTCAGGCGTGCGGATGATGCCCGAGGACAGGAACAGCCCTTCGATGTAATTGCGGCGATAGAAGTCGAGCGTGAGGTCGACGACTTCCTTGGCGGTGAACCGCGCCCGCCGCACGTTGGAGGACTTGCGGTTGATACAGTAGTGGCAATCGAAAATGCAGCTGTTGGTCAGCAGTACCTTGAGCAGGCTGATGCAGCGCCCGTCCGGCGCATAGGCGTGGCATATGCCGCCGCCGCCCAGCGTCGAGCCAATCCCCTTTCCATCGCGCGAATCCCGCTTCTTGACGCCGGAGGAGGAGCACGAGGCATCGTACTTGGCGGCATCCGCCAGGATCGTGAGCTTTTCGGCGATTTCGAGCGCGGGCATTTCGCGGGACCTTGCTTTCCGCGCCATCGGCAGCGCGGCGGTGAAGGTGCAAACTGGCTCATCGCTCCCGCGGATGCAATGAAAATGTTCTCTATACGTTCCGATTGCGCGATCGATTGCAGGAAGATGGGATAGGAAGGATCTGCGCGCCTGCGGCGCGTGCCGCCCCGCTCAGTTCAGCAGGCGGGCGTAACGATCAAGCGCTGCTTGCGGCCCTTCCGGCCACCGGGAGAGCACCAGCAGCCGCTTGTGTCCCGCCCCGATCGCCAGTTCGTCGGTCACGCCCATGCCGCCATGGAACTGCACCATCTCATGCGCCAGAGTGAGCGCTGCCTCGCAAATGAACGCGCGCGCGCCGCTTACCGCCTCGGCGAAGCGATCGCCCTCCCAGGTCACGAGCGCGAGGTTCAGCAGGGCGCGGCTTTGCTCGATGGCAGCATACTGCGCCACCATGCGGTGCTGGATCGCCTGGAAAGAGCCCAGTGCGGCCCCGAACTGGTCGCGGGTGCGGACATAGTCGAGGGTATCGTGGAAAATGCGCTCCATGATGCCGAGCGCCTCGGCACAGCGAGCGAGATCCGCGAGTTGCTGGACCTCTTCGATCTGCGCGGTGCCGCCCTGGAGGCGGTGGCTTTCCGGTATATGCACACTCTCAAGCGCCAGCGCGGAGGCGATGGAGCCGTCCGCCAATGGCCAATCGCGGCGGCGGAGGCCGGGCGTGTCGGCGGGGACGAGGAACATGGCTTCGGCCTCTTCGCCGGCCTGGCCGGAAAGGCGCGCCGAGACGATGTAGCCGTCCGCGCCGCCGCCGGCGATGGAATAGGGCTTGGCGCCGTCCAGCCGGTATCCGTCCTGTTCCGGGGTGGCCGTGGTCGCGATCGCGCCGCTTCCGCCCCGCATGCCGGTTTCGGCATGGGCGAGGGCGAGGCGCCTGCTGCCGGTGAGCAAGTCGCCGAGCCATTCGTCGCGCAGGTCCTCGCGCGCGGTCAGGGCGAAGAGGCGTCCGGCCAGCACCGAAGCCTCGGCCAGCGGCTCCACCACCATGCCGCGTCCCAGCGCCTCGAAAATCGTGGCTATGCCGGTGGCGTCCAGGCTGAGCCCGCCCAGTTCCTCGGGGAAAGGCGCGGCGATCAGGCCCAGTTCGCCCAGCAATGCCCAGTTCTTGCCGGAAAAGCCGCCCGGCTCGGCCAGGAAGGTGCGACGGCTAGTATGGTCGTACGTATTGGTGACGAAGCGCTCGGTGAGCGCCTTGAGCATTTCCTCGTCTTCGCTGAGATCGAAATTCACGTGGCTCTCCCGTCTGTCACACGGATGTAGCACCAGCCGTGGGAGCATCTCCGCTAGGCAAAAGACTAGTGTGCAAAAGACTAGGCCCGAACGGGCCGGATTTGGGCTTTCGAGCAATTGTGCACCCTGCCGGGGCGCGTTAAGCTCCACGGCAAGAGAGGAAAAACATGTCGCTGTTGTCACAGGAAAACATAGACGCCGTGCGCGTCTCGTCGCCGGCGGAGATCCGCCCGGCGGCGGAGGCCTTCCATCGCATCGCCATGGACCTGGGTTTCAGGGCCGCCCCCGCGCACGACATTGCCGACAAGCGCACGCCGGTCGATGCCGAGGGCAAGGTTCTGGCCATCGAGGTGTTCGGCTGGGCGGACGATGAAAGGGTCTGGTGGCGCAATTCGCGCATCGCGCTCGATTCCCCGCTCACCACCGCCTGCCGCTTCGAAAGCCAGCCGTTCTGGGCCAATGCCGAAGGTTTCCGCACGCGCGAGCCCAACGCCTACCTCCAGTCCATCGACATCGCCAATTTCGAGCAGCGCGCCATGACGCGGGCCTGCATCGCGGTGCCGGTGCACTTGCCGTTCGGGCAGATCGGCGCAGTGAGCTTCAACCCGCTGGACCGCGATCGGACCGATCTTTCGGAAGACTTCCTGCGGCTGTCCGACGCGCTCGGCCTTTATGCGCGCACGTTCATCGCCACTTACGTCCAGGTGATGGGTTCGACCCAGGCTCTGCCGCCCGGTTCGCGCCTTTCCAAGCGCGAGGTGGAATGTCTGCGCTGGGCGGCGATCGGCAAGACCGATCTGGAGATCAGCATGATCATGTCGCGCAGCCGCGCGACGGTGCGGTTCCACATCCATAATGCGGCGACCAAGCTGAATGCGGTGAACCGCAGCCAGACGGTCTTCAAGGCAGCCCAGCTCGGGTATATTTCGCTGCACAATTGAGGTTGCAAGGCGCGTCGTCCCGCATGGCGACGGGCTTTACCGCAGCCTGTCTTCCAGCATCAGCTTCGCACCGCGCAGGCCCAGCGCCATGGCGGGGGCATTGGTGTTGCCCGTGACATGGCCGGGCATCACCGAGCAGTCCGCCACCCGCACGCCGCGCACGCCTTTCACCCGCAGGCGGGCATCGACCACGGCGTCAGGGTCGTCGCCCATGCGGCAGGAGCGGATCGCATGGAGCCCGCAGCTGGACAGGCGGCGGAAGGCAGACAGGATCTCTCCGTCGCTCTCCACTTCTGCGCCGGGCACGAGTTCGGGGCCGACCATCTGCCCCAGCGGCGCTTCGGCGATGAAGGCGCGCATCTTGCGTACCAGCGCGACGGCGGAGCGGCGATCGTGCTCGGTCGTCAGGAAGTTGTGGCGGATACCGGCCGGATCAGCGGAGTTCGGCCCCGAAGCCCGCACCGCGCTCTCGCTGGTGAGGCGCAGCAGCTGGCCGTAGATGGTGACGCCGGGGAGCGGGTCGATCTTGTCGAGCGGGACCGGATCCTTGTCGTCGCCAACCTTGAAGGTGTAGCCGCCAAGGTAGAACTGCGCGTCGGTGCGCCCGTCGGGATGAGCGACATTGCAGAAGGCGCCGACTTCGAAGGGGCCGGTCGCCAGCACGCCGTCATGGCGCAGCAGATAGCGCAGCATGGCCAGCCCCGCGCCCACCCCGAAGAAGCTGCGGTTGGTGCCACGTCCGTGCTCAAGCCGGAACGGGATCGAGATCGACAAGTGCTCGATCATCCGCTCGCCCACGTCGGGTGAATGGACGAGCGGGGCGATGCCCGCCGCCCGCAGCCGCTCGGTGTCGCCGATGCCCGAACGCTGGAGCAGCAGCGGGCTTTCCATGGCCCCCGCGCTCACCACGATCTCCCCGGCGCAATCGAAGCGCTGGGGGCGGCCGTTCACGACGGCGTCGAGGCCCACCGCGCGGGTGCCGTCGAACACGATCCGCTCGGCCAGCGCGCCTGTCACCACGGTCAGGTTCGGTCGTCCGCGCGCCGCTGCCAGATACGTGCGGGCAGAGGATTCGCGGCGTCCGTTTCGGATGTTATGGCTGTAATAGCCGACGCGCGGGCCGGTTTTCGCGTTGAGGTCGTCCACCCGCGTGAGTCCCAGCGCCTCGCCGGATTCGATCATGCGCTCTGCCAGCGGATATGTGTAGCAAGCCGGATCGACATGGACCAAACCCCCGCTGCCGCGCATTGCGGAGGCGCCTGCGGCATGGTCTTCCAGTTCCAGGAAAGCCTCGGTCATGCTTGTGCCGTTCCAGCCCACGGCACCGGCCTCGCTTTCCCAGGCGTCGTAATCCGCCGGTTCGCCGCGGCTCCAGATCATGCCGTTGATCGAGGAAGAGCCACCCAGGCCCTTGCCCCGGATCCACACCTCGCCGCCGCTGTCCTCGTTCGCGCCTTCCTCGCGCGGCTGGGTGACGGGATAGGCCCACATGTGCTCGGGCTTCTTGACCAGCTTGGCCACGCCCTTGGGCAAGGTGACCCAGAAACTGTCATTGCTACCGCCCGCTTCCAGCAGCAGCACTTGCGACCGGCCGTCGGCGCTCAGCCGTTCCGCCATGACGCATCCGGCCGAACCGGCGCCGACGATGATGTAGTCCCAGGCCTTTGCCATCTGTTCGTTCTCCCGCCTCAATGCGTCGCACGAACTGGCACATTGGCTACCCTAGCGTTTTGATGAGTCACAAAGGGGGAGCGGGCGCGCTTAAACCATTCACATCAACGGACTCGAAAGCCGAGAGATGGGGAGAACGATGCGCGCCATTGCCGAAGGCCTGTTTACCGACGAGACGCCGCCCCGGCTGCTGGGCGGCCGCGAACGGGCAACGGGGCGGGTGGTGTTTCCCTGTCCCGCCGGAGATAGCTGCGATCCGGTGCCGCTGGCGCGGGAGGGCAGGCTCTGGTCCTATACGGTGCAGCGCTATCGCCCCAAGACTCCGCCTTATGCCGGGCCGGAAGCCTTTGCGCCGTGGATCGTCGCCTATGTCGAACTGCCGGGCGAAGTGATCGTGGAGGCACGGCTGGTGGACGTGGATTTCGGCGCGGTGCGGATCGGCATGCCGGTGCGGCTCGTGCCGCTGGCGCTCGATCCCGAGGCGGCCGAGCCGCTGGCCATTCCTGCCTTTGCGCCGATGGAAGGAACCCGCGCATGAGCGACGTCTGCATCGTCGGCATCGGCATCCATCCGTTCGGGCGCACCGATGGCCTTTCCGGGCTAGACCAGGGCGTCTTCGCCGTGCGGCAGGCGCTGGCCGATGCCGGGGTGGACTGGCCGCAGATCCAGTTCGCTTATGGCAGTTCGGATGCCGCCGGAAACCCGGATACCATGGTGGACCGGCTGGGCCTCACCGGCGTTCAGTTCATCAATGTGCGCAACGGCTGCGCGGCTGGCGGATCGGCGCTGTTCTCGGCGCAGATGGCGATCAAGTCGGGCGAGTTCGAGCTTGGCCTGGCGGTCGGGTTCGACAAGCATCCGCGCGGCGCCTTCAATGCGCTGCCCAGCGAATACAACCTGCCCGACTGGTACGGGGAGGCCGGCTACATGGTCACCACTCAGTTCTTCGCGGCGAAGATCATGCGCTACATGCACATGTTCGACATCTCGAACGAGACGCTGGCGCGGGTGGCGGAAAAGGCCTTTCGCAACGCTACGCATGCCCCGCATGCCTGGCGCCGCCAGCCGGTGCCGATCGAGGAAATCCTCGCCGCGCCGCTCGTTTCGGACCCCTATACCAAGTACATGTTCTGCTCGCCTGCGGAGGGCGGCGTCGCGCTCGTGCTCGCCAGCGAGAAGAAGGCGCGCGAACTGGGCAAGCCGCTGGTCCGCCTGAAGGCCGCCACCATGCGCACCCGTCCGCCGCACAGCTTCGAGGTTTTCGCGCCCAGTGTCGACGTAGTGGCGGACGATAGCATGCCGCGCGGCACCGCCACGCGCATTGCCTCCGCCGACGCCTTCCGGCTTGCCGGGATCGGACCGGGCGACATCGACGTCGCGCAGCTTCAGGATACCGAGGCGGGCGCGGAGATCATGCACATGGCTGAAAACGGCTTCTGTGCCGATGGCGATCAGGAACGCTGGCTCTCCGAGGGAAGAACCGAGATCGGCGGCGCGCTGCCGGTCAACACCGACGGCGGCTGTCTGGCCTGCGGGGAGCCGATCGGCGCTTCGGGGCTGCGGCAAGTCTACGAAAACGTCGTGCAACTGCGCGGAGACGGTGGCGGCCGTCAGGTGCCGGGCCACAAGCGAGGAAGCGGCCCGAAGACGGCCTACAGCCACGTCTACGGCGCCCCGGGCGTATCGGCAGTGACGATTCTGGAACGATAGAACGCATGGACATCGAACTCTCCCCCGCCGACGAAGCCTTCCGCCAGGACGTACGTGCATTCCTGCGCGAGAACCTGCCCGATGCGGTGAAAGCGGGCGCCGCCGCCACGCCATCGGTCTTCGTGGAGCCGGAGATCGGGCAGGCCTGGAATGCAGTGCTCGATGCCAAGGGCTGGCTGGGCTACCAGTGGCCGGTGGAGCATGGCGGCACCGGCTGGACGCCGCTTCAGCGCTACCTCTTCGAGAAGGAATGCGCCGCCGCCGGCGCGCCGAACCTCACCGTGCTGGGCCTCAAGCTGCTGGCCCCGGTGCTCTGGACGTTCGGCAATGCGGCGCAGAAGGCGCGCTACCTGCCGCGCATCCTTTCGGGCGAGGATTACTGGTGCCAGGGCTTTTCCGAGCCCGGCGCGGGGTCGGACCTTGCCAGCCTGAAGACCCGCGCGGTGCGGGATGGAGACCATTACGTGGTCAACGGATCGAAGATCTGGACCACCCATGCCCACCACGCCAATGGCATGTTCACGCTGGTGCGCACCGATCCTGATGTGAAAAAGCAGGCGGGCATCTCGTTCCTGCTGATTGACCTGGCCAGCCCCGGCGTCTCGGTGCGGCCGATCCTGACCACGGCGGGCGATCATGAGGTGAATCAGGTCTTCCTCGAAGACGTGCGCGTGCCCGCGGAGAACCTGGTGGGCGAGGAAGGGCAGGGCTGGACCATCGCCAAGTTCCTCCTCGAAAACGAGCGCGGCGGATCGTGCCATGCACCGAAACTCGGTTACGACCTTGCCCAGATCGAGACTGCTGCCAAAGCGGAAAGCGACGGGCGCGGCGGGGCTCTGGCAGACAGCACCGACTGGCGGCGCCGGATGGCGAAAGCGCGCCTTGGCGTGGAAGCGCTGGAGATGATCGAACTGAAGATCATCTCGGAGATCGCCAAGGGCCGCAAGCCGGGGCCGCAGACATCGCTGACCAAGCTGCTGGCCTCCAACTTGCGGCAGGAGATCGACCTCCTGGCCGTGGACCTGTTCGGGATCGCCGGGCTTCAGCTGGAAACCTCACGCCCGCTCTATGGCGATAATGCGCCGGAGCCGCTCCATTCTCGCGCCGCGCAAGTGGCCGCCGCGCGCTATCTCAACAGCCGGGCCTGGACGATTTTCGGCGGGACAAACGAGGTGCAGAGCACCATCATCGCCAAGTCCGTGCTTGGTCTTTGAAAAGGAACCGTGAAGCGATGCGGACGACAACGGGAGAGGAAGCTGGCATGCAACTGAACCGCGAGGCGCTGACCCGCGCCTATCGGCAGATGAAGCTGATCCGCGAATTCGAGGAACGCCTTCACGAGGAAATCCAGACCGGAGAGATCGCGGGGTTCACGCACCTCTACTGCGGGCAGGAAGCCGTGGCGGTGGGCGTGTGCGAGCATCTTTCGGAGCGGGACAAGATCGTCTCCACCCATCGCGGCCACGGTCACTGCCTGGCCAAGGGCTGCGACGTGACCGGCATGATGAAGGAGATCTGGGGCAGCCAGGAGGGCCTTTGCAACGGCAAGGGCGGCTCCATGCACATCGCCGATATCGACAAGGGCATGCTGGGCGCCAACGGCATCGTCGGCGCGGGCGCGCCGATCGCGGTGGGCGCGGCGCTTTCAAACAAGATCGACGGGCCGGACGAGAACGGCAAGCTGGCCGTCTCCATCGCCTTCTCGGGTGACGGGGCCTGCAACCAGGGCACCACGTTCGAAGCGATGAACCTGGCCGTCGTCACCAAGGCGCCGGCGATCTTCGTCTTCGAGAACAACCACTATTCGGAGCATACCGGCGATGCCTATGCCGTGGGCACCGCGCAGGACATCGCCAGCCGCGCTGAGGCCTTCGGCATGAAGGTTTGGCGCGCGGACGGGACGGACTTCTTCTCGGTCTACGACACCTTCGGCGAAGTGCTGGAATTCGTCCGTACCCCCGGCAACGGCCCGGCGGCGGTGGAGTTCGATACCGAACGCTTCTTCGGCCATTTCGAGGGCGATCCCCAGCGCTATCGCGGCGAGGGCGAGCTGGACCGACTGCGCGCGACCCGCGACTGTCTTCGCCACTTCCGCGAGCGGGTGACCGGCGCGAAGCTGCTGACAGGCGAGGACCTTGACGCGGTGGACGCGGATGCCCTGCAGGCCATTGAGGATGCCGTCACGGCATCGCGCGCGGCGGCGCGGCCGCAGCCCGAGAACGTCCTCGAAAACGTTTACATCAGCTACTGACGGCGGAGCGGAAGACATGGCAAAGATGATGTACCGCGACGCCATACGCGGCACGATATTCCAGGAAATGCAGCGCGATCCGCGCGTCGTCGTGCTCGGCGAGGATGTGGTCGGCGGCATGGGCACGGCGGGCGGGCCGGAGGCGATCGGCGGGATCTGGTCCACCTCCACCGGCTTCTACGAGGCGTTCGGGCCAGACCGGGTGATCGATACCCCGATCAGCGAAAGCGCGATCATGGGCGCGGCGGGCGGGCTGGCGCTGGCGGGCAAGCGGCCGGTGGCGGAGATCATGTTCGCGGACTTCATCGGCGTCTGCATGGACCAGCTGTGGAACCAGATCGCCAAGTTCCGCTACATGTTCGGCGGCAAGTCGGTCTGTCCGGCAGTGATCCGCATGCCCTGCGGCGCTGGCTACAACGCCGCCGCGCAGCACAGCCAGATGATCAGCCAGTTCGTCACCTCCATGCCGGGCCTCAAGGTCGTCATGCCGGCGACCCCGGCCGATGCCTGCGGGCTGCTGCGGCAGGCGATACGCGACGACGATCCGGTGGTCTTCCTGGAGCACAAGTTCCTCTATGCCATGACCGGCGAAGTGCCGGACGATCCGGACTTCGTGATCCCCTTCGGCCACGCGCGATTGGCCCGCGCTGGCGAGGACGTTACCGTGGTCGCTTCCGGCATGATGGTCGGCTATGCCGAAACGGCGGCCGACGATCTGGCGCAGGACGGTATCGGCTGTGACGTGATCGACCTTCGCACCACGTCCCCGCTCGATGAGGAAGCGATCCTCGATTCCGTGGAAGCAACCGGGCGACTGGTGATCGTGGACGAGGCGCCGCCGCGGTGCAGTCTGGCCACCGACATTGCCGCGCTGGTGGCCAGCAAGGCATTCGCCAGCCTGAAGGCGCCGATCGAAATGGTCACCGCGCCGCACACCCCGGTGCCCTTCGCCCGCGAGTTGGAAGGCGCCTATCTGCCGAGCCCCGCGAAAGTGGCCGCTGCCGTCCGCAAGACGCTGGCATACCGGTGAGGAGGGCGCTGTCATGAGCAGGATCCGCGCTTTCACGATGCCCAAGTGGGGCATCGAGATGACCGAGGGCACCGTGGCCGAATGGATGGTCAAGGAAGGCGAGAGCTTCACGCGCGGCCAGACGCTGTGCCTGATCGAAACCGCCAAGATCACCAACGAGGTAGAGGCCGAATACGACGCCACCGTGCGCCGCGTGCTGGTTACCGGCGGTAGCGAGGCCGAGCCGGTCGGCGCGCTGCTGGCGGTGTTCGACGAGGGGGCCCATTCCGAGGACGAGATCGAGGCGTTCATCGCCGCCTTCACCCCGGCCGAAGGCGGCCTGGCGCAAGGCGCATCTAAGGCCAAGGCCGCCGTGCCCGAGCCGGTGGGCGCGGCTGTCGGCGCGCCGGAACGGATGCGCGTGCCGATCGATACCAACCGTCCGATCAGCCCGGAGGCACTGCGTCTGGCCGAGGAGGAAGGCGTCGATATCTCGGATATCGAGGGTTCCGGCCGTCAGGGCAGGATCACTCATCAGGACGTGGTCAAGGCGATGCGCGGCCCGGCTAGCCCAATACTGAAAGGTGCGCTGGCCCAGCCCGAGGAGGATGGGAAAGTCTTCGCCTCCCCGCTCGCTCGCCGCCTCGCCGCGCTCCATGGGATCGCGCTGGCGGGCATGAAGGGCACCGGCCCGCGCGGGCGTATTTCCAAGGCGGATGTGCTGGCGCTGGTCCCGGCACCGGTAAATTCCGGCTTGCTCGCCGCGCCGCAGTTCGTGGCCTCCGAGAACCGGCCCGAGATCGTCCCCTTCGACCGCATTCGCAAGGTCGTCGCCCAGCGACTCACGCAGGCGAAGCAGGAAATCCCGCACTTCTACTTGCGCCTGTCCGCCCGCGCCGATGCCCTGCTGGAACTGCGCAAGAGCGCCAATCTGGTGCTCGGCTGCAAGGCCTCGGTGAACGACTGGGTGGTCAAGGCCGGCGCCATGGCGCTGGTCCGCCATCCGGAGGTCAACGTGCAAGTCCACGGCACCGACATCTACCGCTTCCCCCATGCCGACGTCTCGATCGCGGTTGCAGGGCCGAAGGGCCTTGTCACTCCGGTCGTGCGGCAGGCCGACCGCATGCGGATCGACCAACTCGCCGCCGAAACCCGCCGCCTGATCGACAAGGCGCAAGGGCGCGGGTTGGGGATGGAGGACATGGAGGGCGGCACGTTCTCCGTCTCCAACCTCGGCATGTTCGGGGTGGAGAACTTCGATGCGATCATCAACCCGCCGCAGGGCGCGATCCTGGCCGTCGGCGCGGCGCAGCGCCAGCCGGTGGAGACGGCGGGCGGCGGCGTGGCGTTCGAGACGCGGATCGCTCTCACCCTCTCCGTAGACCACCGCGCCATCGACGGAGCTGCCGGCGCGCAGTTCCTCCAGACGCTCAAGACCCTGATCGAAGAACCCCAAGGCCTCTTCGCCTGATTGAAGGACACGCCATGACCAGTTCCGCCAGACCGGGACCTCTCAAAGCCTTGGGCGAGGTGATCCAGCTTGCCTATTTCCCCACCGATTTCGACGCGGCGATGAAGTACTGGATCGAAACCGTGGGCGTCGGGCCGTTCTTCGTGCTCAACGACGTGCGGCTCGGCGAGATGAAGTACAAGGGCCAGCCCACCGACGCGACGTTCTCCATGGCCATCGGCTATTGGGGCGATATCCAGATCGAGCTGATCCGCACCGAGAGCGAGGCGCCCTCGCTTTACACCGGCGAATATGCCGTGCGCGACAGGCTGCACCACGTCTGCGTCTTCGTGAAGGACATTGCCGAGGCGCGCCGTGCCTGCGCGGAAGCGGGTGCGGACGTGATCGTGGAGGGCAAAGTGGGGGACGACGGCGAGGTGATTTACGTCGATCCCGGCCAGGGTCCGGGCTTCGTGATCGAATATCTTCAGCCCATGGCCGGATCGGAAGGTCTATTCGAAATGATGAAAGAGGCCGCGCGCGACTGGGATGGCAGCGATCCCGTGCGGGTGCTGCAATGACCGCGCCGATTTCCGCCCAAGCCATGGCCATGGCCGACCGCGTGGAGAGCTTCGTCCGCGAAATCGTGGTGCCTTACGAGCAGGATCCGCGCCGCGACCATCACGGCGCGCCGACCGACGACCTCGTCATGGAACTGCGCGGCAAGGCGCGTGCGGCGGGCGTGCTCACGCCGCATATCCGCGATGACGGCAGCCACCTGACCCAGCGCGAGACCGCCGAAGTGCTGATCCGCTCCGGCCTTTCGCCGCTCGGCCCGCTCGCCTGCAACACCATGGCGCCCGATGAGGGCAACATGTACCTGATCGGCCATGTCGGTTCGCCCGCGCTGAAGGACAGGTTCCTGACGCCGCTGGTGGAGGGCAGGGGCCGCTCCGCCTTCTTCATGACCGAGCCTGCCGACTGGGGCGGTGCGGGGTCGGACCCGTCGATGATGAAGACCACCTGCCGCCGCGATGGCGACCACTGGGTGATTGACGGACGCAAGACCTTCATCACCGGCGCCAAGGGGGCGATGGTCGGCATCGTCATGGCCGCTTCGGTGGACGAGGCGAGCAAGGGCGGAGCCTGCATGTTCCTGGTCGACCTGCCCGATCCCGCCATCGTGATCGATGAAGTGCCGAACACCATCGACACCTCGATGCCGGGCGGCCATTCCACGGTGACGATCCGGGAGCTTCGGGTTCCCGCCGCGCATATGCTCGGCGAGCCGGGAGAGGGCTTCAAGTATGCACAAGTGCGCCTGAGCCCGGCGCGCCTGTCGCATTGCATGCGCTGGCTGGGATCCTGCATGCGCGCACACGAAATCGCGGTGGACTATGCCTGCCGCCGCGAGGCTTTCGGCAAGACGCTGATCGATCACGAAGGCGTGGGCTTCATGCTGGCCGAGAACCGTATCCTTATCCAGCAGTGCCGGTTGATGATCGACTGGTGCGCGGGCGTGCTGGACGGCGGATCGCTGGGCACGGTCGAAAGCTCGATGGCCAAAGTCTCGGTCAGCGAGGCACTGATGAAGATTGCCGACAACTGCGTGCAAGTGATGGGCGGCATCGGCGTTACCGACCGCACGATCGTGGAGCAGGTGTTCCGCGAAATCCGCGCCTTCCGCATCTATGACGGGCCGACCGAAGTGCACAAATGGTCGCTCGCCAAGAAGATCAAGCGCGAGTGGAAGCAGGCGCAGGAAGCGGCCCGCGCCGAGCAGGCGGCGTAGCCATGGCCGTCGACCTTGCCGCCGACAACGCGGGTACCGTGCCCGTCCGCGAAGGCTATCGCTTCGACGAGGCGGCGCTGGCGCGCTGGATGGCGGCGCATGTCGAAGATTTCGCCGGGCCGCTCAGGGTGGAGCAGTTCAAGGGCGGACAGTCCAACCCGACTTACCGGCTCTCCACCCCCGCGCGCAGCTATGTCCTGCGCCGCAAGCCGCCCGGAGACCTGTTGCCGGGCGCGCACGCGGTGGACCGCGAGGCACGGGTGCAGATGGCGCTGGGCGCGGCCGGCTTCCCGGTGGCGCGCATCCATGGGCTCTGCACTGACGATGCCGTGATCGGCACCTGGTTCTACGTGATGGACATGGTGGAAGGCCGCATCTTCTGGGATGCGACCTTCCCGCAAGTCTCGCGCGAGGAACGGCCGGCCTATTTCGACGCGATGAATGCGACGATGGCCGCGCTTCATGCCATAGACCCGGTAGGGGCGGGGCTGGGCGACTATGGCAAGCCCGGCAATTACTTCGCACGCCAGATCGGCCGCTGGACGAAACAGTACCAGGCGGACGAACTCGCCGGTCGCAATGCCGATATGGATGCGCTGGTGGAAGCGCTGCCCGGCCTGATCCCGCCGGGTGACGAGACTTCGGTGATCCACGGCGACTGCCGCTGCGACAACATGATCTTCCACCCCACCGAGCCGCGCGTGCTGGCGGTGCTGGACTGGGAACTGTCGACGCTGGGCCATCCGCTGGCGGATTTCGCCTATCACACGCTGATGTACCGGATGCCGCCCGAGATCGTGCCCGGCCTGATCGGCGCGGACCTCGGGGCGCTCAACATCCCTCCCGAAAAGGACTATGTCGCCGCCTATTGCGCGCGGACGGGGCGGGACGGCATCGCGAACTACGAGTTCTACGTCGCCTTCAACCTCTTCCGCCTCGCGGCGATCTTCCACGGCATCAAGGGCCGCGTCCTGCGCGGCAATGCCGCCAATGCCCAGGCGGCGAACCGGGCCGAGAGCTTTCCCGTTCTGGCCCGCATGGCGCGTGAAAGCCTGGAAGCCGTGGGCTGAAGCTCGCGCCGGTGGCCGGAACGAGCGGCCTGATCGTCGTTTCCGTCATCAGAAAGCGAAACTTCCCGTTCGCCGGCGCGCTGTGATCCTGTCAGCATCGTCCCGAAGCCTCGCGCCCGGCGCGCGAAAACAGGAAACCAGCATGTCGAGCCAGCACCGCCCTTTACGCAATGTTTCGGCCAAGTGGGACGAAGTCCTGCTGGTGTGCCGCAAGTGCAGCAGGAAGGTCCACGGCGGTTTCGGCAAGGACGGCGACAAGCGCCTGGAGAAAGCGCTCAAGTCGGCGCTGAAGTCTCAGGGGCGCTACAAGGTCGTTCCGGTCTCCTGCCTCGATATCTGTCCGAAGAACGCGGTCTGTCTCGTCCAGGCGAGCGCGCCCTCTACGGTTCATCTGGTGCCGCCGGGGACGCCGATGGAGGAAGTCGTGGGCCGTCTCGCCCCTCTGCCCGAAAAAGCGCGCGTGCGCCGTGGCAAGGCGCCGCGCCAGCAGGCGCCCGATAGTGCCGCTCTGCCTTCGGGCTGAAACAGGCGCTGCTCCGTCTGGTCCTTGCATCCCGTTTCTGCTAAGGACTGCCGGACCAGCAGGGCATGGGCGCCTGCCGAGACGAGGGAGGGCGAAGATGAACTATCCGTACAGTCCCTTCCGCGCGCCGAACTGACGGCAAGAGTCCCGAACCCGGCGTCCCGATGCTCAGGCTCGGGCGGCCGCCTCCCGACTTAGACCCGGTATCGCCGGGTCGCTCCTGACAATTGCCGAACCGGGACCGCGCAAGGCCGCGCGGAAAAACCTCATGACCGATACCGACGAAGACCTGTTCCCGCGCGCCGCGGTCCTGCGCAAGGTGCTGTCTTTCACGTTCCGCCATTGGCGGCGCGCGCCGGTGCTGGCGGCGGCCTGCGGCAGCGCGATGATGGTGGCGACCGTCACCGAGGTGTTCGTCCCGGTCTATGCCGGGCGGATGATCGACGCGGTCGGCGGGGGCGCCTCGGCCGAGGCATGGCGTGCTTTTGCCGCGATTACCGTGCTGGGACTGGGCCTTGTGGTCTTTCGTTTCCTCGGCTGGTGGGCGATCACGCCGCTGACCCTGAACATGATGCGCGATGTGACGCAGGAGGCCTTCGCCCGCGTGCAGCGCCTTTCCACCGATTGGCACGCCAATGCCTTTTCCGGCTCCACCGTGCGGCGCATCACCCGCGGAATGTGGGCGCTCGACACGCTGAACGACGTGCTGCTGCTCTCCCTCCTGCCTTCGCTGACGGTCCTGGCGGCTACGGTGATCCTGCTGGCCCTGCACTGGCCGGTGCTCGGGCTGGTCATGGCGATCGGCGCTTTCGCTTATATCGCGCTGACCGTGGGGCTGGCGATGCGGGTGCTGGCGCCGATCGCGCGGCTTTCCAACCAGTGGGACACGCGGATCGGCGGCATCCTGGCCGACGCGATCGGCACCAACGCCGTGGTCAAGGCGTTCGGCGGCGAGGAACGCGAGGAGGAATTGCTCGGCCGCACGGTCGCCAAGTGGCGGCAGCGGACGCGGCGGACCTGGATGGCCTTCACCTGGGCGGGCAGCGGGCAGACCAGCCTGCTCTGGCTGGTGCGCGCGGCCGTGACGGCTGCCGCGCTGTGGCTGTGGATGCGGGGCGAGGCCAGCCCGGGCGACGTCGCTTACGTCATCACGAGCTACCTGGTGCTCAACGGCTATCTGCGCGACATCGGGCAGCACGTTCACATGCTGCAGCGCTCGGTGAACGAGATGGAGGAACTGGTCCAGCTCCACGACGAACCGCTGGGTGTGGCCGACCGCGCGGATGCCGGTCCGATCCGCATCGCCGATGGCGCGATCCGCTTCGACACCGTGACTTTCCACTATGCCGGGCAGGACAAGCCACTGTTCCGGGACCTGGACGTGACGATCCCCGCTGGGCAACGCGTGGGGTTGGTGGGACCCTCCGGTTCGGGCAAGACCAGCTTCGTCAAGCTGATCCAGCGGCTCTACGACGTCGCGCAGGGCCGCGTGACGATCGATGGGCAGGACGTCGCCCATGCCACCCAGAACTCGCTGCGGCGGCAGGTGGCCATCGTTCCGCAAGAGCCGGTCCTGTTCCACCGCACCCTGGCCGAGAACATCGGTTATGGCCGCCCGGACGCGACGATCGCGGATATCGAACAGGCTGCGCGCCTCGCCAATGCGCATGAATTCATCATGCGGCTTCCCAAAGGCTACCGCACGCTGGTGGGCGAACGCGGCGTGAAGCTTTCGGGCGGCGAGCGCCAGCGCATCGCGATAGCCCGCGCCTTCCTGGCCGATGCGCCGATCCTGATCCTGGACGAGGCGACCTCCAGCCTCGATTCCGAATCCGAGGCGGCCATTCAGGATGCCATGGAGCGGCTGATGGTCGGCCGCACGGCTATCGTCATCGCCCACCGCCTGTCCACGGTACGCGCGCTGGACCGGATCCTGGTCTTCCATCGCGGAGAAATCGTCGAGGACGGC
Organism: Novosphingobium sp. YAF33; assembly: GCF_052113265.1. Lineage (NCBI taxonomy): Bacteria > Pseudomonadati > Pseudomonadota > Alphaproteobacteria > Sphingomonadales > Sphingomonadaceae > Novosphingobium > Novosphingobium sp. YAF33. The sequence continues at coordinate 189,736 of NZ_JBFRCW010000004.1, forward strand.
ACGCACGATGCGCTGCTCAAGTCGCAGCAAGGGCAATATCGCCGGTTGTTCGAACGGCAGGCCGGAACGGCGGAGGCGGAAATTCACTGATCCGCAGGCGGATATCCGGCCGCTCCGGCTCGCCATAAAAGGCTCATCGGCGAGCGAAGATCGCGGCCCGTCGCAAAACTGAAATGCCAGGCGACTAGAGGCCGCGCAGGGCGTGCGGTCGTGCGCCGTTTCAGTGACGTGACATGCAGGTGCCATCCATCAGGTCCGCCCCGCGCCGGGCAGCGACACATTCGGTTACGGCGAACCCGGGCTTCGGGCGTGAGGCGCGGTTGCTGGGCTATGCCAGCGGCAATTTCGGCAAGAATCTGGTTTTCGCCGGGGCCGACGTCACATTCCTTTACCTGCTGACCGACCTTTTCGGGCTGCCGGGCTCGGTCGCGGGCCTGCTCATGCTGGTTGCGCTGGCGGGCGACCTTGTTTTCGACCTGCTGGCAGCGCTGCTGGTCATTCGCCTGCGCCGCGCGGGCAAGGGCTACCGCTGGCTCATTCTGGCGGGCGCGATACCGGGAGGCACGGGTTTCGCGCTGCTCTATGCGCTGCCGGCGCTGGGTGCGGAGCGGGTCTGGATGGTGGCCGCGGCGCTCCTGCTGTTTCGCGGTGCCTATGCCGTGATCGACGTGCCGCACAATGCGCTGATGGCGCGCATGACGGTGGACAGCCGCGCGCGCGGCAGGGTGTCGGGATATCGCCTGTTCTTCAGCACGACCTCCTCCCTGACGGTCGCCTCGCTGCTGATGCCGACCGTCCAGCAGGCGGTGGCGACGCGCACGCTGGATCTTCTGGCCATGACCGGCTGCCTGGCGGGCCTGCTGTTCGCCATGACCATCGCCTTTTCGGCCTGCGCCTCGGGGAACGACACAAGCGCCGAAGGCGGCCGCGACGCGGGGGAGCATGACCAGGGGCGCCAGAGCGATGGCGACGGTATCGCCGTGCCTCTGCGGGAAGGGATGGTCGCCGGCATGGGCGTGCTCGCGCTCATCACCGGCTTTGCCGTGCCGACGTTCGAGCGGATGCTGCTTTACATGGGCACATACGTCTTTCACCGGCCGGAGATGGTCAGCACGCTCCTGATCTCCGTGACGCTGGGACAGTTCCTGGGCGTACTGCTCTGGACCCCGCTGACCGGCCGCTACGACAAGAGCCGGTTGCTGGGGACGGGGCATCTGCTTTGCGCCGCAAGCCTGGCGTGCTTCGGTCTCTGCATGGCCTGGCCGTCTGCGCTACTGGCTTGCGGGGTGCTGATCGGCATCGCCTTCACATGCGTCTTCATGCTGCCCTGGGGACTGCTGGCCGATACGGTGGACTTCGTGGCCTGGAAGCGGGGGCGCCGCTACGAGACCGGGCTCTTCGCCTTCTATCTGGTGATCGTGAAGGCAGGCGGCGCGGCCGCGAACGGGGCCATCGGATGGTGTCTCGGCAGCCTTGGCTACACGCCGGGGGCGGAGCAATCGGCACTGGTGCGCGCCGGTATCCTGACGCTGGGCCTGGGTGTGCCCATTGCCGGAAGCCTGGCCGCGGTTCTGCTGCTCCGCCGCTTCGATATCGGTCATGCCCGCCACGCCCGCCTGCTGTCCGCCCTGTCGGCCGGGCGGACCGGCGCGAGAGAGCCTGGACAGCAGAGGGGACGCCCGGTCGTTCCGGTCAGGCGCCCGCTTGCGCCGGTGCCGAGCCGGTTTCCGGGTCGTAGGCCGGGTTGGCCGGATCGAGCGGCGAAGGCTTGAGCGGGGCGGGCTTCACCGCGCTTTCGGCCCAGGCTCGGCAGATCATGTCGCGCAGCATCGCCGCGCCCTTGGCCGTGCGTGCGTAGACGAGTTCGCGCACGTCCTTGTCCTTGAAGTTCGCGAACCGGTCGCGCTTTTCCAGGACATAGACCTGTTCCATTTGACTGGCCGCCTCGTCGAGATAGGCGAGGACGGCGTCGAACATGTCGCCCTCCCGGTGGCCGGCGGCGCCGATGCGCGGGGCGATGTCCCCGGTGGTCAGGGCCATGCCGTCCACGAACTCGCTTTCGAACCGGCCGTGGATCGTGCGGTCGCGCGTGTAGCCCTTGGGATTGTCACCCCGCCAGCCGTCGCTGTTGACCGAATCGTGCAGCGGCTGCGCGCCGTCGCCGATATAGTGGCCGAGGCGGATCACCTGGAAGGCGCAGTGCTGTTCGGCAAAGGCGGTCTCCTTGCCCTCGGCGCGCAAGGCACGGACCTGGCGCATGCAGGCGATCAGGCGTTCATAGGATTCCATCGCGGCATAGGGAAGCGTCCCGGTCCAGCGGACATTGGTGCGCTGGGCGGTCAGCGGATCCTTGTCCTTGATCGCCTCGTAATGCTTGTATAGCGCGATCACGAAAGCATAGCGCGACCGCGGGATCGGCTTGAGGAAAGCGAACTGTTCCTTGAACCAGCCGTGGTTCGGATCCTCCTCGATCTTGGAGAACGGCTCGCTATCCCCGCGCCAGCCGTCAGGAAGGGAGGCGGAGCCGGCGATATAGTCCACCTGCTTGCGCAGGAAGACGGGGCCATCGTCCGGGATCGCCTCGATGGCTGCGCGGTCGATCACGGCATGGGCGGTCCCACCCCAGGCGAGCGCCGCATTCGGGTGAAGCGCAGCGGGGAAAACGGCGGCGGCTAGCGCGGCGAGAACGAAGGGGCGCATGTCGGGCTCCGGTCGAGAAGGCGGGGATCGAGAAGGCGGAAAATCAGGGATCGAGCGGGTCGCGGGGATCGATCCGGGCCGACTGCGGCGAAGGGCGGAATTCCAGCTCGGTCGGCGAGACGCGTCGTCCGACCTGGCCGGGCTGGTAACCCAGTTCGGCAAGATTGCGCTGGACGAAAGCGGGGCTTTCGATCGAGGCGCTCTGGCCGGGGTTGCAGACGATCACCGTATCCTTGTCGAGCGGCGCGCCCATGGCCATCAGCAGGCGCGTGGCATTGCGCAAGTTGGTGGTGGTGTGGCGGGCGTAAGGCTCGATGACGATGGCCTCGGCCGGCACGCCGTAGCGCTCGATCAGCGCCTTGCGCATCTGCTCCGCCTCCACGAAGCGGGTGGCGCGGGGATGGGCGCGGCCGCCGGTGACGATGATGAACGGCACGTCGCCGGCCGCGAAACGGCTGGCGGCAAGGCGCAAGTGGTACTTCCCGAAGGGGCTGACCGCCATGTCGTCCACTTCCGGACCCACGCCGGTGACGATCATCGCGCTGTAGCGGTAGCGTTTCCAGTCGAGACTTTTGGCGCGCTTCATGGCCGGGGCGTTGAGGCCGCCCAGGAGCGGTTCGAAGCCGATGGCGTCCGTCCGGTCGCTGCCGTCGAGCAGGGCGAGCGCGAACTCGATGCTGGGGTCCAGCGCCTGGACCGAAGATGCGCGCGGGGTCTGGGCCAGCCATGCCGCGGCCTGGAGCCGGGCGCGGGCTTCCTGCGGGTCGATCGTGCCCGCACCGTCGATCTGCGGATAGGCGGGTACCTGGCCGAGACCGAACGTTCGCACGATGGCGTTGACGCCGGCGATCTCGCGCGCGGCCTGGGCGGTGGTGCCGTCATCCGCGCTGCCAAGGTTGGCCGGCTTGACCGCCGCGCCGGAGAGCGCGGCGCTTTCGGCCGGCGTCCAGATCATGGCCTGGGCCAGGCAGCCGAGGTCTGCCGCGCAGGCTTCGCGGCGTTCCTGGCGGGCGCGCAGCATCGCGGCGACCTCGGGCCTGGCCATGAGCGCGGCCATGGCCGAAGTGTCCTGGCCGAGAGCGCCGAGCAGGGGGAACAGCCGGTTGGACAGGGCTTCTGTCTGGACGTCGCGAACCGCCCCGGCCGAAGCCGGGACGGAAGCGAGCGAGAGCATGGCGGCAGCGACGAGCGGCGCCGCCATCCGGTACGCTTTTACGCGCATTACCAGGACTTGCTCACGACCAGGCGGAAGTTGCGGCCGAAGATCGGGCGGCCGTAGATCGCTTCCGCGCTGCCCTGGCCAGCCAGCGAGTCGGTGCGGGTATTGCCTTCGGTCAGGCCATGGGCGTTGAACAGGTTGTCACCCACCACCTGAAGCTGCCAGGTGCCGTGCGAGACCGTGAAGCCCGCGCCGATCGTGCCATAGGCCGGCAGCGCTGTGTTGTTGTAGAGGTCCACGAAGCGCTTGCCCATGTAGGTGTAGCGTCCATAGACCGAGATGTCGGTGTCGTCGGTAGAGAAGTTGAAGCTCGGACGGATGTTGCCGTAGACCTTCGGCTGGCGGACGATCTGGTTGCCTTCGGCCTGCTCCGGATCGGCGCCGGTGGCGCTTTGGAAGTTCTTGTACTTCGGATCGCTGACCGTGAGAGCGCCGTTCAGCGTGAACCACGGAGTGACCGACCAGGCGCCGTCGAATTCGATACCCTTGACTTGCGCTTCGCCGATGAAGGGTACGTTCACGTCATTGCGGCCCGTGGTCGGATCGAACGCGAGGAACGAGGCGTTGAGCGGGTCGAAGTTGGTGTAGAACCCGGTCACGTAAAGGTACGAACGGCCCGAGGCGAACTTGAGGCCGGCTTCGAACTGGTCGGCCACGGTGGTGATGATCGTCGGGTTGATGCTCATCACGGTCTGGACGTTCGGCGGCGTCTCCAGGTGCGAGGCGCGGCCGTAGACGCCGATGTGGCTGGTGAAGTCGTAGTTGGCGCCGACCGTCCAGTTGGTGACGTTGGGCTTCAGCTTCTGGTTCAGGATCACGCCGGTGAAGGCGCGGGTCGTGTCGTCGGCCAGGGTGGTCGCATCGCCCAGGTTGACCTGGGTGGTGAGTGCGGCCCAGCCCTTGTAGCTGTAGCGTTCGTGGCGGATGCCGGCATCGATGCGCAGGCCCGGCACGATTTCCCAGGTGTCGTTGGCATAGACCGCGAACATCTTGGCGTCGGAATCGCCCTGGTTGAGCGTGGCGGCGTAGTTGAGCACGCCGTTGTCGGTAACGCGGCCCACCACGGCGCCGGCAGCGTTGTAGCCGACAAGGTCCAGGGTGCGCGGTTCGCCCGCCACTTCGATCAGGTAGTTCTGATAAAGCGTGCGGCTGTCTTCGCCATAGAGGCTGCCGTAAAGGCCCAGCTTGATGTCATGGCTGCCGATGCCCGTCTCGAACTGCTTGGCGACCGAGAGATTGGCCTGGCCCGAGTAGAACTTCGAGTGGATGTCGCGGTACTGGCCCTGCATGACCAGGCCCGAGGCCGCATAGGGATCGTAGACGGTGCTGGTTCCGGCCAGCACATAGCCGAAGCGCGTGGCGCCGAAGGCAGCGCCGCCGGAGCGGTTGAGATAAGTGTTGGCGAAAGCATTGGCGTCGACCGGGTTGGTGGTCGAATAGAACGCGGTGAAGTCGTTCTTGCCCTGGGTATAGCCTGCCGCGGCCGTGACCAGCCAGCCGTCGAAATCGCCTTCGTAGTGAACGCCGAAGTTCAGCATCTGCATGTGGCGACCGTCCGACAGGTCGCTGTTGCGGCTCTGCACGACACCGTTGCCGTCGCGGTACTTCAGGTTGACGTGGCGGAACGCCGGCGAGTTCATCGTGCCGTCGAAATAGTCGATGTACTGGTTCAGCGATTCGCCGGTCAGCGGGTTGTTGGTCGGGATCGGCAGGTAGAAGACGTTGTGATCGTTGACGTAGTTGACGTTCAGCTTGATGAAGCCGTTGTCCATTTCATGCTTGATGTTGGCGCGGATCTGGCCGCCCTTGTCGTTGGGGAAGCCGTTGTCGCGGTAGCCGTCGTGATAGCGCATGAAGCCGCCGATCGCGTAGTAGGTCTTCTCGCCCAGCGGGCCGGCCTGATAGGCGTCGAGGCGGTAGAGGCCGGTATCGCCCAGCGTCACTTGCGCCTTGCCGCGCGCCACGTCGCTGCCGGTCACGGTGATGGCGTTGATGATCGCGCCCGAGTAGCTGGCGTAGACGGGGGCCGGGCCGCCGCGGACCACTTCGACGCGGTCGGTCATGAGGTCCTGTTTCAGGATCGCGTCGCCGCGGAAGAATACGCCGTCATTCTCGTGGAACAGCGGCAGGCCGTCCTGCTGGAAGCTGACGAAGCCGCCGTCGTTGGGCAGGCCGCGGATGCGATAGATGTTCTGCACTTCGCCGCCGGTGATCTCGGTCTGGAAGCCGGGCAGCTGGCCGATCAGGTCTGCGAAGTTCACGGGCGCGATCTTCTGGATGTCTTCCTGCGACACGGTGTTGATCGCGTAGGACACGTCGAAGCGGCGCTGGGCGCGGGTCGAGCCGGTGACGATGATGTCGTCGGACGAGGAGGACTGGTCGTCGGCCTGAGCCGGAGCGGTGGACGCGGCAGCCGTCTGGGCGGCGGCCGGAGCAATGAATACGGTGCAGACGGCGGCCAGCGCCGTGCCGGAAGCGAGAATGCTCTTGAGCATTGGAAGGACCCTCATTTCGTTGATGCCGCCTGTCGAGAGGCGACGCGCAAGCCCCTTGACGGCTGAAGATGACGCTTTTAATTATTATTCGTGAAATAATTAATTATGACAGTTTCGCGGCAGCGCCCGAAGCCTGGAGCCGATCGCCATGCATTTGCCCGCCCTGGAAAAGGATCAGCGAAGGATCGTCCAGGAATTGCGCAAGGCCGGGGCCTTGTCTCGCTCCGCCCTGGCCAGCCGGCTGGAGATAAGCCCGGCGGCGCTTACCAAACTGTCGCGGACGCTCCTGTCGATGGGCGTGGTCGAGGAACTGGACGACCCCGCCCATGCCGCGCGCGGACGGCCTGCCGTGCCGCTGAAACTCGCCTCGGGGGGCGGCTATGCCGTGGGCGCCACGGCGCACAAGGGCATGCTGGACATCGCGCTGGTCGATTTTGCAGGCGGCACCATCGCTACGCATCACGAAACGATCGAGCCGATCGATCCCCGCCAGTTCGCCCGCAAGGTGCGCGAAGTGACGCATGATCTCGTCAGCCGTCACAATCTGCTGGGCCGCCGCATGCTGGGCATGGGCGTGGCCGTTCCCGGCCCGGCGCTCTCGACTACCGGAGACAAGTGGAGCGTCGTCGATGCCTTGCCCGGCTGGCGCGGTTCACCGCTGCGCCAGATCCTGTCGAGCGAGCTGGGCTGGCCGCTCTGGCTGGAGAACGATGCCAATGCCGCGGCGCTGGCGGAATTCTACCTTGGCGGGTTGCTCCGGGACTTTTCGACGGTCGTCGTCCTGCTGCTCGGTTATGGCATAGGCGCCGGGGTCATCGTCGACGGGCGGCTGGTGCGGGGGCAATACGGCGTGGCGGGCGAAGTGGGGTGCCTCTTCCCAATGGATCGCCCCCGGCCGAGCCCTCTCGATCTGCTTGCCTGCCTGCGGGCGGATGGCTGCGCGATCACGTCGGTGTCCGAGATCGACCCCGCCGCGCCGGAACAGCGCAGCACCATCGAGAGCTGGATGGACCGGGCTGCGGCCCAGCTCGAAGTGGTGTGCAATACCGCCTTCGCCTGGATCGATCCGGGCGCGATCGTGCTGGCCGGACCTTTGCCCTCCGTCATCCTGAATGGCCTGCAGGACCGCCTCAGGCAGGCGCCGCTGGTCCAGACCGTGGAAAGTCGCCGGCCGCCGGTGCGCGTCTCCGGCGTGGGCGGATCGCCGATCACGCTGGGAGCGGCGCTGCTGCCGATCCATGCCTTTGCGGCGCAGGAATGAGGGCAGGCTTCGGGCCGGCAGAGCAACTCCCGGAAATCTCGTGAATTTGCCTGTGCTCTTTGCGCCTTCGCGTAAGGCCAAGGGGCCGGGCATGGCTTCGGTCTGGTCGCTTGCGGCAATGTGTCCTGTCTCTCGGCGAAGTAACGCAAGGAATTGCGGGGCGATCGATTGACCCCCGCCGCACTCCTCCCCACGGCTTGGGGACGGGACCGAAAGCTCGGCCCGAAATCGAAAAGCGTATCGGGAAAGGCTCTGGCCTGACCGGCGACGGTGGCGGGGCTCACCCCCGGATCGGCGGCGTCCCTGCGCGATGGAGGAGGGTGTGCCATGCCTGTTTTGCGATCATCGACGAAGCGACCGGCCTTGCGACGAAGCGCGGGCGCGCTGGCCATGGCAGCGGCCTGTGCCGCGCCCGCCGCCCTGGCCCAGGCTGCAGCACCGACGGGAACGCAAGCCTCGCCCGATCTCGCGACCGCCCCGCAAGATTCATCGCACGGCCTGCAGGAAATCATCGTCACGGCCCAGCGCCGCGCTGAAAATCTTCAGGACGTGCCGATCGCGATCACCGCCGTGACATCGGCGGCGCTCGGCTCCGCGGGGATCGCGGAAACGAATACCCTGACCCAGGCGATACCGGCGGTGCAGTTCTCACGCTCGGGCGCGAGCGGCCTGTTCTTCGTGCGCGGCGTGGGCACGACCAATGCCTCCATCGGCGACGAGGGCTCGAACGCCTTCTACGTCGACGGCGTCTACATGCCGGACCTTTCCAGCACGGTCATGCAGTTCAACAACATAGACCGGGTGGAAGTGCTGAAGGGGCCGCAAGGTACGCTCTTCGGGCGCAATGCCTTCGGCGGGCTGATCCACGTCATCACCAAGGAGCCCGGCGATCGCCTGGAAGCGACGGCGCAGGCCGGTTATGCGAACTACGACACCATCCAGGGCCAGGCCTACGTCGGCGGCCCGGTTTCGGAAAACATCAGCGCGGACCTGGCGCTTACCGGCTACGACCAGCGGGACGGCTGGGGGCGCAACGTCACGCTGGACCGGGACATCAAGAAGATGTGGTACTGGGGCGCCCGCTCCAAGATCGTGATGCGGGCGAGCGATGCCGTCAAATTCGTGCTGGGCGGCGATTACTACCGGACGAACGACAATACGGCGATCGGCTGGAGCGTGGATGAGGACTACCTCGTCGTCGGCGGCATCCGGTCAATCGGCAGCATGGATACCGCGTCGAACAGCTATTCGCTGACCAAGCTGGAGAATTGGGGACTGAGCCTGACGGCCGACGCCGATCTCGGCTTTGCCAGGCTGACGAGCATCAGTTCCCTGAGGGACAGCACCAATCGTTCGGACTTCGATGTCGATGCCACCCAGGTCCCCTACCTGCATATCGGCTTCACATCGGGCTCGCGCGCCTACCAGCAGGAGCTGCGCCTGGCATCGGACGACACCGATCCGCTGAGCTGGCAGATCGGCGTGTTCTATCTCCATTCCAAAGTCTACAACCGCTCCCAGCTTGCGGGACTGGCGCTGGGCGGGATCAACACCGGCCAATATATCGACGCGACGCTCGACACCGATTCCTACGCTGCATTCGGCGAAGTGACATATGCGCTGACGCCGACCACCAAGCTGACGGGCGGTGTCCGCTATACCAAGGACAAGCGCCAACTGGGCGGCGGCTATGCCGCGCTGGTGAACGGTGTGGCGGGCACGCTCATCCCGGTCGACGACGAGATCAGCTACGGCAAGTTCACCTGGCGCGCTGCCCTGCGGCAGGAACTGTCGGAGGACGTCAGCGTCTATCTCTCCTACAACCGCGGGTTCAAGGCCGGGACGTACTCGCTGCAGAACCCGCAGCTTCCGCCAGTGCTGCCGCAATATATCAACGCTTACGAGGCCGGGGTGAAGTCGGAGCTGTTCGGCCGCGCGCTGCGGCTCAACGCGGCGATCTTCCACTACGACATCTCCGACTATCAGGTCCGCTCCGCCGCGGTGGGCACGCTGGGCACGGCAGCGCTGCTCAATGCCGCGTCGGTGAAAGTCGACGGGCTGGATGTCGATTTCGAGGCGGCGCCTGTCCAGGGCATCCGCATTTTCGGCGGCTTCACCTGGCTCAATTCCCGCTTCCACTACTTCGGCCCTACCGAGACACTGGCGGGCGCGCCGTTCATCTATCCCAATCCCGCGATCTGCAATGCGCCGGGCACCAGCGTTCCGGGTACGGTCACCGGGCCGCAAGTGGGCGGTTTCCGCACCTGTTTCGGAGACGCCTCCGGCTTCCAGACGCCCACCGCGCCGGACTTTTCGGCCAGCCTGGGCATGAGCGCGACAGTGCCGATCGACGAAATCCAGGAACTGCGGGTCTCGGTCATGGGCAGCTACAACAGCGGCTTCCCCTTCGAGACGGACGGCGTGCTGCGGCAGGATGAATACATGCTGCTCAACGGTTCGGTGGAGTACCGGCCAAGCGAGCATTGGGGGCTGGAGTTCTGGATGAAGAACCTGTCCGACACGAAGTATTTCCAGCAGAAGATTTCCACCGGGCTGGGCGCCACCACCGCGCGGGCGGCACCGCGCACATATGGCGCCACGCTGCGTTTCACTTACTGACGGGCTTTCGCAGGGGGAGGGCTGCGCCGGCTAAGTTGCCGCGCGGCCCTTTCGCTCTTGCCCCTTCCGAAGCGAGGCTCCGCATGTCCAGCCGCCGGGAAGGGCGAGGAGGATGCCTTGCCGGCCTGGCCGGTTGACAGCGGAGCCGCCGGGCCGCAGTGCTCTGCCATACGCGCTTCGGGCGCCGTACCGGCATGGAGCTAGGCTTGCCCATCGATCTAGAGGCGCTATTCTCACTTTCACCCAATCCCTACATCGTCCTCGACCGCGATCTCAAGATCGCGTGGATGAACGAGGCTTACCTCAAGGCCACGATGCGCCGCCGGGAAGAACTGGTGGGGCAGGGCGTGTTCCAGGCTTTCCCCAGCGAACCGGGCAGCGATAGCTACGAGATGATGCAGGCCTCCTTCGCGCGCGTCCTGGCGACCGGCGAGAAGGACGAACTGGCCCTCATCCGCTATGACATTCGCGGCGACGACGGCACGATGGAGCGCCGCTACTGGAGCGCGACCCACACCCCTCTGGCAGGTCCGGACGGCGAAGTGGCCTTCATCCTGCAGCACACCGTGGACGTGACCGAACTGCACGGCCTGCGCAAGCTGCGGGACGAGATGCACGTTATGGACCAGGCGCGCGCGGTGCAGGCGCGCAACCGCGATCTCGCCGCCGAAAGCCAGCGGATCAGGACGATGTTCGACCAGGCGCCGGGCTTCGTGGCAATCGTCGAAGGGCCCAGCCACGTCTTCACCATCGCCAACAATGCCTACCGCCGCCTGATCGCCCAGCGTGACATCGTGGGCAAGACGGTGGCCGAGTCTCTGCCCGAAGTGGTGGACCAGGGCTTCGTCGATCTGCTGGACGAGGTCTATCGCACCGGGGAGCCCTATATCGGCCGCGATGTGCGCGTGGCGCTGGCCAGCGAAGAAACCGGCCAGCTTGAGGATCGCTACCTGGACTTCATCTACCAGCCGATCTTCGACGAGGAAGGCAACGTCGGCCAGATCTTCGTGCAGGGCCAGGATGTCAGCGAGGAAGTGGCCGCGCTGGAGCGGCAGCAATTGCTGATCGACGAACTGAACCACCGCGTGAAGAATACCCTGGCGATCGTCCAGAGCCTGGCCACCCAGTCGTTCCGAGACATCGAAACGGCCGGCGACGCGCGCCAGATCTTCGATGCGCGCCTGCGGGCCCTGGCCCTGGCGCATGACCTCCTGACCGAGCGAAGCTGGCAGCCTGCCGAACTGGCCGCGACCGCGCGCGCAACGGTGACGGCGGCAGTCGGCGGCGCGATCGAGCGCGTCACGATCTCCGGGCCAAAAGTGCTGCTGGCGCCGCACACTTCGGTGTCCATGGCCCTGACCCTGCACGAACTGGCGACCAATGCCGTGAAATATGGCGCGCTCTCGGATGCGAAGGGGCGCATCGCCCTGGCCTGGCATCTCGAAGCGGAGGGGGACCTGGAGCGGCTCGTCATCGAATGGACCGAGCGGGACGGGCCGCCGGTTGGTCCGCCGCTGCGCCGGGGATTCGGCACGCGGCTGGTCGAACGCAGCTTCGTGGCGGACAAGGGGCTTTCGGTGCTCGATTTCGCCCCCGGCGGGCTCCATTGCCGGATATCGCTGGTCCTGCCGAAGACCGACGAGGCCGAGGAAAGCTGAGCCGCGTCGGCGGCGCCGCTTGAGGCAACACCGTCGACGGAGCTCAAGCGACCGGGTTCAGACCATCGTTTCCGGCCGCACCAGGCGGTCGAATGTGGCGCCGTCTACCAGGCCGAGTTCCAGCGCGGCTTCGCGCAGGGTCTGCCCTTCGGCATGGGCATGCTTGGCGATCTTGGCGGCATTGTCATAGCCGATTTCGGGCGCCAGCGCGGTCACCAGCATCAGCGAGCGCTCCAGCAATTCGGAGATCCGCGTTCGGTTCGGCTCGATACCGTCCACGCAGCGTTCCGCGAAGCTGGCCATCCCCGTGGCGAGCAGTTCGATGGAGCGGATCACCGCCGCGCCGATCATCGGCTTGAACACGTTCAGCTCGAAAGCGCCCTGAAGGCCGCCCACGGTGACGGCCTGGTGGTTGCCGATCACCTGGGCGGAGACCATCGTCAACATCTCGCACTGGGTGGGATTGACCTTGCCCGGCATGATCGAACTGCCGGGCTCGTTCGCCGGGAGATCGAGTTCGCCCAGGCCGGATCGCGGGCCGGAACCGAGCAGGCGGATGTCGTTGGCGATCTTCGTCAGCGCGACGGCCAGGGTCGACAAGGTGCCGGAAAGCTGGACCAGGGCGTCGTTGCTGGCGAGCGCCTCGAACGTGTTCGGTGCCTTGACGAAGGCCTTGCCGGTCTGCTCGGCCAGATTGGCGGCGATATCCTCGCCGAAGTTTTCCGGCGCGTTGAGGCCGGTGCCGACGGCGGTGCCGCCCTGCGCCAGACGCAGCACGCCCTTTTCGGCGTCGCGGATCCGCTGGTAGGCATCGCGGAGCTGCTGGACATAGCCGGAGAACTCCTGGCCCAGTGTCAGCGGCGTGGCATCCTGCAAATGGGTGCGGCCGATTTTGACGATGTCCGCCCAGGCCTTGGCCTTGACGTCGAGCGACGCGGTCAGCCGGTCCAGTGCCGGCACCAGCTCCTCCTCGATCGACACGACCGCCGCGACATGCAGCGCGGTGGGAAAGCTGTCGTTGGAGGACTGGCCGCGGTTGACGTGATCGTTCGGATGGACCGGGCTCTTGCCGCCGCGCTGGCCGGAGAGGATCTCGTTGGCGCGTCCGGCAATCACTTCGTTGACGTTCATGTTGCTCTGGGTGCCGCTGCCGGTCTGCCAGATCACGAGGGGGAATTGCGCGTCCAGCTTGCCCGCAACGATTTCACCGGCGGCCGTCTCGATGGCGTCTGCCAGCTCGGCGTCGAGGCCGTGCGCGCGGTTGGCACGGGCGGCGGCCAGCTTCACCCGGGCGAGGGCGCGCACGATCGGCAAAGGCATGCGTTCGGAGGCGGCAAAGGGAAAGTTCTCGATGCTGCGCTGGGTCTGGGCGCCCCAATAAGCCTCTGCAGGAACTTCGATTTCACCGATGCTGTCGGACTCGCGACGAATATCCATGGCCGTAACCGTCTCCTCGTTGCCGGACCGCGCTATCTGGCCCGTGTTGAACCTAGGATCTCCCCCCGGGGGGTTCAATGGCGGCGAATCAATGCACCGCTGGGAGACCATGGCCGTTGTTTGAGGAAAAGCATATGCGAAGCATTAGCAATTACTGCCTGAGGTTCGGCGGTTTTCGCATGAGCCGGTCCTTGTCCTGACGGGCAGGGTCAGGTGTGCATATTGCACCGGCGGTGTAATACCGTATACGATCCTGGTTTCCATTCCTTGCCGAGGTCCTACCCATGTCGCTTGCTGCTCGTCGTGCCCGTATCTGCGGATTGATGTTGGCGGGCTGCGCGGCGCTCGTTTCCGGGACGGTGATTGCGGCGCCGACGCGGGCAGACCTGGAACGGTCGCTGGCTTTGCGCGAAAGCTGGCAGTATCTCACCCGCGACGTGTCCTGGCCTGCGCACTGGACGCCGGACGGAACGGCCTTTTCCTATCGCAAGACCGTGGAAGGCGGCTTCGCCTTCGAAACTGTCGAAGCCGTTTCGCAGAAGCGCAGCGCCGCGTTCGACCAGCAGCGCCTGGCCGCGAGCCTGACCGAAGCGCTGGGCCATACGGTCGCGCCGCTGCGGCTCCCTTTCGCCGAGTTCGATTATGCAGGCGATCGGCAGACCATCCAGTTCTGGCTCGACGAAGAAGGCTGGCGCTGCAAGCTGACCGATTACACCTGCCAGAAGCAGGAAGACCCGCGCCGTCCGCGGGGTTTCGGCGTGGTGCGCGATCTCTCGGTACCGGCGGACAATCATCCGCGCCTTTCGCCGGACGGCAAGTGGGAAGCCCTTGTCCAGGATGACAATCTGGTGGTCCGCGCTGCGGGGACGTCGCAGGTCGTTCGCCTCAGCAGCGATGGTTCGTCCGGCAATTTCTATGATCCCGAGACGATTGCCTGGTCGCCCGACAGCCGGCACCTGATCGTTTATCGCGTGCGTCCCGGTTTCGCGCGCCATGTCCTGCGCGTGGAGGCGGCACCAAAGGACAAGGCGCAGCCGGGCCTCCAGACGCAGCTCTATCCCAAGCCCGGCGACGCCATCGACCAAGAGCAGCCGGTGCTTTTCGACATTGCTGAAAAGCGGCAGACCGTGGTCGACCCGGCATTGTTCCCCAATGCCTACGAGCTTTCCGGGGTGCGCTGGCGCGCCGACGGCAAGAGCGCCGAATTCGACTATGTCCGCCGCGGCTTCGGACAGGCACGGATCATCGCGGTCGACGCTGCCAGCGGCGCGGCCCATGCCGCCGTCACCGAGGATGCGAAGACGTTCGTCTATGCCGACCGCCGTTTCTCGCACGACGTGAAGGGGCTGGGCGCCGAGATCGTCTGGGCCTCGGAGCGCGATGGCTGGAACCATCTCTACCTGATCGACGGCCGCACCGGCAAAGTGAAGAACCGCATCACCACCGGCCAGTGGGTGGTGCGCGACGTGGTGAAGGTGGACGACGAAAAGCGGCAGATCTGGTTCGCCGCCAGCGGCATGACCGCCGGTGAGGACCCCTATTTCCGCCACTATTATCGCATCGATTTCGACGGCCGGAACCTCACCCCGCTCACGCCCGAGCGCGCCGACCACACCGTCAGCTTCTCTCCCGACATGCAGTTCTACGTCGATACCTATTCGCGGGTGGACCTGCCCAATGTCAGCGTGCTTTACCGTACGAGCGACGGCGCGCCGATCATGGAAGTGGCCAAGGGCGATATCAGCCGCCTCGCCGCCGCCGGCTTCCACGCGCCCGAAGTGTTCACCGCCAAGGGCCGTGACGGCAAGACCGACATCTGGGGGCTCGTCGTCCGGCCGCGCGATTACGATCCGGCGAAGAAATATCCGGTGATCGAGAACATCTACGCCGGCCCGCACGACAGCTTCGTGCCCAAGAGCTTCTGGCCCTTCGGCTACCATTCCGGCGGCGACAAGGTGATCGGCATGCAGGCGCTGGCCAACCTGGGCTTCATCGTCGTGCAGATCGACGGCATGGGCACTGCCAACCGGTCCAAGGCTTTCCAGGACGTGGCATGGAAGAACCTCCAGGATTCGGGCTTTCCCGACCGCATCCTCTGGCACAAGGCTCTCGCGGCGAAAGACCCGGCCTACGACATCGGCCGCGTCGGCATCTACGGCGCTTCGGCGGGCGGGCAGAGCACGCTCAACGCGCTGCTGTTCCATGGCGATTTCTACAAGGCCGGCGTCGCCATGGCGGGCTGTTACGACAACCGCATGGACAAGATCAGCTGGAACGAACAGTGGCTCGGATGGCCGGTGGACAAGAGCTATGCCGATGCCTCCGGCGTCGACAATGCCGCTCGGCTCCAGGGCAAGCTGTTCATGATCGTGGGCGAGCAGGACAGCAATGTCGATCCCGCCTCGACCATGCAGGTCGCCGATGCCCTCATCAAGGCGGACAAGGACTTCGACCTGCTGGTGGTGCCGGGCGGTGAGCACAGCGTCGGGCGGTCGACCGGCCCGATCGACTATGTGACGCGCCGCCTGTCCGAGTTCTTCATCCGCAGCCTGCAGTGAGGTGGCTCTGGCTGGCTTCGTTCCGCTCGGAATGATGGACCCGGACTGGACACCGCCTCAGGCTCGGCGCGGTACCTCAGCGGAGCGGCGATAGGGCCGCCACCACGCCGCCCTATCGCGCCGCCTCGCAGATCCGATCAGTCGGCATCCTTGGCCGGCGTATCGTCGGCCGAGACGAAGCCGTCGTGGTTCGTGTCGTGGCGCAGGAACATGCCCCAGCCGGTGGCGGCGAATTCCGCCGGGGAGATGCTGCCGCTCTTGTCGCTGTCGAGCACGCCGAAGCGCACTTCGGCCTGACGGAGCTGGCGGGTACGCTCTTCGGCGCGGTCCTTTTCGGGGCGCTGCGCCAGTTCGCGCTCCAGGCGCTCCCGGTAGTCGCCGACATATTCGTCATGCGAGAGCACGCCGTCGCGGTTGCGGTCCATGCGGGCGAATTCGGCGTCGCGGCCGCGCTGGAACTCTTCCTTGCTGACCTTGCCGTCACCGTTGAGATCCTGCTCCTTGATGAAGGTGGCGAGATCGTGGGAGGCAGCATGGGCCGCCGTGCTGCCGGCGAGGGTCGCGGCGATCAGGGAGGCCGCGCAGATGGCCGTCTTCATGGTATTCATCCTCAGTTGGTAACCGAATAAGTCAGGGCGTAAGTGTAGCTTCGCGCGGGCTGTGCGCCGATCACCCCGACGCGGTGGCGCGTCATCGCAAAGTAGAGGCCAGGCTCCGGCGCGGTAATGGTGAAGCGTCCGCGGGCGTCGCTGGTGATGATCGGCAGCCTTCGGTTCTCGACCTGCCCGGCGCGGGCTTCTTCCACTTCGACATCGGCATTGGCGAGCGGCTTGCCGTCGAACAGCAGTTCGAATTCGGCGGGCTGTCCCGCGCGAATGAGCGAGGGGTGGGTCAGCGCGCGATATTCGATGCCCTTGCCGGAAGGCGCGAGCGCGGCATCTCCGGGCTTGCCGCGCGTCACATAGGCTTCGGCCTTGGTCACGCTCTGCATGTCGACCGGGACGACGCCGGCAGGAAGCGGCCGGTTCGGCGCCACGAATTCCCATGTGCCGTCGATCAGCGCGGCCTTGGCGACGCGGCCCTGCCGCTCTCCGCTGGTCAGGCGGTAAGTGCCGTCAGCGGGCAGCGGGGCTTCCAGGATCACGAGATCGCGCAGGGCCACGGGTTTCAGCGGCACGGCCTTTCCGTCCGGTCCTACCAGGTGAAAGTCATCGGACTGCATGGCGACGGTCGGCACGAAGACGTGCTCGCTGAAAGAGGCTTCCACGGTGACGTGATCCTCCTTGTCGAGCGCGAAGCCGTTGGGCAGCAGGTAAGGCGAATGGGCAAGGGCCGGCGAAGCCACGAGGGTGGCGGCGGCGAGACTGCCGAGGACAGAGGCGATCGTGCTGAAGCGGTGAGAGAAGGGCATCGGGTCTTTCTCGATGATAGGCATGGCGAACTCTTGGTCATATAATCTAATGCGAATCAATAGCGATAATTGTATCCGGAGAGCAATATCGCCGTGCGGTTGCGGCATCCTCGGCACCGGCAGGAGACTCACCGCCCGACCATCTGCAAAGAAGTTTGACCGCAAGGATCGGATCGCTATCGCCGGGCTATGAGCTTAGGCGCTGCCCGATGATCGAAAGCACGTACTTTTCCAAGGACGCCGCCGCCGGGGCGGATGCCGAGACCCAGCTCGACAGCGAAGGATGGGCTTTGCTGCCTGGCCTGCTGGTTCCAACCGAATGTGCGCGGATCGCGGCGCTCTACGATGTTTCCGGGCCGTTTCGCAGCCATATTCACATGGCGCGGCATGGCTTCGGGCTGGGGGAATATCGCTATTTCGCTTATCCCTTGCCGGATCCGGTGCAAGCCTTGCGCAGGGCGCTCTACGCCCGCCTGGCGCCGCTTGCGAACCGCTGGAACGAGCGCATGGGTCTGACCACCCGCTTCCCGCCGGACCACGAGAGCTTCATCGCCCGCTGCCATGAGGCCGGCCAGCGCCGTCCCACGCCGCTGCTGCTGCAATACGGGCCGGGCGACTATAATTGCCTCCACCAAGACCTTTACGGCGAACATGTCTTCCCGCTGCAGGTAGCGGTCCTGCTGTCCGCGCCCGGCCGGGATTTCACCGGCGGAGAATTCGTCCTGACCGAGCAGCGACCGCGTATGCAGTCGCGGCCGATCGTGGTGCCGCTGGCTCAGGGCGATGCGGTGGTCTTCGCCGTCAACAATCGGCCGCAGCGCGGATCGCGCGGGGACTACCGCGTGACCATGCGGCACGGCGTTTCCAAGCTGCATTCCGGCAAGCGGCATACTCTGGGGATCATCTTCCACGATGCAGCCTGACCTGTTCGCCGAAAGCCGCGAAGCCATCCCGCTCGGCCCCGGCGCCGTGCTGCTGGGCGGTTTCGGACTGGCCGAGGCTTCCCTGCTGCTTGCCGAGATTCCCCGCCTCGCGGCTATTTCACCATTCCGGCACATGACGACCCGCAGCGGCGGGCGTCTGTCGGTCGCGATGTTCAATTGCGGCGAGACCGGGTGGGTCAGCGATCGCAAGGGCTACCGCTATCAGCCGCTCGATCCGGAAACGAGGTTGAACTGGCCGCCCTTGCCGCAGGCCTTCCTGTCGCTGGCCGGGCGTGCCGCAGCCAGGGCGGGATATGACGGCTTCCTGCCCGATGCCTGCCTCGTCAACCGGTACGATGCGGAGACGCGCCTCTCGCTGCACCAGGACATGGACGAGCGCGACCGGGAGGCGCCGATCGTTTCGGTGTCGCTGGGGCTTTCGGCCAGCTTCCTCTGGGGCGGCCTCGCGCGCGGCGACAAAGTGCGGCGGCACCGGGTGCACCATGGTGACGTGGTGGTCTGGGGCGGGCCCTCGCGACTGGTTTTCCACGGACTGGACAGCGTGGAGCGGGGGCACCATCCTGAGACCGGACCCTGGCGCTACAACCTCACATTCCGGAAAGCCCGATGCCGAGAGACTTCGTGACCGAAACGATCCACCGCTGCCGCTGGGCCGAGGGCGACGACCGCATGCGGGCCTGTCACGACGAAGAGTGGGGCGTGCCCATCCGTGATTCCCGTGCGCTTTGGGAAAAACTGGTGCTGGACACGTTTCAGGCGGGGCTGTCGTGGCGAACGATCCTTCACAAGCGCGATGCCTTCCGCGCCGCTTTCGAGGGCTTCGATCCCCTTCGCATCGCCGCCTATGGGCCTGCCGAGATCGAGCGGCTGATGGGCGATGCCGGTATCGTCCGCTCGCGCGCCAAGATCGAGGCGACTATCCGCAACGCCCGCGGCTTTCTGGACATGCAGGAGCGGGGCGAGGATTTTTCGGCTTTCGTCTGGTCCTTCGTGGACGGCGATCCTGCCATGGGTGACGGGACCGGCAGCGCGGCGCGGTCGGCTGCGGGCGATGCGCTGTCGGCGGCGCTCAAGAAACGGGGCTTTGGCTTCGTCGGCCCGGTGGTCGTCCATGCCTGGCTGCAGGCGGTGGGCGTGATCAACGACCACGAGACGACGTGCTTTCGCAGGGACGCAGTGGCGGGCGCGCAGATTTCTTGACTTTGCCCGGATCGGGGCTTATCGGGCCAGGTTCACCGATCCACCAGATTTTATACGGAGTGCCCATGGCGCGCGTTACCGTCGAAGATTGCGTCGACAAGATTCCCAACCGCTTCGATCTGGTCCTTCTTGCCGCGCAGCGCGCGCGCGAGATTTCGGGCGGTGCGGAACTCACCCTCGAGCGCGATCGTGACAAGAATCCGGTCGTCGCCCTGCGCGAAATCGCCGAGGAAACCGTCACCCCTTCGATCCTCAAGGAAACGCTGGTCACCTCGATGCAGCGCGTCCTGCCGGACGACGATGACGAGATGGACGAAATCGGCTCGCTCAGCCAGTCGGCCGAAGCCCTGCGCATCACGGCCTCGGCTCCGACCCGCAATACCTCGCTTGGCGGCGACTACGACGGCTGATTTTCCGGGCTGACCGGGAAACCGGATTCAGCCCTTTCAGTCGATCCCGCGGCATTTTCGGCCCGCGCTTCCTTCCGGTTCTCCCATGCAGTGCAGACTGCGGGAGATCGGATGAAAGCGCGGGCCGTGCCCGTTTGGCTGGGCGGCCATTCCTTCCGTTCGAATGCCCTGGGCCATAATACCAAGGTTCGCGGTTGACGGATGGGCCGTGACGGGCAACGATCTCCGCGTGGCTGGAAAGAAGAACAAGTTGCCCCGGATCGCCGGCGGATCGGTGCGGGCGCGGATGCTTTCGGCAGCCGCGCGTGAGGACGAGGATGAGGGGCCACGTCCGGAAAACAGCGCAACGATCGCCATCTACAGCGTGAAAGGCGGCGTCGGTAAAACGACGTTCGCCGCCAATCTGGCCTGGTGTTCGGCGCAGGACGGGCATTCGACCTTGCTCTGGGACCTCGACGCAGCGGGCGGCTCCGGGTTTCTCTATGGCCTCGAACCCAAGGGTTCGGGACTGGCCGAGGATGTATTCTCGCGCGATCGATCGCCCACGCGCCTGATCCAGCGGACAGCCTGGGACGGGATCGACGTTCTTCCTGCAGACGAAAGCATTCGCGCGCTCGACGCCCAGCTGGTGCGCATCGGCAAACGTCGGCGCCTGGCCAAGCTCACGGAGGAACTGGCTGGAAACTACGCCCGGATCGTGCTCGATTGCCCTCCGGTGATGAACGAGCTGTCCGCGCAAGTGGTCCGCGCGGCCGACCTGGTGATCGTGCCGCTGCCGCCATCGCCGCTTTCGGCACGCGCCTTCGATCTGGTCGTGCGCGAGATTGCGGGCAATACCCGGCGTCATCCGCCGATCCTGCCCGTGCTGTCCATGCTGGATCTGCGGCGCGCCCTTCACAAGCAGGCGCGCGACGCCAACCCCAATTGGCCGACCGTACCTTATGCCAGCGCGGTGGAACAATGCGCGGTGCACCGCCAGCCCGTCGGCGCGCATTCCCCGCAAAGCCCTGCGGCGCAGCAGTTTGCCCGGCTGTGGAATGCCATCGAAGCCAAACTCGCCGAGCGGCGGGTCTGACGCGGGCTTCTCCGGAACGACTGTTCAGGGCGGCGACAACGCGGTAGGTTCATCGGCGTTTCAGGGGGAAACGCATGAACGGGATCTCGGAAAGTCTCGCGGAAATCGGCCAGGGCACTTTGACTGCCACTGCCGTGGACCCGGCGCAAGCGAGCCAGGGCCATACGCATGAGACGGCCTGCCTCAATTGCGGAACGCCTCTGATCGGTACGCATTGCCACGCTTGCGGCCAGGCGGCCCATGTCCATCGCAGTCTGGGCGCTTTCTTCCACGACCTGCTGCACGGCGTGTTTCATTTCGAGGGGAGGATCTGGCGGACGCTGCCGATGCTCGCTTGGCGGCCCGGGCGGCTGACCCGCGAATATATCGACGGACGGCGCGCCAGCTATGTCTCGCCGATCGCGCTGTTCCTGTTCAGCGTGTTCCTGATGTTCGCGGTCTTCCACGCGCTCGAAGGCAGTGAGGGCGGCGAAACGCCGGCCGTTCGCAGCGGCGACCTCGACAAGGCGATCAGCGGCACCGAGGCGGAACTCGGCGTCTTGAAGGCACAGCGGCAGAAACTGAAGGACAGCCGCGCCGATACAGGCGACTTGGACCGCCGTATCGACGGCAGGGAGCAGGCGCTGGAGGCGATGAAGGACACCCGCTCCGCCATTGCCGAGAATATTCCCGATACGCGGCGATTCAGCGATTTCCACCAGATCGACAAGGCCATCAGGAAGTTCAAGAAGAACCCCGAACTCGCCGCCTACAAGCTTCAGACTTACGCCTACAAGTACAGCTGGGCATTGATCCCGATTTCTGTGCCGTTCCTGTGGTTGCTGTTCCCGTTCAGTCGGCGGTTTCACCTCTACGACCATACGGTTTTCGTCACTTACTCGCTCTGTTTCATGACGATGCTGGTGATTCTCGRCATGGTGATGGACTGGCTCGGCGCCAATGCACTGCTGGCCGTGCTGTTCTTTCTCCCGCCGATCCACATGTTCCGGCAATTGCGCGGGGCTTACGGCCTGGGCCGCTTCGGCGCATTGTGGCGTACGGTGCTGCTCGTCTGGTTCTCCTCGACGGCGCTGATCATCTTCTTCGTGATGATCATGGCACAGATCAGCCTCTGATCGGTCAGGATGGGCTTTCGGTGAGCGCTCTGGCCCGGCGGGTCTGCTTGAGCGTCAAGGCGACCATGATCCGGGTCGAGCGGATCGCGAGATCCAGCAAGCGGCCGCGCGGCTCTTCGCAGGGGAGGGCGGCGGCGCGGGTGGCGGGTCCTTCCAGCAGAGCCACCATCAGCCGTTCGTCCGAGGAGAGGCTATGCGACCTGCCCACCCGGAACGGGCGGCCGAGCGCGCCTTCGAACAGGAGGCAGAAGCTGTCGATCACCGGCGCCAGCACGACGCAGTCCAGTGTATCCAGGCACGAGGCGAGGGACGGCTGTGTGGGGCGATCCTGTCCGCGAGCGTGCCGCCAGCACCGCGCCGCATCGACCAGCACGCTCGGTGGCAGCATGGCCGAGAGGTGAGCAGGTGCGAGCGGAGCAGGTGCAGGCCGGATTGGTGAAGGAAAGTGGAAGGTCATCGTCAGGCACTCCAGATCGCCAAATCAATGCTATTGCAAATCATTCGCAAATACCAGCCTTAACTTTCCCTTCCCGATGCCGTTCGCTTCAGGCTTCGGTCCGGGGAGGCGAAGGCGGCGGATCGGGCCGCCTTCGCCCTGTCGTTCAGAACCGGGTGTTGCCGCCCGAGCGCTGCTGGCCTCCGGGAGGTCCCGTGAAGAAGAGCTTGCGGAACGTGATCTGGAAAGCCCGGCCTACCGGGTCGAGGTAGTAGGGCGAATAGGCCAGCGGCGTATTGCCGTTGCCGTCCCGCACTTTCTGGCGCGCATCGAACAGGTTGGCGACGGAGAACGTCACCCGCGCCCCGCGCAGGAAGGGTATCTTGTCCACCAGCTTGGGTTGCTGGCCCAGGTCTGCAAAGAGGCGCAAGTCGAACTTGGCGAAATCCTCGAAACGAAGTTGGGTGGTGGGATAGCCGTCCACGCCGTCGACCGTGGTGCCGCTCTGCCAGCTGCCGGTGAGGCGCAGGCCCAGCCCGCTCTGGGAATAGCCGCTCTGAAGTTCCAGCTTGTGGCGCGGCGTGCCGCCGCTGCTGGCGCCGATCGTGCCGCCGTCGAGCAGGTCGATCTCGGGCTGTCCTTCGCGCAGCACGACGCGGTCCGAGAAGACCCAGGTGTGATAGAGCGAGAACGTCAAGCGTCCGCCGCGTCCGCCGCCACCGCCGAACCCGCCGCCGCCGAAACCGCCGCGACCGCCGAAACCACCGCCGCCCGGGCCGCGTCCTTCGCCGCCACCCCGGCCTTCGCCGCCGCCGGCCTCCGTCCCGCCGCTGTTGCCGGATGCGCTCGCCGCTGCATCGGGCGAGGCGCCGCCCGGCGCGTCACGCCCGGCTGCGGCGGTGTCGCCCTCGCCGGGAGGCGGCGGGGGGGCGTCGTTGTCACCCCCGCGGCGACTGGGAAAGCCGTTCGGGAAGCGCTTGCGCATGCTTTCGCGCATGGCATCGATCTGCGATTGCGGCGTCTTGAGCGACTTCGTGAAGGTGATGCCCATGCGCAGCTGGGACTTGTCCTCGCTGGCGATGTTGATCGGTCGCAAGTCCACGGCGACCAGTTCGCCGTCGGCATCGCGGGCGAAGCGTTCGGGGAAAGCGGCGACCACGGCCGGGGTCGCGCCGGGCAGGGCGGTCACCTGATTGCGCTGCCAGGTGCGGTTATAGTCGAGGTTGAGCGTGACGTTGGGATCGTTCAGCCGGAACGTCCCGCCCAGTCTGAAATTGCGCATGCCCGCCGCCTTCAGGTCGGGATTGCCGCCGGTCACTGCCGTCACCCGCACGGATTCGCCGCGCGTATAGTCGAAGATGTCGACATTGGCCGTGGTGATAACGGCGCCGCCGAGCTGTGCGGCCGTGGGGGCGTTCTGGTCGTCGCGGTAGCTGGCGATCAGGCTGAACTGGCTCGTGGGGTTCCAGGTCAGGCCGCCGCCGAACGTGCGCAAGGTTCCGAAATCGCCGATCTGGCGCACGGCGGCATTGGCGTTGAGCGAGATCCGGCCCGCACCCGGGAACAGCGGCACGGCGCGGCTGCTGAGCGGAATGTCGATGTTGATGGAGGCCTCGCCTTGGTCGCGGCCGACGCTGGTGGGCTGGGAGATGCCGAGGCGGGTCACCGTGCCGTCCGAACGGTCGAGATTGCCGCCCAGTTTCATCGTCGTGTTCACGGCGCCCGCGGGCAGTTGCAGGGGCGAGGTGGTGGCGACGAGGTTGAGTTCGGCGCTGTCGGTGGAATTGCGCGTCTGGTTCACCGGCAGGAAGTCGAGGAATTCCCCGGCGACCGGCAGCGAGGGATCGGCCAGCGGATCGCCCGCGGCTACGGCTGCTGCATAGTCGGCCAGGTTCAGCGGCCGCTGCTGGATCGAGCGGGTGTCGCTGTGGTCGTAGTTGCCGATGACGCTCCACTGCCATTTCTGGGTGGTGCCGTTCAGCGTCAGCCCGAGGTGGCCGGTCTGGGTGCTGTTGCTGTTGCGCAAGGGCGAAAGCCCGTCGACGGTCGGCAGGAAGGTCTCGTCCGCGGTGCCGCTGGCATAAGGGCTGCCGCCGGGGATGGTGACGTTGGGCACCGCGCTGCCGCGCAAAGCCTGGGTGTCGGTGGTGGTGGCCTCGCCGTTGAGCGTGGCGATCCAGACATGGGATAGCGGCTTGGCCCAGGTTCCGGTGAGCGTCAGCGCTTCCGATTCCGGGCGAAGCGTGCGGTTGTTGCCGTCGCCGCCGCTCGTGGCCAGGCCGCGCTGGGCCTCGGTGATCGGATTGGCGTGCGAATAGTTGGCGTCGATATTGACGCGTTCGCCGCGGCGGATCGCCAGGAAATCGCCCTTGGTATTGACGCCCAGCCCGTCGCCCTGGGTGCCCAGCTTGCCGCCGCCTTCGACGGCAAAGGCGCGGAAACGCTGGCGCAAGATGATGTTGACGACCTTCTGAGTGGCCGAATAACCGTACTTGAGGGCCACTTCCTCGGGCAGGATCTCGACGCGCTGGATCGCCTCGGTCGGGATCGTTCCAACTTCGCGGAAGCTGGCGATGCGACGGCCTTCCAGCAGCACGACCGGCGCACCGCCGCCCGCGCTCTCGGTTTGCGGCGCCAGTTCTTCGAGCAGCTCGGTGACACTGGAAACACCCAGGGCGCGCACGTCGCCGGCATTGAAGGTCACTTCGGGCGCGATATCGCCGATCACCGAGCCGCGCGGTTTCTGCCCGGCGACGACGATCTCGAATTCTTCGCCGCTTTCTTCGGGGGCGGCGTGGACCGGAGCGCTCGTTGCAGGGGCGCTCGCTACGGGGGCGCTCGTCGTGGGAGCATTCGCCGCAGGTATATTCGTCGCAGGGGTTTGTTGGGCCGGTGTGGACGCCGAATTCGCGGCAGTGCCGGAAGTCGATTGCGCGTGAGCAGAGACGACAGGCCATGCCACCAGGGCGGCCGACGCCAGCAGACCGAAACGGAGTCGCACCACTTTCGTAATTCCCTCATCTTGTTTTGTTGCTGCCATGACAAAGTTCGCGCCCTTTGGGGCGTCTCAATTTGTATTAATTGGTGACAGCGCCGCACCACTTGCCGCCTCGCCTAACCGAGCGGCGGGGGTGGCATGCCTTTGCGGAGATTTACGGGAGATGAGTGGGCGCGGGAAAGCGCGGTATCACATGCCGGAAAGGGTAATGACTCGCTCCCGCGTGATATCGGCAAGCCTGGGGCAGCCGAGCCCTGCCATGGTCACTTCCAGCTCGGTGCGCAGCAGGTGGATCGCATGGGCGACCCCCGGCATTCCGGCGACTGCCAGGGCGTGCATCTGCGGCCTGCCGATCAGCACGGAGCGGGCGCCGAGCGCCAGAGCCTTGACCATGTCCGTGCCCGTCCGGAATCCGCCATCCACCAAGAGCGGTATGCGGCCGTCCACCGCGGCCGCCACATCCTCGATCATGTCGAGCGCACTCGGCAGCCCGTCGAGCACCCGGCCGCCGTGGTTCGAGACGATCAGCCCGTCCGCGCCCAGGTCCACGGCGCGGCGGGCGTCTTCGCCCAGGACCATGCCCTTGACCAGGATCGGCAGGCGCGTCGCTTCGCGAAGCCAGGCCAGGTCCTCCCAGCGCGGCGCGGCATCGGCCAGCGGCGTGCCGAGCAGGATGCGCCCGCCCGGGGTGGCGGTATGGCGGGGCATCGGCATGCCGGCGAGGTTCGCCGCGGAGACCCCCGGCGGCAGGGTCATGCCGGAGAGCTTGATCGCCGCATCGATGGTGAGCACGATCGCTTCGTAACCGGCGGCTTCCGCGCGCCGGACCAGATCGAGGCTGTGGCGGCCGTCCGGCTGAAGGTAGAGCTGGAACCACAAGGGCGCGCCGTCCTTGCCGAGTTCGCCGGCGAAGGAACGGCCTGCTTCGGCAATCTCCTCCAGCGTGAAGCTGGCAAGCGTGCTGACGATCATGCCGGTGTCGAGCGCCGTGGCGGCGCGGACGACCGCCAGTTCACCGTCGGGATGGGCCAGGCGCTGATAGGCCAGCGGGGCCAGCATCAGCGGGGCTGCGTGACGGCGTCCGAACAGGTCGAGCGCAGTCTCGCCGCCGCGCAGGTCCGCCATGGCGCGGGGGAGCAAACCCCGGCGGGCGAAGGCGGTGCGGTTGAGGCGCAGCGTCTGCCCTTCGCCCGAGCCTTCCTCCAGATGGCGCCAGGCCTCGACCGTGAAGTGATCGGCCGCGCGGCGGGCATAGTCGGCAAGGCTGCGCAAGTCCGCCGGGATCTGCGTAAAAGGCGGCAAGGGGCCCTCGCTCACGTCGAGGACCATTGGCGCAGGAGGTTGTGGTAGACCTGCGTGAGCGTGTCGACCGAGGCGTGTTCCGGATGATCGACGGCGACGCCCTGGATCGCGCCGTCGAGTTCGAGCAGCAGCCGGCGGCGTTCGGGCGAGGCGACGAAGCTCTGGGTCCAGAAGAACGAAACGAGGCGCGTGCCGCGGGTCACCGGGGCGACGCGGTGCAAGCTGCTGCCGGGATAGACGACCAGGTGCCCGGCCGGCAGCTTGACGCTGTGGGTGCCGAACATGTCCTCTATCACCAGCTCGCCGCCRTCATAGGTCTCGGGGTCGCTGAGGAACAGGGTGCTGGAGATGTCACTGCGCAAGTGCTCGCCGGTGCCGGGGATCGGGAAAATCGCATTGTCGACGTGGTTGCCGTAATGCCCGCGCCCGTCGTAGCGGCTGAAGCGGGGCTGGAGCACCCGCTGCGGCAGGGCGGCGGCGATGAACAGCGGCGTCTGCATGAGCCGCGCCAGCACGCGGTCGGCAAGCTGCTTTGCCAGGGGGTGGCCGAGCGGAAGCTGCTCGTTTTCCTTGACCTGCGCTGCGCGGTGACCGGCCGTTGCACGGCCGTCCGCCCAATCGGCGCCTTCGAGTGCTGTGCGAATTTCGCGCACTTCCTGGGACGAGAAAAGCTCTGGAATTTCGATGACCATGCGGCTTCTCTTGCCGAATTCCCGGGCGCTGGCAATCGCTGCGAATGAATTGCAGGAACCCGGCGGACGCCCGAGGGCGCCCGCCGGGCCGTTGGGACCTGTTACATCTTCGCGGTGAGGGTCAGCACTGCCGAGCGGGCGTCGCCGGGCGTGGCCCAGCCCACACCGTTGCCGCGGATGCGGGTGTAGTAGAGCTTGTCGCCGATGTTCTTCACGTTGAGCTGCGCCGAGAAGTTGGGCGAGAAGTCATAGGCCAGGTAGGCCTGGTGGATCAGGAAGTCGTCGGACTTGACGGCACCTGTGGTCGGCGTTGCCACGGCGAGGACGAAGCCGTCCTGGTACGTGAGGCCGTAGCCCACGGTGAGGCCGAAGGGCAGGCGGTAGGTGGTGAAGAGGCTGCCCGAGTTCTTGGGCGTCTGCGGCAGGTACTGCCCGCCGCCCGGGTTCGGATTGGCGGGGCTGTTGGTGCAGGTTCCGGTTCCGGGGTTCGCGAGGCACGCATCGGAGACGGACTGCAGCAGCTTCGACTTGAGATAGGTATAGTTCGCCGTGAGCGTCCAGGCCGGGGTAATCGTGCCCGAGGCGCCGAGCGCAATGCCGTCCACGCGCGACTTGCCATCGAGCTGCTGGTCGGGAACGGTCGGATCGCCGGAGATGACGGCGTATTTGTCGCGCTCGTTGCGGAAGGCCGAGGCGGTCAGCAGCAGGCCGCCGTCGAACAGCTCGCCCTTGACGCCGATCTCATAGTTTTTCGCCGATTCCGGATTGACGTTGCAGGTCGAGGAGGTCGCCCCGTTCTCGCCGGAATTCGTGCAGGCACCATTGACCGAGTTCTTGGAAGGGGTGCGAGAATTGCCGTAGGCCGCGTAGATGCTGACGTCTTCGACCGGCTTGTAGTTCAGGCCCACGCGGTAGGAGAACAGCGTATCGGCATTGCGGGTCCTGATGCCCGGCGTCACCTGGCCCTGGGTCACGGTCGCCGTGGTGGAGGGCGCTATCGCATCGGTGCGGGTGGTGCCCACATTGCGCTCCACGCGGGCACCCGCGCTGAGTTCGAACTTGCCCAGCTTCATTGTGTCGAACAGGTAGCCTGCGACGTTGGTCTGCTCACCCACGGTGTGGCCGGTCCGGATGAAATTGACCGGGCCCGTGTAGACATTGCTGCCATACGTGAAGTTCGCGGAGGCCGGGCCGGCGATGACCTCGTTAGGATTGTCGATATTCATGAGCGGCAGGCGGGCGAAGGCGGCCGTGCCATCGGCATTGCGCAGGACATTGCCGTTGTAGAGGTCGTACTTCTCCCAGGTCGCCGCGCCGCCGATGTCGATGGTGTGCTCGATCGCGCCGGTGTTGAACACCGCCTTGAGGTCGATCTGGTCGAACATCAGCTGGTTGCGGGTATCGCGCGTCGTGCCGCGCGGCCCGGTGGGATAATAGTAGCCCGCCGGAACCGGTGTCGAGATCCCGGTGACGGTGCAGGCCGCGCCGGTCGGGGTCACGCCGCTGGCCAGGCACCAGGTGCCCTGCGGCGGATCGACTTGCGTCAGCTGGCGCGAATCCTGCCAGCGGGCAAGGTTGCGGACGGAGACGGTGTCGCTCACCTCATGCTCGACGATCGCGGTGAGCTGGTCGACGTTGATGCGCTGCTTGTCGACATTGCGGAAGCCGAAATAGTCGCTGCGATGAACGCCCGGCAGACCCGATCCCGCGTAGTAGGGCACACCGTACTGGGGAATGTTCCGGTCTTCCTGGTGGTTGTATTGCAGCGTGAGGCTGGTCGGGCTGTCGATGCCGATCGTGACCGAGGGCGCCACGCCCCAGCGCTTGTAGTCCTCGACATCCCGGCCGGGCACGTCGTTGCGGTGCCACATGGCGTTGAGGCGGAAGGCCACGAGGTCGTTGACGCGCTTGTTGAGATCGACGGTGGCGCGATAGTAGTTGTCAGTCCCGATCCCGGCCGTCGCCAGGTACGCATCGTCGGCCTTCGGCCGTTTGGTGACGATGTTGATGTTGCCGCCCGTCGAACCGGCGCCGGAAATCACCGAATTGGCGCCGTTCGTCACCTCGATCTGTTCGAGGTTGTAGGAATCGGTGCGGGTGATCTGGGCGCTGTCGCGCACGCCGTCGACCGTGATGTCGTTGCTGGCGCTGTATCCGCGGAAGGTGATGTTGTCGCCGGGTCCGGTGCCGCCTTCGCCGGCGCCGAAGGTGATGCCGGGAACCGTCGAGAGGACGTCGCGCAAGGTGAGCAGGTTCTGCTGCTCGATCACTTCACCCGAAAGCACGGTGATCGTCTGCGGCGTGTCGAGGACGGGGCGCGTGCGCTTCGGCGATTCCAGCACGCGACCGGGCTTCTCGTCGATTGCGGTATCGCTGACGGTCACGCCGCCCAGCACGCGCTGTCCATCAGCCTGCTGGGCCTGCGCGGCGGGGGCAAGAGCCGGAGCGATACACGAAAGCGCGAGGAAAGTGCGGCGCGCAGCCGCCGACGAAGGCTTGAAAGACATAATTCCCCTCATGACCGGATAATTCCGTTGCCACTTCCGATAATGAGAGTCATTCGCATTCGCAATATGCTTTGTTACATTTGTATCGCTTTTGTTGCAAACGCGCCCCGGCGTTGGCTGACGCTTCAGGAAAGGGCGGCTTCGTTGTCGTAGACGATGAGTTCTTGAAGCGCCGGGCTGAGCCATTCCTCGATCCCATCGGTACTGCGGATCAACGCGCGGACCGCAAGGTTCTGCCGCAAGGCCAGAGCGCGCATGGCCTCCGCAGGCTCGACGCAGAGCGCGGTCGCCCAGGCATCGGCGAGCATGGCGGAGCGATGGATGACGCTGACCGCCATGGCCGTCTCGACCGGAATTCCGGTGCGCGGATCTATCGTATGATGCCCGCGAACGTAGTCGCCCGATGTGGCGACGGCGAGTTGGTGCAGGGCGATACGCAAGGGCGCGACCCCGGCTGCGGGCGTCTCCAGGTCGACCCACCAGGGATCGCCGTCCGGCCGCAGCCCGGCGCCCACCAGCTCGCCGCCGATCTCGACGAGGAAATGGCTGCAACCCCGTCGCCGCAGGAGCGCGGCCAGCGCGTCGACGGCATAGCCCTTGGCAATGCCCGAGAGATCCAGGCGCAGGCCGCCCGGTTGCCGGAGGCGCTGCCGATCGTGGTCGAAGTCTAGGCGGCGATAGCCCGAGAGCTGGCGCGCACGGGACAAGGCCCCGGCGGAGGGCGGTCCGGCGACCGCCACTGGCCCATGGCCCCAGAGATCGACGAGGCAGCCGATGGCCGGATCGAAAGCGCCCGCGCAGACTTCGGCGATCGCCAGGGCCGCTGTCATCACGGCAGCGAAGTCCTGCGGCAGCGCGGTCCAGGTTCCGGCGGCAGAGCGATTGAAGTGGCCGAGCACGGAGTCCGCCCGCCAGTGGCTCATCTGCGCGAGAATGTCTTCAAGCCGGGCGGCGATGGCGGCATCCAGTCCGGCCCGGCCGAAGCCGGTGGGAGCGGCGAGGCGCAGGCGCCAGTTCGTCCCCATCGTCTCTCCCGCGAGATCCACGACGGGAGCGTCCTGAAGCCAATCGGCCAGGCAGGCGGCGTCGATCTCGAGCGGGACGGCCAGGCGCGGGATTGTCCCCGCGCCTGGTGCGATCGGCCTGGAAACGTCGTTGCCGATCAGGGCGCGACGACTTCCACGGTGGCCGTGTAGCTCATCCGGCGCTCGCTCGCGCGCTTCTCGCTGGGCTTGGCGTCTGCGGCGCTGGCGTTGATCCAGTACATCCCGGCAACCGGCCACTTGACGTGCAGCACGCCGTCGGCGCCCGTCGTCAGTTCCTGCGCCTGCTCTGCCTCGCGGTACTTCTTGCTGCCCGGCACGACCGTGACTTTCACCCCGGCGGCGGGCTTGCCGTCGACCAGGAAGCGGAACTGGCCTTCCTCGTTGGAGACCAGTTCGTCGGGGTGCGTGATCGGCTCGATCTCGAGGCCTTTGCCGGTCGCCGTGAACACGGTCTTGGTGGGGGCGTCGGCGGTGACGTAGATGTAGTTGGCGGCAAGCGTCTCGACGAGCTTCACGTCGGTGGCGTTGGCGGGGATGTCTGCGACATTCTCGACCCGCCGGGCAGGAGCGCCGCCCTGTGCGCCGGGGCCACCGGCGCCGGGCGCACCCATCGGCCTGCCGCGGCCGCCGAGGCGCCATTCCTCGCCGTTCACCTTGAAGGTGCCCATGACGCCGGAGCGCTGAGTGCCGATCTTCCACGTTCCGGGCTTGTCGATCTTCACGTCGAAGGTCGAACGGTAACGCCCCGTGGCAGGGTTCTCGAGCTTCCCCACACTGCCGTCCGGTGCCCAGACGGTGACTTGGTCGGGGCTCATCGGGAAGTGATCGGGATAGAACAGGTCGTTGGAGACGGCGGCGTCCACGGTCACGTATTCATCGGCTCCCGCTACCGTGGTCGTGGACGGCAGAAGCCACTGGCGATGGGCCGAGGCGGGCGAAGCAAGAACCGCAGCGACGGCGGCGGAGGCGATCAGGATATGGTTTCTACGCATTGAAAATCCTTGAAGATCGTATTCCATTATACTGGAAAATAGGGAAAATCGCGTTGATCAGCGTACCGTAACGGCACCCAGCTCGCTGCTGCCGGAGGCCGAGCCGCCCTTCTTTACGGGAACCGAAATCGGCACCGAAACGAGTTCGCGTCCGCCCGTCTCGCGCGCAGCTTCGACCTTGAGGACATAATCGCCGGGGGCAAGGTTGGCGGGGAGAGGGACCTGGTAGGTGCCTGGTGCGCGGGTGGCACCGCTCAGGCCATCGGCGGGGAGTTGCATCGAGCGGCCGCCCTTGCGCCACCAGGTGCGCAAGTCGGCCAGCCACTTGGTGCCGGACTCGCGACCGGCCTTCTTGACGTCGTACCAGACGAAAACCGTTCGCGCGGCGCCTCCGGCGGCCGGTTCCAGCCAGCCGACCACGTAAGGCCGGTGGTATTCCGCGACATTGACGCGCGGGATGGTGATGCTGACCGTGGCAGCAGCGGCCGGGGCGGCCATCGTGCCGGCGACGAGCGCCGGGGCCATCAGGGAAAGCGCGGGCATTACCTTCGATGTCGTCATCGGTGCCTTCTTGTCTCAGTGGATGAATATCAGGGCGATCGCGAGCGGGATCAGCAGGCTCAGCCCCACTAGCGGCCAGGTCGAGGGCCGATGCCTGGCGTGAAGCTGGAGCAGGAAGAGGCCCGTCACCGTGAAGATCACGCAGGCCGCCGCGAAGAGATCGATGAACCAGAACCACACGGAGCCGGTGTTGCGGCCCTTGTGGAGGTCATTCAGATAGGAAATCGCGCCGCGCCGCGTCACTTCGGCGGAAACGGCGCCGTTCGAACGGTCGATGCTGACCCAGGCATCGCGGCCCGGGCCGGGCATGGCGACATAGACCTCGTCTTCAGCCGACCAGTCCGCCGCAAAGCCCGAGGGATCGAGAGGAACGGCTGCCGCCACGGCTTTCGCCACCTCAGGGGGGAGTGCCAAGTTCCCGTCGCCCGGGGCCGGCAGGCGGCGCAGGAGTGAAGGGGCGATCTTGCCCTGGCTTTGCACGACTTGCGGTTCGGCGCCGATCGAGGCGGCGTGGTTGAGCGTGATGCCGGTGATCGCGAAAAGGAACATGCCGGCCAGCGAGACGGCCGCGCTTACCCAATGCCACGTATGCAGCTGTTTGAGCCAGAAGGCGCGCGCCTTCTTGTTTTTCTTCTTGTTGGAAGCGCTCTGCCGGGCAGGTTTCGTCGAGCGACCGGAAGATGCGTGTGATGCGGGCGAAGATGCTTTGCCGAGACCGTCGGAGGACGCCGGGTCCACCTTGTCCAGCACTTCGAGAATTTCGCCCTGGCCGCCCAACTCGCTCGTTTCCCTCATGAAGAGGGGGCATGCGCGGCGATGCGAATATCGAATCCCGGCCCCCTCATGGCCGAGCCATTACTGCAAGTGCGAATGCCTCGCAATAACAAAGACTGCTGGTATGATAAGGATCGCTGCTGCGACCTCGGATGAACGTCACTTGCCGACCCACGCAAGGAGGACTTGCTCCTGCGCGGGTCGGCATGTCGATTTAGAAAGTCAGTTATAAACCAACCTGAACCAGCTGATTTAAAGTCATTGTTTCAAATTCAGCATAACGGCGCCGCGGGCTGGAACCGTGTAGCTGGAGGGCAGCCTGGACGATTTTGCGCCGGTCCAAAGATCCTCGACTTGAGAAACGGTGGCAAGAGCGGCATCGGCCGGGGTAAGGGCCAGCGAAGCGGCGGTATCGCCGCGGTTGAACAGGGCCAGGGCGACCTGACCATTGGCCAGCGGCTTGGCCCATACTTCCATGGAGCCCACTTTGCGCACGGCCTTGCCCTGTACGCCCTTGGCATCCTGGTCCACTGCGATGACGCGGCGATTGGTAAGCATCGCCAGCGTGGCGGCATCGGTTTCGCGCAAGTCATGGCCCATCATCAGCGGCGCGGCGGACATGGCCCAGAGTGTCATGTGAGTGCGATATTCGTCCGCCGACATCCCGCCATTGCCGACTTCCAGCATGTCCGGATCGTTCCAGCCATGCGGACCGGCCCATTCGGGCTTGCCGTTCTTGTCGAACCCGATCTTCGCCATCGTCGGATAGTCGTCGGTAATGTCGCCCGTCGTGCGCCAGAGCTGTCCGCCAACATCGCGGCCCCAGCTGCCCACGTCGAAGCGGCCATATTCGCAGAGCGAGAAAATGAACTCGCGGCCCGTGGCCTGGAGCGCCGCGCCCATCTCATAGTAGCTGCGCTTCACGGTGTCCGCGTCGTCATAGAACCATTCGCCGGAGCACAAGTCGTACTTCAGGTAATCGAAGCCCCAGTCGGCGAAGGTCCGGGCGTCGGTCTTGACGTGGCCGTAGCTGCCTTCGAAGCCAGCGCATGTGCGGGGGCCCTGTGAAGAGTAGATGCCGATCTTCAGGCCCTTGGAATGGACGTAGTTGGTCAGGGCCTTCATGTCCGGGAACTTGGCGTTGGGCTGGAGTACGCCATTGGCGTCGCGCTTACCTTGCCAGCCGTCATCGATGTTGACGTAGAGGTAACCGGCATCGCGAAGGCCCGATGAAACCATGGCATCGGCCATGGCGCGCACGGTCTTGTCGTCGATATGTTCGGCGAACTTGTTCCAACTGCTCCAGCCCATCGGCGGGGTGGCGGCGAGCGGGCTGGGGATCGGGGCGCCGAGCGGTGGCAGTGCTGCGAACTGGAAGGCGCGGGCTTTCGCCTCGGCAGCCTTGCCGCGACGGCCCTTGCTGTCGACGTCGGTTTCCCAGATCCGCCCCTTGAGGTGTGCCTGGCCGTCCTCCAGCGCGACGCTCCAGGGGCGGGTGAGGTGTTCCTTGTCGTTGAGGTTTCGGGCCTCGAACTTCAGCTCGCCGTTCTCGATGCGCGGGTTGATCATCTCGACCGGGCCGTACCACTTGGTGGTGACTTTGCCCTCGATCCTGCCGCCCCGGGAGGTGACTTCCATCATCGTCACGCCGGGTGTGGGCGGGGTATCGTCGAACACCCAGATCCCGTCATAGGCGGTTTTCGCCAGGGCAGGCGAGGCAAGGGAAAGGCTGGTGCCGAGAAGGGCAGCGGCCATGAAAAGGGCGCGTTTCATCGCGATCTCCTGGAGACTTGCAGGGAACTGTTGAGAAGGATTCGAGGTTTGCCGCGTCAGACGGTCGCGGCGGCTTCCCGGCCTGCCTCGCTGCGGCGACGACCGTAGAGGAAGTAGACCAGCAGGCCGATCACGTTCCAGGCACCGAAGCGAACGAGGGTGCTTTCGGGCAGGCTGAACAGCAGGTAGGCGCAGCCCAGGATCGTCAGGGTGCCGATAAGATAGGGCTGCGGGCAGCGGAACAGGCGGGTCAGTTCAGGCGAACGACGCCGCAGGATCATCAGGCAGGCACCGACCGAGATGAAGGCGATCAGCGTGCCGGCATTGGCCAGCTCCGCGATCTCGTCGAGCCGGAAGATGCCGGCGACGATGGCGATCGAAATGCCGGTCATCAGCGTGATGCGGGTCGGCGCGCCGGTGCGCGGGCTGATCTTCGCGAGGCTGCGGGGCAGCAGGCCGTCGCGGGCCATGACGAAGAACACGCGGCTCTGGCCATACATCATGACGAGGATCACCGAGGGCAGGGCGAGCACGGCGGCCAGCGCGATCAGGTGCGCGGCGACGGGCTGGCCGAGCTGGCGCAGGACGAGAGCCAGCGGCTCGGGAGAATTGGCGAGCTGCTGGAAGGGAAGGGCGCCGATGGCGGTGATGGCGACGGCCATGTAGATGAAGGTGCAGACCACCATCGAGCCGACGATGCCGATGGTCAGGTCGCGCCCCGGGTTCTTCGCTTCCTCGGCCGAAGTGGCGACCGCGTCGAAGCCGTAGAAGGCGAAGAAGACGATGGCGGCGGCCGCCATCACCCCGCGCTTCTGGCCTTCCACTTCGGTGCTGCCGAAGCCGTAAGGCATGAAGGGCTCCAGATTGCCGCCGTGGAAGGCCGGCAGGGCCATGACGACGAAGATTGTCAGCGCCACGAGCTTGATGATGACCAGGACGATGTTGAGCGTCGCGCTTTCCCGCGTGCCGGCAATCAGCATGCCCATCACCGCCAGGGCTACCAGTACCGCAGGCATGTTGACGATACCGCCGCCATGCGGGCCGACCAGCAGCGCGTGGGGCAGGTGAATGCCCGCCGACTCTATCCAGCCGACCAGATAGCCGGACCAGCCGACCGCCACCGTGGAGCAGGCCAGCGAATATTCGAGGATGAGGCTCCAGCCCACGATCCAGGCAATCGTCTCACCCATGGCGGCATAGGAAAACGTATAGGCGCTGCCGGCGGCGGGGATCATCGTCGCCATTTCGGCATAGGCCAGTGCCGCGCAGGCGCAGACGGCCCCGGCGATCGCGAAGGCCAGGATCACGGCCGGGCCGGCACGCTCGGCGCCGACGCCGGTGAGGGTGTAGATCCCGGTGCCGACGATCGCGCCGACGCCGAGTGCAATCAGGTGAGGCCAGCTCAGGGTCTTGGCCAGGGAATGCCCGGATTCGCGTTGTGAGAGTTTTTCTATCGATTTACGCGGTCCGAGCATGGATCCCCCTGGTTATGGTCTCAGCCTGTCTGGCTGGCGGTAAAATGAGCGCGCAAGTCGTCGAGCGTGCTGGCGATGTGCTGGGTGAGCAGTGTCTTCACCTGCTCCGCATCCGCGGCGAGCCAGGCGTCGAGCAGGTCACGGTGTTCCATATGCGCGCGGTCGCCGCGCCCGGCCGGTTCGAGGTGCGCGATGACGTAGCGCTCCGCGAGCACTTCGAGGCGTTCGACGAGCTGCGTGGTCAGCAGGCGCTTGCCGGGGCGCACCAGCGAGACATGATATTCGCGGTTGCGGACGGCAACGTCGCTGAGATTGTCCTTGGCGGCCGCATCGAGCACTTCGAAAGCCTTGACCGCGGCCTTGCGGTCCTCGTCGTCGGCCTGGGTGCAAGCATAGGCGGCGGCGGCTGGTTCGGTCGCGAGGCGCAGCAGGTAGATCTCCTCCGCCTGGTCGCTGGACATCGGGCGCACGAACCAGCCGCGATTGGCCTGGCTGGTCAGCAATCCCTCGTGTTCGAGCCGGGCCAGAGCCTCGCGCAGCGGTATCTTGCTGACGCCGAGTTCGGCGGCCAGGGCATCCTGCCGGACCGGCTCCATGACGGGGAGCTTTCCTTCGACGATCCTTTCGCGGATCACGTCGAAAATGCGTTCGGCAAGGGTGCGGACGACGATTGTCACCAGTGAATCTCCATACAGGCCTCGACGGCGCGAAACGCCGTCGATCTAACGTATACGGTAGATGATCGCCAATGGTGCTGCAATCGGACCTTTTCTGCCGAGCCATTGCCTTTTGTTAATCCCGACCGGACACCGCCCCGGCGAACCGGGGGGCGGAGATTTCGGAGGATCGAGACGTTCATGGCGCGGTGCAAAGCCTTGTGCGAACGGGCGGTGATTGATATATGGTATACGATATAGTCTGACTTATGCAACGGAGTTTTTGTGGCGTCGATTGGAATTGTCGGTGGCGGGGTGGTCGGGCTTTGCGCGGGCATCGAATTGCTCGATGCCGGGCGCCAGGTTGCGATCGTCGATGACGACGCCGCCGGCGCGTCAGCCTCCTGGGGCAATGCCGGGCATATCGCGGTGGAGCAGGTGGAGCCGCTGGCCTCCATGAGCATGGTGCGCAGTCTTCCGCAGCGGCTGTTCCTGCGCGGCGGACCCTTGGCTTTTCCTCCATCGACTGTGACGCAGTGGGTGCCTTTCGGCTTGCGATTGCTCTCGGCTGCTCGTCCCGCCAACTTCCGCAAGGGGTGTGAGGCTCTGGCGCCGCTGCTGGCCGGATCGATGCCGGCCTGGGTCGCGACCGCCGAGCGCATCGGTGCACCCGATCTGCTGCGGCAGGACGGGCACTTCGTCGTCTGGCACGATGCGCGCGCCGCACGCGAGGGCCATGCTTCCTGGCAATCGTCCGAGACCGGCTCGGCCGAGGTCCACGCCGCCACGGAGGCCGAACTGGCTCTGCTGTCCGGCTTGACCGATCGACCGGCGGCCGGCGCGATCCGCTTTTCCGGTAGCGGCCAGATCGCCGATCTTGGAGAGTTGCGGCAGGCCCTGCGCAAGGCCTTCACCGATCGCGGCGGTATTCTCGTGGCGCAGCGCGGCGAACTGCGCCTTGCCGGCCAAAGGGTGGAGATCGGCGGGGTCGATGCCGATCAAGTGCTGGTCTGCGCGGGCGTGCGCTCACGCGAACTGATGGAGTACCTTGGCCACAAGGTGCCGATGATCGCCGAGCGCGGTTATCATGTCCGCGCCGATGCCAGCCGATGGCCCGCGGATCTGCCGCCCGTGGTCTTCGAGGAGCGCTCGATGATCGTCACGCGCTATCGCGGCGCGGTTCAGGCCGCGAGCTTCGTGGAACTGGGCAAGGTCGACGCCCCGGCCGATCCGCGCAAATGGGAGCGCCTGGAGCGCCACGTTTCGGAACTGGGCCTGCCGATCGAGGGACCGTTCCGTCGCTGGATGGGTTGCCGCCCCACTTTGCCGGACTATCTTCCCGCCATCGGCCGCTCGACGAAGGCATCCAATCTCTTCTATGCCTTCGGCCATCAGCACTTGGGGCTTACACTGGCGCCGATCACGGCGCGGCTGGTCGCGGCGATGGTCGCAGGCGGGCAGCCGGAACTGCCGCTCGCGCCCTTCGACATCCAGCGTTTCGCATAAAGGAAGAATGACATGATTGGCGGATCGACCGCAGACATCGAACTGGCCGGCCTCACGGCCTGGGCCGACCGCGCCCCGGCCATCGCCGTGCCGGAGCGCGAGGCGCGGATGGAGCGCGCCCGCGAACTGACCGACCGACTGGGCGCCGATGCTCTGCTCGTCAATGCAGGCGCCTCGCTGCGCTACTTCTCGGGGCTGCCCTGGGGGCAGACCGAACGCCTGGTGGCCATGATCGTGGCGCCCGGTCGCCAGCCGATCATGATCTGTCCGCATTTCGAGATCGGTACCCTGGAGGCGGATCTGGCGATCCCCGTGGACATCCGCTCCTGGCAGGAAGACGAGGATCCGGTCGCGCTGGTGGTCGGCGTCCTGGCCGAACTGGGCGCGAAGACGGTGGCGATCGATCCCGAACTGCCGTTCCATTTCGCCGAGCGCATCCGCCAGGGCAGCCCGGCCCGGCCGGTCGACGCCATGCCGGTGATAAAGCAGTGCCGCATGGTCAAGTCGGCCGCGGAACTGGCGCTGATGCAGCAGGCGAAGAACATGACGCTGCTGGTCCATCAGGCTGCAGCCCGCATCCTGCGCCCCGGTATCCGGCAGAGCGAAGTGGTCCACTTCATCGATGCGGCGCACCGCAAGCTGGGCGCCAGCGGCTCCAGCTTCTGCATCGTCCAGTTCGGTGAAGCGACGGCCTATCCGCACGGGCTTCCGGGCGACCGCGAGCTGCAGGAAGGCCAACTCGTGCTGGTCGATACTGGCTGCACCATCCAGGGCTATCATTCCGACATCACCCGCACTTACGCGTTCGGCGCGGTTTCCGACGAGATCCGCCGCATCTGGGATATCGAAAAGGAGGCGCAGCAGGCCGCCTTCGACGCCGTGCGTCCCGGCGAGCCTTGCGAGTCGGTCGATTATGCCGCCCGCGTGGTGCTCGAAAAGGCGGGACTTGGCCCCGATTACGCCCTGCCGGGCCTGCCGCACCGCACCGGCCACGGCATCGGGCTCTCGATCCACGAGCCGGCCTACCTCGTGCGCGGTGACAAGACGCCGCTGGAGCCCGGCATGTGCTTCTCGAACGAGCCGATGATCGTCGTTCCGCAGAAGTTCGGCGTGCGCCTGGAAGACCACATGTACGTCACCGAAACCGGCGCGCAGTGGTTCACCCGGCCGCAGGTCTCGATCGACCGTCCTTTCGCGGCGTGAGGAGAGTGGCTGCGGTCACAGCGGCCAGCAATACATGATGAGGGGCGTCCCCAGCAGGAGCACGAGCACTGAAAGGGGCGCCCCCAGCCGGGCATAGTCGCCGAAGCGATAGCCGCCCGGCCCCATTACCAGCGTATTGCACTGGTGGCCGATCGGCGTGAGGAAATCGCATCCCGCGCCGATCGCCGTGGCCATCAGGAAAGCGTCGGGCCGGTAGCCGAGGTCCTTGGCGAAGACGGCCGCGATGGGCGCCACGACCAGGACCGTCGCGGCATTGTTGAGGAAGGGCGTCACCGCCATCGAGGCGGCGAGCACCATCGCCACGGCGCCCCAGGGCGGCATATCCCGTGCCAGGTGCGAGAGTTCGGTGGCCAGAATGTTCGAGGCGCCGGTGGTCTGCAGCGTTTCGCTGACCGGGATCAGCGCCCCCAGCATGATGAGGATCGGCCATTCGACGGCCTCGTAGGCATCGTTCACGGGCAGTGCCCCGGTGATGATCACGGCGCCCGCTGCGGCGAAGAACGCCACGGCCACGGGCACTAGTCCCAGCGCCGTGGTGAGCATCGCCGTGGCCAGGATGACAAGGGCCAGCCAACTGCTGCGATTCATGCCGAGCCGAATCTGCCTCTGCGCCAGCGGCAGGACGCCGAGCTGGCGCAGGCGGCCGGGCATCTCGCTGAGAACGCCCTGAAGCACGATGACGTCGCCGGCCTGGATCACGACATTGCCTGGCTTGTTGCGCAGGATTTGCCCGCGCCGGGAAATGGCTACGAGGCGCAGGCCCATCCTCTCCTTGAGCATCAGCCGTCCCGCGGTGCTGCCCACGAAGGCGGATTCCGCCATGATGACGCCTTCGA
Organism: Novosphingobium sp. YAF33; assembly: GCF_052113265.1. NCBI lineage: Bacteria > Pseudomonadati > Pseudomonadota > Alphaproteobacteria > Sphingomonadales > Sphingomonadaceae > Novosphingobium > Novosphingobium sp. YAF33. The sequence goes on from NZ_JBFRCW010000004.1 coordinate 230,616, forward strand.
TCACGCCGATCTCGTCTCGGGCGCCGGCATGTTCGTCGTCGTCTTCGTGGTCGTCGAGCGTGAGCTGCGAGCGGGCGATGGCGCGTTCCAGGGCGTCTGGATCGCCGGAAAGGATCAGTACGTCGCCTTCGACTATGTGCATGGCCGGATGAACGTCGCCGCGCAGTCCCGAACGCAGCACGGCAGTGACTTCGATTTCGTTGTCGTGACTGGCAGTGAAGTCCTCGATGGTCTCGCCGATGGCCTTCGATTCCTCCGAGACGGTCGCCTCGGTGGTGTAGTCGGAAATGTTCAGCGCTTCGCCCATGGTCGCGGCGGCGCGGCGGTCGGCCGGGACGAGGCGGTAGCCGAAGCGCAGGAACAGCAGGCCCATCACCAGCATGCCCAGGCCGGTGGGAAGATAGTCGAACATGCGGAAGGGTTCGCCGGTCATTTCCTCGCGCACCCGGCTGACGATGATGTTCGGCGAAGTGCCGATCATCGTCGTCAGGCCGCCCAGCAGCGAGGCGAAGGCCATCGGCATCAGGAACCGCGAAGGGTTGGTCTTGCTGCGCCGCGCGAGCTGGGACGCGGCAGGCATCATCATCGCCAGCGCGCCGATGTTCTTGATGAGGCCCGACGCCACGCCGACGGCCGAAGTCAGCACGAACAACTGCGAGCCCGGCTTGTGTACCCATTGGCTGACGAGCGTGACCGCACGCTCCACCAGCCCGGTCCGCTGCACGGCCGCCGAGAGCACCAGCGCCGAGGCGATGATGATGACGATATCGTCCGCGAAGCCGGTAAACGCCTTTTCCGGTGGCACCAGCCCCAGCGCAAGCGCCGCCATCAGGGCTATGATCGCCGTAACGTCGTAGCGGAAACGACCCCAGATGAAGAGAATCATCATGCCGCATAGGGTGGCGACGGAAAGCCACTGGTTCAGGGTCATTCTATCTCGCTTTGGTTCGGCCGGTCGTCCGGTACAGACGCTAAATGCTCGAAAGCGCAGCCGGTGCCGCATGACGGATCGGCCTTGGCGATATGGCGCAAAGAGGATGAGCGTCCAGGTCATTTCCGAAGCCGGAAAGCAGCAGTCCAGCGTCATCGGCCGAGGCTGACAATTAGCCGAACCTGGTTAATCCGGTAACCTTGTTGAAGGCGCAAATGTGCCATAGGTCGCGGCGCAATGGTTTGCGACTCGCCCTTTTTGCGCTTTTTTATGCGTACCTTGACCCTCCTTTGCGCCGTGGCGGCCATGGGATGGACAAGCGCGGCTTCGGCCGAAGTGCTTCGTATCGGCCATCCCCTGTGCCATGCGGTGAGCCCTGGCGTGCCGGGCAGCGATGCCATTCCCGAAAATTTCGCCTGCAACGGTCAGCCCGAGGGGTACCAGAAGGGCACGCTCTGGCTTCATGCGCTCCTTCCGCCGGGGGCGGACGAGCGCGACGATCTTTCGCTGATCATTCACAGCTCCCGGTTCGACCGACTGGTCGTCTACTTCTCCTATGCCGATGGCGCGATCGAGCGACAGGATGTGCGCAGCGGCGATTTCGGCACGCACTGGCGCGCCGGCGGTCAGCTCGCCTTTCGCGCGCCGCACCGCGACGTGCCGCTGGTCGGCGTGACCATGCGTTTCGACAAAGTGGCGAGCGCCGGGCTTCTGCGGATGCGCCTGGTCGCACGCGGCGAAGAGAGCACGCAGACTACCGGCCTTGCCACGTCGATCGGTGCCGCGCTGGTGCTGCTCCTGGCGGGGGCGATCTACAATGCCTCGCTGGCGGTGGCGGTGCGGCGGCAGTTCTCGGCATGGCAGGCGGGCTGGGCGGCCTGTATGATCCTTTGGGGCGGCTGCTGGTCGCAGCTCCACCTGTTCTTCTTTCCGCGCATGGCCGGCGCGCTTTCCTCACAGATCTGCACGGGCCTGTCTTGCCTGGCGATCTGTCTGGCGACGCTGAGCGCCGTCACCGCGCTTGACAGCCAGAGCGTCAACCGCTGGTTGCGGCGCGCCGCACTCTGGCTGACGGGCGGGGTTGCCGCGCTGGGCCTGCCGCTCTCGCTCATGCGCTCCGGGCCGATCGAGACACTCGGCAGCCTGCTGGGCGTGCTGATCCTGGCCAACCTGCTTGCGGTGGCCTGCTGCATCGGCCAGGCCTGGAGGCGCGGGAGCGCCGAGGCCCGCAGCTTTGCAGGCGCCTGGTCGGTGCCGATGCTGGTGCTCGCCTCCACTGAATTCGTCGACACGGACAGGATGTTCTGGGGCGGCGGATCGCAGATCCTCGTGCTTTTCGCCGCAGCCTGGCAGACGCTCTGGCTCTCGATCGCGGCATCGCGCTCCCATGCCCGCCTGCGGATCGAGCGCGACATGGCGCGCCGCGCGGAAGCCCAGGCCCAGGAACTGGCGCGCCGGGATGCGCTGACGGGCCTGCCCAACCGGCGCGGCTTCATCGAACGGGTCGGCACCGTTCTGGAAACCTCGCAGGAGCAGGGGCAGGTCGTAGGCTTGCTGCTGATCGACGTGGACTGGTTCAAGTCGATCAACGACGTCTACGGCCATGAGGCGGGAGACGTGGTGCTCGCAGCGATCGCGCGGCGTATCGCGCCTTACGAAAGCCCCAGTTGTACGGTCGCCCGCCTTGGCGGCGAGGAATTCGCGGTCATGGTCGCCGGGCTAGAGGGTTTCGCGCTGATACGCTTCGCCGAGACGCTGCGGCAGGAGATCTCCGCTTGCGAGCACGGCGATCTCATCGGTCAACGCAAGGTCACGGTCAGCATCGGCATCGCGGAAGCCTCGACGGGCGGCGATTTTCGCTCGCTCTATCGCCTGGCGGACGAGGCACTCTACGAAGCGAAGCGACAGGGTCGGGACCAGGTCGCCATTCGCCTGCTGGACGAACCTGAGCCCACAGCAGACGATCTCGGCCAGGTCGCGCTCGGCAGTTGAGCCGGCGCCGCGCAGCCGATGCTGTTCAAACCGGATCCATCGCCGCTTGCATGCCTTTGACGGGTCGGTAAATAACCCCCGGATATTGCCGGGGGGTGATTCAAGTAATGCGATCGATGATCATGGCCTGTCTGCTGGCCCTGTTCCTGTTTCCGGGCGCGGCGCGCGCGGAATGGCTGGAAGCATCCAGCGACCATTTCGTCATTTATGCCGAGGACAACGAGCGCGACTTGCGCAAGTTTTCCGACCAGCTCGAACGCTACCACGCCGCGATGGCGCTGCTGTTCCACGTCAAGGCGCCGCCGCCCAGTCCATCGAACCGGGTCACGGTCTATGTCGTGGGCAGCGAGCAGGCGGTCAGGAAGATCTACGGCGCCAACAGCAAGTACATCGGCGGTTTCTATCTTCCGCGCCCCGGTGGATCGCTGGCGATCATACCCCGGGTCGATGCCGCGAAAAGCACCACTGACGGGTCGATGGCCACACTGCTTCACGAATATGCCCATCACTTCATGATCTCGGCCACGGCRATGCAGCGGCCGAAGTGGTTTACGGAGGGCGCGGCGGAGTTCTTTTCTTCCAGCAGCTTTTCGTCGGACGGCAGCATGGTGGTGGGCCGCCCGGCGCTTCACCGTGCCGGGGAACTGTTCTACGCGCCCGACGTCAAGGTGGCCGATCTTCTGGATCCGACCGCTTACGACAAGCGCACTCATCGCAACTATGACGCATTCTACGGCAAGAGCTGGCTGCTCTATCATTACCTGACCTTCGACCCGTCGCGCCAAGGCCAGTTCTCGCGCTATCTTCAACTGCTCGATCAGGGGAAGGGGCAGCGCGAATCCGCCGCCGAGGCCTTCGGCGATTTCGAAAAGCTTGAGAAGGATGTCGAGCGCTACCTCATGCGCCCGAAGATGAGCGCTCTGCCGATAGCAGGGGACAGGCTCATCGTCGGCCCGATCACCGTACGCAGGCTGACTGCGGGCGAAGCCGCCATCATGCCGGTGCGGATCCGGTCCAAGCGCGGCGTGGACGAGGACAGCGCCAAGAGCGTGGTCGCCGAGGCCCGGGCCATCGCCGCCCAATATCCGCGCGACGTCGCCGTGCTGGGTGAACTTGCCGAAGCCGAATATGACGCGGGGAACGACAAGGAAACGATTGCCGCGGCCGATGCGGCCCTGGCGGTCGATCCGTCGCAAACGAATGCCTACATCCAGAAAGGCTATGCGCTGTTCCGCGAGGCCCAGGAAACGGATGGAGACAAGGCGCTTGCCTATCGCCGTGCCCGGGCGCCGTTCGTGGCGCTCAACAGGCTGGAGAACGATCATCCCTTGCCGCTGATCTATTATTATCGCAGCTTCGTGGAGCAGGGGGAGCAGCCCCCGAAATTGGCCATCGACGGGTTGATCCATGCCGTGGAGCTGGCGCCCTTCGATTTCGGCCTGCGCATGAACCTGGGCTGGGCGCTGATCCGCTTGGGGCGCGTTGATGATGCCAAGATCATTCTGGCTCCGGTGGCCTTCAATCCGCACGGCGGCGGCATGGCCCAGCGCGCCACGGAAATGATCGCGCGGCTGGACAAGGACCCCAGCTGGAAGGGCCCCGAAAGCAGTGCCGGTCTCGATGACGATGGCGAAGACGGAGAAGGCGAGGATTCCGGCGGCGCATCGAAGCCCGGGGCAAGCACACTCAAGGGGGCGACAGCGCCCGCCGGATCGTGAGCCGCGCGCCTTCGATCTGAAGCAAGTCCTACCGGGAACTCCGCAAAAGCCGAAATGCCGGCCCCACCGATTCTCAAGGGCTTTCCAATAGATGCGTCCTCATGAACAAGGACCGCATCTCACTTCGCCGAGGAGCCGGCGCCGCTGCGGCAGCATTCGCGGCCGTGCTCGCTTCCTCGATTTCGACCAATGCCTTCGCGGCGACGGCCACGGCCCCCATGGCCGTGACGGCCACGGTGCAGTCCGCCTGCATCGTCGCCGTCACCCCGCTGGCCTTCGGGGCCTATGACCCCACCTCGGGTTCGGCCAAGGACGGCACCAGCACGATCACGGTAACCTGCACCAGCGGCACGTCCTTCACGGTGGGGCTGAATGGCGGATCGACCAGCGGCGCCACGGTCACGACGCGCCAGATGGTCAATGGCGCCAGCCGCCTGAACTACGCCCTCTATAGCGACGTCAGCCATTCGACCAACTGGGGCAACACCCCTGGCGGCGACACGCCGACTGCCACCACGGCCACCGCGGTGCCGAGCATTCTCACCGTCTATGGCCGTGTCGGCGCCTCCCAGAACGTCCCGGCGGGGGCCTATACCGACAGCGTTACCGTCACGGTCAATTATTGACGATGAACCCCGCCCCGTCCCGGTACTGGCGTCTCTTGCGGCGATTGCTGGCTGCGCTCGCCCTCGCGGCAGGACTGTTCGTGCCGGGCTCATCCGCGGTCGCCAGCGCCTTGCGGGTAACGCCGATCCGGATCGAGTTGCAGCCGGACAAGCGGTTCTGCGCCCTGACCCTGGCCAACGACGGTGACCTTCCCGTCAGCGTGCAAGTGCGCGGCTTTCGCTGGTCTCGCGGCGAGCAGGGCGAAGACCTGCTAGAACCCGTGGCCGGGTTTTCGATCAATCCCACGATCGTCACGCTGGCGGGACAGGAAACCCGCCTGATCCGGTGCAGTCTGCCCGCGGCCGAAGGGCCGGCGGAGCAGACGTGGCGCCTGTTGTTCGACGAACTCGCCACGCCTGACACGCCCGTCGGGCCGGGTGAAATTCGCACCCTTCTTCGCATCAGCGTGCCGATTTTCCGGGCGCCGCGCGGCGCCGAACCCGCGCTGGACTGGACTTTCCGGCACGATCCCGGTGGCGGGATAGCGGCCGTGATCGTCAATCGCGGCCAGCGTCACGTCAGGGTGCTGTCCATCTCCATGACGGCGACTTCGGGCGAGACAGTCCGTCTCGACCGCGGCGGGTACATCCTCGCGGGCGGCCGCCTCGCCTTTCCACTACCACCTTCGTTCCCCGTCTCGATTGCGGAACTCCGGGTGCAGACGGATGAAGGAAACCTCATTCCGACCCGGCTCGCCGAAGCGACCGGCACGGGCCAGTGAGGGCCAGCCGGCATGCGGCTGCCTTCGCGGCTCTGGCCGGGGCTGGTGGTCTCGGCCCTCGCGCTTGGCGTCGCGGTTCCCGCGGTTCGTGCCCAGGAGAGTACCGGCCCCTTGCCGGTCGACGTCGTGCTGAACGGGCGTGACATGCAGCGGCCAGCGCTGGCCGTGCTGCAAGCCGGACGCGTGCTCGTGCGGATCGAGGACTTACGGGATCTCGGAATCGTAACGGTCTTCGACGCGGATCTCCTGATCGAGGGTGAGCGCTATCTCGATGTCGATGGGGAAGCCGGACTGTCGGCAAGGCTGGATCCGCAGGGCACCGCGCTGCTTCTCGACGTCGATCCTCGCCATTTGCCGCGCAGGCATGTTGCCGCGAAGGAACGAGGCGTGCCGGTGGCCGCGGCGGTTCCCGTGGCGTTCATCGACTACGACCTCAACTTCTCGGACCAGCGCGGCCATACCCAGGCATCCGCCGTTCTCGATGCCGGTGTTTCCGGCGCCTGGGGAGTGATCGGCAGCAGCGCACTGATCGACAGCCAGCGTACGCGCGTGGTTCGCCTCGATACGGCTTTCGTCCGGGATTTCCCCGAGCGAAACTTGCGCCTCGCCGTGGGCGATACGTACACCCGCGCTTCGCCCTGGAGCCAGCCCGCCCGCTTCGGCGGCATCCGGTTCGGCACGGACTTCTCGCTGGACCCTTCGCTGATCACTTATCCGGTTCCGTCGCTGGCGGGCAGTGCGCTGCTGCCCTCGACCGTCGAACTGGCGTCGCGCTCGTCACGCCAGTCCCTGTCCGTCGAGCCGGGCCGCTTCGCCTTCGATTATCGGCCGCGCTTCACCGGGGCGGGCGAGGTGACCATGATCGTGCGCGATCTCGCTGGAACCGAGCGCACCGTTACCCGCAGCTTCTATTCGAGCACCGCGCTCCTACGTCCCGACATATCCGAGTTCTCGCTGGAGGCCGGCGCCCTCCGACAGGACTACGGCTGGAGCAGCCTTTCCTACGGCGCGCCCTTCGTGGCGGCGTCTTACCGGCGCGGACTGTCAATGGTGGTGACGCTGGAAGGGCGCGCCGAAGCCGATGCTGCCACGCGCATGGCCGGGGCGGGCCTGACCTGGGTGATTCAGCCTCTCGGCGAACTGCGTTTGGATGCGGCGGGATCGCAAGGCGAGGCAGGGTGGGGTGGGCTCTATCAGGTGCAGTTTCAAAGGCTTGCACCGGGTTACTCGGTAACAGCGAGCTACCGCGGGGCGGGGGCCGGTTTTCGCCAGGTAGGTGATCTGCGCCGGGGTCGAGCGGCGACACGCGAACTGGCCATATCCGGCAGCATCGTGATGGGCCGGTTCGGAGGGATCAACGCAAGCTATCTGCGTAGTGAGCAAGGGAAAGACCGGCGCTCGATCGCCTCGGCCGGTTATTCGGTCAATCTCGGGCGCGCGTTCCTCTCCATCGGCGCGCAGCGTTTCGATCGCGGAGACGGAACCGACATGTCTGTTTTCGGCAGCCTTACCCTGCCGCTCGGGGGACGCCGACATGCCGGGTTCTTCGCCAACAAAGACCGCATGGCCGCCACGTTCGAGAAAGTCGCTCCGGCGGGGACAGGGCTGGGCTATCGAGCGGCTGTCGGGCGCGAAACGGGAAGCGGGGCATGGTTCGAGGGCGCGGCGACCCTGCGTTCGTCAGCCGGACAATTAGACATGGCGGCGACGCGGCGCAGCGGCGCCGTCATGACGCGCGTGGAAGCGCGCGGCGCGCTGGTGGCGACCGGCGGCGGCCTGCTGATGGCGACGCCCAGCGTCGACGATGGACTGGCGATCGTCGAGGTGCCGGGAGGCGAGCGCATTCCGGTCTTCCTGGAGAACCAGCCGGTGGCCGCAAGAGCGGGCGGCGGCCGGCCGGCGATCGTCACCGGTCTCCAGCCTTATGTCGCCAACCGGATCTCGGTCGACCCGGAAGCCTTGCCGATCACCGGCGAACTGGGCGGGGTGGAACAAGTGGTGGCGCCGGGGTGGCGTCAGGCTGCCCGCGTCGTGTTCGGTGCCCGCGAGGTTCATCCCGCGCGGCTGCGGCTCGTGGACGAGAACGGCTCGACCCTGCCACCGGGCTTGGTAGTGAGCTTGGGATCGGGGGAGGAGCCGACCGTTACGGGCTATGACGGCGAAGTGTTCCTGAACGATTTCGAGCCTGGCGCCCCGCTGGTGGTGCAGCGCAGCGGCGTGACCGCCTGCCGTGCAGTGCTTCCCGCAGCGATGGTGCAGGATCCCCTGGCAAGGGCGACGCAGGTCATCTGCCGATCGTATTCGACGGAGTCGCATAAATGACGCGCAAGTTTATGATGATATTCGCATTTTTTGCCGTCATGGCACCGGAAGGCTCGGCTCGTGCCTTGTGCGTGCTCTGCTCGTGTTCGGCATCGACACCGGGACTTGCTTTCGGTCCTTACGATCCGACATCGAACAGTCCGCGCGATTCCAACGCGACGGTCTCGATCAACTGCACCGGCGTGGCGGCGTTGCTGGGGACGATCGATATCGCGCTGAGCCCCGGAGGATCGAACAGCGTTCCGAACCGCAGGTTGATCCAGGGTGCGGACAGGCTGACCTACAACATCTATTCGGACTCCAACTACACCACGCTCTGGGGTGACGGTTCGGGCGGCACCACCGGCGTGAGCCTCCCGTTCAATGGGCTGCTGACGTATGCCGCTACGGTCACGGCTTACGGGCGCATCCCCGCGCATCAATATGTGCGCGCGGGGGCCTATACCGATACCGTGACGATCACGGTCACTTATTGAGCAGGCGCCGGCCGATCACGGCGTCAAGGTGACCATCACCACATCGTGGGGGGCGACCGTGGCGGAATAGCTGCCCTTCATCGCGCCCAGCTCCCTGTGGGCCCAGAGGTCGCGCAGCTTGAGCGACTGGTCGGCCGGATAGTCCAGCTGCGCCCAGTTCACCGTCAGCTTTACAGGCGCCTCGCCGCGATTGAACAGCAGCGCGGCGCGCTTGCCGCCTGCCAGGGTGCGGACCCAGACTTCGCCGTTCCCATCCCTGGCGATGCGGCGGCCCTGGCGGCCCAGCTTGTCCTGATCGACGGCGATGACATCCCTGTTAAGCAGGATCGCCTTCGTCTCCGAGGTCATGTTTGCCACGTCGTTGCCGGCGATCAGCGGCGAGGCCATCATGGCCCAGAGCGAGAAGTGGCTGCGGTATTCGGTGGTGGTCATGCCGCCGTTGCCGACTTCCAGCATGTCCGGATCGTTCCAGTGCCCCGGCGCGGCATAGGGCCAGAGCGGCTCGTTGAGATCGACGATATCGAGCATGCCCAGCGCATAGCCGTGCTTGCCGGACCACTTGTCGGTAATGTCGCCGGTGGTGCGCCACATGTTGCCGATCTTCGAGGCCCAGAGCCACGGCTTGTTCGTGCCCCATTCGCAGAGCGAGAGCAGCACGTCACGCCCGGTGGAGCGCAGCGCGTCGGACATCAGCGCATAGGCTTCCTCGGCATTGCGGCTGCCGGTACTGCACCAGTCGTACTTCAGGTAGTCCACGCCCCACGAGGCGTAAGTGATCGCGTCCTGATATTCGTGGCCTTGGCTGCCGGGGCGGCCGCCGCAGGTCTTGGTGCCGGCATCCGAATAGATGCCGAACTTCAGACCCTTCGCGTGGACGTAGTCGGCCGTGGCCTTGATCCCCGAGGGGAAAGCCTTGGCATTGGCGGTGATGAAGCCCTTGGCATCACGCTCGCCATGCCAACAGTCGTCGATCACGAGGTAGTTGTAGCCCGCGTCCTTCATGCCGGTGGCGACGATCGCGTCCGCCGTATCGCGGATCGTCTTTTCCGAGATATTGCAAGCGAACTTGTTCCAGCTGTTCCAGCCCATCGGCGGCGTCTGCACCAGGCCATTGGCCACGCGCGCCGGGTCCTGCGAAGGCGGAAGCCGGTTCTGATCGACTTCCTCTGCCAGAGCGGGGCAGGTGAGCGCCACGGGGGCAAGGCTCAGGGCGAGCGCGGCGAACTTCACAAAACGCGACATGATAGGCGTTCTCTCTTTTCGGCTTAGTTGGGGCAGATCGCGCCGGTGGGATCGGCATCGAGCTTGACGGTGGAGATGGCGATCGTCTGCCCCCCATTGCCTTGCAGCACGAAGGGGCGCGCGATCTTCGTCATGTCCGCACCGGCCTTGGCGAAGCACGAGAGCGATACTTTAACGCTGGCCCATTGGCCCGGCGCGGCGGTGAAGACCTTTCCGCCATCAACGAAAGTCTCGCCCACGCCCAGCTTCGGCGCAGCCGTGCCCCTGGCGTCGATACGATAATCGATGCGCAGGCTAAGCATTGCGTTGCTCTGGCGGTTGAGGTCGACCGTGGGCCCTTCGATACGCACTTCGCCGGGGCCGGAGAAAGTGAGCTGGCGCGCACCTTCCTGCGTGCCGCCGCCGTCGACGTTCTTCACCGCGACCGCACCGTCTGTGGCGAGCTTCCACGGGGCGAGCACCTTGCCCGGCAGGTAGTAGACCGAAACGTTCGAGAGCGAGGCATCAAGCCCGGCTACTTCGCTCAGCTGCGGGACCGTGGTCTTGTCCTTGTAGCTAAGGCCATAGCCATAGGCGAACTGCGGATCGTAACCCGGCTGGCCGACGTTGTTGGCGAACTGGCCCGCGTTCTTCGGCCAGGAATAGCTGAGTTTGCCGCGGAAATCCTTGTTCGGCGTGCCGTCCTTTCTGGCGACCAGCACGTCGGCCAGCCCCTCACCCTCCGAACCGGGCAGGAACGCGGCGACGAAAGCGTCGGACTGATTGATTTCCGGATTCACCCAGAGCGCGCGGCCGGAGATGAAGACCGAGACGACCGGAATGCCCGCCGCCTTCAACGCCTTCAACTGGGCCAGTGCCTGCTTGTCGCCCGGCTGGAATTCCAGCGTGGAGATATCGCCGACCATTTCGGCGTAAGGCGTCTCGCCGAAGACGACCACGGCGACGTCGGGCTTCGGCCCGGTCACTTTGCCATCGGCGCTCAGCGTGGCAGTGCCGCCCGCAGCCTCGATCGCGGACTTGAGGCCGCCCCAGATCGAAGTGGCGCCGGGGAAGTCGGCATTGGTGTTGCCGGTGCCCTGCCACGACATCGTCCAGCCGCCCGTCTGCATGCCGATATCGTCGGCATGGGTGCCGGTGACGAGCACCTTCTGGCCCGGCTTGATCGGCAGCAGCGCGCCGTTGTTCTTCAGCAGCACCAGCGATTCCGCCGCAGCCTGACGTGCCACCGCGCGGTGTTCGGGCTTGCCGAGTTCGCTGCGCTGCTCATAGGGACGCGCGGGATCGAACAGGCCCAGCTTGAACTTCACGCGCAGGATGCGGCGCACCGCATCATCCACGCGCGCCATCGGGATCGTGCCGTCCTGAACCTGCTTCAGCGTATTGTTGAACAGGTCCTTCCAGTCGTTCGGCACCATCGCCATGTCGAGGCCGGCGTTGAACGTCTGCGGGCAATTGCCGTTGGTGCAGCCGGGGATCTGGCCGTGTGCGTTCCAGTCACCCACGGTGAAGCCGTCGAAGCCGAGGCGGCCCTTCAGCACATCGGTCAGCAGTGACTTGTTGCCATGGTTCTTGACGCCGTTCCACGAGGAGAAGCTGGCCATGACCGTCATCGCCCCGGCATCGATACCGCTGACGTAGCCGGGTACGTGAAGCTCGATCAGGTCCTTTTCGGGGATCTGCGCGTCGCCCTGGTCGATGCCGCCATGGGTGCCGCCGTCGGCCAGGAAGTGCTTGATCGATGCGGCGACATTGCCGTTCTGGATGCGGCTCTTGCCCGGCGCCCCCTGAAGCCCGCGCACCATCGCGGCGGAATATTCGCGGGTGATTTCGGGCCGCTCGGAATAGCCTTCATAGCTGCGGCCCCAGCGGTCGTCCTGCGGCACCGTGACGGTCGGCCCGAAGGCCCAGTCGAAGCCGGAGGCGGCGCTTTCGGCGGCCGTTACCTGCCCGATCTTCTCCATCAGCGCGGGGTCACGCATAGCGCCCAGGCCGACGTTGTGCGGGAAGATGGTGGCGCCGAAGACGTTGGAGTTGCCGTGGACCGAATCCATGCCGAAGATCACCGGGATCGGCACGTGGCCGGGGCGCTTCTCGATCGAGATCTGGCGGAAGGCTTCGGCCGTCGCGATCCAGTCGCTGGCGGGGCCGCGATCGTTGCCCGAAAGCGGCGGATCGTTGCCGCCGCCCAGGATCGAGCCGACCGGATATTCGCGCAGTTCTTCCGGCTTCATCGAGGCGATGCTGGGCTGGATCATCTGCCCGACTTTCTCGCGCACCGACATCTCGGCCATCATCCGGGTGATCTTCGCTTCGGTTTCCGGATCGACGAGGCCGGTGCTCCTGGCCTTGGGCCAGAGTTCGGGATGCGCAGTGGCGGCAGGCGATGCCTCCTGCGCGAGCGCGCTGGCGATCGGCAGGCTCGCAGCGCCAAGGGCAAGAAACACGGCAAGAGTACGAGGCATCGAGTGGTCCTAGATTATGGAGACGGGCGCTGGTTGTGCGGATCGTGCAATGTCCGTCTGCATGGCGCAATGTTCGGCGATGAATTCGTCGTGCGGAATGCCGAGCGCCGTGGCCCGGCCGATGGCTTCGCGCATCTTGGCGAAAGACGCGCCGAGTTCCTCGGCGCTGAGCTGGTCTGCCAGAGGATCATGGCGTGGGGGCAGGATGTCCAGCCCGGCGTACATCGACAGCCAGCTCGGCGGCTGGAAGGAGTCCCATTCGTAGCGCGGCAGCTTCCCGCCGCCTGCGAAGGCGCGCACGCGGCTGGCCAGGGTCTCGGGCAGTTCCAGCGCGCGGCATGCGTCCCACATCGGTTCGCCATGCCGGCGATTGCCCCAATAGTGCAGCAGCAGAAAATCGCGGATACGCGCATATTCGAGACTGGTGATGCGGTTGAACTCGTCCGCCAGCGAGGGTTCGAAATCCCGGTCCGGGAAGTGGGCCAGCAGCCGCTCGACCCCGCTCTGGATCAGGGTGATCGAGGTGGATTCCAGAGGTTCGAGGAACCCCGCCGCCAGACCGATCGCCACGCAGTTCTTTTCCCATACGCGGGTGCGATGGCCGGTGCGGAACCGCAGCATGTTGGGTTCTGCCAGTTGCTCGCCTTCAAGGCGCGAGAGCAAGGTCGCGGTGGCCTCGTCGTCGGAAATGTGGCGGCTCGAATAGACGTAGCCATTGCCGACGCGGTGCTGGAGCGGAATGCGCCATTGCCATCCGGCGGACAGGGCCGTGCTGCGGGTATAGGGCGTCAGTGCGTCGCCATGGGTGCAGGGCACGGCCACGGCGCGGTCGCAGGGAAGCAGGTGGGTCCAGTCGTCGTAAGGAACTTCGAGTGCCTGGCCCAGCAGCAGGCTGCGGAAGCCCGAGCAGTCTATGAACAGGTCAGCTTCCAGGGTGTCGCCGCCGGTGAGGGTGACGGAAGCGATGCGTCCGTCGTCGCCGCCGCGATGGACGCCGGCAATGGTGCCTTCGACATGGGCGACACCCAGTTCCTCGCGGGCGCGCTGCGAGAGAAAGCGGGCGAAAAGTCCGGCGTCGAAATGGATCGCCCAGTCGAACACGCCCAGATCGTTGGCGGGTTGCTCGGGCGGCAGGACCACGAGATTGCGCATGGCCGCCTCGGTCGCCAGGCAATAGGCCGAGAGCGGCGTGTCGTCACCGGCCATGCGCCGTTTGAGCCAGAACTGGTGGAACGGCACCGAGAAGGCATCGACGCCGTAGCGGCCGAAGGGATGGAAGAAGTTCGTGCCCGGCCGGGACCAGTCGCGGAACTCGATGCCGAGCTTCACCGTGCCCTGGGTCGCGCGCATCACGTCGAATTCGCTGACGCCGATGGCGCGGAAATAATCGCGGATCGCCGGGACCGTGGCCTCGCCCACGCCCACGGTGCGGATATCGGGAGATTCCACCAAGGTGATCTGCACGGGGAGGCGCCGCAGCCGGGTCGCCAGGAGATTGGCCGTCATCCATCCGGCGGTGCCGCCGCCGACGATCAGGATGGAACGGATCGCATTGTCTGTCATCGCAGGAAACTCCCCGGGCTGGGTCTACCCTGTCGGGCCGAGCCGGAAAAGGATCCCCCCCGCCCGGAGGAGGTGGGCGGGGGAGAAAGGGAGGAGCTTAGAACTTGACGCGCGCGCCCATGGTGAAGCGGCGTTCGAAGATATTGTTGTAGGCCTTCTGGTCCTTCCAGGTGAGGTAGTACTTCTCGTACTCGCCCGTCAGGTTGGAACCCTGGCCGTAGATCGTGATGTTCGGCGTGATGTCGTAGCTGACCGAGGCATCGACGTAGTTGGTGGGCGCCTGGTACAGTTCGAGCCCGGTGATGCCGCCGAAGTTGGACTGGACCGCACGCTCCGAACGGTAGTTCCAGGCCACGCGCGCCTGGAAATGCGAGTCCTGGTAGAACAGCGCAGCGTTGGTCTGGATCTTCGAGTTGTCCTGGAACGGGATCTTCTTGCCGGCCAGGTCCTTGTCGCCGGTGTTCGAAGGCGAGAAGGTGAAGTTCGTGTCGATGCCGAAGTTCGACAGGAACCCGGGGACGAAGCCGAGATCGGTGAACGAGATCTTGGCGCCGGCCTCGATACCCTTCAGCGAGCCGCCGGATCCCTGGACCGGGGTGCTGATGGAGACCGTGCGGCCGCGAACGACGCCGTCGTTGTCCGGCAGGTCGGTACGGTTCTCGTTGCCGGCCTGGATGAAGCTGTCGACATCGATGTAGAAGGCGCCGACGCTCAGCAGGCTTCCCCGGCCGAGATAGTATTCGAGGGAGCCTTCCACGTTGGTGGCGCGCCAGGGATCGAGGTTGGGATTGCCCGTCTGGCTACCGCCGGTCACGCGGAAGATCGGCGTTCCGGGTACGCTGGTGTCGATGGCGTAAGTGGGGTTCAGGCCGCCGCCCCACTGGTTGAGGTCCAGCAGGGTCATCGTCTTCGAGAAGGCGAAGCGGAACTTCAGGTTCTGCGCGAAGTCGAAGGCGACGTTGAAGGCCGGAAGGATGTCGGTGAAGCTGCGCTTGGTGTCGACCGAGCCTCCCAGCTCGTTGGCCAGACCGTAGGGCTGCGGCCCGCCGGTGACGTACTGGGTGATGTCGAGCCGGGTGTTGATCACCTTGACACCGCCGTTACCCGAGAAAGGCACGCCGAAGAAATCGCCGTGGAAGTCGGTCTGGACGTAGCCCGAGATCTGCTTGACGCCCACGTTGAAGGAAGCGCCGGGGTTCATGACTTCGACGTTTCCGGGGTAGAACTCGTTCTGGAAGGCCAGCGCGTTGTCCATCGCCTTCGGGTCGAGCACATACATGTTCGGCACGCCGGCCACGCCCGGGTTGAACAGCTTGACGCGGCCGCCCAGGGTCGGGTCGTTGGCAAGGCGCGTCAGGCCCGCCGTGTAGAAGCCGGAAGCGTCGCCCGCGCTGCAGGAGCTGTCGCTCATCGGCACGTCGAAGGCCTTCCACTTGACGAGGCAGCCGTTGGGATCGCTGGCCTGCCCGGCATAGAGCGGTGCCGCACGGTCGAATTCGTAGTCGTTCACCGAACGTTCGGAATAGCGGCCGCCGAAGCTGACCGTCAGTTCGGGCGATGCTTCATAGGAGCCATCGGCGCGCACGACCTTGAGGTCGCCGTTGCGGCGATAATTGCCTTCGGAAGACATCGTCTTCAGCGCATAGTTGCTGATGTCGCCCAGTTCGCTCAGGAGCTGCGAGGGCAGGGTGAAGACCGGCTTGTTGCCGGTGAAGTCCACCACGGCCGGAAGGGAGTTCAGGCCGGCGATGGTATTGACCGTGTAGCCGTTCGGGTTGAACACCCGGTCGCCGCCCGGATAGTGGCCTATTCCGCCCGGCTGCCACTGCTGGCCGTCCGACATGCTGAACTGCAAGTAGCTCTGGTCGTAATACTGGTGAGCCTTGCCATAGATGCCGCGCAGGCTGCCCTTGAAGGGGCCGCCGTTGTCGAACTTCAGTTCCAGGTTGTAGTTCTGCGACTGCGACTTGTAGCGGTCGGTCTGGGCGTAGGAATCGAAGTTGCCGAGGTCGTAGTTGTAGACCTGCGTGGTGTTGAGATTGTAGGTCCGGCCGTCCTTGCCCACCACGGTCGTTCCCGTGTCGCGCGACTCGCCGGGCACGAATTCCGCCGCCTGCCAGTTGACGTCCTGCATCTGGAAGCCGGCCGTGCGGTCATGCTCGGTCTGCTTGGTGAAGAAGGCGTCGCCCGTCAGGGTCAGGGCGTCGTTGATCATCCATTGCGCCGAGCCGTTGATGCCCAGTCGCTGGCGCTGGTTGATCTTGTTCCAGCCGGTGAAGCCCTGGGGAACGATGAAGGCGTCGTTGGAATTGCCGTTGCCGTTGACGTCCACGCCGCCGGCCACCACCGTGCCGCGCGGGCGGTTCGCGGGCGAGAAGCCGTTCGTGGAGGTGGCGTCCTGCGTGCCTTCGTCATGCAGCGCGGCGCCGTAGCCTTCCTGGATGCCGTTGTGCGAATTGGACAGGCGCACGTCGGAATAGGCGGCCGAGACCATCACCCCGAAGCGGTCGTTGTGCCAGGACAGCAGGCCGTTGAAGTTCGGATCGAACTTGTGCTTGGTCTTGTCCCCGTAGGCGCCTTCCGCGGCAAGAGCGACCGTCACGCCCTCCTTCAGGTCGAAGGGGCGCCGCGTGCGCAAGTTGACCGTGCCGGTGATGCCGGCATTGAGCGAATCGGCCGTGGCGGACTTGATGACATCGGCGCCGGCGAAGAGCTGCGAGGGGATGTCGTTGAAGTTCGGCTGGATCGTGGTGATCGACTGCGCGCCGAGGTAGGCTTCGCCGTTGAGCAGCGTGGTCACCTGCGGCAACCCACGGATGTTGATGGTCGAGCCTTCGCCCGCGCTGCGCAGGATCTGCACGCCCGGAATGCGCTGGAGAGAGTCGGAAATGGTGACGTCGGGCAGCTTGCCGATGTCTTCGGCGGAAATGGAATCGACCACCGAGGTGGCATTGCGCTTGATGTTGACGGCGCGTTCCTGCGAGGCGCGAATACCGGTGACGACGATGTCGCTTCCCGTGGGTTCGCTTCCCGGTTGGGCGGTGGCGGGGCTACCGGCCTGTTCCGCCACGGCCAGCCTGGTGGCCGATCCCGTGACGACGGGCGCGCCCTGCTGCGCGGCGTCCTGAGCCAAGGCGCCATGCGCCGAACCCAGGGCGACCATCGACGTCGCGGCCATCAGGACACTGCGACGCACGAAACTGTGCTGATTCATTCCCCTCATTTCCTCTCCTCTCACGCGCTATGCGTGCCTCGCTGGTTCGGAGAGGGGCGTCGACCCAGCGGTCATGAGCGCCGCTTTCCTCTCCTGGTACGAGCATTCTTTGTGACTCGTGTTGCGGTACACATCCGCTCAAAGCAAAAAGCGGTCAACTTAAATTTTTTCTTTTTTGTTAGTTAGGGGACTGTTCCGGTTGTAGTCCTTGGCACCATGAAAAGAGAGGATCGCACTGTAACCGCTCCCGATTCGGGAGAAACCCGCGGCAAGCGACTGGCCGTTTCGCTTTCCGGTACCAATTTGGCCCGGGCCAGCGACTACAATCAGCGCATCGTGCTCCAGGCCATTCGCCTGAGCGGAGAGACTACGCGTATCGCCCTGGCGAAGCAGACCGGGCTGACGGCGCCCACGATCGCCAACATCACCTCGCGCCTCGGGGAGATGGAACTGATCGCGCATATCGGCCGCAAGCATGGCGGCCGGGGGCAGCCGGCGCTGCGCCTTGCCATCAACCCCGACGGCGCCTTCGCCATCGGCCTCAATGTCGATCGCGACCATATCACTCTGGTGGCGCTCGACCTGGCCGGAGAAGTCCGCAGCCGCGTGACTCGGGAAGTCCGTTTCGCCATGCCGTCCGACGTGGTGGACATCATCTCGGCCGAGCTGGAAGGCGTGCTGACCGCGGGCAAGATCGACCGTGAACGGATATTGGGCGTCGGCGTCGCGCGCCCTGACGACCTGGGCGGGATCGTCCTGCCGCACAAGCCCGAGGGTTACGAAAGCTGGTCGCAAGTCGACTTTTCCGCGCTTTTGAAGGAGGTTCTGCCCTGGCCGATCCACGTCGACAACGACGCGGCGGCGGCGGCACTGGGCGAGGCGCAAGGGGTGGGCGGACAGGAGCGGCCGAGCTTCTTCTACCTGCTCATCAGCGCCGGTCTGGGCGGCGGGCCGGTGGTCGACGGCAGCTACTATCGCGGCGCGCGCTCGCGCAGCGGAGAGATCGGGCTCATGCCGGATGCCGGCGGCGCGGAGCCCGGGGCGGTGGTGCAGGATACTGTCTCGTTGTCCGCCATCGAGGAGCGTCTTCTGCGCGAAGGTCGTCCGCTGAAATCGCTCGATGATCTCCTCGCGCTCGATCCGGTCATGGCGACCACGGTGGATCAATGGATCGCCGATGCCACCCGCGCGCTGACCGGCCCGTTGGTGGCGGTGTCCTGCCTGCTCGATCCCGATGCGGTGGTGATTGGCGGGCGCCTTCCGGTGCCGCTGATCGAGCGGCTCAGCGCCCGGATCGACGCGGCCCTGGCCCAGGTTCCCATGC
Organism: Novosphingobium sp. YAF33; assembly: GCF_052113265.1. Taxonomy (NCBI): domain Bacteria; kingdom Pseudomonadati; phylum Pseudomonadota; class Alphaproteobacteria; order Sphingomonadales; family Sphingomonadaceae; genus Novosphingobium; species Novosphingobium sp. YAF33. The sequence goes on from NZ_JBFRCW010000004.1 coordinate 249,247, forward strand.
CCAACCGGGTGCCGGTCCATCCCGGGCAGATGCCCGCGGAGGCCCCTGCGATCGGCGCGGCGATCCTGCCCTTCCTCGATCAACTGCTTCCTTCGGATGCCATCCTGATGCAGGCGGGTCGATCCGAAGAGTTATAAAAAAGAAATTGTCTTATTCATCCGCCATGCCATCATGCCGCGACATCGAAGCGGTGTGGGGCATGACCGGGTGAACCGGCGCGCCAGCTCCATCTCCGTCCCATGACATGATCCAATGCCGGAGAGGAATATGCCGAAGATCCCACCCATGCAGCGGGCTGCTGCGTGACCATGCGGATTGGAATCGATTACGGTGGGACGAAAATCGAGGCTGCCGCTCTCTCGGAGGACGGTGAGGTCCTGCACCGCCGCCGCATACCGACACCCGACAAGTACGATCTGGCGCTGACGACGCTGCGCGATCTGGTGGCGGCTGTGGAAGCGGAAGTTGGCCGCCGGGGGACTGTCGGGATCGGCACCCCGGGGTCTCTCACGCCGGGTACGGGACTGATCCGCAATGCCAATTCGGCGTGCCTGAACGGTCAGCCTTTCCAGCTCGATCTCGAAGCCGCGCTGGGCCGGGAGGTCCGGCTTGCCAACGATGCCAATTGTTTCGCCCTGTCCGAAGCGATCGACGGCGCGGCAGCGGGGAAAGCCTCCGTTTTCGGGCTGATCGTCGGCACGGGTTGCGGCGCGGGCTATGTGCTGGACGGCAAGGTGGTTGGCGGTGCGCATGGGCTGGCCGGCGAAGTCGGGCACATGCCGTTGCCGGACCCCGGCCCGGATGAACTGCCGGCGCCCGCCTGCTGGTGCGGGCTGCGCGGATGCCTTGAGAACTGGGTCTCGGGAACGGGGTTCCAGCGCGCATTCAAGGCCGCGACGGGGCGCGATCTCGATCCTCCCGCAATCGTGGCGGCCGCGCGGGATGGCGATGCAGCGGCGCAGGAAGCGCTGCGGCGCTACCGAGACAGACTGGCGCGAGGGCTGTCCGTGGTGGCCAACCTCATGGATCCAGACGTGATCGTGCTGGGCGGCGGAATGTCGAATGTCGGTCAGATCTATGAAGGATTGGCCGAAGCGGTTCAGGCCCGAACGTTCTCGGGCGCGTGGGCCGGAACAGTGGTTCCGGCGCGCTGGGGCGACAGCTCGGGCGTGCGCGGCGCGGCGCTGCTCTGGGATCCGGAGGAAGTACCGGCGCCTTCGTGACGTGTCAGGGCGCCGTGCGAAGGGCGCAGACTTCGGCCGAGAGCTTCTCAACGACCCTGGATCCGGTGGCGGTGAATTCCATTGAGCGGGCCTCGTTTGAGAAGCGCGGCCATGCGGGCAAGGCGCCGCCGTTGGGATCGCCGCTGCGGGCAAAGTTCACCCAATAGGCGGCCAGCGGCGCGAGGGCCTGATCGGAAGCGCCTTCATCGCCGAGCACGTAGCGGATTTCGGAGCCATGGGTCACGGGCTTGGCGTCCGGCCCATCGAGGTCGAACTGGTAGTGCCACGTTGCGCCGCCCGATCGCCCGCGCTCCGCGGCAACATGGAGCGAAGGGCAACGKAAGGTAAGGTCGTTGGCCAGCCGCAAGTTGAGGTCGGCCGGAGGTGCCTTGCCCTGGACAAGTCCGTAGGCCTCCATGGCCCTGCCGGCATTGGCACCGAAACCCCGTGCGATGGCACGCTCCGGTGCGCCGTAGAGCCCGAGTTCGTAGAGGTTGTTGCCGATCAGTAGCGGAATCTCTCGCCCCACGCCGCGCGACAGGGCGGCCGCGGGCGTCTCGGTCAGGACCGTGCCGTCCGTCACGGCCTGCAGCCAGATGAAGCTCTTGTCGTCCAGGCCGGGAACGTCGGCGGCGTCGCTGGCACGGAGCAGGGCGTCGGCGGGAAGTGCGCGAAGCTGCCGGGCACTGGCGTGAGGCGGCGCTCCGGCGGCGCGCACGATGGTTTCGCCCAGCGCCTCGTTCTGCGCCAGGCTTCGCGGCGGCAGACCGAAACCCGGCGTGCCGCTTTCGGCGATGGCCTTGCTGAAAAGCCCCTTCGCGCCGGGTGAAAGCATCTGCAGCCCGACATCCTGAGCGCCTGCCGATTCCCCGAAGATCGTGACATTGGCCGGGTCGCCGCCGAAGCGGGCGATATTCGCGCGGACCCAGCGCAGGGCGGCCTGCTGGTCCATGAGGCCATAGTTGCCCGAGTGCGTCCCCAGGGCGGCATGCGAGAGGAAGCCGAACGCGGAAAGGCGGTATTGCAGGCTCACCAGCACCACCCCGCGGCGCACGATGGGAGAGGCCACCGTTCCCGCGCCGCTACCGGCGCGGTTGCCACCGCCATGGATCCACACCATGACCGGCAGCGGCGCGTTCGGTTTCAGGGAAGGGGTGGCGACGTCCAGGTAGAGGCAGTCTTCCGACTGATTTGCGGCCGCCCCGTGGTTCCACCCATAGTCCACCTGCATGCAGGCGGGAGCCGAGCGCACCGCTTCTCGCACGCCTTGCCACGGCGCGACGGGTTGAGGCGGCTGCCAGCGGAAGTCGCCGATCGGCGGAGCGGCGAAGGGAACACCGCGGAACAGGCTGCGACCGTCCGGCGTCGCTTCCCCCTGGATCGTCCCGGCATCGGTTTCGACGACCGGGGCGGGGGTGCTCGCAGCCGAAGCCGCGAGCAGCATTGCGGCGATCACGGTATGCGGGCGGCGGCAAGCGGCCGCGGGGCGGGCAGAGCCAGCGCCTGGGTGAAGGCGGCCTCGGCCACCTTGTTCATCACTTCGTAGCCGGCCGGGGTCGGGTGGACGTGATCCGACGTCAGCCCTTCGCGTGCGCCGAGACCGGTGCCTTTCATGGCCGTCCAGTAATCCGCATAGACCGATCCGGTTTTGGCAGCATAAGTCCTGAGCCAGGCGTTGATCCGCTGGATACGCGGACCCGTATCCAGGCCGGGGCGCCAGGGGAACAGATCGGCGGGCGGGATGGAGGCCAGGATCACGCGGATGCCGTGAGCCTGCGCCATTTCCACCATGGAGCGGAAGTTGGCCTGGATCTGCTCGTCGGTCATCGGTCCGGTATTTCCGGCGATGTCGTTGGTTCCGGCCATGATCTGGACGACTTGCGGATTGAGGTCGATCACGTCCTGCCGGAAGCGCAGCAGCATCTGGGAGGTGGTCTGCCCGCCGATGCCGCGCCCAATCCTGCCGGGCGTGAAGAAGGCGCGATCGAGATCGTACCAGCCCTGCGTGATGGAATCGCCCATCAGGACGATACGGGGCTTCACGGTGCCCACGACATCGGTGGCATTCGCCTCGCGGTAGCGCGCGCTCCAGGCCCAGTCCGTACGCAAACGCAGGTCCGCGGCCTGCGCGGCGGTCTGGACCGGCAGGGTCGAAACGGCCGGAGCCTGGGCCAGGGCGGGGGCCGCGACGGCAAGGGCGGCGACGGCAAGGGTGGCGACGGCAGCGGAAAAAGCGGGCAGGGTCTTCAGTCGCAAGGTCATTTTCCTGTAGCGATGGTCCGGGGTGCGACGTTCCAACCGCGGAGCTTGACGGAAGGTGAACTTCCGGCCGCATCCCTGGGGGCAGTGATCGTCACGTTACGCGTCTCGCCTGGCAGGAGCGAGATGTAATTGTCTGAAAAATAGGCCGGCAGGACCTGTTTGCCGGCAGCGTCGAACAAGGTCAGCTTGGTCTGGATTGCAGCCGTCTTGCCCGGATTGCTCAAGGTGACCTCGATCTTCGCTTCGTCGCCAGCTTGCGCGGCCCGCGCTTGCGCTGTGAGCGGGACGGGGGCCATTGTGCTGAGGGCCTGAAGCGCCTCGTCGCTGGTGGCCTGCCAGTAGAAGTTGTCGGAAAGGCGTGTTCCCGTTGTGTCGAGCGCTTCGAGGCGGATCAGGACCGGCCCGGATGCCGTCAAGGGCGCCAGGTCGAGCGTGAAGGCATCGCCGACTTTGCCGCCGACGAGGTCGAGCTTCTTTTCCTGCGCCGCGAGTTGCCGGCCATCGAGCGCCTGGACCACCGCGCGCACCGTAACGCCGCTCAGTGCCGTCATCCGGTTGTTCACCAGGATCACTTTGTGGTCCGGCAGGTTCATCTGGACGTGGACCGGCTCGGAGGCCTTCTTCATCCCGTAGAATGCGCCATGGGTGTCATAGTCGGAAGACAGGATCTGCCAGGCCGAACTCGGCCATGCGGGCTGCGTCATCCAGAGCATGCGTCCCGAATTCTCGGTCCAGAGCCCGGCATTCATGCCCTCGAAGATCGCGCGATAGCTTTCGTACTCCAGCATTTGCGCCTTGCGCTCGAAGTCCGGCAGGCTGGTGGCCTTGCCGAATTCACGGTCCATGGCATCGGTGAAGCTCTTCACCGCGCCGTTCCCGGTCTGATGCCAGTCGTGATAGGCCCAGGTATCGCTGATCGGCCAGCGCTCGCTTGCCGGGATGGCGCGTTCCCAGGATTCCAGCGTCGGGAAGGAAGGCGTGCCAACTTCGACCGCGAAGCCCTTGGAATATTCGGTGAAATACTTTTCGGGCGCGCGCCAGTTATAGGGCCCGGAATCGTGCAGGTTGATGCGATTGGAAGAGGCCATATAGAGCCGGGTGCCGTCTTCCTTGCGCAGCATGGCATCCAGGCCCTCGTTGAGGATCGGCTGCGGCACGCCTTCGTTGCGGCCGAACCACAGGATGATCGAAGGGTGGTTGCGGAAGCGCTGGACCACGTCCGTGGCATTGCCGAGGAACAGCCCGGCGTCCTCGGCCTCGATGTTGTAGTCCTGCGTCGATTCCCAGAAGTCGCTCATGACCATCAGGCCGTATTCGTCCGCGAGGTCGAAGAAGCTGGCCTGGGTGTTTTGGCCCACCCAGTTGCGGATGACGTTGACGTGGGCGTCCTTGTGGAGCTTGAAGAACGGCTCCAGCCGCTGGCGGTCGACCCGCTTCATGAAATCGTCCATGCCGATCGAGCCGCCGCGCGCGGCGATCCGCACGCCGTTGACGCGCAGGACGAGGAAGGGCGAGAGCGCTTCGTCGCCCTGGATCGGCGTGACGGCTGGGGACTTGTCGGCGCCCGGAGCAAAGGAATAGGCCCAGCCGCCGCGCACCTGCCGGATCGCCTCGTGTCGCTCGTCGACGATCTGCTGGCCGAGCGCGCGGGCCTTTTCGAAGTCTATGACGACCCGGTCGAGGTTGCCGGTCTCGTCCACCAGCGACATCTCGTACGTCACCTGCCGCATGCCGAAACGCAGATCCTTCGCGTCGGACCTGGCGCCGTCCACCGAAGCGGTCAGATGCAGCAGGTGCAGCGCCGGGTCGCCGTAGCCGTTCGGCCACCAGAGCTTCGGATTGCGTACCGCAAGGGCCGCATCGCTGTCTGGCGAGAAGCGCACCGCTGCGGACTGATGCGCGGGTATGGTGATCGACCGCTCGACCGTCACGTCGTCGAAAGCGCCGCGCACGGTTGCCGTGCGGGGCTGGTCGGACAGGTTCTCGACAGGAACCGTGATCTCGACGTTCGCCACGGAATTGTCGGCGCGGGGCAGGGTGGTGACGACTTGCGGATCGCCGATCTGGACGTCGCCCGAGGCGAGCAGCTGCACGTCCTGCCAGAGACCTGTCTGTCGGTCGCGAATGGTGGGGATCCAGTCCCAGCCTTCGGAAGCGCCGAAAGTCGGGCCGTCCAGCATCATGGCGCCGCCGTTCTCGCCCACGCCGGACGTCAGCGATTCCTCATGGGCGTGGCCCGGATGGGGCGGCGGCGAAACGCGGATCGCCACGGCATTGCGGCCGGGTTTGAGATAGGCCGAAACATCGAAGCGGCCGCGCACGAAAGCGCCTCGGGTCGTGCCGACCTCGACGCCGTTTACCCAGACCTGCGAACTGAAGTTCACGCCGTTCAGCAACAGTTCCAAATGCTTGCCCGATGTTTCTGAGGGCAGTTCGAACTCGGTGCGGTACCAGTAGTCCTGCCGCGCCAGCCTCTCGGGAATGACGAGGTTGTTCAGGCCATGGGCCGGGTCGGGATAGACGCCGCGATCCACCAGCGTGGTCAGCACCGTCCCGGGAACGGTTGCGGCGTACCACTTGCCGCTGGTGAAGCCGGGGCGCGAGATCGTGCTGCCGTCACCGGACACGGCCGGCGCTTCGGCGAGCGTCCATTTCTGCAGCGTCCACGCGGCATCGCCTTGGGCGACGAGCGCGGACGTTGGCGCGACGGGCTTCGCGATGGGCTTGTCCGGCGCGGCCGCGCTGCGCGGGAGTGTAGCCGGGGGCTGGGGCGTCAATTGCCCCTGCATCTGCTTCACCTGAAGCGGCCAGCGGGCACTCGTTTCGGTGAACTGGACCAGCGCCGGATCGCGGCCTTCTGTGGCGGCCTTGCGCAAGTCGGCCGGGGACATCGCTCCGGCATCGATACGGAGCCCGACGAGGCGCGCGGCAATGCCGCCGGAGGGCTGGGTCGATGGCGCCACCAGCAGCTTGCCGGGTGCTCCCGCAAGCGGCTGCGTCAGGGTCGCGGCCAGGCGTCCGTCCACGAAGAGGCGCTGGCTGCCGCCTGCCGAGACGATGGCGTAGTGGTGCCAGGCGTCCGCTTTGCTCAGGGCGCCGCCCCGCGCGGACTGCCCGCCGGCGGAAAGAACGGGCCGTCCCGCCGCGATGGAGAGCGAAAGCTGCGCCGCCGTCTCGTCTCCCAACGCGACCAGAGTGCCTTCGCTGCCGGCTTCAAGCGCGGCGCGGAACGAGAGCGTCCAATCGCCCGCCGGCACGGAGAGGTCGCTGGACCACGTCGGCGCCGCGGGAATAAGCCGGAGATCGAAGGGACCAGCCACTTGCGCCCCTGCCGAAGCGGACACCGCCAGCCAGGAAACCGCGCATGCCATGCCCAGAACTGCTTGCGCAGAACGCTTCGTCCGTTTCATCATCCCCTGCCCCTCTATGCCGCTTCGGCCTTGTTTGACCAAGAAACACGGCTTCCGGGAAAAAGACAAATGTTTTTACATATTGCGGGACGGCTTTTTAACGGGAAGACTGTTCGCCGCTATTTCTGCTCTGTCGTTGACGTGGCAAGCCGCCTCGGCAATGTGCGGCGCGAAAGACGGGCTTCACTTCGATGGAATTTGGGCACTCGATGAGAATCGTCATCATCGACGACAGCGGATTGCGCGCGACGGTTCTCGAAGAGGGCCTGCGCGAGGCCGGGTACGACGATATCCATATCGTCCCGCCGCGCGGCGCCTTCGTGGCCCGCCTCGAACGGATGGCGCCCGACGTGGTGCTCATGGACCTTGGCAGTCCCAGCCGCGACACTCTGGAGGAAATGCTCAGCGTCAGCCGTGCGCTCGCGCGGCCCATCGCGATGTTCGTGGACCAGTCCGACGAGGCGATGATCGGTGCGGCCATCGATGCGGGTGTCTCGGCCTATGTCGTCGACGGGTTGCGCAAGGAGCGGGTGAAGCCGGTGCTTGAGCTGGCGGTGCGGCGCTTCAATGCTTTCGCCCGGATCCAGGCCGAATTGGACGAGGCGCGCAATGCGCTTTCGGACCGCAAGGTGATCGATCGCGCCAAGTCCATCCTGATGGCGCAGCGCAACCTGTCGGAACAGGACGCCTATACGCTCCTGCGGTCGAGCGCGATGAACCAGGGGAAGAAGATCGTGGACGTGGCGCAGGCCCTGATTACCGCCAGCGACCTTCTGGGAGGGGGACTATGACGACGAACTTGCGCATCGCCTTCCTGCCGCTCACCGACGTGGCGGTGCTCGCCGTGGCGCAGGAGCGGGGCTTTGCCGAGGAAGAGGGGCTTTCGCTCGACCTCGTTCGCACGACCAGTTGGGCCACTCTTCGCGATCGTCTGGTCTATGGCCAGGTGCAGGCCGCGCACATGCTGGCGCCGCTGGCCGTGGCGGTGACGCTGGGCCTCAGCCAGCAACCCGCCGCGCTGGCCGCCCCTTACAAGCTGAACGTGAACGGCAACATGCTGGTCATGGCCAAGGACTTCGCGGCCGCGCTGGACCCGGACCTCGCCGGACGTCTGGCCGATCCGCTGGGCACGGCGCACGATTTTGCCGCTGCGATCGGCCTCTGGCGGCGCAAGCCGGTGATCGGCGTGGTCCATCGTTTTTCGAGCCATGCCTTGATGCTGCGCTACTGGCTGGCCAGCGCCGGTGTCGATCCCGACCGCGATGTCGTCTTGCGGGTGCTGCCGCCGTCGCTGACGGTCGAGGCGCTCCACGCCGGTGAGATCGACGGCTTCATCGCAGGCGAACCCTGGGGCAGCGCGGCGGTAGAGGCCGGGCTTGCCGAAACCGTCGCCGTGGGCGAGCGGATCTGGCGGCGCGGCGTGGAGAAAGTACTCGCCTTCCGCCAGAACTGGATGGAGGAGAACCCCGAGACCGTCGATCGGCTCCTGCGGGCACTGGTCCGCGCGGCAGCCTGGTGCGACGAGCCGGACAATCACAGCGCGCTGGCGGATCTGCTCGCCGCGCCGCGCTATGTGGACCAGCCCGCGGACCTGATCCGCCGCGCCCTGGCCGGTGAAATGGTGAACCGGGCAGGCGAACCGGCGATCCCCAATCCCGACTTCATGCTGTTCTCGCGCGAGGCCACGCCGTTTCCCTGGCGCAGCCAGGCGCTCTGGATCTATTCTCAACTGGTGCGCTGGGGCATGGTCGAGCACTCGGCCGACAGCGCCGCGCGCGCCGGAGCGGTGTTCCGTCCCGATGTTTTCCGCCGCGCCCTGGCCGGAAGCGATGTGCCCATGCCGGGCGCGAGCATGAAACTGGAAGGCGCCGTCCATTCGCCGCTGGCCGTGGGATCGCGCAAGGGCGACCTGACATTGGGGCCGGACAGGTTCTTCGACGGGCGCGTATTCGATCCCGAGCGTATCGACGATTACCTTGCGGGTTTTGTGCAACTGCGTTGATCGCCTTGCCGAAGGCAGTGGAAAGTGGCGGATTCGCTGCCTGGGCAACGCTGGTCAGGCATCCTTTGACCAGGCGCCAAATTTTGTGCCTTGCAACATGACGCGAATCGCATGATGATGAGGGCCTCACGCGAAGACGCGTGACTACCGGATGCGCTGCTCCAAGGGCGGGGCGCCATCCTCACCGATATTCGCAGCAAAGCCGCTGACCGGGCTCACCCAAGGGTGACGTCCGGCCTGCGGCTTTTTTCGTGCCCGCTCTATGGGGAACCGACGATGGCAACCGCTTACTGGAAACGTGACGCAGAGGGCCGACAGGCCGACAACGCATCGGCCGATCTCGGCGGCGCATCGGAGGCCGGGACCAGCTTCTGGAAGGCCGGTCACGCGCCGACCCTGATCGCAGCCTTCCTCTATTTCGACCTTGCCTTCATGGTCTGGGTCTTACTCGGCCCGCTGGCGCCGGAAATCGCCAGGACGCTGGGGCTGACTTCGGCCGAAAAGGGACTGATGGTCGCCACGCCGACACTCGCCGGCGCCCTGCTGCGGGTGGTCAACGGGCTGCTGGTCGACCGTATCGGACCCAAGCGCTCAGGCGCGATCAGCCAGCTCATCGTCATTGCCGGTCTGTTCTTCGCCTGGTTCATGGGCGTGAACAGCTTCGCGGGAACCCTGGCGCTCGGCGTGATCCTGGGCTTTGCAGGGGCGAGCTTCGCGATCGCGCTTCCGCTTGCGAGCCGCTGGTATCCGGCCGAGCACCAGGGCAAGGCGATGGGACTTGCCGGCATGGGCAATTCGGGCACCGTGCTCGCTTCGCTTTTCGCGCCGATGCTTGCCAAGATGTTTGGCTGGAATGCCGTGCTGGGCCTTGCCTGCATCCCGCTGTCACTGGTCTTCGTCGTCTACATGCTCATGGCAAAGGATTCGCCTAACCAGCCGGCGCCGCGAAAGCTGGTCGACTATTTCGAACCGCTCAAGCAGGCTGACGCCTGGTGGCTCATGGCCTTCTATGCGGTGACTTTCGGGGGTTTCGTGGGCCTTGCCGCCTCGCTGCCGATCTATTTCACCGACCAGTTCGGCCTTACGCCGATCGTGGCGGGTTACTGCACGGCTGCCTGCGTCTTTGCAGGTTCGCTCGTGCGGCCGATGGGCGGCGCGCTGGCCGATCGCATCGGCGGGGTGAAGGCGCTGATGGCGGTCTACTTCGTTGCTGCATTGGCCCTGGCGGGCGTGGCCAACGCCGTGAGCCTGCCGGGCGCGCTGGGCATGTTCGTGCTGGCCATGCTGGCGCTGGGCACGGGCAATGGTGCGGTCTTCCAGCTGGTCCCGCAGCGCTTCCAGGCCGAGATCGGCGTGATGACCGGGCTTGTCGGCATGGCGGGCGGCATCGGAGGGTTCTATCTGGCCAGTTCGCTCGGCCTTGCCAAGCAGATGACCGGCAGCTTCGCGCCCGGCTTCCTGATCTTCGCAGGACTGGCCGTGATGGCACTGGCGAGCGTGGCCGCCGTCAAGGGCCGCTGGCGCGCCCGCTGGAACACCGCAGCACGCATCTGATCGGAGAGGAGGCGGCGGCCGGGCAAGGCCGCCGCCCCGTTCGTCTCGAAGGGGGGACGTCAACTTCATGCGATATCTCATCGGAACGGCGGCCGCATTGGCCGCCGCGGGGCCGGCTTGCGCCCAGGAAATGACGCTGAAGCCCGTGGCCGAAGCCCGGGCGCGCTACGAACGTGTCGATCAGGACGGGCTTTCCCAGGCAGCCGACGCCCTGACCTTGCGGGTGCGGGGCGGCGTAACTGCCGCCAGCGGCGCGATCAGCGCGACCGTCATCGGCCAGGGCACGCTGGCTGCGGTGGATCACTACTACGACGGTTTGAACGGCGCGGCGACGCGGCCGCTGGTCGCGGATCCGCAGAACGTGGCGCTCTATGTCGCGCAGCTGCAATATCGCACGAAGGCGCTGAGCCTTACGGCGGGACGTCAGAAGATCACGCTCGATGACGAGCGCTTCGTCGGCAATGTCGGTTTTCGCGACAATGCGCAGACTTTCGATGCGGTGCGCGCCGAGATCACCCCTATCAGGGGGCTGAAGCTGGATATCTCCTACGCCTGGAGTGTGCGCACGATCTGGGGCATCGACGGCGCGGGCGCACGTCAGCAGGCAGTCGGAGGCGACAACGTCCTCGGCAATCTCTCCTACGTCACGCCGCTCGGCACCTTGACCGGCTTTGCCTATCTCGTCGATCAGGACGAGGCGGCCGTGCAGGCTTTCCGGCAGTCCAGCCAGACCTACGGAGCACGGCTCGCGGGAAGCCATGCGTTCGGCCCGGCGGTGAAGCTTGCCTATCAGGCCAGCTACGCCCGGCAGTCCGACTATCACCGAAACCCCAACGATTACGCGGCGGACTATTGGCTTGCGGACGGCCTGCTCGATGTGAAGGGCTGGAAGCTCAATGCCGGTTACGAGGTGCTGGGCGCCAGCAAGGGCTTGCCGTTCACCAGTTTCCAGACGCCGCTCGGCACCAACTTCAAGTTCCAGGGGTGGGCGGACAAGTTCCTGACGACTCCGGCGAACGGCTTGCGCGATCTCTATTTCGGCGGTGGCTATGGCTGGAAACAGGCGGGGCCGCTCTCCGGCCTGTCGGTTCAGGCGACCTGGCACCGTTTCGACAGCGATCGACTGGGCCAGCATTACGGCAACGAGATCGATCTTCTCGCATCTGCGAAGGTGCGCAAGACGGCCGTTTCCTTGCGCTATGCCCATTACGACGCGCGGGAAATGGCGACAGACACGGATAAGTACTGGATTCAGCTCGATTGGGCCTATTGACGTCAGGCGCGACGGAATCGCTTGAGCACCATGCCGTTTAGCCGTATGGTGCAGTGCAAAGGACGACGCTGTCCTTCCAAACCATAGCCGATGCGATCCACTGACGGGCCGCAGAAGCGCGAATGATGGCAAGGCCGCCATCCAGACTTTCGGTTTTCGAACCGAGGGTCCGGATGGCGGCCTTTTTCTTTTTCTCCCTCAGTTTTCTGGAGTCACGGGGATGGAATTTCAGGACGGGATCGAGCGTTCGACGGACTATGAGACCGCGCTTATCGTGCCTTCGGCCGATGTGCGCGAACATCTGGTGGTGGTCGGAAACGGCATGGCCGGGTGCCGCGCGGTGGAGGAACTGCTGGCGCGCGACGCGGGGCGCTACCGCGTCACCATCTTCGGCGCCGAGCCGCATGTGAACTACAACCGCATCATGCTCTCGCCGGTGCTGGCGGGTGAGAAGACCTTCGACCAGATCGTCATCAACACGCGCGAATGGTATGACGAGAACGGCATCGAGCTGGTCACGTCCGATCCCGTCGTCACCATCGACCGTCCGGGGCGGACCGTCACCGCGCAGTCGGGCCGCAAGGTTCGCTACGACCGACTGCTGATCGCCACCGGCTCCGATCCGTTCATCATCCCGGTTCCCGGCAAGGACCTGCCCGGCGTCATCTCCTTCCGCGACATGAAGGACGTGGACACCATGCTCGAAGCCGCGGCGGACGGCGGCGACGCGGTGGTGATCGGCGGGGGGCTGCTCGGCCTTGAGGCCGCCCACGGCCTGACCCTGCGGGGCATGAAAGTGACCGTGATCCACCTCATGCCCACGCTGATGGAGCGGCAGCTCGACGAAGCGGCGGGCTGGTTGCTCAAGAGCGCGCTCGAAGCGCGCGGCCAGACCATCCTGACCGGCGCGGACACGGCCGAGATCATGGGCGAGGGCAAAGTCGAAGGCGTGCGTCTGAAGGACGGGCGCGAGATCCCGGCCAGCCTCGTCGTCATGGCGGTGGGCATCCGTCCCTCCACGGCACTGGCGCGCGAGGCGGGTCTCGACGTGGGCAGGGGGATCAAGGTCGATGACCACATGGTCACCAGCGACCCGCACATCCTGGCCGTGGGCGAATGCGTGGAGCATGACGGCAACGTCTACGGCCTCGTCGCGCCGCTCTGGGACATGTGCCGCAGCCTGGCCGACGGCCTGACCGACCGGCACAGCGGCTATCGCGGATCGGTAACGTCCACCAAGCTGAAGGTCGCCGGGCTCGACGTGTTCTCGGCGGGCGACTTCTCGGGCGGCGAGGGCTGCGAGGACATCGTGCTGCGCGACGCCTCGCGCGGGGTCTACAAGCGCGTGGTCGTGAAGGACGGCAAGATCGTCGGCGCGGTGCTCTACGGCGATACGGCGGATGGAAACTGGTACTTCGATCTGCTCAGGAAGGGCGAGGACGTCTCGGCAATCCGCGACCTCCTCATTCTTGGCCAGGCCTTCGCTTCGGGCGGCAGCGCCGACCCGCTGGCGGCGGTCGCGGCGCTGCCTGACGATGCCGAGATCTGCGGCTGCAACGGCGTGTCCAAGGGGCAGGTCGTGGCCTCGATCGCGGCGGGCGCATGCAGTCTCGATGCCGTGCGCGGCACTTGCAAGGCCTCGGCCAGCTGCGGTTCCTGCACCGGCCTTGTCGAGAGTTTGCTGGCGCTGACCCTGGGCGAAGAGGTCAAGTCGGGGCCGAAGACGATGTGCAAGTGCACCAGCTTCACTCATGACGACGTGCGGCGCGAGATCGTGGCGCAGCACATGAAGTCGATCCCCGAAGTGATGCACAAGCTCCACTGGTCGACGCCCGACGGTTGCTCTTCCTGCCGTCCGGCGCTCAACTACTACCTGCTCTGCGCGCTGCCCGGCGAGTATGTGGACGACCAGCAGAGCCGCTTCGTCAACGAGCGCATGCACGCCAATATCCAGAAGGACGGCACCTATTCGGTGGTCCCGCGCATGTGGGGCGGCCTTACCAACCCGCGCGAACTGCGCGCGATTGCCGACGTGGTGGAGAAGTACGACGCGCCGATGGTGAAAGTGACCGGCGGCCAGCGGCTCGACATCTTCGGCATCAAGAAGGAAGACCTGCCCGCCGTCTGGGCCGATCTCAACGCGGCCGGAATGGTCTCGGGCCATGCCTATGGCAAGTCGCTGCGCACGGTGAAGACCTGCGTGGGCAGCGAATGGTGCCGCTTCGGCACGCAGGACTCTACCGGGCTGGGCGTGAAGACCGAGCGGATGACCTGGGGATCCTGGATGCCGCACAAGTTCAAGATCGCGGTCTCGGGCTGCCCGCGCAATTGCGCCGAGGCGACGATCAAGGACTTCGGCGTGGTCTGCGTGGACTCAGGCTACGAACTCCATGTCGGCGGCAACGGCGGCATTCACGTGCGCGCCACCGACTTCCTCTGCAAGGTCGCGACCGAGCAGGAGGCGCTCGATTACTGCGCCGCCTTCACCCAGCTCTATCGCGAGGAAGCGCGCTATCTTGAGCGCACCGCGCCGTGGATCGAGCGCGTCGGCGTGGAATACATCAAGCAGCGGATCGTCGAGGACGACACCGGCCGCGAAGAACTGCGCGCCCGCTTCCTCTACTCGCAGAGCTTCAGCCAGGAAGACCCTTGGGCCGAACGCGCGGCGGGTCACAAGGCCGAACTGCATCAGCACCTTGAACCTTTGGCACCCCAGGAACTGGCGGCAGCGGAGTAACGCATATGAACGACTGGATCGACATCGGCACCCTGTCCGACATTCCCCTGCGCGGGGCGCGCACCGTGCAGATCACGGGCGAAAAGGAAATCGCGGTTTTCCGCACCGGCGACGACAAGGTCTTCGCGCTCGTCAACGAATGCCCGCACAAGAAGGGGCCGCTCAGCCAGGGCATCGTCCATGGCCACTCGGTTGCCTGCCCGCTCCACAACTGGAACATCGCGCTCGCCAGCGGAGAGGCCCAGGGCGAGGACAAGGGCTGCACGCCGACGATTGCCGTGCGCCTTGAAGGTGAGCGCATCCTGATCGCGCACCCGGAAAGCTTGCGGGTGGCGGCCTGATGGCGGGCGATCCCATGGGGGGCAATCCCATCAGGCCCCATCTGATCGAGCGGGGCGAAGTCTGGCTCGTCGGGGCCGGGCCGGGAGATCCGGACCTGCTCACGCGCAAGGCCCAGAAGCTGATCGAGGCGGCGGACGTGGTCTTCGTCGACGCCCTCGTCGGGCCCGGCGTGCTGGACCTGATCCCAGCCGGAACCGAGCGGGTGAGCGTGGGCAAGCGATCGGGCCGGCACAGCAAGGCGCAAGGCTCGATCAACGATCTGCTGCTGGAAGCGGCGCAGGCCGGCAAGCGGGTGGTGCGGCTTAAGGGCGGCGATCCCTCGATATTCGGGCGCTCGGCCGAGGAGATGGATCACCTCATGGCAGCGGGCATTCCGGTGCGTATCTGCCCCGGCATCACCACCGCCAGCGCGGCGGCGGCAAGCGGGCTGGCCTCACTCACCTTGCGCGGCGTGGCGCGCGGGCTGACGCTGGTGACGGCGCACCTCAAGGCGGGCGAGCCCCTGAAGCTCGATTGGGAAACGCTGGCCCGGCCGGGCGGCACCCTGGGCGTCTACATGGGCCGCGCGGCGGCGGGTGAGATCAGCCGCTCGCTGATCGCCGCGGGGCGCCATCCGGATACGCCGGTGATGATCGCGGTCAATGTCTCGCTGCCAAACGAACGCATGATTCGCGGCAAGCTCTCGGCGCTGGCCTTCCTTGTCGCCGCGATCAGCGATGACGATCCGACTCTGCTGCTCATCGGCGAGGCCGTGGCGGCGCGCGATGTGCCTTTGCAGGTGGTAAGGGAAAGGATCGGCGCGATGCAGTGACCGCGCCGACCCTTTTCATGCTCAGTCCAGATAGGCCGCGCGCAGCTTGGCGATCTGCGGCTTGTCGAGACCCATTTCGTCCTTGAGGTAGCCCATGGCGCCGCCCCGATGGGCGTCGAGCGCCTTGAACGCCGCTTCGATATAGGCCCGGTCGGCTTTCATGAAGGCGGCTTGCACGGCCGGTGGCAGCGACAGGAAGGCCTGCCCCGTGGCAGCGCTGGCGCCGGTCTTGGCCTTGGCAAGCGCGGCAGGAAGATATTGGTTGGTGAGCAGGTAGTCCTGGCTCACCGTTTCGCGCGGCACGCCGAGCGCGGTAAGCAGGAGGGCGGACGATACGCCGGTGCGGTCCTTGCCTGCCGAGCAGTTGAACGCCAGCGGGGCGTTGCCCGCCAGGAGCTGCGCGAACATCCGCTTGAACTGCGGCGCGAAAGTCTTGAGCATCGCCGGGTAGGTCCTGGTCATGACAGCCGTGGCCGCTTCCGGTGTGATCTTGCTCATGTCCTTGGGCATCAGGCCGACCGCCATGCCGTCGTAGTCGTCAGCGAAGATGGTGGGTCCGGTGCCGGCGGCCCAGGGCATCGGCTCGGCCTTGCGCTCGCCCCGGTCGCGGTAGTCGCAGATGGTTCGGATGCCCAGCTTGTTCAGATAGCCCAGATCCTGCGCCGTCAGGTCCACCATCGAGCCCGAGCGGAACAGCAGGCCCCACTTCACGGTGTGGCCATCGGCGGTGCGATAGCCGCCGAGGTCGCGGAAGTTGCGGCCGCCTTCCAGCGGCAGGAGCCGCTGGTGCGTGGTTTCAGCGGCAGGAGCCGGCGCTGCGACTTTCGCCGCTGCTTGGAATGACGGTTGAGCGAACAGGCCGAGCGCGATCAGGGCGCCGGCGGGGAAACGCCAGTTCATATTCTTTTCCAATGTCCTGAGCTTAGTACTTGATGGTCGCGGAGACGCCGACGGTGCGCGGATCGTTGAAGATCCCGTAGTAGCCGAGCGAGGAACCGCCGTTGGCCTTCACGAACGTATAGGCCTCGTTGAACAGGTTGCGCGCCCAGACCGAGAGTTCCAGGTTCGGTCCGCTCGCCATGCGGATGTCGGCAAGGGCGACGCGGCCGTTGACGATGAAGGACGATCCGGTCTTGGTGGGATCGCTGGCCATCGAGTACTGACCGGTGGCGTAGTTGCCGTCGAGGTGGAAGCGCAGCATGGCGTCGGCCACCGGCAGTTCGTAGTCGATCGCGGCGCTGGCGGCATGGCTCGGCGTGTAGACGGCATAGACCCGGGTCAGTGCGTCGCCGTTGAAGGGGTTCGGCGCCGGCGGCAGATGGACGTCGGTATAGGCATAGGAGCCGGTGAGCGTCAGGCCCTGGAACGGCGTGATCGTGAGGTCGGCCTCGATGCCCTTGATCCGGCCATTGCCGCTGGCGTTGGTGGTTTCGAGCGTCGTGCGGGTGGTGTTCAGGACCGGCGCGATGAAGTCGATCTGCATGTCCTTGTAGGCGGACGTGTAGGCCGCGACGTTGAAGCGGGCATGATTGTCGAAGAACTCGGTCTTCGCGCCGATCTCGAACGTGGAGACCGATTCCGGGTCGAACTTGCGATAGGTGAGCGAACGGCTGTTCGCGCCGCCTGCCTTGTAGCCGGTGCTCCACTTGCCGTAGACGTGCACGTCCTGGGTCACGTCGAAGGCGAGGTTCACCATCGGGTCGAAGCGATCCCAGGAGCCGTCCAGCGTATAGTTCGTGGCGACGCCGTTCACTTCGTCGAGAGCGCCGGTCTTCTTGTCATGCGTGAAGCGTCCGCCGGCCGTGAGGTGGACGCGGTCGTCCAGCATGGCCGGCGTATACGTCGCCTGGCCGAAGACGCCGATGCTCTCCGTGACTGCGTGGCTGGCGCGATCGGGGAAGGGGATCGAGGACGTCGGCGTGGGGAGAATGGTGTAGCTGGTGCCGTCCGCGTTCCACTTGTTGGTGTAAGGCGTCCAGGCGTTATCGCTCACCTTCTCGTGATAGTAGAAACCGCCGACCACGAAGTTCAGCTGCTCCATGGTGCCGATGAGCTGCACTTCCTGGCTATACTGCTTCTGCCAGACGTCGGCGAGGCTGAAGCGGGCGAAATTGGTGTTGTTGCTATATCCCGGGATGAACACGCCGAGGTTGCTGGAACCGTTGTCGTTCTGGGTCTGGGTGAGCTGGCGATAGGAACTGATCGACTTGATTTCGAGTTCGGGTGAAACCGTCCAGTCGAGCGTGAGCAAGTGGCCATGCGTCTTGCCGAGCGCCCAGGGCTGCGGCACGCCGATATTGGCGGTCTTGGCGCGATCCGACTGCATCTGGAGCAGCGGACCGGTGGTGCGGGTCAGCAGCTGCAGATAGTAAGGCGTGGTTTCATCGCGCGAGATGTCGAAGGAATAGAGCGCGTTGAAGCTGCTGGAGGGCTCCCACAGCACGGCGGCGTGCAGGCCCTTCTTGTTGTAGGCATTGAAATCGTGCTCGCCGGCCAGCGGATTGTCGACCGTGCCGCCGCGAGTGGTGATGAGGCCGTCCAGCTTGACCGAGATGTTGGCGAAGCTCGGCAGGTCGAGGTGCAGGCCGGCCTCGCGCGAATCGTAGCTGCCGACGCCGACCGTGGCGCGCGCGCCGAATTCGCCGCTGGGCTTCTTGGTGACGATGCTGATGGCGCCGCCTTCGGTGTTGCGGCCGAAGAGCGTGCCTTGCGGGCCCTTGAGAACCTCGATGCGCTCGACATCGTAGAGTGCCGAGCCAAGGCCCTGTGCACGGCCCATGAACACGCCGTCGATGTAGACGCCGACACCCTGGTCGCGGGCAGGCTGGTTGGCGTCACCCAAGGTGCCGACGCCGCGCAT
This sequence comes from Novosphingobium sp. YAF33, assembly GCF_052113265.1. Taxonomy (NCBI): domain Bacteria; kingdom Pseudomonadati; phylum Pseudomonadota; class Alphaproteobacteria; order Sphingomonadales; family Sphingomonadaceae; genus Novosphingobium; species Novosphingobium sp. YAF33. The sequence goes on from NZ_JBFRCW010000004.1 coordinate 267,721, forward strand.
ACCTACGGTGAGGGCCGAACTGCGCGAGAACATCGGCGCGATGCGCAGCGAGGGGATGGAACCGTCGGCCAGGGATTCGAGCGAGACGACGTGGCGGTTCTGGAGATCCTCGGCGCCCAGCACCGCAATCGAGATCGGCGTGGTCTGAAGGCTCGTTTCACGCTTCTGGGCGGAGACGATGATGTCGGTGAGGCCGGAACCGGCTTCGGCGCTTTCGGCAGCCGCATCGGCTGCGGCATCGGCGACTTCGGCGGCGTGAGCGGAACCGGCCGCGAGCAGCGCGCCGAGCGCGCTGCCGGCCAGGGCTATGGAACGGAAGGTGGAAGAGCGACGGACGGACATGAAACGACCCTCATGGTGATGACGAGGCGTCGGCTAGAACGTCTGTATGTCAACTGTGTTACGCTTGTTGGGAATCGTGACAGGCGCTGGAACGGTTCGCTTGTCTGCGCATTCAGGCTTATGGCAAAGTCATCGAGTCCACGCCCGCGCCTGGCGTAGATCCTGGAACAAGGCTGTCGGCAAGACGTGATAGATCATGAAATTCAAGAGTTTTCGTCGCAAGAGAAGCTGATCCGGGCTGCCTTGGACGTCTGGGCGAATCAGGGCCATTCGGCGATGTCCGCGCGCACTCTGTCACGCGCGACTGGCCTGCCGACCTCCAGCATCTATCATCACTTTGGTTCTATGGAACAGTTGTTGCAATCGGCTCAGGCCTATGCGCGCGATGCCGCGCAGACATGGTGCACCGATCGGCTGGACGATCTTGCGGGTTGGCCGGAAGGCCTCGGAGCGCAATCGATTGCCCGGGCGCTTGCGGTGCTGGTGGACGATTGGACGAGCGAGCGGAGAGAACTGGCCTTCGCGGCAAACCAGTGCCATCTGCTTGCCCAGCGCGATGAAGCCTATCTCGTCGCCATCAATTCGTGGCGTGACCTCTGRGCGGATTTCTGGCGCGAGGTCTGCGGGCGCGCAGGGCTCGGCCGATATGCCGCGTTGACGGCACATGTCTTTGAAGCGACGGTGCAGTTCCATCTCATTCGCTGGAACCGCACCATCGACCGCGCGGCGCTCGATGAATTCTGCACCGGCTGGGGGGAATGGCTGTCGGGCAAACTTGCCGAGGAAGGCCCGTGGCGCCGACACGCGCGTGAGATCGCCCTGGCCTCTGCGCCCGAAGTGCCGGCGCAGAACGGCGTTGCGGCCCGGATTTCGGACGCAGCGGCCGATATCGTCGAGGAAGGCGGCGTAAGCGCGCTGACTCACCGCGCGGTGGCGGCGCGCGCCGAAGTGACGCTGGGGGTGGCCTCCTACAATTTCCGCACGAGCGCGGATCTGGTGCGGGCGGCCTTCAACACGATCTATCGCCGGCTCACCGAAGTCTCGCGCGAGGGGCCGGTGGAGCAAGTGGAACGGAGCGAATGGACCGCGGCGTGGCGCGATTTCTCCTCTCAGCCGCGCCGGCTCGCCGCGATGGAGGAGCTGATGCTGGCGGTTGCCCGCGATCCGGAACTTCGCGATTTCGCGCCGCAGCTTCGCTACTTGCGCGGCCGGAGCAGCGGGCTGCAGCTTCAGGCGCAGCTGGAGCCGGGTGCCCGGATTTCTCCGCTGGATGCCGCGCTCTATTCCAGCATGATATCCGGGCAGCGGCGCGCGCTGATCGGCAGGCCGGAGGCGGAAATGCACGACAGTCTGGACCAGGCTGCGCGGATCGTCGCCAGGTTGCGCCGGGACGGCTAGGGCAAGGGTCGACGCCCGGGCGGCATGGCCGCGCCGGGCGTCTTCCCGAAAGCTCAGGTCAGGTCGAGATCAGAAGCTCGCGCCGACCGAGAACAGTACGGTCGAGCCGGCGATCTGCGAACCGTTCTTGGTCGAGGAGAAATTCGGCTGCAGATAGGCGCTCTGCGACTTCGAGATATCGGTGTCGACATAGGCGACACCCAGCGTGACCGGGCCGAGCGCGAGGTCGGCGCCGAGCATCCAGTCGAGATACTCGCCGGTGGGGGCGACGCTGGTGCCGTTCGGGCCAAGGCCCGAGTTGCCGTTCGAATAACCGAAGTGCGCCTTTACGGTGAGCGGGGTGTCGGGGATGGCGGTGTTGCCGTCCACCCAGAGGTAGATGTTGTCGGTCTTGGCACCGAAGTTGCCGATGCCGTCCGCATAGTCGGCGCCGCTGGCGTAGACTTTGCCGAGGGCCTGCTGCTTGGGGGCATAGGCCACGCCGACGAGGAGGTTGGCCGGGCCGACGGCACCCGACAGCTTGACGTAAGGCTCGGCAAAGTCGGTATCGTCCGCGCCGCCCGGATACATGTACCAGGTGAGGCCGACGTCCAGCTTCACGCCGCTGGTGATCTCGGTGGCGTAACCGGCCACGAGGTCGAGTTCCATGTTGGAGCCGCCGAAGGTGCCCCAGCCCGACAGGTTCGAGGCCCAGGTGCCGACGTAGATGCCGCTTTCATGCGATACGGTGAGGCCGCCCTGAACGGCCATTTCCTTGTCGCTCTGCGAAACGCCGCGGAAGCGATAGTCGGACACTAGCCCGACAGTGCCGGAAACGGTGATTTCGCTGGGAACCTCTTCTTGCGCCATGGCCGGTGCGGCGAAAGCAAGGCCGGAGGCAGCAAGGCCAAGCAGGCCTGCGGCAAGACGGATTTTCATATGGAACGCCCTCATGATTGTTGTCGCGTTCCATCCTGCGGCCTGCAGCCGAACTCTACTTACATGGCGAGTTCGTTTCATGCAGACAGGACCACCAATACGTCCAATCATTGTCCTTAGCGTGTCGCATCGGTGACAAAGTGTTTCTCGAACGAGGCGGCGCCGTTTGCGCAAAAAGAAACCGGACGGTCCACGGGGAACCGTCCGGCAAGGAGAGGGACGCGGACGTGAGGAGGTCCGCGTCTTACGAGATGTGAAACGTCGTCATGCCGCGACAGGCAGCGGCCGCAGGATCAGCTCGGGGCCGGTCACGCGGTCCGCATGGCCGCTCTGGCGGCGGCGGTTGAGCCATTCGCTGATGGTCTCGGCGGTGGTGTGGTCCATGACCTTCAGCTGGCCGAGGTCAAGGTGGACCGGGCGGCCATGCGGCAGCTTTTCCAGGACCTTGTTGAGGCGGGTGAGGCCGAGGAACGTCGCGCCGCCGCCGAGGGCGAGGCGGGTCGATTCGCCGGTATCGTGCTCTTCCACGTTCAGGCGCAGGTTCTTGAAGTGCGGAGCCAGCTCCAGCACGGTCAGAGCCAGGCCGACGAGGACGCCGGTGAGCAGGTCGGTGGTGACGACCAGCACGAAAGTCACGGCCCAGATCACGGCGGGGAAGGCGCCATAGGCATGGAACAGGTGACGGACATGGCTGAGGCTCACCAGACGGAAGCCGGTCACGACCAGGACGCCGCCAAGGGCCGCCATCGGCACTTCGCGCAGCAGCCAGGGCAGCAGCGCGATGAACGCCAGGATCCAGGCGCCGTGGAAGATCGTCGAAAGACGGGTCCGGGCGCCGGCCTGGACGTTGGCCGAACTGCGAACGATCACGCCGGTCATCGGCAGGGCGCCGAATACGCCGCAGAGCAGGTTGCCGATGCCCTGCGCGCGCAGTTCCTTGTCGTACTTGGTGCGTACGCCGTCATGCATGCGGTCCACCGCAGCGGCCGAAAGCAGCGTCTCGGCACTGGCGATGAAGGCGATGGCAAGCGCCGCCACGATCAGGGCCGGATTGGCGAGCGGGGCGAACCAGCCGGTGCTGGTCGGCAGGGCGAAGGCCGCGCCGATCGATTCCGGCACGGCGATGCGCGCCACGTCGAGGCCCATGGTCCAGGCGACGGCGGTTGCCGCCACGACGCCGAGAAGCGCGCCGGGGACGAGGCCCATGTTCTTCGGACGAACCTTTTCCCAGCCGATCATGACGATCATCGTCAGGACGCCGAGCATGACGGCCATTTCGGTGGAGGCCATGTTGGTGGGGTCCAGGCCGAGGACGCGGGCGGGCATCATCGCCATGTTCTGGAGCCCGCTTGACATCGGCTTCTCGTCGAAGAGGATGTGGAACTGGCCGATCACGATCAGCGCGCCGATGCCGGCGAGCATGCCGTGGACGACGGCCGGGCTGATGGCGCGGAACAGGCCGCCGAGGCGCAGTGCGCCGGCCACGAGCTGGAAAACGCCGGCCAGAAGCAGGACCGGGCCGAGGGCTTCGAGGCCGTGCTCGCGCACGAATTCGAAGACGATGACGGCAAGGCCGGCTGCCGGGCCGCTCACCTGCAGCGGCGAGCCTGCCAGCAGGCCGACGACCAGGCCGCCGATGATGCCGGTGACCAGGCCCTTTTCAGGCGGGACGCCGGAGGCGATGGCGATGCCCATGCAGAGCGGCATCGCCACCAGGAAGACCACGATCGAAGCCGTGAAGTCTCTGGCGAGGTGGGCGAAGGGCCCACTGCGGGTTTCCTCCGCAGAGGTGGCGGTTGCGGTCGTCATTCTGCTGCCTCTGCGAATTCGGTGGCGATGCGGGTCTTGGCCCGAAGCGCGACCGGAAGCGGTGCATTCTCGCGAAGCGGTTCGAACTGGCCGGTCTCGCCGTCGAGGCCGAGGACCTGGCCGGCGTGGATGTCCACGAACCAGCCGTGAAGCGTCACGTCGCCGCGGGCGATCGCGGCGGCGACCGACGGATGCGTGCGCAAGTGGGCGATCTGGGCAATGATGTTTTCGAGGCTGATGGCGCGGATGCGTTCATTGCCGTCAAGTTCGCCGTGGCAGGTGCTGACGATGTGCTCGGCAGCTGCGCCGTGCTTGAGCCAGGCGGCCACGTTCGGCATGGCTTCGAGGCCGGTCGGGTCGCTGAGCGCCTTCATCGCGCCGCAGCCCGAGTGGCCGCAGACGATGATGTCGCTGACGCCGAGGGCGGCCACGGCGTATTCCACGGTGGACGTGACGCCGCCGTTGAGCGTGGCGTAAGGCGGCACCATGTTGCCGGCGTTACGGCAGACGAACAGGTCTCCCGGCTGCGCTTGCATGATCTGTTCCGGCACAATACGCGAATCGGCGCAGGAGATCATGAGGGCCTTGGGTTCCTGGCCTTCGTTGGCGAGCTTGCCGAACAGTTCGCTGCTGGCGGGGAAGATGGTCTTCTCGAAATGGAAGACGCGTCCGATCAGTTCATTCACTCTCGTCACCTTTCCTTGATTTTAGGTGCTCCGCGCTCTCCGGAGGGGTGGGGGAACGGGGCGCGGAGCTTGATCGAGAAAAGTACGGATCGCTGTTTTCGGCTGTCGTGCGCCTTTGTCAGGAAATGTTGCTGCGCTGCAGCGTAAAGGAACGGCTTTCCGCCGGAATCCCCCGGTCTTCGGTGGTTTTACCGAAGACCGGATGGTGTTTCTGGCTATTGCGGAACGATAACAGGAGCTTGGCTGGGTAATTCTGAGGCGCGCCGAAGGCAGGCCGCGTCAGTGGGCTACGATGGGAAGGCGAATCGTGGCGCGCAGTCCGCCTTCGGGGCGGTTCCTGAGATCGAGCGTGCCGCCCTCCAGCCTGACCGCCTTGCGCACGATCGGCAGGCCCAGGCCCATGCCGGCGGTGTCACGGGCGCGCGCGGTGTCCAGCCGGACGAAAGGCTGGAGCGCGTCAGTGATGCGCTCTTCCGGGATGCCCGGGCCGTCGTCGTCCACGGTGATCTCGGCGGCTCCGCCGTCGCGCCGCAGACCGACGCGGACGTTGCCGCCATAGTGGAGCGCGTTCTCGATCAGATTGGATAGCGCGCGGCGGATGGAGACAGGGCGGGCCATGATTTCCAGGCTCGGAAGGCCGGAATAGGTCGCATCGGCGCCGCGATCCGCGGCGGTGTCGACCAGAGTTTCGGCCATGATCGCCAGGTCGATGCGCTCGGCCGGGATCTGGGTGCCGCCGGTATCGACATAGGCCTGGATCGAATCGAGCAGCATTCGCATCTCGTCGATGTCATGGTTGATGCCATCGCGCACCACGGGGTCCACGTCGCCGTCGTCCAGCCGCAGGCGCATGCGGGCGAGAGGCGTCTTGAGGTCGTGGCCGATGGCCAGCATCGTGTGCGTACGATCGAGCAGCGACTGGTGGATGCGCTCCTGCATCTCGTTCATCGCGCGGATCAGTTCCCGCATTTCGTCGGGGCCGCGCTCCGGCACGAGGCGGGGCGGGCCGGCACCGAAGTTGCGGGTGGCGCGGATCAGGGAGCGCAGCGGGTGCAGCGCGGCGCGCAGCAGCAGCCAGGCGAGCGAAATGAGCAGGAGCGTCGGCAGGACCAGGCTGGCGAAACGGCCGATGCTGAGTTTCCAGGCGGAGCGGGCATGGGTGCGGAAATCGAGCACGGCGCCGTCGGCCAGCCGCAGCGAGCCGCCGATATTGCCGTCTCTCGGGATCGATTCCAGATGCAGTTCGAGATCGCTGTGGGCCAGTTCCGGCGCCATCTCGATCACTTGCGCGCGCAAGTTTGCAAGGCCCAGCGAGCCGCGATAGCGCTTGCCCTGCTCGTTCAGTCTCAGCGAAAACTGCGCCGTGCTGAGCGCGGAAGTCACGATCTGGCGATCGTCGGTCTTCGCATGGTCGATGGCGCGGCTTGCCAGCACCAGGTTTTCGGCGATGCGCTGGGCGTCGTCCCGGCGCAGCTCGAACGTATTGGCGCGTTCGAACAGCACCGTGTTGCAGATCACGTCGATGACGAAGACCAGCAGCAGGACGGCGATCAGTCGCTCGGGCAGGCCGAAGCGCCGGAACAGACGAAACCGGCGCAAGGACATCAGGCGCGCGTGACCTCGGCCTTGAACATGTAGCCGACGCCGCGAACCGTGACGATGGGCGATTCCCCGCCCTCGGCCTGAAGCTTGCGGCGCAGGCGGCTGACGAGCACGTCCACGCTGCGATCCGAGCTGTCGCCCAGGCGCGAGCGCGAAAGCTCGATCAGGCGTTCGCGGCCCAGAACACGCTGCGGATAGGCGAGAAAGGTGGCGAGCAGGTCGAACTCGGCGCCAGTCAGGTCGACCATGGCCCCGGTGGGCGAGCGCAGTTCGCGGCGGGCCATGGAGAGGTTCCAGCCTTCGAAGCGTATCGATTCCGGCGTGCGTCCGTCGGCAACGGTCTCGCTGCCGGTGAAATCTGCCGTGGCTGGATTGTTGCCGCCGCGGCGCAGCACCGCGCTGACGCGGGCAGCGAGTTCGCGGGTGCTGAAGGGCTTGGCGAGGTAGTCGTCCGCGCCCAGTTCCAGTCCGAGCACGCGATCTTCCTCGCTGCCGCGGGCGCTGATGAAGATCACCGGGATGTCGCATTCACGGCGCAGACGGCGGAACAGGTCGAAGCCGCTGGTGCCGGGAAGCATGATGTCGAGCACGACCAGGCTCACCGGCCCTTCGCGCAGGGTCACCCACATTTCCGCGCCGGTTGCGGCGGTGAGCACGTTGAAGCCGGTCTGGCGCAGGGCCCGCGCGGTCAGCGTGCGCAGAGGACCATCGTCCTCCACCAACAGGATCGTCGGAGTGGGCATCGGGCCTTCGTCGAGATGGCGATAGATGGGGGCTGTTGTGTTGCTCATCGTCTCTTCATGCACAGGTGTAGTTTTTCACGCGCCGCTTTGCAAACGACGCCCGCGATTTGCCGGCAATGCGGCAAGGCCCGGCGGCGGCAGGATGTCCTTCAACCGCCGGGCTGCGAGGGGTTATCGGGTGCGAGGGGCTTCCGCTCTGGCCAGTGCCGGCGCGGCCGTCTTCGCTTCGGCCTGGGCATTGTGGTGACGGCAGGCGCGACCCTTCGAGGGGTCGGGATGGCAGACGGCGCGGGGCTTGGCCTTGTTCGTGGAAGGCTTCGCCGGTGCGGCGACCGCGGTGTGGCCCTTGAGGTGCGCAACCGTGTTGTTGGCAAGCGCGGCGCCAGGCAGGGCAAGGGCGCAAGTGGCGGCAATGGCGATGAGGGTGGATTTCATGTCGTTCGGGTCTCCAAGCTGTTGGAGCCGAATCTGGTCATGCCAGGTGTCTTGCTTTGTGCGCGATTGTTACGAAAGGTTTCTGGCAGGAAATAGTTCGAAACCATCGAGCAAGGTTCCGGCAATGGCGGCCGGCGCGATCAGGTTCCGCGTGTCAGGCACTGCGTGCGAACTGTACGCGCAAACTCGGCGCAGTTCCAGAGGGCCTGGTCCGCAGCGCCGGGGCGGCGCACGAAAGTGAAGGAAATGGCGTCCACCGAACCACCGGGCAGGGGGAGGGCCTGGGCGCGGTGGGCAGGGTCGGTCCAACCGATGAAACGGCATTCTTCCAACCCTTCGCAGCGCCGTTCGGCCAGTTCCGGGAAAGTGCCGGGCGCATTGGCGGGCAAAGTGACGAGGAACAGCCCGGGATCGGGTGCCGCCCATGCGGCTTCGGGCAACGAGGGTTCGGGCGCTATGACATCCGATACGGCCGGGGCCTTGCCAGCGGGCAATTGGCCGAGATGGGCGGCGGAAAGATGCGCCAGTTGCGCGATGCGGGGTTCGCCTCCAGCGTAGTGGCGGATGAAAGCGGCGGCCTTGCCGGCGGCTCCCGGCCAACCGAAGAACAAGTGGCTTTTGACGACGGCCAGCTTCTCCATGGTCCGGTCCCACGACGGGCTGACCCAGTCGGTATGGTAATGCGTGGCCTTGCCTACCCCGATTTCGACCCGGCCCAGCAGCATTTCGCCCGCTGTCTCGCGCGCTCTTCGCCAGTCGGCAGCCGAAGGGTGGCGGCGCGTGAGCGATCCGTCGCAGGTGAACGTGAACTGGCAGCCCGTCGCCCGCTCCGCCCCCGCAAAGACGACGCCGCAGACCGTGGCCGGAAAGGCCGCATGGCGCACCCGGTTGAGCACCACTTGCGCCACGGCGCGCTGGTCCGCAGGCTCCCGTCCCGCTTCGTAGTAGTCGGCGGCGGCAAGGCAGTCGATCGCTCTGGCCCGGTCCTCCGCACCTGCATCGAGATGGAAGGGCCGCGCCGGCGCCAGGAACCCTGTTGCAAGCGGTGCGGCGGCATTGATCGCGCGGGCCAGCGCGGCGGCCTTTGGCGCGCCGGAGGGCGGGGGCAGCGTCTCCGGAGCGACAGCGCGCGCCACCGGCAGGCTGCGTCCGGAACCGTGACTTGCCGGAGCCAGCATGACCGCTGCGCCGAGCAGCAGGGCACCCGGCCGCATCACGAGACGCGGCCGGGCGTCATGCGTTCTGGTTGGCGGCGGCGGGGTGGGCCGAATCCACCAGCCTCACCGCCTCCTCCACCGGGGCGCGGCACGATCCGCTGAACGTCCGCGTCGCTCGAAGCAGGGCGCCGGACATGACCAGCACTTCTTCCGGCAGGGGATGGCTGATGAAATGGACCGGGCTGGCGGTCAGCCCGTAAGCGCCGCTGTTGTGGACGGCCAACAGGTCGCCCTCTTCCAGCCGGGGCAGTTCGATGTTGCCGGCAAGGCGGTCTATCGAGGTGCAGAGGGGGCCGACCACATCCACCGGCTCGACCGCGTCCTCATCGCTCCCCCCGATCCGGTGCATCAGGTAGTTTCGCCGCACGACCATCCCGAAATGGCCCGAAGCGGGCAGGTGATTGTTCATCCCGCCATCGCAAATGGCGATGCGTCTCCCGCGCGAAACCTTGGTAGAGACCACGCGGGTGACGAAAAAGCCTGCCTCGGAGACGAGATAGCGGCCGAGTTCCAGCACCATTCTGGTGCGGGCAAATCGCGGATTTTCGCGCAGCACGGCCAGTTCGTGAAGGAGCGGCTCGGCTACTGCGGAAAGATCCAGAGGCGTGTCTCCTTCGTGATAGGGCACGCCCAGCCCGGAGCCCATGACCAGCATCTCGGGAATGACCGCATGAGCGGCGCAGAGCTGGCTGAATATYGCGATCAGGTGTCGGTATGTTTCCGCAATGGCATCGGCTTTCAGGCACTGCGTTCCGGCATAGATGTGGAAGCCCGCAAGGTGCAGGCCCGGCAGGGTCTGGACTTCCTCCACGGCGGCGGCCGCATCCTCGATGTCTATGCCGAAGGGCGTGGGGCGGCCGGCCATCTGGTCTCCGAAGCCCTTGGGAAGGCTGTCGGGCGAGATACGCAGCAGCACCGGTTGCACACGCGCCGCCTGCCGTGCGATCCGGTCGGCAAGCCGTGCTTCCCGCAGGGATTCGATCACGAGGTGGCCGACGCCGGCGCGGATTGCGTCGCGGATCTCGGTCTCGCGCTTGCCCGGCCCCGTGAAGCTCAGAAGTGCGGGGTTCCATCCTGCCTCCTGCGCCAGATGCAGTTCTCCGATCGAAGAGATGTCGAGCAGATCGATCCCGCCGGAGAGCCAGGCCAGCAGCGTCGGGTTGGGATTGGCCTTTACCGCGTAGCTCAGTTCCAGCCTGTCTCCGAAATGGGCGCGCAGAAGGGCGATGCGCTGTTCGATCCGCTCGCTGAAATAGACGAAGCACGGCGTGCCGAAACGTTCGGCCGCCTGCTCCAGAAGCCCGTCTTCGCCGCCTGGCGTCATGCCGCCAGCTTCCTCGCGAAATCGAGAATGCGAGCGGCGGTATCGAAGTTCTCCAGCGTCACGTCCTCGGCGCGGATCTCGGTGCCGGTCTCGCGTTCAACGAACATGATCAGATTGAGCATGGCCACGGAATCGAGCGTGCCGCTGGAGAACAGCGGGGTTTCGGCATCGACTTCGCCATGGAGCGCTGCGAACTCCTCGATGCTGCGGATCAGGCTGTCTTCGGTCAGGGCCATGACGGGGAGGTCCTCTTGAACGGGATGCTCAGCGAGCGGAATGAAGGCTGGAAGTGTCGCTGCAGCCGCGAATGACGTCGGGACGGGAGAGCTTGCCGCTGGCCGTGCGCGGCATGGGTTCCGGCCAGACGTGGATGCGCTGCGGCACCATGTAGGCGGGCATCGCCGCCCGGCAGTGCGCCAGCAGCGCCTCGCGGCTCGCCTCGCCCAACAACGTCACCGCGACCTGTACCGACTGGCCGAGCATGTCGTCCTGGACCCCGAAGGCGACGACATCGGCGGCAAGGCCGCTGCGATAGACCAGGTCTTCCACTTCGTCGGGACTGACGCGGTAGCCGCTGGTCTTGATCAGCGCATCGTTGCGGGAGACGAACCACAAGTCGCCGTCCTCGTCGATGCGCACGATGTCTCCGCTATAGACCACCGGCTCGTCGCCGATCCGGTCGCGCAGTTCGGGGCAGGGGCGGATCTTCTCCGCCGTTGCTTCGGGGCGGTTCCAATAGCCCTGGCTGACCAGCGGGCCGCGGTGGACCAGTTCGCCTTGCTCGCCGGGACGCGCGACGCCCTCGCCATGGCGGATGACGAAGACTTCGGCGCCGGGGATCGCCTGTCCGATCGAACCCATCTTGGCCGCGAAGCGATCAGGAGCAAGGTAAGTGGAACGGAACGCCTCCGTCAGGCCATACATCAGGAAAATCCGTGCCTTGGCGAAGATACCTGGCATACGTTCCAGAGTGCTCAGCGGGATCTTTCCGCCCGAGTTGGTGATGAAACGCAGGCTCGGCAGCGGCGTGGGCGCGCTGGCCAGCAGGCGCACGATCTGGATCCACAGCGGCGGCACTGCCGCCAGGCCGGTGACTTCGTGGCGAAGGATGGCACGCACGATTTCGCTCGCCATGGCCACGCCTTGATGAACGACGCTGCCACCCACCAGCATCATCGTCGTCAGCTGGTTGAAGCCGTAATCGAAGCTGTAGGGCAGCACGCTGAGCAGCCGATCGCTTTCGGCAAGTTCCAGATATTCGGCGACCGAACGCGCACCTGCCAGGACATTGGCGTGGCTGAGCATGACGCCCTTGGGTTTGCCGGTGGAGCCGGACGTGTAGATGATCGCCGCCAGGTCGTCGGCGCGCCGGGGCAAGGCCTCGAACGGGAGCGCCGGCAGGTCGGAAAGGCAGGGAAGTCCCTCCAGCCCGCGCGCAGCCGACACCGGCAGGAGGCGGGCGGGGTCGATCCCCTCGGCGGCCAGGACCCGGGCCATGGCCGGCTCGACGATCAGGATAGAGGCTCCGCAGTCTTCTGCGACGAAACGGACCTGCTCGGCCGTCCAGGCCGTGCTGATGTCGACGAGCACTGCACCTGCCCGCGTCACGCCGAGCAGGGCGGAGACCTCGGCGATGCCCTTGCGCACCTGGACCAGCACGCGGTCTCCTGCGCCCACGCCGCGCGCCGCGAGATGGGCGCCGATCGCCCTGGCCAGGGCGTCGACTTCGCCGTATGTCGCCTGGCGGCCGGCATCGATGAGGAAGGTCTTGCCGGACCGCTGCGGCAGATTGGCCGCGAAAAGTTCGTGGAGCGTGTTAGCGCTCATCGCAGCGGCCCCAGTCGCGGATAGATGCGCGCGGGCGATCCGACGACGATGGAGTCCGAGGGTACGTCCGTGGTGACGGCAGTGTTGGCGGCGATCCGCACCCGGTCTCCCACGCGAATGGCGCCCAGCACGGTGGAATTGACGCCGATGAACACGTCGTCCCCGATCACCGGCGCGCCTTCGCGCATGTTGGAGCCGATGGTGACGTTGTGCATTACGCCCAGCCGGTCGCCGATCACCGATTCCGGGTGGATCGAGAGCGAACCCTCGTTGTTGACGATGTGGAAGTCCCGCCCCAGCGTGGTGGCGGGCGGTATCCAGATCTTGGTGAGGTTCGCCACGAAGACGTGGGCAAAGCCGTACGTCCTGGAGACCAGAACGCGGCCGAGTGGATTGCCCAGGCTGCGGCCCCAGCGGCCGTAGCGGTAAAGGCTCAGCGCGATGAAGGCACCGCTCGTCAGCGTGCCGCCATGCCGCCGATAGTCCGCTTTCAACGTGGACCAGCCCCCCGGAGCGGCTGCAGCGGGCAGGCGCGGCACGGTGCCGTCAGACGAGGTCGAGCGTGCGCTCGATCTCGTCGATGTTCGCTGTGAAAGCATGGTTGGTTCCTTCCCCGACGACCAGCGCGTAGTCCTGCCCCTGCCGGTCGGTCAGCAGCTTGAGCGCCGCGACCGCGCGCAGCGGCGGTTGAATGACAAAAGCGCAGCCATCGGGCGGCATCATCGCCAGGCCGTGGACCAGATGGCTTCCCTCCACCCCCATGACGACTTTGGCGCCGCCGCAGGCCCGGACGATCTCTTCGAGACCGGCGTGGCTGGGATCGAGCACCTGAAAGCCGCGCCGTCTGGCAAGGGTTTCGGCAATTTCGCTCTCGTTCGTCAGGAACCGCGCATCGCCGCTGCGCCCGCGCAGCAGGAATACGCCGGGGTGCCGTTCGATCGGTCCGCGAATAAGCCGCTGCCGCATGGCCTCGGCCCGCAATCGCTTGTTCTCGTTGTGGGCCGCATCGTCGAACAGCACCAGTTCGCGAAAGAACGCCGATGGGCCTCTGACCGGCAGCATGTCCAGCGCGCGTTCGTAGTCGGGGACATGGCCGCCGGACCCATGGGTGGTGAAGGGAATGCCGGCGTTCTCCGCCAGGCGGTAGGTCAGGCAATCGTCGCTGAGCCAGTTTCCGAACCAGCGATTGCCGAGCCAGGATTCGAACAGGGCCATGCGTGTTTCCTCGCGCGGGGCGCGGGCGACAGGCAGGAACCGCGAACGCCGCTGCAAGTGCCGGAGCGTGCCCCCGGCATAGAGCACGCCGTCGTGAAGCAGCGCGTTCTTCAGCCGGTAACCGATGGTGGCGGACTGCTTGGCTTCGAAGTCGCCCTTGAACTGGCGCACCACCTCGCTGATCGAGGCGAACTCGCTGCCCGCAATGCGCTCGAACTGTCCGGGCAGCACTTTCGCGCGCTTTACCGCCGTGCAGGAGCCTGGCGCCACCTGCCAGCGCTCGACGGCGGCCTGGGCGATGTCGGGGCGCGGTTGCCGCAGCAGTCTGGCGGCGAGCGCGATGGCCGGGCGCAGCGATAAGGCCTGCGGCGGCGCGGGGCGCGGGGCTTCCACGGTCAGGGGCCTGAAGAGGCCGGCATTCATGACGGGGCCAATTCGCAAGAGCCCTGCTTGCGGGAAGGAGACAGCAGCAGGGGGCAGGATAGTGGCAAGGCATGTCTCCGCAAACTCTGCGCAAGTTCGCATGTCGTGCCCTTTCGGCGCATCCGGGCGATGGGGTTCCCACGCCCCACAGGTCAAATTCCATTGTGAAAACTCGCAATGCCGCGAGGCCCGGGGCTCGGCCATAGTCGCGGCATGACGGAGATTGCGGAGCAGGCGGCCTCGACGGCGTTCGCCTTTCGGGAGCGCGGAACCGGCGGCGCGGCGCCAAGCGCTGAGCGTGTCCCTGCACGGGAGACGGTGGCGGACGATCACCTGAAAGTGGCCTATTTCACCAACGTCTACCCCAAGATCAGCCACAGCTTCATCAAGACCGAGATCGAGGCGCTGGAACGCCGCGGCTTCGTGGTCAGCCGCTTCACGGTTCGCCGGTCGGGCGAGCGCTTCGAGGATGTGTCGGATCGGCTCGAGGCCGCCTGCACCCATGCCCTGCTGGAGCATCGCGCCGCACTGGTGCTGGCGGCAATCTCCGCCTGCGTGGTCCGGCCGGGTGCCGCCATGGGTGCGCTCGCGCTGGCCTGGCGAACTGCGGGAGCCGGCGGGCGATGGAAGGCTCTTGCCTATTTCGCCGAGGCCGCCCTGCTGGCGCAGCGGCTGACGCGCCGGGGGATAGGCCATGTCCATGCGCATTTCGGCACCAACCCGGCGGCAGTGGCGCGACTGGCGGCAAGACTGGCCCCGATCACGTACAGCTTCACCGTTCACGGCCCGGACGAGTTCGACGATCCTCGCGGGCTGGATTTACGAGGCAAGATTGCCGAGGCGGCTTTCGTGGCCGGTGTTTCCAGCTTCGGACGCGGGCAACTGATGCGCTGGGCCTCGCCGGGCGATTGGCAGCGCCTTCATGTCGTGCGCTGCGCTCCCTCTCCATCGTTCGTCCCGGCGTCCGAAACCGGGGCTTCTCCGGTTGAATTTCCGCAGGCGCCGCATTTGCTCTGCGTGGCACGGCTCAGCGCGCAGAAGGGCTTGCCCTTGCTGATCGAGGCGATGGAACGGGTCGCGGCGCATCGCGCGGTCACGCTCGATGTGATCGGCGACGGCGAGGACCGCGCCGCGATAGAGCGACAGATCGCCCGAGCCGGGCTGGAGCGCCGCGTCCGGCTGCTTGGCTGGGCCACGCCAGAGGCGATCCGCGCCGCCTTGCAGCACGCTCGGGCGCTGGTGCTGCCGAGTTTTGCGGAAGGCCTTCCCGTCGTGCTGATGGAGGCGATGGCCAGCGGGCGCCCGGTCATTACCACCGCGATCGCGGGTATCCCCGAGTTGGTGGACGAGCGCGTGGGGTGGCTGGTTCCGTCCGGTTCCTCCGATGCCATGGCCGCCGCGATCGAGGCCGCGCTCGATGCATCGCCGCGAGAACTGGCCGCCATGGGCGAACGCGGGCGCCGGCGCGTGCTGGAACGGCATGATCCCGACCGCAGCGCTCAGCAGCTTGCTGATCTGCTCGCGCCACTCGTGCAGGTACAGTCAGGTTTCAATCGGGGGTCAGCCCAGATTCGACAGGATTGAGGACAGGATGTCTCCTCCCGTGCGCATGGCCAGGAACGTGGCGAAGCGCCGTGTCGAGCCGCTTTCCTCGAACAGGCGGTCGTAAAGCGCGATCCAGCTGCGCAGGACGCTGGGCCAGTCGTAGCCTACGGTTTCGGCCTTGTGCCGGGCCTTGATGGACAGTGTCTCGGCGAAGTCCGGATCGCGGGCGAGGCGGGTCATGGCGTTTGCCAGGCCCTTGACGATCGCTTCCTCGCTTTCGGGTGGGATCAGAATGCCGGTCTGGGCATCGAGCAGCATCTGCGGCCCGCCCCAGTCCACGCAGACCGCGGGGAGCCCCAGCATCATCGCTTCCTGGATGACCGTGCCGCTCGCTTCCGCCAGGGTTGGGAACAGGAAGCCGCGAAACTGGCGCAGATGCGCGAAAAGGGCCTCCCGGTCGGTGCTGTAGGGTTTGAAGACGAGCCGCGAGGAGACGCCCTGGCGCAAGGCGAGTTCGCGAAGCCTGCGGCTTTCGGGGCCGTCTCCGATCACTTCCAGTCTTGCCTGCGGCACCCTGGCCAGCGCCCGGATCACCAGATCGCAGGCTTTGTAGCGTACCAGCCTGCCCAGGAACACGAAGTTCCAGTTCTGGCTCTGGTGCACGATGCGGCGATGGTCGCGCAGGCGCGGATCGACGCCGCTGTTGATGACCGTGACCATCCGGTCCCTGCGGCATCCGCCCAACTCCAGCGTGCGGGCAGTGCGTTCGCCGCCCGAAACGAACAGGCGTGCCTGCAGTTTGCCGCGAAACAGCACGCGGCTCGATAGCTGCACCGGCCGCGTCAGCATGGCGCCCAGCCGCTTGGTCCAGCTCTCCCGGAACATCAGGGTGGGAGGATGAAGGATGCTGCCGTTGAGCGGGCCGATCACCACCGGCGCGCCGCGAATGGGGAAGCTGATGCCGCTGGGCGCGATCGGGGCGGTGAAGTGGACGATCCAGGGCTGCACCCTGTCCACCTCGCGCTGGACGGCGCGATGCAGCAGCCAGCTATCCACCAGCCCAAGCAGCCAGTGCAGCCGGTAGCGATCGAGGCCGCGCTGCAGCGGCCCGTCCTTCACATAGACCACGCCGCTGTCGATGCCGTAGGCCGTCAGCTCCCCTCGCACGCGGGCATGCGTGACCTGGGTCACGTCGAAGCCCAGTTCGCGGTAGCCCAGGAAGACTGACAGGGCCTTGAGCGCTTCGCCGCCCATCCGCCGGGACAAGTTGGGAGAGGCAAGGACGATGCGGGGGCATTCGCATGGCGCGTCCGGCTGCGGCATCGTCATGAGTGCAGGGCCCGTGTTCACAGACTGGCGGGCGGGATCAGCTTGAGCAGGGGCGGCAGACGGCGGCGCCAGAGCGCTGCGCGCCGCTGCCGCTCCGGCAGACGGCGCACCATCCACTCGATGTCCGCGCGGGAAAGGCCGGTCCGCTCACAAAGAAACGGGTGGCGCGGCGGGTCGGCGAAGTAGCTGTAGAACAGGGCGGCGCGATCGCGCGAGATGGCCGGCTTGCCGCGGTGGAAATAGCGAGCCGTATCGCAGAAGACCACGGTGCCGCGCGGGCCTACACAGCTCACCACATCGACTTCATAGCCTGCGCCGAGGCGTTGCTCCAGTTCACGGTCATCGGACAGGGCATAGGTGAAACCCTTAAGATCGTCCTGCAGGGTATCGGGCCGCGAGATCTGCTGGAAGGGCCCGCCCGCGTCATCGACGGCATGGAGATAGACGGCCACCTTCAACATGCGCCGGTCCTCCCAGTCGCGGTGCCACTTGCGGGTGGAGACGGCCCTCCCATCGGCGACCGTGTAGTTGATGGCGACGCCGTCGTAGGCGGCCGGCAGGCCCAGGTAGGCTTCGGCAATGTCCAGCAGGCGGTCCTGGAGGCCCCATCGGAAGATCATGGCGCTCCGCACGATCTTTTCCGGCGGCACGATGATGAAGGAACGTCCCTCACGAGAGAGGGCACGGGCGGAATCCGCAAAGTTTTCCGCCAGTGCCGCGGCGCGCGACAGGACGGCCTCTCCCCCCGGAATGCCGAGCGCGCCAAGCGTGGTGACGTGGATTCCCCGCGTGTCGAGGTCTTCGACGATCCCTGCGTCAGGCAGTGACAGCTGGGGCAGGGAGGCGCGGTGGCGCAGGACGGTGGCATCGTAGCGATGGCCGAGCCAGCTGCGGACATGGCGCTGGTTGAACAGCTTCAGCGTCGTGCGCGCGGGCAGGTCGCGCAGCCATTGACTGTCCTTGAGGCCGATCATGGCGCGTCTCCCCGGCGCATGGACGCCTGAACCCGAAAGCCATGTCGCGGCGATGAGGAACCGGCGCGGGCGATGCTCATGTCCCCTTCCGTCCGGTTGCGGGCGCCGTCCTGCCGGACATCTCGCGATCCGTGCCGCGACCGGCGGGATAGCCGTATTCATTGCGCCGCGCGGGCTGAGAAAGGGACATGTTGAGGATCGAACCGATGATCGGCGTGCCGCCCAGCGCGCCGGTCACTTCGCGCACGCCGCTCTTTCGGCTGCGGCCCTCCTGTGCGACCAGAAGCACGCCGTCGATGTTGCGGGCGATGTGGACGAGGTCGTCGCCAATCAGCGCCGGGGGGGTGTCGATGATGCAGATCGCCTCTTCCGCCTCGGCGGCGATATGCCGCAAGGCATGGGCAAGGCGCGGGGAGGCCAGGAGTTGCTCGGCGCTCGGGTGAGCGCGGCGGACGCGGTGGACGGCCAGGTCGACCCCGTCGATGCGGGTCGCCGTGTCGCTCCAGGCAGCTTCTCCTGCCAGGTAGTCGTCGATCCCCGGCCCGGCGCCCGCCAGCCCGAGGCGCGCGCCGAGGGTGGGACGGCGCAAGTCCAGTTCGACCAGTATGGTCGGCCGCACGCGGCTGAGTACGGCCGCGAGGTTCGTCGCGACATGGGTCTTGCCGTTCCCCGCCTCGATCGAGGTGATGGCGAAAGTGCGATGCCCGGTCGCCTCGACATGCGCCAGCAGCGTGGAGCGGATCATGAAGAAGGGATAGAGCTGCTCGCTCATCTGCCCGAAACCGCAGATGCGGTTCTCTGCAAGGTGCCGCGGATCGAGCAGTGCCGGGGCCTCGTCCGGAATGCCGGCCGTTCGCAGCAGCGGCGGGATACCGGGTTCGGCGTTCATCGGTTCGCCTCCGTGGAGAGGCCGGGCAGATAGGCGCGCAGCCTTGTGAGGATCTCGTCTGCCAGACGCGAGAAGCGGCTCTCCTCGGTCACCAGCGGCACGACCCCGAAGGAGGGCACCTGCATGGTCCGCGCCAATGTATCGGCGCCGTGGATGGTGCCGCTCAGCAGTTCGAAGCCCAGGATCATGCAAAGGCCCACTGCGGCCCCCCCGGCAATGCCCAGGGCCAGGAGTATCGCCGGTTTCAGTCCCAGCGGTTGCAGCGGCAGGCTGGGCTGGTCGACCACGGTAAAGCGCTCGCCCTTGTCTTCCGACTGGAGGTTGGCCGCGACTTGCGCCTCCAGCTGCTTTTCACGCAGGGAATCGTACTGGCGCTTGATGTTGTCGTATTCGCGCTCGATCATGTTGAGTTCGTAGGCGGCCTGCGGGGCCTGCGCGGCGCGCTGGTCGAGGTCGGCCATGGTGTGCACCAGCTCGGCCCGCCGGCTGGCAAGCACGCCGATCCGTTGCCGTCCGGCGGCGATTTCGGTTTCGATGAGGTTGGTTCCGGCCGGGGGCAGGTGCGATTGCAAGGCCTTCTGCCGCTCCAGTTCGGCCCGCGCGGCCACGACGTCCGGGAAGACATCGGAATGGACCGCGAGCAGCTGCGCCAGCCGGTCCTCTGCCCGGCGCACACCGTCGGCGCCGCTGGGCGGGGCCTGTCGAAGCTCCTGCTGGCGGGCGGCGAGCAGGCCGTTCTGCTGGACCAGCCCCTGCGTTTCCGCGTCCGTGCGCGAGACTTCGGCGCGCAGGGCCGAACTGGACTGCGCGCTGAGGGCCACGCTGCTGGGCAGGGCGCCGGCATAATGCGCCTCCACGCTGCGCCGCTTGTCCTCAAGGTCCCGCAGCTGCCGCCGCAGTTCCTCCGAGCGGCTCTCCAGGAACGAGGCCGTTCCCGTCGCCTGTTCGGTGCGGAAGCGCTTGTCCTCGACCAGGAACATGCGCGTGAGCTGCTCGGTGACGTTACGCGCCTTGAGCGCGTCGGGATATTTGAACGAGAGCGTGAAAGCGATCGTGCTGCCGCCGCCGCGTGCCTGGTCCGCGCCGACCAGATCGACGCCGATGTCGCCGCGCATCACGTCCAACAGGCCGGGGAAATCGATGCGGGTGCGCTTGTCGGGATAGAGGTCGTTGCCGCGGATGAGCCCGGCCAGGCTGTCGCGGCTGACGATCTGCTGGCGGATCTTCGCGATCCGCTCGTCCGCGATATCGGTCAGCGGCGAGGCGATGAGGCTGGTGGGGATCTGCGGGGAATCGATCAGCAACGTCGCCGCCGACTGGTAGACCGGCTTGCGCAAGGCCACGGCAATGCCCGCGGCCAGAAGACCCAGCACGATCGGCGCGATCATCCAGCGCCAGCGCCGGCGGAACATCGCCAGGATCTCGCGTGGGTAGATGCCGATGCTGTCGGGATCGACGCCAAGCGCCGAAAGGGCCTGGTCGCTGCTTCGTGCAGGTGCCGGGCCTCGTGAAAGTGAGGGTGAGGGCCGGTTCATGGCCGGGGTATCCGGTAGAGCAGCCCGGTGCGGAACGTCAGCGAGTTCAGCCTGATGTCGCTAAGTCCCGTCCTTTGCTGAAATTCCGCGCCGCCATAGAGCAAGAGCTGTCCGTCCAGCCGGTGCTCATAGCGGGAAGTGAGGCTGAGGACTTCGATGTCCGGCAGGTTGCCGCCCGGGCCGCCGCTTTGGGGAGAACGGCGATATTCCCCGCGTGCGATGAGCCGCCCTCGCTCGCTGCTGCGCCAGTCCAGGCTGGTCGCGGCGGAGACTTCGCGCTGGATGCCGCCGAAGCTGCTGACCACCGAGGCGACGGCGGCGGAAGCGCAGAAGCGGATATGTCCCGGTTCGTGGCAAAGGCTGCCGTTCCCGGAGAATTGCACCGGCCCGCTCTCGCGCCCGCTGCCCGGCGTGAGGCGCGAGAGTCGGGTTACGCCGATCTCGATCTCGGCATTCCAGGCACGGGGAAAGCGCCGGATCGCCTTGGCCTGGACGGCCCAGGCGTGCGGATCGCCCCCGCTGCTCGAGCGGCTCGACGTGATCTGTCCGCCCAGGCCGAGCGTGGTGGCGGCATCGATCCGGTTCTCCGCGCCGAAGTCGAGCGAAACGGCGTCGGTCGGCGTCAGCAGCAGGGAGCCGCGCGGATCGATGCGGCTCCAGCCCAGCCTGGCATTCAGTGCGGTGCGGGCGTCGGTATGGATGGTCACGCCTTGGGCCACCTCGTAGCGGTCCTGAAGGCTGACCGGGTCGATCGCGCTGTCGAGGCTGGAGGCCACGGCCTCCACCGGCAGGACACGCTCAAAGGAAAGTTCGGTGCGCAGCGACAGGTATTCGTTGCGGCGGTGGACCAGCGCCAGTTCGGCGCTGCCGGTCAGGAAATTTCCGTATTCGCGGGTATACTGGCGATAGGCCAGCGAACCGCCGGTCTCGATCCTGGTGCGGAAGTCGAGCGGCCATTCGGCGCTGGCCTTTCCGGCGATCTGTCCGCCCAGGGTGACGGCATCGTCACCGGGCAGCAGGAAGGGATTGCGGGCGGCGAACAGGCTCATGTCGACCTCGATACGGGGCTGGTTCTGCGCCGCAGACCGGGCCGGAAGCATTGCAGCGAGTGCGAGAGCGCCGATCGCGAGAGCAGGAAGCGGACCACGCTGCCGCGCCTTCACGGAATGACGAGGACGTCGCCGCTCGACAGGGTCGGCAGCGGCTTGGCGAGATTGCCGGGATCGAGGCTGCGACCGCCCTTCAGCAGGCGCTGGAGCTGCACGGGTTCCACCACCTGGCCTTGCGCCGTCTGCCGCAGGATCACGGCATGACGGACATCCGCGAACTCGGCGGTGCCCCCGGCCATGCTGAGGGCCTGAAGGACGTTCGGCGCGGTGCCGCTGGTGAAGCTGCCGGGCGTGCGGACTTTGCCCAGGACATAGAAGCGCATGCCCGTCGCCCCGCGCAGCGAGACGGTGACATCGGGCGGCGCCGTGCGATAATTGAGGGAAATGCGCTCGCGCAGCTCCGCCGCGATGTCGGAGACATTGCGGCCGCTCGCCTTGATCGTACCGGCGAGGGGGAACGCGAAGGTTCCGTCGGGCTGGACCAGCACCTGCCGCTGCATCCGCTCCTCGCCCCACACGAAGACCTCGAGTTCGTCGCCCGCGTTCACGGTATAGCGGGTGGAGGCAGCGGACTGCGGCTGGGCGCCTGCTGCCGATACGGCCACTGCCGTCACGGCTTCACCGGCCTCCTTGGCCGCAAGGTGACCGCACATGGCCCATGACAGGAGCGCCAGGCATCCGGCGAATGCGCGAAAGATGCGCGCGGCGCGGCGGCCTGACTTTCCGGAACGCATGGACGACGCGCGGGCAAAGGACACGATACCTCCCTGGACGCGGGCTCTCTCCCGCAGTCCGGTCAGGAGGGTATCGGTCGGGCCAAACGCCCGTAATCGTTCGATCGGGGGGCGGGCTTCACGGGTAGGAGAATTCGCCAGTGGCCTGATCGGCGCCTGCATCGACAGGACGGCGGAAGCGGATCGGCAAATGCGGATGGCGGAAAGGGGGACCGGAATCTTCGCAGGCGGATGCACGGTCCCGGTAGCCACAAGAGATCGGCGACCGGCCCTGCGGCATATTCGTCCACGGGGAGAAACACCATGTACCTCGACAAGTTCCACAAGACTTCGGGAGAATTCGCGCCGGCTGACATGCGCGAGCTGGCTGCTCTGGTGGCGGCCACTTCTGCAACTCTGGCAGAGCCTCTTTCGGCACTTGAGCGGCCCGATCCCGGTCCCGTGGAATTTCTCGAACTGGCTTTCACGCGGATCGACATGGCAGGGGCGCTCGACGCCATCGTTTCGCGCCCGCCGTCAGCACCGTTCGCTTATGTGGTGACGCCCAATGTCGACCATGTGGTGCGGCTGCAGCGCCGTCGCTCGGACCTCTGGCCCGCTTATCGCGGCGCCTGGATGACACTCTGCGACAGCAGGATCCTGGCGAAGATGGCCAGGGCGGTGGGGCAGGACCTTCCCGTGGTGACCGGCAGCGACCTCACCGCCGCCCTGTTCGACCACCATATCGATCGGAACGACAGGGTCGCGATCCTGGGCGGCAGCGAGGACATGGTGGCCCGGATCGCCGCCCGCTACGGGCTCTGCGATCTGCACCACTACAATCCGCCGATGGGCTTCATCCGTGATCCGCGCGAAGTGACGCGGGCCGTAAGGTTCCTGGCCAACACCAAGGCTCGGTATGTCTTCCTGGCGGTCGGATCGCCGCAGCAGGAGATCATTGCCCGGCGCCTCGCCCGGGCCGGTGCGGCCTGCGGTATCGGCTTCTGCGTGGGGGCGGGACTGGAGTTCCTCACCGGCGACCAGGAACGCGCGCCGCGCCTGATGCAGCAGATGTCTCTGGAGTGGCTCTACCGCCTGGGATCCGATCCGCAGCGCTTGTGGCGGCGCTACCTGATCGATGGGCCGCAGATATTCCGCATCCACCAGACCTGGCGGAGGATGACCCTTGGGCTCCAGAACGCGGCCGGGGGACTGACACCCTGAAACGGACCGCGATCGCGCTGTCGCTATGCGCGGTCGCGGCGGCGGCCGTGGCGGTTTTCGGGCCTCAGGCCGTGCGCCGCCATTCTCTCGTCGAGCAGGCACGCTCGGCGCAGGATGTGGCGCGGCCGAGCATCGTTCCGGCAGCCGCACCTCCCACCGCCCTGGGCATCAATCTGTTCGGGCTTCAGACCTTCAATCGGCAGCAGGTCTTCTCCAACATGATCCTGCAAAGCGAGTGGTTCTCTTCGCGCGGGGATGGCTGGACGCCGATGCCCTCCCAGCAGCTCGATGCCGCGGGGTGGGTGCGCAGCCTGGAACCGGGGCAAACAGCGCCGCGTCCGCTGGTCCTGCCTGCTGCGCCGTTTCGGATGATGGCGGTGCGGTGCACTTTTGCCGGCCGCGGCGGGCTGGAGGCTGGCGGTGTGGCACGTGTTCTCGGCGCTTCTGCCGGCGCGGTCGATCTGGAACTGCGGCCAACGGGAGCGGAAGGCGAGGGCGCCTGGGTCGAGCTGATTTCCACCGACCCGGCCGATCCCTTGCGCGAACTCGATTGCCGCAAGGCGGGCGCTCCGCGCAGCCAGCGGTTCGACCCGGAATTCCTCGCCTTCCTCTCCGGCTTCAAGGTCGTTCGCTTTCTCGACTGGCAGCGCACCAACGACAATGCGCCAGCCTCGTGGGCGACCCGCAGCCTTCCCGGCAGCGGGTCTCAGGTTGGTGTGGCGGGCGCCTCGGTCGAGGACATGGTCGCCCTTGCCAATGCCGCCGGCGCGGACCCGTGGTTCCTCATGCCCTACGATGCCGACGCGGATTATCTGCGCGGCTTCGCGGCGCTCGTCCACGCGCGCCTCGATCCGGGGCGCAAAGTCTATGTCGAACTTGGCAACGAAGTGTGGAACGACATCTTCGACGCCTCGGGCCAGGCTGAGCGGGAGGGACTGGCCCTCGGGCTTGGCGGCGGCGATCCCATGCGGGCACGGATGGAGCGCTATTCCCAGCGCATGGTCGCGGCCATGCGCATCTGGACCGCGATCTATGCCGACCGGCCGCAGGCGCTGATCCGGGTATGTGCCAGCCAGCATGCCAATCCCGAGCTTGCGCGCATGGTCCTGAACTATGGCCATGCGGACCGCTGGGTGGATGCTCTGGCAACCGCGCCTTATCTCTGGCTGGAACTTGACGGCTATCGCAAGCGGGATCTCGATCGCATCTTCACGCAGATGCCGGGTTCGATGGAGCGGACGCTGGCGATGGCGGAGGCCAATCGCGCCGTGGCGGCCCGGCATGGCCTGCGCTACATCGCCTATGAAGGCGGCCAGCATCTCGTCACCACCGATCTGGACCTCGCGCGGGCCGTGCAGCGCGATCCGCGCATGGGCGAGGTCTATCTGCGCTACCTCGAAGGCTGGCGCCGCCGTTTCGGCGGTACCCTGGTACTCTACGCGGCGACCGCGCCGATCGGCGAATATGGCTCATGGGGCCTGCGCGAATATGCCGGTCAGCCTGCGGCCGAGACGCCGAAGCTCTCGGCCGTGCGCCGCTTTCAGGCGGAAGCGCCGTGAACCGCCACGCGGTTCAGTCGATGATGGGGACGGGCGGGCTCTTCGCCTTGCTGGCGGTCGCCTATTACAGCATCCATTCGGCGCTCTATGTCGCTTGTGCGAGCGGTGCGGGCGTCGCGCTGTTCCTGATTTGCCTTCGCCGCGTCCACCGCGAGGAAATGGCCATGCGCAGCCTGTTCTGCGTGATGGCGCTGCCGATGCTGGCCTGGTCGCTCCCGGCGGTGCGGCTGCTGCATCTGGCGATGTGTTTCTGGGTGCCGGTGGTGGCGGGGCGGCGCGAACGTATCGCTCCGCTCTATCTGTTCAGCATGTTGCTGCTGCCTCCGCTGGACGCCCCGGTGGAAATCGGCGGGTTGAAGCTGTTCGATTTCGGGGTGCAGGACGGGCTTGCCATTGGCGCGGCAGTGGCGATCTGGCTGAAGTTCCGGAAATCGGAAAGCGCGCCGCGGCGGCTGACCAGCGATGGATGGGTCGCCGCGTTCCTGCTCATGCTGGGCCTTGCCCTCTCGCGCGAGACMACGGCCACGAATTTCCTTAGAACGACAGTCAATCTCGTCCTCGACCTGGGCCTACCCTATTATATCCTCAGCCGCGGCGTGACGAGCACCGAGGGGCAGCGCATGGCCCTGCGCTGGCTGGCCTGCGGGGGCGTGGCGCTGACGGCGGTGCTGGTCCTGGAAATCTGGCGCAGTTGGCCGATCTACAATGAGCTTTACGGCCAGTATAACGTGCCGATGATGCTGCTGGTGAAGGCCCGCGGCGGTTTGATGCGGGCCGGGGGACCGTTCGTGGAGCCGACCTCCATCGCGCTGGTCCTGGCCATGTGCTTCGCCGCTCTCAGCCTGCTGCGGGAGGATTTTCGATCTGCCCTGCGTCATTCCGGGCTGCTGGCGATCACGTTCCTTGGGGTGTCGGCGCCGCAATCGCGGGGCGCCTGGATCGGGCTCGCGCTCGCATCGGTGGCCATGGCGATCTATCGGGGACGCTGGCGCTCGCTGCTTGCCTGTGCCGGTGGGATCGGCCTGGCGCTGGGCATCGTCTTCGTGACGGCCCAGCTTTCCCCCACTTTTGCCGAAGCGCTGGGGCTGTCCGACGGGGGCGCCAACGAGACTACGACCTATCGCCGCGATCTTTTCGAAAAGGGCAAGGAAGTGTTCTGGCAAAGCCCGATGTTCGGGCATTCGATGCCGCGGCTCAATGTGCTGCTGGCAGACTTGCGGCAGGGAGAGGGAATCATCGATTTCGTGAACACCTACCTCTGGATCGCGCTGATCGCCGGATCGGCGGGGCTGGCGATCTTCATCGGCAACTTCCTCGACCCTCTCGTTTCGCTGTGGAAGCGCCGCCGCGTCCTGCGGCGCACGCCGGGAGAGGCTCCCGCGGCCTTCGTGTTCGGGGTGCTGGTGATGCTGAGCGAGATGCTGTTCTTCACCTCCTTCGGCGGGCGTCCCGCTTTCCTGACGCTGGGGCTGTTCGGACTGTCTGCCACTATCCTGGCGAGACCGCAGGCCCGACGCGCCCCGCTGCAATGGATGCCGGACGGCGCCCCGCTGCGCGCATGAACCGCGGATCGACTTTTTGCTGGACGGCACTTCTGTCGCGAAAACCCGGCAGCACCATGCGACTCTGCCGAAGGCGAGAAAAAGGCCATCGAAGTCAACGACGTTGATGGTGCGCTGCAAAAACATCGGGGAGCCACGCAACGAAGCGGCACCGTGATATTTCTACAACATTTCCGCCCGATCTTATTTCTGCAACGCAGCATCGAAAACAATGCGTTTGCGAGTGCACCCGCAAGTCCCTACTCCGCGCGACAAACAAGGTCTCAGGGTAATCAGGGTTTCATAAAAACATGACTCAGCGTCGATTCCGCCATCGTGCCGCCGTTTCGCTCATCGCTCTTGCTTGCGCCCTGCCGGCCGCAGCGCAGGCGCAGAGCGTCGCCTCGCCCGCCAGCGAAGGCGCCAGCAGCACCGATATCGTGGTCACCGCGACCCGCCGCGAAGAACGCGCCGTCGACGTGCCGATCGCCGTATCGTCGCTGAGCGGAGACAAGCTCGCCGCGATCAATTCCAGCGGCCAGGATATCCGCTTCCTGTCCGGCCGCGTGCCCAGCCTTCTGGCGGAATCGTCGTTCGGCCGTACTTTCCCGCGCTTCTACATTCGCGGCCTGGGCAATACCGACTTCTCGTCGGACGCGGCCCAGCCGGTCTCGGTCGTATACGACAACATCGCGCTCGAAAGCCCGTTCCTGAAGGCTTTCCCGGCCTTCGACCTTGAGAACATCGAAGTGCTCAAGGGCCCGCAGGGTACCCTGTTCGGCCGCAACACCCCGGCCGGCGTGATCAAGCTGACCTCGGCCCGCCCGACCGACCATTACACCGGCCACGGCAGTGTTTCCTGGGGCACCTACAACACGATCAACAGCGAACTCGCGCTGAGCGGCCCGATCACCGAAACCCTGCGCTTCCGCGTTGCCGGCAACCTGCAGCACCGCGACGACTGGGTGAAGAACGACTACGCCGAGACGATCAACGAGCGCCGCTTCGACGGTTACGACGATCTCGCCGGCCGTGCCCTGCTGGAATACGACAACGGCCCGCTCAACGTCCTGGTGAACCTCCATGGCCGCCACTTGCGCGGTTCGGCCCGCGTGTTCCGCGGCAACACCATCAAGCCCGGCACCAACGACTTCGTGGACGGTTTCGACGTCGAGCATACCGCGCAGAACGGTTCCAACCCGCAGCGCCTCGACGGCTGGGGCACCAACGTCCAGGCCAGCTACGATTTCGACGGCCTGGGCACCCTGTTCTCGGTGACCGGCTGGGAAAAGGTGAAGGTCTTCTCGCGCGGTGACGTGGACGGCAGCTATCCCGCCGCAGTGCCCTTCTCGGTCGAGAGCGGCAGCAAGGCCAAGCCGCGCGAATTCACGCAGGAACTGCGCTTCGCCTCGGAAAAGTTCGGCGACGTCAGCTTCCAGGCCGGCGCCTACTACTTCAACCAGAACCTCGACACCGAGGCGCTGAGCTGGAGCACCACCAACGTCCAGACCAACGGCAACACCAGCCATCTCGACAACGAGACTTACGCGGTGTTCGGCTCGGTCGAATATACCCCGGTGGAATCGCTCATCCTGCGCGGCGGCCTGCGCTGGTCGCATGACCGCAAGTACGGCAACCTCAACGCCGCCGATGGCGTGCTGCTTTCCGAAGGCCGGGCCAAGGGCTCGAAGGTTTCCTGGGATGGCAGCGCCACTTACAAGCTGGACCCGGACCACTCGCTCTACGCCCGCGCCGCTTCGGGCTACCTGGGCGCTTCACTGAAGAACGACGCCGTCTCGGGTGTCGCCTCGGAAGCCAAGCCGCAGACCACGACCTCGTTCGAAGTCGGCTTCAAGGGCGAAGAGCGCGGACTGGTCAGCTACTCGGCGGACGTGTTCTACATGAACACGCGCAATATCCAGCTCACCGCCGTGGGCGGCGCGTCCAACACGACCACGCTGATCAACGCGAAGAAGGCGATCGGCTGGGGCGTCGAGGGCGAAATGGCGATCACCCCGGTGGAGGGCCTCTCCCTGACCGCAGGTGGCAGCTACAACTTCACCAAGCTCAAGGACTCGGACCTGAGGGTCGAGCCCTGCTCGGGCGGCTGCACCGTGCTCGATCCGGTCGTGGCGGGCACCTCGCTCGTCTCCATCGACGGCAACCGCCTGCCGCAGGCGCCGCGCTGGATCGCCAATTGGACGGCCAGCTACACGGTGCCGATCAGCGAGAACCAGGAAGTCTTCGCTTACACCGACTGGGCCTACCGCAGCTCGGTCAACCTGTTCCTCTACGATTCGGTGGAATTCACCGGCAAGGCATCGCTGGAAGGCGGCCTGCGTGCAGGCTGGCGTGACAATGCCATGGGCATCGAAGTGGCCGCTTTCGCGCGCAACATCACCAACCAGATCCGCATCGTCGGCGCCATCGACTTCAACAACCTGACCAGCATGGTCAACGAGCCGCGCATCATCGGCGGCGAAGTGAAGTTCCACTTCTGATGTAACGGCCTCGCCGGTCCCGGTTCATGGGGCCGGCCGGCGAGGCTTTTCATCTGCGGTGCGGTTCACCGGCTGACCGCTTCGGCATGGACGACGTAGCGCCACGGGCCGCTCCGGATCGCGTCGAAGGGAAAACAGGTCACCAGATCCAGCCTTTCGCCGAGCGGCGCATCGGCCACGGCGTAGCCGTCCCATCGCACCACTTCGGCACCGGTGACGCGGTAGCGCCGTTCCAGGCCTTCGCGGGTCTGGACGAAGATGAGATCGCCTTTCTTCATATCGCGCAGAAACCGGAAATGGGTGTCGCGATGGGCGGCGACCACGGCGGTTCCAGCCTGTCCCAAGGCCGCTCCACCCGGCAGCAGCGTCGGGCCGAAAGCCAGAGCCTGGCCCGATCCGCTGTCCAGCACGATCCTTGAGATGCCAAGGCCGGGAACCACCAGCCGGGCCGTGGGGGTCATGTCGGCCCAGGGCCAAGGCTTGCGCGGGGCGTGATCGACGCGACTGCGGTCGAAGGCGCGGTCCAGCAGGACCTGAGCCGCTGCGGCTTTGGCGGGGATGTAGAGCCCGCATGCGATCTGCGCCAGGCCGGTCAGGCACAGCCCGAGCAGGAGGATGACCAGGAGGCCGCGTCCTCGCGCGACCTCCTTCAAACGGTTGGACCAGAGGGGCGCCGTCCGCAGGATTGCGACGTTCATGCCGCCCTCCGGCGCAGGAGCAGGGCGAAGCCGGTCATGCCCGCCAGCAGCAGCGCCAGCCCCTTGCCGATCAGGCCGAGAAAGCCGGTCGCGGTCTGCGGCAGTTCCAGGGCTTGGGCCTGCATGGCAGCGAGATCGCCGGTTCCTTCCTGTCCGGGTGCTGCCTGCACCGCGTCCTGGCCGAAGAGGGCTTCGAAGTCCCAGCCGGCCGGCAGGTTGATGGGCAATTCCTCGCGCGTCAGGCGGGCACCGGCAGGCCGCGCAGGCGTTTCGTCGACGGCGACCAGGCTTGTCTGGCGCGTGACGATCGCGTGCTCCATGCCGATCCGTTCGATCTCGGCATCGGCGCGGTCGTCCTCCAGCTTGCCGAGGGCGCGGTCGGCCTCGACATCGGTGATGCGGCGATGGGCCCAGAGCTTCTCGATGGCGGGGCTGGGCAAAGCAGCCGAGAGATCCACCCGCTGCACCCAGGGCTTGCCGCCGATGTTGCCGGAGACGGTGAGCGTTCCGGAAAGCTTGTCGCTGCGGCCGACGAGCACCAGCGGCCGTCCGGCGTAGACGTCCGGCAGGCGCGAGGGGGTGAGATCCAGCGAGCCGCCTTCGACCCGCACCGAGAGATCGCGTACCGCGGGATGGCTGAGTACATCGAGTAGCGGCATCATCTTGGCAGCCACTTCGCCGGGCGCGCCGACATGGGTATAGACCCCGCCGCCGATGGTCGACATGCGCTCCATCAGGAAGTCGTTCGGCGCGGAGCCGATGCCGACCATGAAGACGTGGCTGCGGCCCCCGTCGTCCCCGATCGCGGCCATCATCTCGCGTTCGTTGGAAATCTCGCCGTCCGTGAGGAACACGATCTGGCGCAGCACTTCGGGACTGGTGCCGCCCCCGGTCCCGGCATCGTCCAGCGCGGCCTTTAGCGCGGGGAGCATCTCGGTGCCGCCTTGCGCCTGGAGCGATTCCGCGAAGCGGGTGGCGAGCGCGACCTGGTCCGAGGTGGCGGACACGCTGTGCTCGAACAGGCGCGTCATCGTGTCGTCGAAGCGGATCACGTTGAAGTGGTCCTGCGGGCGCAAGGTGCCGAGCGCGTGGATGAGGCTGGCCTTGGCCTCCTCCATGGAATCACCGCCCATCGAGCCGCTGTTGTCGATTACGAAGACCATCTCGCGCGGGGGGCGGGGAAGGCCGTCGAGATTGGCCGGCGGCGTGATTGCGGCCATGACGTAGTCGCCCTTGTCCGTATGCTGGGCGAACAGGCCGAGCGCGGGGTCGGCCGAAGCGGAGCGCCAGTCGAGCACGAAATCGCGGTTGGCGGGAACGGTGGCGTCGGCAAGGGTCACGGTGCGGTTGTCGGTGGCCCCGGCGACGTTGATCCGGTGATAGCGACTGATCAGGTTGGCAACCTCGAAGCCGGGCGCGAGATGGACCGAGATCGAGGTGGGATTGAGGCCGTCGCCCCGTCCGCCACCCAGTCTGGCGCCAAGCGCGGGATCCAGAACCGGCGGGGCGGTCACGGCATGGGCGTCCTCGACCGCCGCGGCCGAGCCCAAGGTATGCGGCGGCGTATAGCGCGGCCCCACGACCAGCGGCAGGCGCAGCGAGAACGTGCCGTTCGCCTGGCTGACCGGTGCCTGATATTCGATCGCGATCAGCACGGTCTCGCCGGGGGCGACATTGGCGACCATCGTGCTGAACATGTTGGGGCGCTGCTGCTCGACGAGACCGGCCTTGCGGCCGCTGGCCTTGGCGGCCTCATAAGTCTCACGGGCTTTCGCGCGCGGTTCGATGTGGCCGACGATCACGCGTTGGCCGACCACCATCTTCAGCGAGTCCACCGCGCCGTCCTGAGGCAGGGGGTAGAGATAGCTGGCCTCCATCCACTTGTCCGAGGTGTTGCGGAAGGCCTGGGTTACGCGCACGCTGGCAACCTGTCCGGTCACAGTGACGTCCATGTCGGTGCCGAGGCGGACCGCCGGAAGGCTTTTCGCCGCGCCTTGTCCGCGCAGCATGAGTGTGCCGGCGGCGGGCCCGTCATCCGGAGCGGCATCGTCCACCGCGGTTTCGTCGGCGACGGCGGCCGTCGAATGGACCGCCACGGCAAGCGGCGCGCCGAGCGCCAGGACGATTGCCGGGACCAGGGCGCGGCGGATGGCCAAAGTGCGGCGGATGGCCAGAATGCCGGGGCCGGAATGGCTGAGACCGAGAGGACGAGGGGCGGGGGACTGCGGCATGGCGGGCTCCATCTGCTAGGGGAGCCCTTCGTCTATGCGCATGCCATGCCGCACAGCCACGAGCAGTTTCGGCCGGTTCCGGCACGAGATGTGCGGAAATGCGGAATGCATGTGTGGGAATGCGGAACGCGCACGAAATGATTGACGACATGTGCGGATTTGTGCGGAAAGAGACGCACGATGACAGTGACCGAAACAGAGCCCGCCGATTCCTCACCGCTTTCGGCCGAGGGCGCCGAAACCGCTCGCCTCGTGCGCGAGGAGATCGCCCGCCGCCGCATCTCGCGTCAGGCGCTGGCGGACATGGCGCGCATCAGCCTGTCCACTCTGGAAAAGGCGCTGGCAGGCAAGCGCTCCTTCACGCTGGCAACGCTGCTGCGCATCGAGGAGGCGCTGGGTGTCGACTTGCGCGCGGGCCGTCCTGCGCCTGCCGCGGCGCCGGTCCTGGGCGACGTGGCGCCGGAGTCCATGGGGGCCTATGCCCGCTCGGCCGTTGCCTGGCTCGAAGGTCGCTATCTGACGATCAGGCCGAGTTTCGGCACGCCGGGCGGCCTATTCGCCTATCTCACCACCGTGCGCTGGGTGCCGGAAAAGGCCTGCCTCGGCTTTGCGGAATCAGGCCGTTCGGATTCCCGGTTCGAGCAGGCCGGCCATGTCTCGATGCCGAACCTGTCCGGACATATCTATCTCGTGACGAACGAGCAGGGCCAGTACCGCCTGGCCATCCTGTCGCGGCCCACGATCGATGGTCAGCTCTTCGGGATACTGACAACGCTGGAAGTGGGCAGCGGGTCGCAGCTCGTACCCGCCGCCGCACCGCTCGCCTTGCGCAAGTTGCCGGAGGGAGAGGATCCGCCGCTGGGTCTCGTCACGGACGGGATGCCACATTTCACGGACTACCGCGCGATGCTGGGGCGCTCGACCGACGGGGACTTCGCGCGTCTCCATCTTCCCTGCTGACCTGGACGACGCCGCTTAGCGCCAGAAGCGTTTTGCATCGACGAAAGTCTCGTAAGCCTCTGCGGCGGCTTCCAGAAGGTCCGCCTTCTTGTCGTGGCCCAGCAGGTGAGATGCCTCGGGCGCATCGGCGAGACCAAGGTTGTCGAGCAATTCCGGGGCGCCGACAAGATCGTTGAGCAGGCCCAGGCGATCCTGCAGTTCCTCCAGCGCGGAAACAAAGCGTTTGTGGCGGCGGCGCTCACGCTTCTCGGGGAAAAGCGCCACGAAGAAGTCCGTGGCATAGCGCAGCTTCTTGGCGGTCTTGCGCACTTCATGGCGCGCATGATCGTCCAGCTTCTCCAGCCGGCGCCCACCTTTCTTGACCTTGCGGCGAAAGCGTTCGAGGGCATTGGCGGCAAATTCGCGCGCCGTGGTTTCGCGTAAGGCGCGGCGATCCTCGTCGGTCAGCCAGTCCCCGATAACGAGCCATTCCGACAGGTCCAGCATGAGCATGCGCGCGCGCCGGGAATCGAGCGCGGCGATGGCCTCCAGATAGGCATCGTCCCGCGCCGTCGTGATGCGGTCGAAAAGCGGCCCTTCGCTCGCCTGGTCCGCAAGCACGTCCAGGTCTCGCGCCTTGCCCAGTTCCCCGGCCAGCCAGCGCAGTTCGCCATTGAACCAGCGGCGCGTCTCGTCCGGGAACAGGGTCTTGAAGAGCGTCAGCGCGGAGCGCAGGCGGCGGATCGCGACGCGGGACTGGTGCAGGGCTGCGCCGTCGCGGTGATGCAGTACCAGTGGCTCGTTGAGCCGGAAATGGCGCAGGCAAGCCGCTGCAATCGCCTGGGATGCCTTGCCGGCGTCCATCTCGGTTTCGAGCACGACACGGGGCGCCTTGGTCGCGGTGGGGGCGGGGCCGAGCAGGCGATAGCCGCGCTCGGCCTTGCTCGATACGCCGATGCGAACGGGAGCTATCGCATCGATCCGGCGCGCCAGGGCGAAGAGCGCGGCGGCGCTGCCTTCCTTCAGTTCCAGTTCGACTTCGCAGACCGGGGTTTCGCGTTCGGCCGCAATGACATGGCCGCGATCGAGCGTGATCTCGATGCCGTCCCGGACCCAGAGGCGGCGCTCGTTGTCCACCGTGAACACCGGGGCGAGCGAGGCAATGCGGTCTCCCAACAGCGCGGGGATCGGCGTGGTATGGTCGATGATCGGCTCGTCATCCGGAACGGGACGCTCCCATTCGGGCCGGATGAACATGCCGGCCGAGGGGCCGTCGGCTTTGACTGTCTGCACCCGCTTCGAACCGTCGCGACGCACGCGCAGCGATAGCCCGGCCTTGGACAAGTCGTGATCGGGGGTGTCGAAATAGATGGCATGTTGCGGGATGAGGGCGGGCCCGCCCGCGAACAACCCCGAGGCTTCGAGCTGATCGGCGCTGTCCGGGGCCAATTCCAGCTTGAGCTCGGCTTCCTCGTTCGCGACCGCTGTCATGGCAGGCCCTCCGGTTGACAGGCCGCGGCCGGCGGCTCGGGAGACGGCGCGCTGTCGGAGAGGAGAATGTCCCGTCCGGCGACTGCCATCGTGATGGGGATAAACGCATGAGGGCACCGATCGTTCTCGAAGCGGGCGATGGTGCGGGGAATCGGAAGGGTCACAGCCGCCTTATGGCCTATCGAAGTGACTGCCCGACGACACCGGCGGCACGGATGAGACGCCGTTGTAAGGATAAGGGCGCTTGACGGGATTGCTAATACGGATATTAAATATCCGTATTAGCAATCCCGAAGGATGAAGCGAATGTCCCAGCGTATCGATTATGCGAAGCAGGCTCCCGAACTCGTTCGCAAGATGATGGATCTGTCGGCAGCGGTGAAGAACGGCTCGATCGAGCAGAACACTTTGACGCTTGTCGACATCCGCGCATCGCAGTTGAACGGATGCGCGTTCTGCCTCGACATGCACGTCAAGGAAGCCCGAATTCACGGCGAGCGGGACCTGCGCGTCCATCATGTCGCGATCTGGCGGGAATCGCCGCTGTTCAATGCGCGCGAAAGGGCGGCTCTGGCCTGGACCGAGGCGGTGACCCGACTGGGTGAGGGCGGCGTCCCGGATGCGGTCTATGCCGAGGTTCGCGAGGCGTTTTCCGAGAAGGAGATCGTCGACCTGAACTTCGCGGTGATGACGATCAACGCCTGGAACCGACTGGCCATAGCGTTCCAGGCCGTGCCCGGTTCGGCGGACAAGCTCTACGGCCTCGAAAAAGCCAATCTGGCCTGAACTGGCGCGGGCAGCCTTGCGCGAAAGGGGCGGTTTTCGCCCCTTTCAGCCTGCTCGCTCCATCAGCCAGTCGAAGCTGCGCTTGAGCAGGTCGGCGGGCACGTCCTCCTGCAAGGTCTCCTGCAGGTCTGCCAGCGTCACGGCCGCCAGCGTCTGGCGCCAGGCCTCATCCGCGCGCCACATGATGCGGGCGACGGCACAAGGCTTGTCGTCGCAGAGGCCTTTCGGACGGCAGGGGTTGTTCGCCCTGATCTCGCTGCACTGGAATGTCGACTTGCGGCCTTCCACCGCCTCCACCACTTCGAGGAAGGTGATGGCTTGTGCCGGCCTGGCGAGGCGGTAGCCGCCGCTTGGACCCAGGGTCGTATGCACAAGCCCGGCCTTGGACAGGCCCTGCAAGGCCTTGCCGAGATATTCCTTGGGCACGCCGTGAAATTCGGAAAGGCTGCGGGTCGAGAGATAACGACCTTCAGGCAGACCGGCCATCACGGAGCAGCAATGGAGCGCCCATTCCACCTGGTTCTTGAGATTCATGCGCAGGCCAGGTCAATCATGGACATTCGATATCCTAGATTGACCTGGCCGATTGCGCAACGAAAAGGCGGCGCCTTTCAGGCAGAGGCGCTTCCGAGCCGGATCAGTATCTCACCCCCAAGGTGAGGCCGTAAGTGATCGGATCGGCCCAGATGCTGCCTACGCCGAGCGAGGCGTAGTTCACGGCGGCCCGGTAACGATGGTTGGTGACGTTCTCGCTGAACAGCGCGACCGAGATCTTGCCCGAAGGATCGACCCATTCCGCGCGGACGCCGAGGAGCGCGTACTGGCTCTGCTTGAACTGCTCCGCGATGCCGAAATAGAAGGCGGACGTGTAGTAGAGGTTGCTGGACAGGTTCAGCCGGCCGCCCGCCAGGTCGATGCCATAGGACACCGCCAGGTTGCCGGTCAGCGCAGGGGTACGCTGCATCTTGAAGCCGCTGGCATCCTTGGTGGTCTCGACCAGGGCACCGGGACCAAGGCCGCCAAGGCTTGGCGGCGTGCAGGCCACCGGCGAGGTACCGAAGACGGCCGCGGGGTCGCAGAATTGATAAAACGGTGCGTTGGGGAAGGTCTTGTAGCGGGCGTGAGTCCAGGCAAGCCCGCCGCTGACGGTAAGGTCGTTGGTGACGCGGGCGCTGGCCTGGCCTTCGATGCCGTAGATCTCCGAGCTGGCAGCATTGGTGATGCGGGCGGTTCCGGCCTGGAAGCTCGACACCTGCAGGTTCTTGTAGTCGTAGTAAAACCCGGAAAGTTCGGCGGTGAACCGGCCGTCGCCGTACTTGTAGCCCAGTTCGTAGGCATTGATCTTCTCGGGCTTGACCGGGCGGTAGGAATAGCCGCCGACGTTCAGCAGCCCTGCCTTGTAGCCTTGCGTGAAGGAGGCGTAGACGCTGGATTCCTCGTTAGGTTTGTAGCGCAGGACGAAACGCGGGGTGACGCGGTTGTTCGTCAGCTTGGGCACGTTGAAACGGGTGTAGAGAGGGGTTGTCGCGAACGATCCGAAGGGCACGGCGTTGCCGTTCTCATCCTCGTAGACCGAGGCGGTAAGCGCGCGCAGGAAGTAGGCCTGGTCGACCCAGTCGTGGCTGTAGCGCGCACCGGCCGTCACGAAGAACTGCGGGGTGACCTCGTAGGTGGCGTCGCCGAAGACGGCGATGGACTGAGATAGCGTCCCGGATTCGCCGTTACGCGCAAAAGGTGCGGTGCCCAGCTTGGCATCGGTGGGCCAGGTGTCCCGGTTACGGAAGTAGTAGACGCCGGTGGTCCACTGGAGCGGCGATCCGGCCTTCGAACTCAGCAGTACCTCCTGCGTGAAAGTCTTGCTGTTGGAACCGATGCGGATCGTGAAGATCGGCAGGGCCGTCGCGTCGAGGTCCTGCACGCTGGTGACGCGTTCGTCGCGGAACTGGGTGTAGGAAGTGAGGTTGGCAAACCCGAGATCGGCCTTGATCGTGCCCTGGATCACGTCGGTGTTGGTACGGGCGCCGATGCCGTCCGCGGGATTGAGCGCCACTTCGTTGGGTTTCGTGGCGTAGAGACCCGCAGGCGTGAACTGGTAGATCCACGGGGTGCCCTGTTTGTCCACGAAGGCATTGTGCATCAGCGACGAGGGATCGTCCGTCTGCGCATGGGTGTAGCGCAGCAGCACGCTGATATCCGGTGTCAGATCGGCTTTCAGGCCGGTGCGGATCGACCAGCGGTTGTATTTGCCGACCTGATCGTTGCCGTCGATGATGTTGCGCTGGAAGTTGTCGCTGCGTCGATAGAGGCCCTCCACATCGAATGCGACGCCCTCGGTAATGCCCGAGGTTGCATAGGATTGGACTTCGACCGTATCGAACCGGCCGTAGGACACGCGGAATTCGCCCGCTGCGTCCTGGCTGGGCTCGGCCGTGGTGACCAGGATCGCGCCGCCGGTGGTATTGCGGCCGAACAGGGTACCCTGCGGCCCTTTCAGAACCTGGATGTTCTGGACCTTGAGTAGCTGGAAGTCCGTTGCGGCGGCGCTGGGCAGGAAGAAGCCATCGACGTAAGTCGCCACGTTGGGGCCACCGCCGGACGTGGTGATCGCCGTTCCGACGCCGCGGATCGTGGGCTGGGTGTAGACGCCCGCCTTGTCGAAGCGCAGGGCCGGGACGACCTTGGACATGTCGGAAAGCTGCCGCACACCGGTTTCCTTCAGCGTTTCCTCGCTGAGCGTCGTCACCGTGATCGGCACGTCCACGGACCGTTCGGCACGGCGTTGGGCCGTGACGATGATTTCGCCGTTCTGGCTAATGGGGGTGGAATCAGCCGAGGCCGGTGCGGCAGCGGGGGCGACTTCGCTTCCTGTTTGCGCGCTGGCCGATCCCGCGACCAGGGCCGACGCAAGCGCCCCCAGCGACGCCATTCGTTTCAGCTTCGAAATTCGCGGCATATGTGTCCTCCCGTTCCCCATCCGGCTTTCCTGCCGGTTGCCGCCATTTTCCACGATCCTGCGAGCAGGTGAAATCTCCCTTGGGCATCATATCGCGGTGGCGGTTCGGAAACGTTCCGGCGACGCATGGCGGGATTGCGAACGGGGCTAGCGGGAAAGTTCCGATCTCCACCGTAAATTGAAAAGGCGGATTGAAATTTCGCTGCGACATTGTGCAAGTAACGCTTCTGCGAATCATTAGCAGTAGGATCTTGCATCAATGACTTCTCCCAAGCGGTGTGCGCTGTTGCGCGCGCTGAAACAGACTTCCGCCCTTGCCGCCGCGGCGATCCTCTGCGCCGGTGCACAGGCCCAGGCGGCCGACGGTGCCGCCACTTCCAGCGAAGACCCGGTCAAGCTCGGTTCCGTCCGCGTCGAGGATACGGCGATCGGCAATCAGCAGCAGGGCGTCGACCGCAATGCCGCCGGCAAGCCGGCCGTCCTCACCACCACCACCACGGCCGAGACGCTTCGTGAGCGCATGGTCGACAATATCGCCGATTACGCCCGGCGCGTGGATGCGGGGGTGAACTTCAACACCAACAACCAGAGCATCAACATCCGCGGCCTCGACGCCAATCGCGTGCTGACGACGGTGGACGGGATCCGTCTGCCTTGGATGAGCGACGGGGCGCGGGGCGTGCAGGGCGGCGTCGCGGCCTTCGATTTCAACTCGCTGAGCGCGATCGATGTCGTGAAAAGCGGGGATTCCAGCTACTTCGGCCAAGGCGCGCTCGGCGGGGTCTTTGCGGTGCGCACGCTCGATCCCGAGGACCTGCTGACGGATGGCAAGAAGCAGGGCGCGCTCGGCAAGGCGACGTATGACAGCGCCAGCGACAGCGTCTATCTCAACCAGGCTGCCGCCTTCCGTACCGGAGACACGCTGGTCCTGATCCAGGGCGGCTACCAGAACGGCCACGAGACCGAGAACCAGGGCAAGATTGATGGTACCGGCACGACGCGGACCGCCCGGAACCCTGCGGCCTATGACCAGGAAAACCTGCTGGTGAAGGTCCACCAGTACCTGGGCGGCGGCCACCGCATCGGCCTGACGGGTGAGACGTTCAAGCGCAGCTACGACGAGGACACGCTCACCAGCATCGGGTCGACCTATTCGTCCTATGGCACTCTGGAGCAGAACAAGCGCAAGCGCATTGCCGGTACCTACGATTATCAGGCCGAAGGCGAGGGCTTCGTTCAGGAAGCTCACCTCGTAGGCTATTGGCAGCGCCTGAACCTGCGCACGTATACGCAGGCCATGCGCAAGACCGCGCCGATAGGGCAGTACGACCGCGACAGCGACCTTCAGGACGAATCCTGGGGTGCGAACGGCTCCATCGTCGGGCGCGCGGCCACCGGCGCGGTGCAACATGCGATCAGCCTCGGCGGCGAGGTCTATGCGACCAGGACGACGCAGTATGCGTCCGGCGTCGATAACTGCACGGCGGCGATCTACTCGTGCTCGTTTCTTCATGTGAACCAGTCCGACATGCCCGATGTCGACGGCATCGATCTCGGCCTGTTCCTGCAGGACCGGATGACGTTCGGCGCCTTCCACCTGACGCCGGGCCTGCGTTTCGACTGGTATCGCCGCACACCCCAGGACACGCCGAGCTATACGGTGAATGCGGCCTATGAGGGCCTTCCCGAACGCTCCAGCGACTCCCGCTTTTCGCCCAAGATCATGGCCGAATACGATGTCGTGCCGGGGCTGACGGCCTATGCGCAATATGCCCAGGCCTTCCGCGCGCCTTCCGCCACGGAACTCTACCTGACCTATGGCGGCACCGGCAGCTACGTCAGCATCGGCAACCCGGACCTGAAGCCGGAAACGAGCAAGGGCTACGAACTGGGCCTGAAATTCGGCGATGCCAAGCGCGGCGCCAAAGTCAGCTTCTACGACAACTACTATCGCAACTTCATCGACACCATCACCACGACGGCCTCGGCCGCCGGGCTTAGCGGCAGCTATCCCTTCGGTGTGTTCAAGTACGTCAACCGCGCCCATGTCCGCATCTACGGCATCGAGGCCAGTGCCCAGTGGGCGCTGACGGAAAACTGGCGCGTCTGGGGTTCCATCGCCTATGCCCACGGCAAGGACACGGATGAAGACACTTACCTGAACTCGATCCCGCCGCTGCGCGGCATCGCCGGGTTCGGCTATAGCCAGGAGCGCTTCGGGGCCGACCTTTCCGCCACCGTGGCCGCCAAGCGAAACAAGGTCGAAGACCCGACATCGACCATCAACAAGACGCCGGGCTACGGCATCGTCGACTTTACGGCATGGGTTAAGCCGGGGCTGTTCGAGGGCCTGCGCCTCCAGGGCGGCGTATACAACATCCTCGACAAGACCTATTACAACGCGCTCGACATTTCGGACAGCGCCACGGTCTCGCAGAGCTATTACAGCCAGCCGGGACGGACCTACAAGGCCTCGATGATACTGGCGTTCTGACATGACATGCCGGGGCGCTGAGGCCGCGCCCCGGCATGTCATGTGGCAATCGAAGAAGGACTTCCCATGAATACGACACTTCAGACCCCGGCTGAAATCGGCCCCGAAATCGGAGCCGGTAGCGGATCCGAAGTCGGAAGGGCGAAGCGTCTCAAGGCGGCTACCACGCAGGCGCACGATCAGCTCGACAAGCGGATCATGGCGGGCGAGCCCTTCGCGGCATTGGCCAATTACGGTCGCTTCCTGGCCGTGCAACACGCCTTCCACCGCGACATCGACGCGCTCTACGACGATCCGGCAATCGCGGCCCTGGTGCCCGATCTCGCCGAGCGTCGGCGCTTTGCCCAGATCGGGCAGGATCTGGCGGACCTGTCGCTTGCGCCGGCAGAGCAGACCGAGGCACCGCGCTTCGCGCGCGGAGAGATCCACGTGCCGACGGCGCTGGGCTGGCTCTATGTGGCCGAGGGATCCAACCTCGGCGCGGCCTTCCTGTTCAAGATGGCCCGCGCGCTGGGGCTCGACGAGAACCACGGCG
Source organism: Novosphingobium sp. YAF33 (assembly GCF_052113265.1). NCBI lineage: Bacteria > Pseudomonadati > Pseudomonadota > Alphaproteobacteria > Sphingomonadales > Sphingomonadaceae > Novosphingobium > Novosphingobium sp. YAF33. The sequence continues at coordinate 308,706 of NZ_JBFRCW010000004.1, forward strand.
CGCGCCACCTGGCCGGTCATCCCGATGGCCGAGCCCAGCACTGGCGCTCGTTCACCGGGGCGCTGGACGAGGTGGCGCTGGACGAGGCGGAAGAAATGCGGGTGATCGAGGGTGCCAATGCCGCGTTCCGCCGCGTTCATGGGCTGGTGGAACAGCAATACGGGTGATGGAGGAAGGGGGGCTCAGCGCTGCATCAGCAGTCTGCTGACGCTCCTGGAGACGAGCGGCAGCCGGGCCGCGGCCCTCAACCCGGCATGGCGCGCCGCGCGTGCCGCGGGATGCTCGGCCGTGTAGAGCCCGACGATCAGATTGGTCGCGGTATAGATCGGCCGGGTGGCCAGCCGGTGCGCGGCCTCGTAGCGGCGGAGCAGCATGCCGCCCCCGATGTCGCCGCCTTGCAAGGCCGCCTGAGCGACCAGCTTGCCCAGAGAGCAGGCGCTTGCCAGACCCAGATTGAAGCCGTGGGCGGTCACCGGGTGCATGCCGACGGCGGCATCGCCGATCAGCGCCGCGCGCCGGGCCGCGAAGTGATGGGCATACGTGGTGGCCAGGGGATAGACATGAGGGCTGCCGATGGCCTGCATCCGTCCCAGTCGGCTTTCGTAGCGGCGCGTCAGCTCGGCGCCCAGCGCCTCGGCATCGAGCGCGGCCAATTGCGCGATCTCGGCCGACGCCAGCGTCAGCACGGCGGAAGACCGGCGGCCGTTCAGCGGCAGCATTGCCATCGTCTGCCCATGGTCGAACCATTCCGTCGCGATACCCTGATGATCGCCTTCATGCGCCACCCGGCAGACCAGCATGGAGCGGCCCAGACGGTTCACTTCCGCGCCGATGCCCAGCTGCTCGCGCACGAAGGAGAACCGGGAATCCGCGCCCACCAGCAAGCGCGCTTCGAGCCGGTTGCCATCTTCCAGTCTGACGGATACGCCTTGCGCGCCGCTGCCGATCGCGCCGCCCATGGACGCAACACTCCGCCCTGCCAGCACCTCGACCTCTGGCAAGTCCGCCACGACCCTGAACAGCGCCCGGCGGATGAGGTGGTTGGGGACGAGCTGCCCCAGCCTTTCCGCACCGCCGCTGCCGAAGGAGAGCGCGAAAGGAGACCCGCCGTTCAGTACGCGGGCTTCGCGCAGGGGCGCGATCGCCTCCGCGTCGATGAGCGGCCAGCCGCCCAGTTCCTGCAAGGCGCGGATCGAACGATGGGTCAGGGCGATCTCGCGCCCGTCCATGGGGGGATCTGCCAGTACCGAGGCGGGCTGTCGCTCGATCACGGCGATGCGCAGTCCCGATCCCGCCAGCGCGGCGGCGAAAGCGAGGCCTGCGGGACCGGCACCTACCACCACAACGTCATGCGTCATTATCGCGCTTTCTCTTTTCCATTCCTCGCCGCGAATGCCTGCACTTTTGGGAGGCAAGGCACCATGATCGAGGTCAATTCGTCAGGCGTGCTCTTCCCGGCGCTCGGGCTGTCCGGTTTCGGCGTGACCGCTGATCTCGGACCCGGCGTCGGGCGCGAAGCGCAGGTTCCAGAACGAGGCCGTCAGCGAGATCGCCGTCACCACCCAGAAGGCGATGGAGAAATCGGCCAATGACGGCGCGGCGTGATCGTTGGCCATCATCGCGAGGTGCAGCGCAAGTGCGGCCACGCAGATGCCCAGCGAGAGCATGAGCTGCTGGAAGGTGGAGTAGAACGCCGTGGCGCGGCTCATCTGCGTCTTGTCGATGCCGTCATAGGCGATCGTATTGTAGGCGGTGAACTGGAACGACATGAAGAAACCGGACAGGCCCAGCACGCAGAACATTGCCCAGACCGGCCAGCTCGGATTGAACAGACCGCAGATCGCATAGCCGGCCGTGGCGATCACCCCGTTCCACACCAGCGCGCGCCGGAAACCGAAGCGGCGCAGCACGCGCGGGGCGAAGCTTTTCATGGCCAGCGAGCCGATCGCCGTGGCCACCGTGATGGTGCCACTGCGCGCTGCCGAGAAACCGAAACCGACCTGCATCATCAGGGGCAGGAGGAAGGGCTGCGCGCCCTGGGTGATGCGCGTGATCGAACCGGCGATCACCGACAGGCGAAACGTCTCGTCACGCAGCAGCGAAAGGTCCAGGATCGCGCTTTCCCGCTTGCGCGCGTGGAGGACATAGAACGTCCCCGTCACGAGGCCCACAACGATCAGCGCGGCCGCTAGGGCGCCTTCGTTCGGACGACTGGCCATCTCGAAACCGAACAGCAGGCAGCCCAAAGAGAGCCCGCTCAGCACGAAGCCCAGCGTGTCGAACGGCGCGGGCTGGTCCTCGCGGATGTTGGCAATGAAGCGGCCGACCAGCCAGAAGCCGAGCACGCCCATCGGCAGGTTGATGTAGAAGATCCAGCGCCAGTCGAGGTAAGTGACGATGAAGCCTCCCAGCGGAGGGCCGATTATCGGGCCGATCAGGGCCGGCACCAGCAGCCAGGACATCGCATTGACCATGTCCTGCTTCGCCACCGATCGCAGCAGGACGAGCCGGCCGACGGGGATCATCATGGCCCCGCCAACCCCCTGGAGAAACCGCGAGACGACCATCATCTCCAGCGTCCAGGACTGGCCGCAGGCAAGGCTGCCGAGAACGAAAAGCAGGATGGCGGCGCGAAACACCGTTCGCGATCCGAAGCGGTCCGCGATCACGCCCGAAGCCGGGATGAAGACCGCCAATGCCAGCAGGTAGGAGGTGAGCGCCACGCTCATTTCCTGCGGCCGCACCCCGAAGTCCCGCGCCATGGTCGGCAAGGCGGTTGCCAGAACGGTTGCGTCCACGAATTCCATGAACAGGGCAGAAGCGATGATGAGCGCCACCAGCCGATAGTTCGCACCCGAAACCGCGGGGCCTTCGTCGCGTGTCTTGGCGAGCGAACCGGCAGCGGGGACGATACCGTCGCGCACTTCCGCGTTGACCGAGGCCATGCCGCGACGGCGCGGCCTCAACATGGGGCCTGCGAGCTGGGGAGGGGAAGGGACATGGGCAACTTTCGAATTCGCGGACTTGTAAGATCCCCTCCGTCGAATTGGCCGTCCATCTGTCACGCGGGCGTGCCGACAGCAGGCATATAGGCATTCGGCCGCGAAATGAAACCCGCGGCCTGCCTTTCCAGCCTAGTCCGCCAGCTTGCCGAACGGCAGCAGCTTGCGGGCGAGCCGGGCGGCGGCCTTGCCGTCGTTGGCGCGAAGGGAGGGGAGAATGGCTGCCGCGGCGCGCTTCATCTGGGCGTCGAGCGGTGTCGGCGCGGAAGCGCTGGCCGCAGCCTCGGCCCAGCGGCGGGCCTGCGCGACATCGGCGGGGTCCTTGCGGATGTGCATCATGGCGGCCAGGCCGAGGTAGAACGCCCTGTCTCCCCCCAGCGAAACGGCGCGGGAAAGCGCAGCCTCTCCGGCATCGGCCCTGGCGCCGACCATGGTGCGGGCCATGAGCCCGCCGAGCTGGTCGATGGCGTCGAGATGCCAACCGGCGATGACCATCTGTGCTTCGGGATTGCGGGGGTTCTGCGCGGCGAGGCGCTGGAAGATCTCCAGCGAGGTGCGTGCGTCGGTTCGGCTGCGCGTGAGCTTGGCGCGGTAGCCGATGGCGACGCCGCGCTGGAGCGTGGCTTCCCGGTCACCCGGGCGCGCGGCGAGTATCCGGTCCGAGGCGTTGATCGCCTGTCCTATGAGCGCAAGCGCCTTCTTCTTGTCAGGGGCCTGGAATGCCGCGGCGGTCAGGATCTCGCGCGGTGTATCCGCCAGCGCGGCCGGAGCGGCGGCGGTAGCGGCGATCATGGCGCCCACGGCAAACATCGTCGGTTGGTACACGCAGTCTCCTGAAAGAACCGGGCCTGAAAGAACCGGATCCGCAGGATGACCGAACATGCCGGACAAGACCAGAGCCTATCGCCGATCCTCAGGCAGCACGCCGGTCAGCGCAGTTGGTTTGTCGTACTTTCCGGGTCATCAGGCGATGCCACCCGGTTGGAAAATGCCTTTCAGAGCAGCCAGCCGATCGGAAGATGGCTCGCCACGCCGACCAGCAGGTGATCGAGCGAGCCCATGCCCGGCTCGTTCCGCTGGACGGTGCGTTCGCTCCCGGTGCCGCAGCTCCACGTCAGGGCGCCGTCCGGCCCGAGCGTCACGGCATAGGCGGCATCGGGCACGATCGTTTCGAAGGCGTCCGCAACCTGTCCCGCGATGAGCGGGCTGTGGATGATGAAGCCCAGTTCGGTGTTGAGCTTCAGCGACCGCGGATCGAAGTTGAACGATCCGATGAAGACACGCTCGCGGTCGGCCGTGAAAGTCTTGGCGTGGATCGTCGAGGCACCCGAGCGCAAGGCCGCGAAGGATCCGCTGCCCGATGCCCGCAACCGGCTGCCGATGCCGAGCCGATTTCCCTCGCGGCGCTGTTTCTTCGACGGCGCATCGCGGACCTGGGCCGCCGTTTCGAACAGGCGCACGCCAGCTTCCAGCAACACCTTGCGCCAAGGTGCGTAGCCCGCGTGCACGAGCGCCACGTCGGTCGCCGAATAGCCATTGGTGAGCACGGTCACCTGGACGCCGTCACGGGCGAGGGCGCAGAGCTGCTCGGCGCCCTGTTCGCCGGGGACGAAGTATCCCGAGACGATGGCCAGCTCGCGGTGCGGATCGCCGATCGCGCCGTCCAGCTTGCCTGCAAGCAGGCGCTCGTGATCCAGGTCCGCAAGGGTCTTGGCGGGATCGTCGCTGATCAGCTCGACCTCGGTCCATTCGAAATCAAGCTCGCCGGCAACGAATTCACGAACCAGCGGCAGGCTGCGCAGACGTTCGACATAGCGGCGCGCCGAAGGGTCGCGCTCGACGATGGAGGCGCGCGACCGCAGCTTGGCAAGCTGGCGTGCGCCGACGCGTGGCAGGATCTGCCGGGCGGGATAGGCGGACGGGCAGTCCCAATAGCGCTGGAAATCGGTTTCCACGTCGCGGGCGACCGGCCCGATGGCCAGTACGTCCATGTCCGCGAACAGCGCACCGTCGCCTGCGCCGAAATACTCGTCGCCGATATTGCGCCCGCCGACGATGGTGACGGCCCCGTCGACCGTGAAGCTCTTGTTGTGCATCCGGCGGTTCAGCCGGCCGAAGTCCACCGCGAAACCGATCGCCTTGGGGTAGCGGATGCGGAAGGGATTGAAGAGGCGCACTTCGATGTTGGGATGGTCGTTCAGCGCGGAGAGTACGCGGTCGAGCCCGGCGATGCCGTTGTCGTCCAGCAGCAGGCGCACCCTGACCCCCCGCTGGGCCGCCTCGAAAGCCGCTTCCAGCAGGAGGGTGCCGGTGCGGTCGCCGTGCCAGATGTAATATTGCAGGTCGAGCGTGCGCTCTGCGGCGCGGGCGAGGAGCAGACGCGCGGCAAAGGCATCGACCCCGTCGGTCAAGAGATGGACGCCGGACTGTCCCGGATTGCGCGCGGCGCGCCCGCTGGCCGCGCGGGCCAGCGGCGGCTCGCCATGATGGCGGGCAGGGGGCTCGGAAGAGACGTCGCGCCGTGGCAGCCGGTTGGCGCGCATCAGGGCGAACCCTGCCGCCGCCAAGCCCAACGCGGCCGGCAATACCGTCTTCCACCGTTTCGCGCGGGACATCTTCACTCCTGGATCCTGAAACCCTGAGAGCCTTTCAGGCGCCGGGCAGCTGCGTTTCGATCAGGTTCACGCCGTTACGCTCGCAGGCGCTGCGCAAGTCGGGATCGGAAACACGGTCGCAGACGAAAAAGTCGATGGCTTCCATCCCGCAGACCCGCACCGGGGCGGAACGCCCGACTTTCGAGGAATCGGCCACGAGGATCACCTTGCGGGCGTTGCGGATGATCGTCTGCGAAACTTCGACCTCGTCGATGGCGAAGTCCAGCAGGCTGCCATCGGCATCCAGTGCGGAAATGCCGATCAGGGCATAATCGACGCGGAAATTCTCGATGAAGCGCATGGCGAGCGCGCCTACCACGGCCCGGTCGCCGGTCCTGACCTTGCCGCCCACGCTGACAAGTTCGAGCGCGGGATGGCTGGAGAGAGTGTCGATCACGTTGAGATTGTTGGAGATCACCATCAGATTGCGATGGTGTGTGAAGTTGGCCGCCACGGCTTCGGTGGTCGTGCCGATGTTGACGAAGAGCGAGGCCCCGTCCGGGATCAGCGCCGCGGCGGCAGCGCCGATCCGCGCCTTGGCGTCGGAGGCGACATCCCGGCGCTTGTCATAGGCCAGATTGTCCACGCCCGAGGTGATGAGCGCGCCGCCGTGAACGCGCGAGAGCAGAGATTGCCCGGCCAGGACGTTCAGGTCCTTGCGGATGGTCTGCGGGGTCACGCTCAGTCGCTCCGCAAGATCGTCCACGCTCACGCTGCCCGCACCGCGCGCGATCTCCAGGATATGTGCGCGGCGCTGGGCCACGATGTCGCCGTTGCTCTCCGCCGTGCTCTCGATCATTTCTTGCGGTCTCGCCCCTGGATGGATCGAACCCTTAGCGCGGCCGGGCCGCATCGATCAATCGCGCGCGAGCCAGGTATCGATCGCTTCGGCGGCGCCGGGGGGCACATGAAGGCCCAGCTTGCTGCGGCGGAACAGGATATCCTCCGCGTCGCGCGCCCATTCCGCGGTCGTCAGATAGTCGATCTCCCGGGCATGGAGGCCGCCGCCGAAGTCCTGGCCCAGATCGGCAGGGGTGCGGGCATCGGCCAGGATCGCACGGGCGCGCGTGCCGTAAGCGCGGGCGAGGCGGCGGAGAAGCGCAGACGGCATCTGGGGATAAGTGCTCTCCAGTTCGCCAAGGAAGCCCTCGAAATCGCCTTTCGCAATGTCTCCGCCCGGCAGCACCGCGCCTGCGGTCCAGGGTTTGGCAGCCTCTGGGAACAGTTCGGCGATGTGCTCCATCGTATGTTCGGCCAGCTTGCGGAATGTCGTGATCTTGCCGCCGAAGATCGACAGCATGGGGGCCTGTCCCGCATCGCCCTTCTCGAAATCGAGCACGTAGTCGCGCGTCACGGCAGAGGCGTTGGCGGCATGGTCGTCATAGAGCGGCCGGATTCCGGCATAACTCCAGACGATGTCCCGCGGGGTCACGCCCCGGTCGAAGTAGCGGTTGACGGTTTCGCACAAGTAATCGACCTCGCCCGGGCTGATCGAGGGCTTGCCGGGGGCTTCGGTCCAGGGCTCGTCGGTCGTGCCGATCAGCGTGAAATCCTGCTCGTAAGGGATTGCGAAGACGATCCGCCGGTCCGGGTTCTGCAGCATGAAGGCATGGTCGCCCTCGTAAAGGCGCGGCACGACGATGTGGCTGCCCTTGACCAGGCGCACGCCCCGGTCGTCCTTCGCCCGGCCGAGGTTGCGCAGGACCGCATCCACCCAGGGACCGGCCGCGTTGACGAGCATGCGCGCGCGGACCTGGCGCGGGCCGTGGGCATTCTCGACCGTGGCCAGCCACTCGCCGTCCTGCGTGACGGCGCCGGTCAGGCGCGTGCGGGTCTCGATCCGGGCTCCGCGCGCGGCGGCGTCCATCGCGTTGAGCACGACCAGGCGGCTGTCTTCCACCCAGCAGTCCGAATAGACGAAAGCCTTTCCTTTACCTTTCGAATTTTGCGTTTTCAGCCCATTGCCCTGCCGGCCGCGATCGAGGTCGATCGTCTCTGTGCCGGGCAGGTTCTTGCGGCCGCCGAGGTGGTCGTAGAGGAACAGGCCCAGGCGGACCATCCAGGCCGGGCGCGGCGAAAGCGATTGCGGCAGCACGAAACGAAGCGGCCAGATGATGTGCGGCGCCATGCCCAGCAGGCGCTCGCGCTCGATCAGTGCTTCGCGCACGAGCCGGAACTCATAGTACTCCAGATAGCGCAGTCCGCCGTGGATGAGCTTCGTGGAGGATGAGGAGGTGTGGCTGGCGAGATCGTCCTGTTCCACCAGCAGCACCGAGAGGCCGCGCCCCGCCGCATCGCGGGCGATCCCCGCGCCGTTCACGCCGCCGCCCACGATCAGAAGGTCATAGACATCGTCCGGGGCGGGGGGCTGCATGGCGACTTCTCCCTGGGGCTTGGGCATTTCGGTTCTCTGGCAACTTCACGGGATGACTTTCGTTTTCTGAAAATAGAGTTCGAAATACGAAAATGCAAACGAAACTGTTGACGTTCGTTCGAAAGCGTGTGCAGATGCCCGAACCAAGCAGAGTTGCGAGAGGATCCATGGTGGCAGATGACCTGCGCGCGCTGCGCGGCGAACTGATTTCCGAAATGCTGGCAGTGATCATCATCATCACGATCGGCGATTCCGCCGCTGCCATGATCACGCTCTACGATCCCAGCCCTTATGCCCAGGCCTATTGGGGCGTCTGCATCGCCTGGGGCCTTGCCGTCACCATGGCGATCTATGTGACGGGGTCCGTCTCCGGCACTCACGCCAACCCGGCCGTCACGCTGGCGCTCATGCTGTTTCGCGGATTTCCGAAAAGGAAAGTGCTGCCCTACTGGGCCGCGCAAGTGCTGGGCGGGATGATCGGCGCGGCATTGGTGCTGCAACTCTATCATCCCGTGATCGACGCCTATAATGCCGCCCACGGCATGACCCGTGCCACCGGCGGCGCGGCGGGCGTGTTCTTCACGCATCCCGGTGAACACATTACGCCGATCCACGCGTTCTGGGATCAGGTCATCCTCACCGGCATGCTGCTCCTGGGCATTTTCGCCATCACCGATGAGTTCAACGACATGGCGCCGCGCGCCAATTCGGGCGCCTTGATGATCGGCCTGCTGGTTGCCATGATCGGCGCTTCGGGCGGTTACCTCGAAGCCTGGGCGATCAATCCGGCGCGCGATTTCGGCCCGCGCCTGTTTGCGTACTTCGCCGGTTGGGGCAGTTCGGCGCTGCCCAGCCCCGGCAATTACTGGTGGGTTCCGATCGCGGGGCCCCTTGTGGGCGGCGTGGCCGGAGCGGGCCTCTACCAGATCGCCATAAAGCCCTACCTGCCCTCGGGTCGCAAATCGAGGCAGGACGCCGCCGCATCTGACGCTTGACTGAAACGACAAGATACCCTCGGAGAGTCCCCGCTATGACCCAGCCCCGCCACGTTCTCGCCATCGACCAGGGCACCACTTCGACGCGCGCGATCGTCTTCGATGACGCCGCCCGCCCGGTCGCGACTTCCCAATGCGAGTTCGAGCAGCACTACCCCGACCTGGGCTGGGTCGAACACGATGCGGAGGACATCTGGCGCGACACCGTGAAAGTGGCGCGTGAGGCTATCGAACGTAGCGGCGTCGGTGCGGCGGCCATAGCCGGGATCGGCATCACCAACCAGCGCGAGACCGTGGTCGTCTGGGAGCGCGAAAGCGGCAAGCCGATCCATCGGGCGATCGTCTGGCAGGACCGGCGCACGGCCCGGCTTTGTGCCGAGCTCAAGGCCGACGGCGCCGAACCCGACGTGCGCGCCCGCACCGGCCTGCTGATCGATCCCTATTTCTCTGCGACCAAGCTCGCCTGGATCCTGGACAATGTCGACAATGGCCGTGCGCGCGCCGAACGCGGAGAGCTGGCCTTCGGTACGATCGACAGTTTTCTGCTCTGGCGCCTGACGGGCGGGAAAGTCCACGCCACCGACGTCACCAATGCCGGGCGGACATTGCTCTACAACATTCGCGAACAGCGCTGGGACGAGGAACTGTGCCGCCTGTTCAGAGTGCCTGTGCAGATGCTTCCGGAAGTGCATGATAATGCACATATCTTCGGGATGACCAGCAAGGACTTGTTCGGCGTGGAGATCCCGCTGGCCGGTGTCGCCGGGGACCAGCAAGCCGCGCTCTTCGGACAGGCCTGCTTCGAAGCCGGCATGGCCAAGTCGACCTACGGAACCGGATGTTTCATGCTGCTCAATACCGGATCGGAGGCGGTGGCATCGGAGAATCGCCTGCTCACCACCCCGGCCTACCGCCTTGACGGCAAGATGACTTATGCGCTGGAAGGCTCGATCTTCGTGGCTGGCGCTGCCGTGAAGTGGCTTCGCGACGGCATCGGCGTCATCACCCATGCCCGCGAAACCAACGATATGGCCACGCAGGTTCCGAGCAACCACGGCGTCTACATGGTGCCCGCCTTCGTCGGCCTCGGGGCGCCCCACTGGGACCCGGACGCGCGCGGCGCGATCTTCGGGCTGACGCTTGGCGCCACCCAGGCCCATCTCGCGCGCGCGGCGCTGGAGGCGGTGTCCTACCAGACCATGGACCTCGCCCGCGCCATGGTCTCGGACGGCGGCGAGGAACTTGCAAAGCTGCGCGTGGATGGCGGCATGGCGGCGAACGACTGGCTCTGCCAGTTCCTGGCCGACATGCTCGACGCCCCGGTGGAACGGCCGGTCCATCTGGAAACGACCGCGCTGGGCGCCGCCTTCCATGCTGGTCTGGCGACGGGCGTCTGGCCTGACCTCGACGCATTGGCGGCAACCTGGACTCAGGGAAGCCTGTTCACCCCGCAGATGAGCGGCCAGACCCGCAAGGTGCTGATCGACGGTTGGCACGATGCCGTGCGGCGAACCTTGAGCAAGTAAACCGCGGGCAGCTGAGAGAGGGAGTTGCGCGAGCGGGGCGCGCCTGCGATAGGCGCGGCGCTCCGTTTTTTCGCGTTTGCAGCAAGGACCTCCCAGATGCCGGCCAGCACGGTCACTTCCCGTTCCGATGGTCCTCGCTCGGTCGGTATCGACTTCGGGACCACCAATTCGGTCATTGCGCTGGCAGACGATGCCGGAGGGGCCGAACTCGTGGAGTTCGCTGCGCCGGGTGGTCCCGGCTCGGTTTTCCGTTCGGCGCTTTGCTTCTGGCAGGAAGAGGGCGTGCCCGGCGGGCTGGCGCATGAGGCCGGCCCCTGGGCGATCTCGGAATTCCTCGAATTCCCGCAAGGCTCGCGCTTCCTGCAATCCTTCAAGTCGGTAGCGGCCAACCCGGCTTTCGAGCAGGCCACGCTTTTCGAGAAGCGCCTGCGGTTCGAAGAGCTGGGCCAGGTATTCCTCAAGCACCTCGTCGCCCATGCCGGGGATGCGCTGCGCGCCTTGCCCGAGCGCGTGGTGGTCGGCCGGCCGGTGCGCTACGTCGGCTCCCGGCCGGATGAGGCCCTGGCGCGGACACGCTACGATGCGATGTTCAAGCTGCTCGGGCGTCAGGTTCACTACGTCTACGAGCCGATCGGCGCGGCATTCAGCTTCGCTTCGCGCCTGACGGAACCCGCGACCCTGCTGGTGGCCGACTTCGGCGGCGGCACCAGCGACTTCTCGATCGTGCGCGTGAACGCACCGGGCACGGCGCGGCGCTGCGAGCCGCTGGGCTCTGCCGGTATCGGTATCGCCGGCGACCGCTTCGACTACCGCATCATGGACCATCTGGTGCTGCCGCTGCTCGGCAAGGGCGGCACCTATCGTTCCTTCGACAAAGTGCTGGAAATCCCGCCCGGCCACTTCGCCGACTTCGGCGACTGGTCGCGCCTGGCGATGATGCGTAACCGCCGCACGCTGGAGCAGTTGGCCAAGCTGAAGCACGGAGCGACCGATCCGGCCGCCATCGATCGCATGATCGCCGTGGTGGAGCACGAACTCGGCTTCGGGCTTTACGAGGCTGTCGACCGCTTGAAACGAGCGCTATCAGGCGCGGACCACGGCGCTTTCCACTTCGAGAGCGAGGCACTGACCATCTCGGCCGATGTCAGCCGCCAGGAATTCGAAAGCTGGATCGCGCCGGATCTCCAGCGCATCGGCGAGACGGTGGACGGTGCTCTGGCTCAGGCCGGGCTGCTCGCCGATGAGATCGACCACGTTTTCCTGACCGGTGGCTCCTCGCTCATTCCCGCGGTGCGCGCTCTGTTCGAGCAGCGTTTCGGGAATGGCCGCATCGCCACCGGCAACGAATTGACCTCGATCGCGCATGGCCTTGCGCTCATCGGGCAGTCGCCGGATCTCGACGAATGGGTTGCCGCGGAATCCGCCTGACGCGTTTGAAGCCCGGCGCCGGGAAGGCCTAGATCGGCCACTGCTCCAGGCGGTGGGCGGAATCCCAGAACATCCATTCAAAGCGCGTGGCGTTGCGGAAGGCCGTTGCCATGGCTTCTCGGATCGCGGGCGAGGCATGTGCTGCGGCTTCATCCACCAGCCTGCACACGCGGTCGGTCGCCTCTCCGAACGAGGGCGCGGCATATGTGTCGATCCAGGCGGCATAGGGATTGGGAGAGGCCGCGCGCGGCTTGATCGCGCAGCCGACTTCCCAATAGACCCAGAAGCAGGGCAGGATTCCGGCGATCAGTTCTTCGTAGCTGCGGGTCGCAGCCAGGCTTGCGAGGTAGCCGGTATAGCCCAGGCACGCGGGCGAAGCCTCGCTACCTGCCGCCGTTTCCGCCGTCACGCCGAACTGGGCGAAGAAGGCCTGGTGCAGCGCTTCCTCGACCTGAACGGCCACTTTGGCGCCATCCGAGAATTCCAGTCGACCTGCCGCCGTGGGCGCGCGGGCCGCGGCGATTGCCAGCACGCGGGCATATTCGGCAAGGTAGAGGCTATCCTGTACGATGTAGTGGCGGAAGCTCTCGGGCGCGAGCGTGCCCTCGGCCAGCTCGTCCAGAAACGGATGCGCCAGGATCGCACGGCGCAGGGGCGCCACATCGGCCCAGATCGTTTCGCAAAAGCTCATGGTGTTCCCAGCTTTCGATGTCCGCACATCATTGGCCCCGCCCGTCACTTTGCGGCGGGCGCTTCCTGATCGAAGAGCCAGTTCAGGTAGGCCGCGATACGGACACCCGCGCGTTCGAGGCGGTCATCGATTTCGGCGCGGTGCTGATATGCATAGTCCCAGGAAATGGAGGGCTGCTTCGGATAGATCGTCTTGCGCAGGGCGATGCTCTCCGAGGTCCAGACTTGCGGGTCGCGGACGTTCCAGGCCACGACCTGCTCGGGCGTGATCTTGCGCGACAGCCAGTGCGCATATTCGGAGTAGGACAGCGAGCGCTGTTCGATCATCCCGGAATCCCACACCGAGTGCAGGTTGGTTTCCTTGCCGAACCACGTCACCTTGAAGTCATTGCCGCCGCGGTCCGTGCCGCCGCCGACATGGAGAGGCTGGTGCAGATCGCCGATGATGTGGACGATGAAGCGCAGGGCCAGGCGCTTGTCCTCGATCGATGCCTTCGGATCGCGCAAGGTGGCGGTGAAGCGGGGCAGGGCGGTGAGCGCATCGCCTTCCGGCGGTGCGTCGGAAGCCTTGTAGGCATCGCCTTCGCGCACGGTGACATAGTGCCAGGGACTGGCCTTCTTCTGCCAGAAATCGGAAGGGTCGGACTTCATGTCGTCCGGCCAGGTCGCTGCTTCGGCCAGGTCTTCGTTGCCGAGCAGGAGGCGTACTTGAGCCCGGGCGACGCCGCTCAGGTTCTCGTCCGCGATGGCGCCGGTGATGCGGTGCCCTATCGCGCCCCAGGCCATGGCCGGCGCAGCGGGGGTGAGGGCGGCGCCGAGGGCAGCGAAGAGCGAGGCGGCAAGAGTCGGATAACGCATGGTGCACTCCATACAGCAACCGGAGGCTCTTGCCAGTTGCCGCAAGCAAATCAATCGCCTGCGGCTGCTATCTGCACCAGAGTGCCATTTTCACGAGACGAGGCTGCGGGCACCCCGAGGCGGGCAGCGGCAGAGGTTGGCCCGCGCGCCACAGGCCGAGCCGATTGTGGATGTTCGGCATTTCGGCATCTATGACCGCGAGAGGATTTCCGTCCCCATAGGTCGTCGCACTGCGGAACCGCAGGACCTGCCGATAGGGGCCTTGCGGAGAGGGGCGATCGACGGTGATCCAGTAGCCATAGGGTGCATCGCCAGTAGGCTCGGCAGCGATCACGGCGCCCCGCAGCGGTCCCGCCTCGACATAGCGCAGCTCCTGATTGTTGTTCCGGCCGGTTCTCCGCGCAAATACCAGGGCGAAATCGTCTTTCACCCGGTCATAGGCGTAAAGTTGCAGGCCGATGCGCTGGTCGTTGTTGCCGGCGTGGAAACTTGCGAACTGGACCAGCAGCAGCGGATGTTCGCTGCCTGGTCGGACCACGTCCGCGCGTTGGAGATAGTGCGGGACGGAGAACGCGTCGTCTCCAGCAGGAAGCCGCAAGGCCGAAGAAGTCGCGGGATGGCAAGAACGCCCCCGATCCCGGGAGATACAGGCTGTGATGGGTCCGGGGGCCATTTCGCCGGAAGGGTCTTCCTCCTCGCCGCCCTGCCTTACGGTCAATTGCCAGGGCGAGCGCGCTTCGAAAGGAGCAGCCAGGTCGACGGTCCGGATGACCTTTTCGGGGGTGGCATAAGCGGGTGCCGGCAACAGGCCCGCCATACAGAGCCATGCCGTCAAACCAAGCCGGTTCATGTAAGTTCTCGTCCTCACTATCAACAACAAGTCACTGTTTTAAAACACGATCATCCTTCGCTATCCAACCGGATCGACCTCGTAAAGTTCGAGCGGAAGCCCGTCGGGGTCGGTAAAGAATGTAAAGCGCTTGTCCGTGTAAGGATCGATACGGATCGGTTCGCAGGCCACGCCCCTGACTTCTAGCCTGGCCACTTCGGCATCGAGGTCGGCTACGGCGAAGGAAAGATGGCGCAGCCCGCAGGCTTCCGGCCGCGACGGACGTGGCGGCGGCTTGGGGAAGGAGAACAGTTCGATCTGGGCGTTGCCCGCGTCGAGGTCGCACTTCCAGGAGGAGCGCTCGTCGCGAAAGACCTCGCGGATGATCGGCAGGCCCAGCGTCTCGTGATAGAACGCTCTGGAGCGTTGGTAGTCCGATCCGATGATGGCGATATGGTGGATGGCGCGCATGGCGGCCCCTTAGCATTGCGCCGAACCGCTGTCCTCCTTGCGACTATCGGTGAGGGTCCGGCTTGCGACAAGCTGCCCGGCAGCTTCGGCGGATCCGTGCCCTTACTGGCTGGGGGCCAAGGTCAGGGTTTCCCTTGGTCGTAGGCTTCCAGCGCCGCGCGGTCTTCATTGGATACGAATTCGCAGGCCAGCAGCGTCTTGCCCGGCATCGCCGGACCCTCCCGCGCCACGATGGAGATCAGGCCCAGGTCTTTCATGCCTTGCTGTTCTTCAGGCAGAACCCGCGCAAAGCCAGCCGTGGAGGCGCCGAAAAGGTGGCTCTTCTCGGCCGACAGAGCGTACCGCTTGCCCAGTTCCGCCGCCACGGCGCCCTCCAGCAGCACGCCGACCGACATCCCGGCAAAGACGACATCCTGTGTCTTGAAGCCGTCCCGCTCTATCGGCGCAGGCAGATGATAGATCGCGGCGCCGAGCGAAGAAGTGTCGGGCTTGGCAAGCTTCTCCGCCGCCTCGTAGAGATCCATGGCGTTGCCGGTGGAATAGGGCGGTTCACAAAGGGCAGCGGCAAGGAAGTCCGGCGTCTGCGCCGCAGCGTGAGAAGGTGCGGCCAGCGCGGCAACGAGCAGGGCAAAACGATTCATGACCGGGAATTGCACTATGTTATAAGCAATTTCAACGGTTTGATGTCGCTTCGAAGAAAAGGTCTGAGTTCAGTTCTTCGGTGTCATCGGTTTCTGGGATCGCACTTCTCCCAGCAGCAGGCCGAGGTACTTCTCGGCTTCGGCCGACTGGCTCTTGGGGAAAGCGGCTGTCATCCGCCCGCTCCAATAGCCGTAGTTCACCGTGGTCAAGCTGAACAGCCAGGGCTGGTTGTCCCGATAACCGCTGAACGTGCCGCGATAGGCGTCCAGCTTGCGGTTGGTCGGGATCTTGGTGGGACCTTCCGAGACGATGGCGGGGGCAGCGAAGTGCGCCATCGCGGCCTGGCGCATGATCATGTAATGATCGCGCGCAGACATATCGTCGATATGGAGGATCGCCATGCGCACGGCAATCTTGTCGCTTCCGCTACCGATCTGCCGGTCATAGCCGATGGCGACATATTCTCCGCTTGGGTCGTAGGCCTTCTCGCTAAGCCTTTTGAAACCTTGGAATTCTGCCGGGAAACGCAGCCCGCTGGCGGTGTGGACAAGCGTGGTCCCATCCGCCGCGAGGGTGAAGCCTTCGGGAACGTCCACGGAGGGGACAGCCGCCATGGGCGAAACGGCCGGGGAAGGCTGGGCGAGGGCCGGCGCAGCAATGCCGGCGGCCAGCAGCACGGCCAGCGCGCCAATAGAGGAACAGATGGTTGAAGGCATCGGCGTCAAATCCCCTGGTCACGGCGGCGCTGCGATAAATGACGCCCCCGTCGCGCTCAAGTCTAGGACTATTCGCAAGTTGCAATCAACATTTGAATTGCGGGTGAATCTCTTGAATGTCGATAAACGTGCTTAACAAAATCCATGCGCGACTTCGAAGGCAGGCCGAGTTCGCGCAGGCTTGAGGCTTGGCGGTAATCGGCTAGAGCTTGGCTACCTGCATGGAATTCGGGCAGGCGTTGGAGAGAGACATGAGTGAAGGCATCCTGGTGATCGATAGCGGCGGCGTTCTCGAGATCCTGATCGATCGGCCCGAAAAGAAGAATGCCCTCACCGCGCCGATGTACCGCGCGATGACGGCCGCTCTGGCTTCCGCGTCGGCGCGGACGGACGTCGGCGTGGTGCTGGTCGGCGGGCTGGGAGATGCCTTCTGCGCCGGGAACGACCTTGCCGATTTCATGTCAGGACCGGATGGCGCCGAGGCCGCGCTCGATTTCATCCGGGCGATCGCGGTGTTCGAAAAGCCGCTGGTTGCGGCCGTGCAGGGGCTGGCCGTGGGTGTCGGCACGACGATGCTGTTTCACTGCGACCTCGTCTATGCCTCTCCCGATGCCGCCTTCGTCATGCCCTTCGTGAACCTGGGTATCGTGCCGGAAGCGGCATCGAGCCTGCTCGCGCCAGCCACTCTGGGCCATGCCAAGGCGGCGGCCATGCTGCTGCTGGGCGAACCGCTGGATGCGCAAGGAGCGGAGCGTGCGGGCCTGGTCACGGCGGTGGTGCCGGCAGACGCCTTGCTTGGGCATGCACGCGCCAAGGCGGCGGCACTCATGGCCAAGCCGCCGGAGGCCCTGCTGGCGACGCGCCGATTGATGAAAGGCGATCCGGTGCTCGTTTCGGCCCGGATCGAGGAGGAGGCGCGGATCTTCCGAGAGGCGCTGCAATCGCCCGAGGCGCGCGAGGCCTTTACCGCCTTTTTCGAAAAGCGTCCGCCCGTGTTCCGGCGCGGATGAGCCCGGTTACCCGGGCTCGCGTCGGGGCTGCTCGGCGCCGGTGACGCGGCGCCAGTGCTCGTCTGCGCGGCGCTCGAACGTGCCGCTTTCGCGTGCCTCGCTGCGGTAGAGAGAGCCTTTGGGCATGGGCGAATAAACCTGATCCACCCAACCGCGCGGATCGTCGTGAGGCCAGATATACCCGACGTGGCCGAGCTGGCTGGCGCCCTTGTAATGGGCGTCGCGCAAGTGCAGCGGCACTTGCGCGGGCGGCTGCCCGGCCACGAATTGCAATGCGGCCGAGATGCCGCGTGATGCGGAAGCCGATTTCGGCGCGCGGGCGACATGCAGGGCTGCATGGGCCAGGACGATCTGGGCCTCGGGATAGCCGATCTTCTCGACGGCGTGGAGTGCTGCCACGGCTGTCTGCAAGGCGGTGTTGTCGGCCAGGCCAACGTCTTCGGAGGCGTGGATCATGATCCGCCGCGCTATGTAGCGGGGATCCTCGCCGCCGTGGACCAGGCGCGCCAACCAGTACAGCGTGGCATCCGCATCCGAGCCACGCATGGACTTCACAAAAGCCGAAACGACATCGTAGTGGGCATCGCCCGACCGGTCGTGGTTTACCGGCGCGGCGGCGTAGGCCTCTTCCAGCATGGCATCGGTAACTTCGAACGCCTTATCGCCATGCCCGAGTGCCAGACTTTCGAGGGTCGTCAGCGCACGGCGGGCATCACCGCCAGACCGTCCCGCGACCATACGTACCTGCTCGGGCGTCATGGCGATGGCAGCGCCCTCGGCGTGGAGGTGCTCGATCCCCCGGCGCACCACCTTTTCCATGTCCTCTATAGAAAGCGGTTCCAGCTTGAGGATGGTCGAGCGGGAGACCAGCGCCGGAGTGAGGACATGATAGGGATTGCCGGTGGTCGCGCCAATGAAGTCGGCGATGCCGTCTTCGCAGATCGCCAGCAGGTCGTCAGTCTGGGTGGCGGAAAAGCGCTGCACTTCGTCCACGAAGATCAGCAGGGGATGGACGCGCGCTTCATCCGCCAGCTTGCGGATTTCCGCGACTCCGGCGCGCGTGGCATTGAGCGGGCGGAAGGTCTTGCCCAGCATCGCGCCCACGGCCCGCGCAATCGAGGTCTTGCCGATGCCGGGCGGCCCGTAAAGGATCACGCTGCCCAGCGCTCCCGCCTTCACGCGCCGCCGCAGGATCGAGCCTTCGCCCACCACGTGGCCCTGGCCGATCACATCGTCCAGCGAGGCGGGGCGGAGCAGGGCGGCAAGCGGCATCCTGCCGGCCGGCCCGGAACCTGCGAAGAGATCAGACATCGGTCATTTGAAAGCGCAGGCGGACGATCAGACCGTCAGCAGCAGCGTGTCGTCGCTTCGCGGCGCCGCAGGCTCGAAATCGGGGAGCGGTTCGAACACCTCTTCGAGGAGTTCGGTCACTTCCAGGCCGGCGAGCTTGAACTGGCCGAGGCGGCGTTCTTCGGGCGAGCGCCATGCCTTGCTCAGGTTCAGTGCGCTGACGAAGAGGTCTCCGTGGCGCTCGAACATCAAATGCGGGGCGAGCTTGATGATGCCGCCGTTATAGCGGGCATTGACGGTGCGGCGAAACGAGATCGCTTCCATGAGAGAGAGACGGGTATCGATCATGCGCGTGTAGAAGCCAGTTCGGTATTCGGTAGATTTTGCATTGCAGCATTGTGAAGGCGACAACGGTTCGGCGCAAGAGCCTAGCGCATGACGAGCCACAGTTGATGCGGTGCGGCTGCGATCAGGCGCTGCGTCGTTCCTCGGGGTCGGCGGGAAGCGGCAGGCCCGTCCGATTGCGGCCGCCCTGCTTGGCCCGGTAGAGCGCGTCGTCGGCCTGGGTCATGATCGTGCGGCTCTCCTCGCCGCGCACGATCAGCGCAATTCCCACGCTTACGGTCGCTTCCACGGCGTTGCCGAGGGGATCGCGGATCGTCGTTTCCTCGAACCGCATGCGGATCCGCTCGCAGACCAGATGGGCCTGGTCGACGCCGAGACCGGCCAGCAATACGGCAAATTCCTCACCGCCAAGGCGGGCCACGAGATCGCCCTCGCGAACCGCGCCGCGCAGGATCGAGACGAAGCGCACCAGCACATCGTCTCCGGTGGCATGGCCGTGGCGGTCGTTGATGCGCTTGAAGTGGTCGAGATCGAACAGTGCCAGGCATCCCGCCGGGGTTTCTTCGGCAGCGGGTTCCGCAAGGGACTGGCCGAGTACGGCGAGAAGCGCCTCGTCGAAGGCGCGGCGGTTGCAGGCGCCGGTCAGGTGGTCGGTCATGGCCTGAGCGGTGAGGCTTTCCACCAGCTGCCGCCGGCGCGTTATCTCGCGGATGATGCTGACGGTGCCCGAAGTCTGCCCGT
Source organism: Novosphingobium sp. YAF33 (assembly GCF_052113265.1). NCBI lineage: Bacteria > Pseudomonadati > Pseudomonadota > Alphaproteobacteria > Sphingomonadales > Sphingomonadaceae > Novosphingobium > Novosphingobium sp. YAF33. The sequence continues at coordinate 328,277 of NZ_JBFRCW010000004.1, forward strand.
CCTCGTCGAGGATGCCGCGGATATGGCTTTCCACCCAGACGATGTCGCCGTTCTTGCAGCAGACCCGGTATTCGAGGATCGCCGTCTGGTCAGGGTCGGCCAGCGCGCGGCTGCGTGCTTCGAGGATGGTGGGCACGTCGTCCGGCAGGATGAGCTTGAACATCGAGCTTCCCACCAGTTCGGCAGGCGCATAGCCGGTGACCTGCCTGGCCGAAGGCGAGGCGTAGCGCACCGTACCGTCCGCGCTCACGCGCACGACGATGTCGCTCATGCGGTCGAGCACCGCGCGGTGCAGCGCCTCGGCGGCGTGCAGGCGGTCCACCAGGCGGCGGCGCGAGCGCAGTTCGGCAGCCAGCGGCAGGATGATAAGCACTATGGAGGCGAAGTAGATTTGCAGGACCTGCAGCTTCATGGCCATCGGACCATGAAGCAGGGTCGTCGGCCCGCGTCCTGCCAGGGAGAACGACAGGCCGATGCTCACCAGGATGACGATGGAGGAAATCGCACCGAACCGGCCCAGTCGCAGGGTGGCCGCGACCATCGGCACGAAGGGAATGATGACCAGCGGTATCATGTTCTGACCGAAGGTGATCAGCGAGGCCGCCACCACCAGCCCGAGCAGTATGGCCGCTTCGCCCACCCGCTTGCTTCCGGCTGCGGCGATCCACTGGCGGGTTTCGCCGCGCAGGGACAGAAGCACCGGCGGTGCGAAAGTCACGAAGCCGAGCGCATGGCCGGCATACCAGTCGAGCCAGGCTTTCCAATAAGGAATGCCGCTTGCGGCATGGGCGCATAGGGCGGCGCCGAAAGCTGCTGCCGCCGGGACCAGCAGTCCTGCGACGAGCAGGAACATGCCGACTTCGGGCAGCGACTGGAACCTGCCGAAACGCGGATAAAGCCGGCGCACCAGCCAGGCGGCGGAGACCGCCTCGGCAATGCAGAGCAGGGAGAGCGGCACGGCCACCAGGCCGTGGAAGCCGAAAAGCATGGAGGCGCAGAACCCGACCGGCGCGCATGTCAGCGCGATGCCCGCCCAGCGCCAGCGCGGCGTGCTGCTCAGCCTCGCGAAAAGGATCGGCCCTGCAAGCCACACGATGGCGATGCCGGCGTCGAAACGCGTCAGCTGCAGGGCGATGGCCGCGCAGACGAAATAAGTCGTGGCTGTCAGAACGGCCTCGCGCAGCGGCAGGCGAAGTCGTCTGGGGAACGAACGGGGCATCGCGCATGGCTAGTGGAATATGGTTAGCATCCTGTAAATGGGTAACTTGCCTGACCGCGGGTTTCCGCCGGGCGCCATTTCGGCCCGGCTCGGCCTCTCATCCGGGCTCGGCTTCCGAGGGGAAGCGCGCTTCCGCCACGAAGGCCGCGACGGTTGCAGCCTGCTCGTCGTTTCGCGTTGCCAGGGCCAGCGCGACTTTGGGGGCGTTGCCGGTGAGGTCGTGATAGGTCACGCCCCTGAACGAGGCGTCGCGCATGGATTCCGGCACAAGCGCCACACCCAGTTCAGCCGCGACGAGGGCCAGAACCGAAGCGACCTGCGGTGCCGACTGGCCCAGTATCGCTTCGAACCCGGCGCGGCGGCAGGCCTCCAGCGTGGCGTCGAACAAGGTGGGTCCGAGGGCGCGGGGCGTGAGGATGAAGGCGTCTTCGGCAAGCTGCTCCAGCCGGATCGGCTCGCCATGCGGCATTCGCGCCGAGGCGAGGGCGGCAATCAGCGGCTCGTCGGCCAGGTGGAAGAGGCGCAGCCCCTGCTTGTCCACGGCGTCGGGACGCAGGAAGGCTGCATCAAGCGAACCGTTCTTCAGGCCCTCCACCAGGCCGATGGAATTGTGCTCGGCCAGGCTCAGTTCGACGTCGGGGAAGCGGCGGCGATAGATGCGGATCGCCTGAGGAACGCGGGGGTTGAACGCGGCCGAGCCGGTGAAACCCACCCGAATGCGGCCGGTTTCGCCGGCGGCGGCGCGCTGGGCGGCAACGACGGCCTCTCCGACGAGACCGGGGATCTGACGCACCCCGGCTTCGAAGGCCCGCCCGGCCTCGGTCAATTCCGCGCCTTGCGGGATGCGGTGGAAAAGGGGGGTGCCCACTTCGCGTTCCAGATCCTTGATCTGATGGCTGAGCGGCGGCTGCCCGATCCCCAGGCGCTGGGCGGCGCGGGTAAAGTGGCGTTCCTCAGCCACGGCCAGGAAATACCGGATGTGCCTGAGTTCCATCTGCCGCCTTCGCCTCATACCTAAAACATATCGAAATCGCCATCATCATGAATTGGACAGATGGAGCGCACAAGCCCATTTCGGCCTCAGGAGATTTGAAATGGCTAGTTTGGCAACCGACACCGCAGAGTTCACGAGCGAGGCGCATTCCGCGCCGGGGCAGACCGTATGGAACCGCGCAAGCGCCGACCATGTGCCGGCTCTGGAGCCCGTGGTGTTCCTGCCCGGCCTGCTCTGCGACCAGTCGCTCTGGCGCCGACAGGTCCATGCGCTGGCCGATGTCGCTGCGCCGATGATCGCCGATCTTACTCTGGACGACACGATCGGCGCCATGGCCGAGCGCACCCTGGCCGCCGCGCCGCGCCGTTTCTCGCTGGCGGGTCTCTCGATGGGCGGCTACGTCGCGCTGGAGATCATGCGCCGGGCGCCCGAGCGCGTTTCGCGCCTGGCTCTCATCAATTCCAGCGCTCGCGGCGATACGCCCGAACGCAGCCGGCAGCGCAAGGCCGGCATCGAGTCCCTGCGTCGCGGCAAGTTCGTGGGCATCACGCACCGCCTGCTGGGTGATCTGGTCCATGCGGACAACACTGTCGGCCCGGTTGCCGACGAGATGCGCGGCATGGCCTCGCGCGTCGGCGGTGATGCCTTCATTCGCCAGCAGCATGCGATCATGACGCGTCCGGATTCGCTGGAAAGCCTGGAAGCCATCCGCGTTCCGACCATGATCGTGGTAGGCGAGGGCGACCGCATCACCCCGCCCGATCACGCCCGTGAGATCCATTCGCGGATCGAAGGCTCCAGCTTCCACATGATCGGCGCTTGCGGCCATATGGCGGCGCTCGAACATCCCGAGCAGGTGAACTTCCTGCTGCGGAACTGGCTCCAGCGCCAGGCAGCCTGATCGGCGGCACCCCGTTTTGAGCCGATAGGACGCGAAAAGCTCTCGGGCATTTTCGCAAATGCCGCTAACGAACTCTCCATGGGGGGAGTTCGCCATGTCCGCACCTGATCTTTCGCTGCTGGCGAAGCGGCGGTTCGCGCCGATGTTCGTCGTCCAGTTTCTGGGCGCCTTCAACGACAACCTGCTGAAATTCGCCATGCTGTTCCTGGCGAATTTCGTGATCTTCGCAGGTGAGGCCGACAAGGCGGGAATGCTGGCGGCCATCGCCAGCGGGGTGTTCATCGCGCCCTATTTCCTGTTCTCCGCCCTCGCCGGACAACTTGCCGACCGGATCGACAAGGCGCGACTTGTCCGCTGGATCAAGCTGGCCGAAATCGCGATCATGGCCGTGGGCCTGGGTGGGTTCTGGCTTCAGTCGATCCCCGTGCTGATGACGGCGCTGTTCCTGATGGGGCTTCATTCCACGCTCTTCGGACCGGTGAAGTATTCGATCCTGCCGCAGCATCTTGCCGCGCACGAGATCATGGGCGGCACCGGCCTGATCGAGGCGGGAACATTCCTGGCGATCCTTGGCGGACAGCTCCTGGCCGGCGTGATCCCGGCCCGGGAAGCGGGCCTGGCCGCCATGGGCATTGCATTTCTCGGCTACCTTGCCGCTCGCGCCATCCCGCCGGCGCCTCCGGTTCGCGGCGAGCATCCGGTCGACTGGAACCTCTGGCGCGGGACGATGGAAGTGCTGCGGACCGCGCGCACTGGCCGGGCGGTCTGGCTCTCGGTCCTGGGCATAAGCTGGTTCTTCGCGGCAGGCGCCGTACTCGTGTCGGAATTCGCGCCGCTGGTGAGTGGTACCCTGGCGGCCCGGCAGGAAGTGGCGACGGTGTTCCTGGTGATCTTTTCGGTGACGATCGCGCTGGGCTCGCTGGCGGTCAACAAGCTGCTGGGCGGCGAAGTCTCGGCGCGATATGTGCCGATCTCGGCATTGGGACTGGCGATCGGCCTGATCGACCTCTGGCTCTCCACCAGCGGTTTCATCCCCGCCGCGCAGGAGGCTTCGTTCCGTCAGTTCCTGGCAAACCCCGGCGCGCCGCGCATCCTGGCAGACCTGGTGCTGGTGGCCTTCTCGGGCGGCATTTTCATCGTGCCGCTCTACGCGATCCTGCAAATGTACAGCGCCGCAGAGGAACGCTCCCGCATCATTGCCGCCAACAACATCGTCAACGCCGCGGTGACGGTCGGGGTCGTGCTGGCGATGACGGGGCTGCTGGCAGCGGGGCTCGACGTGCCGGAATTGATCGGCGTGCTCGGTTTCGCCTCGCTGGCTGCCGCGCTGTTCGGGCTGCGCCTCGCGCGGGAGACGGCGACAGGGTGATGAGGAGCGCTGCGGGGACTAATCCCCGAAGCGCTCCCCGTCGCAGTGTCAGACGAGTTCGCCCAGAGTGGCGGCGTCGAAGCCCTTGAGCTTGCCGGATTCGCCCTTGCCGATCTTGCTGACCCAGTCCGGATCGGCGATCAGCGCGCGGCCGACGGCGATCAGGTCGAATTCGTCGCGCTCCATGCGCTCTACCAGATCGTCCAGCGCCGTGGAGGTCGAGCTTTCGCCGCCGAAGGCTGCCAGGAATTCGCCGGAAAGGCCGACCGAGCCGACGCTGATCGTGGCCGCGCCTGTGAGCTTCTTGGCCCAGCCCGCGAAGTTCAGGCCTTTTTCGCCGTCGATTTCGGCGAATTCCGGCTCCCAGAAACGGCGCTGCGAGCAGTGGAGCACGTCCACCCCGGCATCGACCAGCGGCTGCAGCCAATCGGCCATGAGATCGGGCGTCTCCGCCAGACGGGCGAGATAGTCCTGCTGCTTCCACTGGCTGAGGCGCAGGATGATGGGGTAGTCGGGCCCGACGGCCTCGCGCACGGCGGAGACGACCTCACCGGCAAAGCGCGATCGTTCGCGGATCGTGGCGCCGCCGTAGCGGTCCGCACGCTCGTTGGTGCCGGACCAGAAGAACTGGTCGATCAGGTAGCCGTGCGCGCCATGGATCTCGACCGTGTCGAAGCCGAGGCGCTTCGAAGCCGCTGCCGCGCGGGCGAAGGCGGAGACGGCATCGGCAATGTCTTCCTCGCTCATGGCCGAACCACGCGGCTGACCCGGCGCCAGCAGCCCGGAAGGGCTCTCGACCGGCACGCCCGGATCCCAGCCATCCGGCCCCACCGTGGAGCCGGTGTGCCAGATCTGCGGGCCCATCTTGCCACCGGCGGCATGGACCGCGCCGATCACGCTCTTCCAACCCTCAAGCGCTTCTTCGCCGTGGAACAGCGGAATACCGGCCATGTTGCGAGAGGCGGGGCGGTCGATCACCGTGCCTTCCGAAAGGATCAGCCCCACGCCGCCTTCAGCGCGGCGCTGATAATAAGCCGCTTGCGGAGCACCGGGAATGCCCTCTGGCGCAAATCCGCGCGTCATCGGCGCCATGACGATCCGGTTCGGCAGGTCGAGCGAACGGATGCTGAAGGGGCGGAACAGGACTTCGGTATTGGATGCCGACATGCAGGCAGGTCTCCATTGAAACAGGAAGGCCCTTAGGTATAAACTGGAAACCTAGCGTCAATGAGGCACCTTTAGTCGCCTAGGTATACTGGAGGATACCGCTTGCCCGAATGCCAGCATTTCGACATCGGCTGCCCGAGCCGGCAACTGTTCGACCAGATCGCGGACAAGTGGTCGATGATGGTGCTGACCGTGCTCGTTCCCGGGCCGATGCGTTTCAACGCCATCAAGCGGCACATGGAGGGCGTGACGCAGAAGGCGCTCACCCAGTGCCTGCGCAAGCTGGAGCGCAACGGCCTGCTTTCCCGCCGGGTGATCCCGACTTCGCCGGTCGGCGTGGAGTACGAGATCACGGCCTTGGGCCAATCGCTCCATGCACCGTTCAAGGCGCTCTATCGGTGGACTCTCGACAACCTTGACGAAGTGGAGGAATCGCGGCGCGCTTTCGACCTGCGGGCCGCATAGGGCAGGGCGGGGCTCAAAGCTTGTAGGGGTTTCCGGGAAGCAGGCGGGCAGTGAGCGGTTCGTCGAGGTCCGGCACGCTCATCTCCACGCGGTCGCCGCTGATGGAGATGCTGGCGCATTCGCTGTCCCGGTTTTCCGGGCCGCCGACATCCTTTGCGCGGCGCTCGGAAACGCAGAGCAGTCCTTCGGGGCTGATCGCCCAGCGCTGCTGCATCACCCTGTGACCCTGGCCATGCTCGCGCATGCGGGCGATGCCGCCGGGCTTGAGGAAAATGACGTGCTCGCCCGGAAGCTGGGAATCGTCTTCTTCCAGCGTGTTGCCTGCAAGCCGCTCCACGGCGGCGCGCCCGGTGAGTGCTGCGGGGTCCTCGCCATCGGTCAGGGCGGGCAGGCTCGCGGCGGCGAGGATTGCAAATCCCAATGCAATGTCCGTCATATCCGTGTTCCTGTCTGGTGATCCGAAAATCCCACCCACGCCGATTTGATATAGAAACGGAAGCGGTTGCGGAATGGGGATGGATGAAAATGACCGTCTTCGGCAGCCCGACACGGCCGTAACGCAAAAAAGGCGGCTCTCACGAGCCGCCTTTTCCTCGTCCTCGTCCGGCCTTCCCGGTGGCTGGCCGTGATGCCGGCCGGACGAAGGCGTCAGATCAGAACTTCATGCCGACGCCGACCAGGCCGACATCCGCATCCGGCGTGTTGTCGCCGACGAGCAGGTGCTTGTATTCGACCTTGCCGTAGAACTTGTCGTTCAGGTCCTGCTGCAGGCCGCCGCCCACGCCGACGGCGCTGTTGCCGTACTTGGTGAACTTCGACTGCCAGGTCGAGGCGGCATAGAGCTTGGTCGAAGGCGTGACCTTCACACCGGCGCGGCCGCCGACGCCCCACGAGACGCGGGTGTTGTCGGTCAGCACCTTGTCGGCCGAACCTTCCACGCCCACGAAGAACTTTTCGCCGAGATCGTAGTCGTAACCGGCAGCGACGCCAGCTACTGCATCGCTGTCGCTACCGTCCCAGATCACGCCGGTGCGCGCTTCCACGCGGGCCTCGTTCGCGAAAGCGGGCGAGGCGGCAGCGACGGCGGCAACCGCGGCGAGCGAAACAAGTGCAATACGCATATTCAAACTCCAGTATCTTTCTTCCCCGGCCCTCTTCCGGGCAGCCACCGAGTGGAGGCCAGGGCCTTGCACCGAAGTGAACAAGTCATTCTGATGACAGTCAGAATTCCGGCCCGTCTCGCCTTTGCGTGGCGGAAGGAGCCAGGTTTCCTGCGGGCTTCGGCTTGTTATGCGTGGCCCAGGGGGTGCCGCGAACGGTCAAAAATGCTCTGTGGATAAAATCGGCAAAACCGCGGGATAGCGAGTGGATGGGGCGGTAAAACCCCCGTGCACGCGGCACATCTTCGCGAAGACCGGGCTGCCGCGCCGTCCATTGTATAAGGATGCTTCTGGAAGGAGAGGAAAAGATGCTGGTCCGGAAGGCATAGGCAAGCGCGAATCCTTTGCCTATGAGGGCCGCCATGGACGACAATCTCCGCCGCGCCGCCCTCGACTACCACCTCCATCCGCAGCCGGGTAAGCTCCGTATCGAGCCGACCAAGCGCATGGTAAACCAGCGCGACCTGGCGCTGGCCTATTCGCCGGGGGTCGCCGCACCCTGCGTCGAGATCGCTGCCGATCCCGACAAGGCGATGGACTATACCGCGCGCGGCAATCTGGTGGCCGTGATCTCCAACGGCACCGCAGTGCTCGGCCTGGGCGCAATCGGTGCGCTGGCCTCGAAGCCGGTGATGGAGGGCAAGGCCGTTCTCTTCAAGAAATTCGCCGACATCGACGTGTTCGACCTGGAAGTGGACACCACCGATCCGGACAAGTTCGTCGAAGCGGTGGCCCTGCTGGAACCGACTTTCGGCGGTATCAACCTCGAAGACATCAAGGCTCCCGAATGCTTCGCCATCGAGGCGCGGCTCAAGGAACGCATGAACATCCCGGTGTTCCATGACGACCAGCACGGCACGGCCATCGTCGTCGCCGCCGCGGTCCGCAATGCGCTGGTGCTTCAGGGCAAGACCCTGGCTGAAGCCAAGCTGGTCACCTCGGGCGCGGGCGCGGCAGCGCTGGCCTGCGTCGACCTACTGGTTTCGATGGGCCTCCAGATCGAGAACGTGACGCTGACCGACAAGGACGGCGTCATCCACTCGGGCCGCGAGGGCATGTTGCCGAACATGGCGCGTTACGCGCGTGAGACCAATGCGCGGTCGCTGCCGGAAGTGCTGCCCGGCGCGAACCTCTTCCTCGGCCTTTCGGCGCCGGGCGTGCTCAAGCCGGAATGGCTGCCGCTGATGGCGCCAAACCCCCTGATCTTCGCGCTCGCCAATCCCGAGCCCGAAATCCGCCCCGAAATCGCCCGCGAAGTTCGCCCGGATGCGATCATCGCCACCGGCCGCTCGGACTATCCGAACCAGGTCAACAACGTCCTGTGCTTCCCCTACATCTTCCGCGGCGCGCTGGACGTAGGCGCGACGGCGATCAACGAAGAGATGAAGGCGGCTGCGGCAGAGGCTATCGCCGCACTCGCCCGCTTGCCCGCGCATGACAGCGTCGCCCAGGCCTACGGCGGTCGCAAACTGGTGTTCGGCCCCGAATATATCATCCCGACGCCCTTCGATCCGCGCCTGATCGGCGAGATCGCGGTAGCTGTGGCCCGGGCGGCCATGGCCAGCGGCGTCGCCCGCAAGACCATCGACCTCGACGAATACAAGCGCAAGCTGACGCGCCAGAACACGCGTTCCGGACAGCTCATGCTTCCGGTGTTCCAGGCGGCGCGCGGCTCCGGCCGCCGCATCGTCTACGGCGAAGGCGAAGACGAGCGCGTGCTGCGCGCCATCCAGGACGTGCTCGACGAAGAAATCGCGCGTCCCACCATCGTCGCCCGCCGCCGCGTCCTGGAAGAAAAGCTGCCCGGCCTCGGCCTCGGCTTCCAGCTCGACCGCGACGTGGAAGTGATCGACCCCGAGACCGACCATGAGATCATGGGCGAACTCGTCGAGGCTTATCGCGCGGTGGCTTCGCGCAAGGGCGTGCCATCCGACGAGATCCCGCGCCATGTCTATCGCCGCCCGACACTGACCGCGGCGCTTCTGCTGCGCACCGGCCGGGTCGATGCGGCGCTGGTCGGTGGGCGCTCCGAATATTGGGGCCAGATCGAGCACGTCCTGCGCGTGATCGACCGCGAGCCGGGCAGCAGCCGCGTCTACGCGCTTTCGGGTCTGATCCTGGATGCCGGCGCGCTGTTCATCACCGACACGCACATGGTGCCGGATCCCACACCGGAGCAGATCGCCGAAATGGCGCAGCTCGGCGCCACCCAGCTCAAGCACTTCGGCCTGCGTCCTCGCGTCGCGTTGCTCTCGCACTCCAATTTCGGCGCTTCGCATAGCCCGAGTGCGCGCAAGATGCGCGCCGCCCTGGACATCGTGAAGGCCGCAGCACCGGATCTGAAGATCGACGGTGAAATGCATGCCGATGCCGCGCTCAGCCAGGCCCTTCGCGATCGCCTGGTGCCGGACGCCCGGTTCGAGGGACCTGCGAACCTGCTGGTGATGCCAAACCTCGATGCGGCGAACATCACTCTGACGGCGCTCTCGGCTTCGTCCAGTTCGCCTACTGTCGGCCCGATGCTGATGGGCCTTTCCCAGCCCATCCACGTCCTGACGCCGGGCGTCACCGCGCGCGGCATCCTCAATCTCACGGCTATCGCAGCCGCTCAACTCGAGCAGGTCTGAACCTCATACCTGCGGATGCGGCGCTTGAAGGCGCTGTGTCCGCAGGAAACTGATCCCGATCGGAACCACTCGGCCGAAGTTCGATGACGTTCTGGACGATGATCGAAGAATCGGGTCTGAGGAGCGCATCGATTCTTGGCTCCTGCTGAGCCAGATGATTTGCGTAAGGCGCAACTAAGGGCGCTCAAGGCCTCGGCAAAGACTGCAACCTGAGTTGCATCTTTCACATCAGCCTTGGCTTATCACCTTCGCATCCGACGCCAAACGCGATCGAAGATCGCGTGCGTCAGTTGACCCGATGCCGGTGCTTGCCGCCGAACTTCTTTCCGCAGAACTGTTCAAGCTGGCGCATTTCCGTGGCGGCCGCCGTTGCCAGCGCACTGGCGCAGGGCAGGTGGCTCTCGGCATCGGCGATCCGCGCTTCAACTTTGTCGCGCAGCTCTTCGATATCGGCACGGGTGAGGACATTCTTTTCACGCAAATAGCAGATCAGGCTCTGCAACAGGATCATTGCCTTCTCGCCTGAGTCCACCTCGTTCTTCTCGATCATTATCGGCATCCTCCGCGCGACTTTTCTGGAGGGTCGCGTCTCGTTGGAGGATGATACGATTCGAACGGCCTGTCCAGTCATCATGACAGGTTTGCGCAATGACCGGTCTTGAAACCGACCATCTTGCGAAACAAACGCAATATCACTTGCCTGCCGGGATTAATGTCGGTCCCTCAATCGTTTAAGGCGGCCAGCTCCTTGCGGAGCACCGAAACGATGTGATCCCGCACCGGCGCATGCTTCTTGTCGGGCGACAGTTCCATCATCGCCATCATCCCCCACGAGAGCAGGAAGATGAGATCCACGACCAGCGACCGGCGCTCTCGGGAAACGCCGGGCAAGAGGGATTCAAGCGCTTCGTCCAGCCGCAGCCGCACGCGGTCGTCGGTTTTCTGGTTTATGGCGGCAATGATGGGGTTACGACCGACTTCTGCCAAGAGTTCTGCCATCAGCCGGCGGTCTTCCAGGGTCGGCTCGTCCAGGCAGAAACGCTCGATCCAGGCGCGGATTGCCGCCGTATCGCGGGCTGCCACCGCGGCTTCCAGCTTGTCTTCCTCCAGCCAGGCGAGAAGGTTGATCTCGCAGATGGCAGCGATGATCGCCTCCTTGTTCTCGAAGTCCCGGTAGATCTGGCCGACCTTGATCCCGGAGGCGAGGGCGATCTGCGCCATGCCGGTGCGATGGAACCCTTGCTCGACAAAGAGCTTTCTGGCCGTGTCCAGAAGATGCTCGCGGCGGGCGACCGAACGCGCCGCTCGCGAGCGATCCATAATTGTGTCATCTTTCACTGCATCCTCCTCACCTTGCAATCGTTCTAGCGACCCAATACACATCGCGCGAATCAATGAGTGAACATTCACTCACGTTTTAACTCTCATTGCGGGCTTGCTCCATGAAAAAGATCACCCCGGCTCTTGCCTTGCTTCTGACCGCGTGCGGCGGCGGTGGAGAGCAGCCGGCTCCTGCCGGTCCCCCGGAGGTCGGAGTCGTGACTGTGAAGGAGGGCGCGGTGACGCTCAGCTCCGAGCTTCCGGGCCGTACCACGGCCTACGAATCCGCAGACGTCCGCCCGCAGGTCAACGGCCTGATCCTCCAGCGCCTGTTCCAGGAAGGCGACATGGTGCGCGCCGGTCAGCCGCTCTATCGCATCGATCCGGCGCCTTACGAGGCCCAGGCCGCCAGCGCGCGCGCCGCGCTCGTCCGCGCCCGTGCCAATATCGCCAACACTGCTGCGCTGGCCCGCCGCTACGGCGAACTGGTCAAGATCAACGCGATCTCGCGGCAGGAGGCGGAGAACGCATCCGCCAGTGCCGCGCAGGCGAGGGCGGACGTGGCCGCGCAGGAAGCGGCGCTGCGCAGCGCTCAGATCGATCTCGGCCGCACGACCATTCGCGCACCGATCTCGGGCCGCATCGGCCGCTCGACCTTCACGACCGGAGCGCTCGTCACCGCCTCGCAGGCCGACGCGCTGACCACCATCCAGCGCCTCGATCCGATCTTCGTCGACATCCAGCAGTCCAGCGCCGACGTGCTGCGCCTGCGCCAGCAGCTGCTTTCGGGCGACCTTTCGCAGAGCGGCGGCGCCGCTCGCGTGCGCCTGAAGCTGGAAGACGGCAGCGACTATTCCGAAGAGGGCACGCTGAAGTTCACCGATGTGACGGTCGATCCCTCGACCGGCAGCCAGGTGGTGCGCGTGCAGTTCGGTAATCCGCGCGGCCTGCTGCTGCCGGGCATGTATGTCCGGGCCGAGCTGGTCGAAGGCACCCGGAGCAACGGCATTCTGGTCCCTCAATCGGCAGTCAGCCGCGATGAGAAGGGCAATCCGACGACGCTCGTGGTCGGCGCCGGCAACAAGCTGGAGATGCGCAAGCTCACCGCGCCGCGGACCGTCGGCAGCAGCTGGCTGGTGACATCGGGGCTGAAGGCGGGCGACAAGGTGGTTCTCGACGGTGCGCAGATGCTGCGTCCCGGCGCCGCCGTGAAGCCGGTGGCCGCGCAGGCCGCCAAGCCCGCAGGCGCGGCACCTGCCGCACAAGGCCAGGGTGCCGGTCAGCCGCAGGCTGGCCAAAATCAGGCCGGCGAAACTCAGACTGGCCAAACTCAGGCCGGACAGGGTCAGTAACCGATCATGGCACGCTACTTTATCGACCGACCCATCTTCGCATGGGTCATCGCCATCGTGCTGATGATGTTCGGCGCACTGGCCATCCGCAGCCTGCCGATCTCGCAGTTCCCGGAGATCGCGCCGCCCACCGTCACCATCAGCGCCACATATCCCGGCGCCGACGCGGAAACGCTGGAACGCACGACCACCCAGATCATCGAGCAGCAACTCAAGGGTATCGACCAGCTCCGCTACTTCTCGGCGCAGTCGTCCTCGGCCGGCAATGTCACCATCACCCTGACTTTCGAGCAGGGCACCGATCCCGACATCGCCCAGGTTCAGGTCCAGAACAAGCTGCAGGCGGCCACCGCACTGCTGCCGCAGGAAGTCCAGCGCCAGGGCGTCACCGTCGCCAAGTCGGCGGCGAGCTTCCTGCTGGTTGCGGCGATCTATTCGCAGGACGGCAGCCATAGCGCCAACGACCTGTCGGACTACATCGTCAGCCAGGTGCAGGATCCGGTCAGCCGCATCAACGGCGTGGGCGAACTGCAGATCTTCGGCACCCAATATGCCATGCGCATATGGGTCGATCCGCTGAAGCTGCGCAGCTACAACCTGACCATCGCCGATGTCAGCACGGCCGTTCAGGCGCAGAACGCGCAGGTTTCCGCCGGTCAGATCGGTCAGCTTCCCGCTTCGAAGGAGCAGGAACTCAACGCCACCGTTTCCGTCCAGTCCCGCCTTCAGACGCCCGAGCAGTTCGGCAACATCCGTCTTCGCCAGGGCCAGAACGGCTCGGTCGTGCGCCTGCGCGACGTCGCCCGGGTGGAACTCGGCGCCGAAATCTACGGCTTCGACACGCAATACAACGGCAAGCCGGCATCGGGCTTCGGCGTCAGGCTGGCATCGGGCGCCAATGCGCTCGACACCGTCGACCTGGTGAAGGCCGAAGTCGAACGCATCGCCAAGAACTTCCCGCAGGACGTGAAGGTCGTCTATCCTTACGACTCCACGCCGTTCGTCCGCCTCTCCGTCGAGCAGGTGGTCCACACCCTGTTCGAAGCCGTCGTGCTCGTCTTCCTCGTCATGTTCCTGTTCCTGCAGAACTGGCGCGCGACGATCATTCCCACGATCGCGGTTCCCGTGGTCCTGCTCGGCACCTTCGGGGTCATGCAGGCGCTGGGCTACTCCATCAACACGCTCACCCTGTTCGGCATGGTGCTGGCGATCGGCCTGCTGGTCGATGACGCCATCGTCGTGGTCGAGAACGTCGAACGATTGATCCAGACGGAGCACCTGACACCGAAGGAAGCGGCGCGAAAATCGATGGACGAGATCAGCGGCGCGCTGATCGGCATCGGCATGGTGCTTTCGGCGGTTTTCCTGCCGATGGCCTTCTTCGGCGGCTCCACCGGCGTCATCTACCGCCAGTTCTCGATCACGATCGTTTCGTCGATGGCGCTTTCGGTCATGGTCGCACTGATCCTCACCCCCGCGCTCTGCGCCACCATCCTCAAGCCGCACGATCCCACGAAGAACGAGGGCAACGGACTGCTCTCGCGCTTCTTCCGCTGGTTCAACGACAAGTTCGACCGCGGCACGGAGAAGTACGAGAAGGGCGTCCGCTCTTCGGCACGCAGCTGGAAGCGTTCCGGCCTCGTCTACCTGCTGATCGTGGTCGCCATGGGCCTGATCTTCTGGCGCCTGCCGAGCGGCTTCCTTCCCGAGGAAGACCAGGGCACGATGTTCGCGCTGGTCCAGGCGCCTCCGGGTGCCACCCTGCCGCGTACCCAGCGCGGCCTGGACGTGGTGCGCGACCACTTCCTCAAGGACGAGAAGGCCAACGTCGAATCCGTCTTCACCATCAGCGGCTTCTCGTTCAACGGCCAGGGCCAGAACGCGGGCATGGCCTTCGTGAAGCTGAAGGACTGGAAAGACCGCAGCGGTGCCGACAACCGTGCTCCGGCCATCGTCGGCCGGGCCATGGGCGCCTTCTCGAAGTACCGGGATGCCATGATCTTCGCGCTGGTTCCGCCGGCGGTGCAGGAACTCGGCAATGCAACCGGCTTCGACATGTGGCTGGTCGACCAGAACAACATCGGCCATGACAAGCTGATCGCGGCGCGCAACCAGCTTCTGGGCCTTGCCGCTCAGGACAAGCGCGTGGCGCAGGTTCGCCCGGTCAGCCTCGACGACGCCCCGCAGCTCGACGTCAACATCGATCAGGACAGGGCGGGTGCGCTCGGCCTCGATCTGAGCGCGGTGAACAGCGAAATCTCGACCGCGTGGGGCGGCGCCTATGTGAACGACTTCCTCGACCGCGGCCGCACCAAGCGCGTCTACCTCCAGGCGGACGAGCAGTATCGCTCCTCGCCCGAGGCGATCGAAAACTTCTACGTTCGCAGCAGTGACGGCCAGATGGCACCCTTCGGTTCCTTCTCCAACCTGTCGTGGAAGACGGCTCCGGTCATCCTCACCCGCTATAACGGCCGGCCCGCCGTGCAGCTGCAGGGTGCACCGGGCGAGGGCGTCAGCACCGGCGCCGCGATGGAGGCCATCACCGAAATCCAGCAGAAGCTGCCCGCGGGCACTTCGCTGGAATGGACCGGACTGTCCTACGAGGAACGCCTGTCCGGCGGTCAGGCACCCTCGCTCTATGCGCTGTCGCTCTTCGTGGTCTTCCTCTGCCTCGCGGCCCTCTA
This sequence comes from Novosphingobium sp. YAF33, assembly GCF_052113265.1. Lineage (NCBI taxonomy): Bacteria > Pseudomonadati > Pseudomonadota > Alphaproteobacteria > Sphingomonadales > Sphingomonadaceae > Novosphingobium > Novosphingobium sp. YAF33. The sequence continues at coordinate 343,535 of NZ_JBFRCW010000004.1, forward strand.
TGAAAGCTGGTCGGTTCCGATCGCCGTACTTCTGGTGGTTCCGCTCGGCGTCATCGGTGCCGTTCTTGCCGCCAAGCTTACCGGCCTCAACAACGACATCTACCTCCAGGTCGGCCTGATCACCACGATCGGCGTCTCCGCGAAGAACGCGATCCTCATCGTCGAATTCGCCGAGGAACGCGTGCAATCCGGCATGAATTCCTTCAGCGCAGCCATCGAGGCGGCAAGGCTTCGCCTTCGCCCGATCCTCATGACCTCGCTGGCCTTCGTGTTCGGCGTGCTGCCACTGGCGGTTTCGACAGGTGCAGGCGCGGGCGGCCAGAACGCCATCGGCCGTGCGGTCGTCGGCGGCATGCTTTCGGCCACGATCCTCGCGATCTTCCTGGTGCCGATGTTCTTCGTGGTCGTCAGCCGCCTGTTCAAGCACGGGCAGACCGACCGCCACGAGGAAACCGAGGCCCATGTCGAGACCGAAGCCGGTCCCCGCTCCTCCGACGGCACCGAGCCGCAGGGAATCTGAACATGAAAAAGTCCCTTATCGCCCTGATCGCCGGCACCACGATGCTGGCAGGGTGCAATCTGGCGCCGCGATATGAGCGGCCCGTGGGTGCGGTTCCGGTGGCGCTGCCGCAAGGCGGTGTCTATCCGGTCGCCCCGACCGACGCCCTCGACGTGACCCGTATCGGGTGGCGCGATTTCTTCCTCGATGACCGGCTGCGGCAGGTCATCGAGACCGGGCTTGCCAACAACCGCGACTTGCGGATCGCCGCCGCCAACGTGCTCCAGGCCCGCGCGCAATTGAAGGTCCAGCGTTCCTCGCTGTTTCCGACCGTGAATGCGGGCGGCACCGCGACGTATACCAACAATATCGCGGGCGCCGTCGGCGGCGGCACCGGCGCGGGTGTCGTCGGGGCTCAGGACGTGGAGATCTATTCGGCGACCGCCGGGATTTCCGCGTTCGAACTCGATCTCTTCGGCCGGATCCGCAACCTGAGCAAGGCCGCGCAGGAGCAGTTCTTCGCCAGCGAGGAAGCGCAGCGGTCCACCCGCATCAGCCTGATCTCGGAAATCGCCACCGCCTGGCTGACCATGGCCTCGGACAACGAGCAGCTGCGCCTCTCGCGCGAGACGCTCAAGACTTTCGAGGAAACGCTTCGCCTGACCCGCGAGCAGTTCCGCATCGGTGTCGGGTCCGAGCTCGAAGTGCGGCAGGCCGATACCAACTATCAGGGCGCGGTGAACGACATTGCCGCGCTGGAAGCCAGCGTGGCGCTCGATCAGAATGCGCTGAACCTTCTGGTCGGCACCACGGTGCCGCAGGAGCAGTTGCCGACGGGGCTCTCGTCGACCCCGGTGACGCGTGATGCGCTGCCGGCGGATGTCTCGTCCGATGTCCTGCTGCGCCGCCCGGATGTGCTTCGGGCCGAGCATCTGCTCATCGCGGAAAACGCCAATATCGGCGCCGCCCGCGCGGCGTTCTTCCCGACGATCTCGCTCACCGGTACCATCGGCACGATCAGCACGGCGCTTTCGGGCCTCTTCAAGAGCGGCACTTTCACTTATACCGCCTCTCCGGGAGCGACCCTGCCGCTGTTCGACGGTGGCCAGCGGGCGGGCAACCTGGCTTATGCCAAGGCTTCGCAAGTGGCGGCCGTCGCCACTTACGAAAAGTCCATCCAGACGGCGTTCCGCGAAGTGGCGGACGCCCTGGCGCAGCGCGGCAAGATCGGCGACCAGGTCCGCGCCCAGTCGAGCCGCGCCGAATCCGCCCAGGTTGCCGCGCGCCTTTCCGACGCGCGCTTCAAGGCCGGGGTGGACTCGTTCCTGACTTCGCTCGACGCCCAGCGCACCGCCTACGCGGCGGAACAGCAGTTGGTCGGCACGCGCCTGACCCAAGCCAGCAACCTGGTGGAACTCTACCGCTCGCTGGGCGGCGGCCTCGCTGACGAACAGCAGGCGGCAGGACAACGATCGGGCGGAGCAGGGGCCTCCGCCACGCCGCAGAACTGAAACCCTGCAGGGGTCCGGCCGGTCTCGATGGCCTCGAAACCGGCCGGACTGCCCTAGCGAGGTGAATTTCTCTCAACTTCCCTGCACGGCAGGGCTGGACATGGCGGCAGGCTCGACCAAGAACGGTCGGCATGAAATTCAGCCGTTCCGATCTCGCGGACTTCGCCTACTTCCTGGCGATTGCGCGTAACCGCAGTTTTCGCCGTGCCAGCCTGGAACTGGGCATCAGCGCCTCCGCGCTCAGCCATGCGCTCAAGGGCCTGGAGGATCGCCACGGCGTGCGTTTGCTCAACCGCACCAACCGCAGTGTAACCCTCACCGCCGCGGGCGAAGCCTTTCGCGATGCGATTTCCGAACATTTCGATGCCATCGACAATGCCGCCGAAGTCCTCAACCGCTTCAGGGATGCACCGGCCGGGCGCATCCGTCTCAATGTGCCCGAAGATGCAGCCGAACTCCTGTTGGCGCCGGTCCTGCCCACGTTCATCGACCGTTATCCCGACATCGAGATCGACCTGTCGATAGACAACCGCATGGTCGACGTCATCGAACAGGGTTTCGACGCGGGCATCCGCTATGGCGGCACGGTGCCCGAGGACATGATCGTCCAGAGGCTGTCGCCTGCGATGCGCTGGGTCGTGGCAGGATCGCCGGCCTATTTCGAGCGCTTCGGCGTGCCGGAAGTGCCGCAGGACCTGGAACGTCACCGCTGCATGAGGATCAGGCTCGGCAACGACCGCATCTACAACTGGGAGTTCGAACGCGGCGAAGAGGCCTGCGTCATTGCCGCGCCCGGTCCGGTGACGATCGGCAATTCGCGGATCGGCATGCAGATGGCGCTCAGCGGCGCGGCGCTCGTCTATTCGGCGGAACCGTCGATCGCCGCCGAGGTGGCTGCCGGCCGGCTTCGGGTCGTTCTGGAGGAATGGGGCTCGATGGGCGAGGCCTTCCACATCTACTATTCCAGTCGGCGGCAGGTGCCTTCGGGACTTCGCCTGCTGATCGACCTGATCCGGGAGATACGCCCGATGGGGCTCTAGGGCGTCCCGAGGCGATCAAGCTGAATTTCATTCATCGCTGCGTTCGACGCGCGCGGGGATGATATGCATTCGTTTGCGCACTAATTGGGAGCTGGTGGCGGACCGTCACCACATTCTCTCAGCATCAAGGATTCAGCAACGATGACGAAAGCTTTCGGAGCCGTCACCGAAAAGACGCCGCTCGTGGCGCTCGATATCGAGCGCCGCGCGCCCGGCGCGCACGACGTCGCAATCGACATCGCCTATTGCGGCGTTTGCCATTCCGACCTTCACCAGGCCCGCGGCGAGTGGGCAGGGACCCTCTATCCCTGCGTACCGGGCCACGAGATCGTCGGCACGGTCAGCGCCGTCGGCAGCGAAGTCTCTGCCTTTGCCGTCGGCGACACGGTCGGCGTCGGCTGCATGGTCGACAGCTGCCAGCATTGCTCGGCGTGCGACGAAGGCCTGGAGCAATATTGCGACAATGGCTTCGTCGGCACTTACAACGGCCAGACTGCGGATGCGCCGGGTCACACGCTCGGCGGTTACTCGCAGAACATCGTGGTCAGCGACAAGTTCGTCCTGAAGATCAACCACCCGGCTGAACAGCTCGCCGCCGTGGCGCCGCTGCTCTGCGCCGGCATCACCACCTGGTCGCCGCTGCGTCACTGGAATGCCGGACCGGGCAAGAAGGTCGGCATCGTCGGCATCGGCGGCCTTGGCCACATGGGCGTCAAGCTCGCCCATGCTCTCGGCGCGCACGTGGTTGCCTTCACGACTTCGGAAAGCAAGCGCGACGCGGCGCTGGAGCTGGGCGCCGATGAGGTCGTCGTCTCGCGCAATCCCGACGAGATGGCAGCCCATGCCAACAGCTTCGATCTGATCCTGAACACGGTCGCCGCCAGCCACGATCTCGATGCCTTCACGGCCTTGCTGAAGCGCGACGGCACGATGACCCTGGTCGGCGTGCCCGAGCATCCGCATCCGTCGCCGAACGTCGGCGCGCTGATCTTCCGCCGCCGCACCATCGCCGGTTCGCTGATCGGCGGTATCGCCGAAACGCAGGAGATGCTCGATTTCTGCGCGGAAAAGGGTGTAGTTTCCGATATCGAGATGATCGACATCAAGGATATCAACGAGGCCTACGACCGCATGCAGCGCAGCGACGTGAAGTATCGCTTCGTGATCGACAACGCGACGCTGGCGAACTGACGTTTGCCGAATGGCCCTGGAGCTTCGGCTTCAGGGCCATCCCGTAGCGCCACATGGGAGCCGCACGGGAGGGGCCATGAAAGCGCCGTGAAAACCGGGCGTTAGCCAGCTTCATCATTTTACATAATCTATATTATCGATCCTACATAAGGAGCTTCGAGCTTGGCGCGTTTCGCCGCCCTGTCTCGGATCCGCGGGACAGCCCCTTCATGGTTGACCGGTCATGCGGTCCCATCGAACGAATGGCAGGATCGAGGCGTGATCGTCGGTCCAGGATCGAGCCGCCCGCTCGTCGAGGGGCGCCCAGGGCGCGTCGGCGCTCATCCGGCCCAGAGCCTTCAACACGCCACCATCCCGAGACAGCGCGATCCAGCGTGACGGTGTGTAGTGATCCGTGTCCGTGGGATGGTCCAGGCGCGACATCGCCGCCATTCCGCTGACTTCCGCATTGGTGCCCACCACGGGCGCCAGATTGATGTACCGGTTGGAGATATGGAGCAGAAGCAGGCCGCGCGGCGTCAGTGCCCGCGCATAGACCTGCAACGCTTCCGTCGTGAGCAGATGGACCGGAATGGCATCGCTCGAAAAGGCATCGATCACCAGCACGTCGAAAGCGCGGGCCGGCATATGCGACAGTTCCAGTCGCGCATCGCCGAGGACGACCTTTGCCTGAGGCGTGCAGTCGCGCAGGAACGTGAACCGGCCCTCGGTCGAGAAGCGCAGGATCACCGGGTCGATCTCGAAGAAAGTCCAGTGCTGCCCCGGCGCCGCGCGGCAGGCCAGCGAACCGGTCCCCAGCCCGACGACACCCACGCGGGCGCCCGGCCCTTCGAGCTGCGGTGCCGCGGCCAGCGCCAGGGCGACACCCGAAGTCGGGCCGTAATAGGTCAAGGCATCCCGCGCGCGGCCGGGCTCCAGCGATTGCTCGCCGTGGAGCGTCGTGCCGTGCGCCAGCGTGCGCAAGGTGCCGTCGGCCGTGTCGCGCACGGTATAGATGCCGAAATAGCTGCGGGTACGCTCACCTCCCAGCGTCGCACGGATCGTCCAGATGCCGCCCTGCGCGATCATCGCCACGGCCAGGACAGCTACGAAAGCCCAGCGCCAGGCCATGACCATGACGCCGGTGCCCACCAGGAAAACCGTGAGCAGGACCGCCGCCAGCCCTTCTTCCGGACGCAGGGCAAATTGATCGAGCTGCCAGCCCAGAAACACCGCGAACGCCAGYAGGAGCACAAGCGCCACATGGCCCATGCCCGGCTCGATCCCCTCGCCGCTACGCCAGCGCAGCAGCGGTTCGAGCGGCATGAGCATGGCCGCGGCCAGAACCAGCAGCGGATGCTCCCATGCCCAATCGAAAACGAGCGGTGCGACCAGGGCCGTGAACAGCCCCCCCAACGCTCCCCCCGCTGACATCACGAGATAGAAGCGGGTCAATTGCGCCGGTCCCGGCCGGAGGTCGTAGAGCCGCTTGTGGAGGGAAACGGCGATGCAGAACAGCATGAGACAGGCCCCGCCCGCGATCCACAGCGTGCCGGAACCATTGGACAACATGGCATAACTGCCCGCGAAAAGGACCACGACAGGCGCTATCCGGGAAATCGCCAGCGCCGGCCCGCGCCGATCAGCGAAGGCCACCACGAAACTCAGGAGGTAGAGGCCAAGCGGAATGACCCAGAGCAGCGGCATGGCGAAGATGTCGGTGGTCAGATGCGTCGTCGTCGAGAGCATGAGGCCGGAGGGAACCGCCGCCAACGCCAGCCATCGCACCGTGGTCCGGCCATCGATCCGGGGCGCGGGTTCCTGGGCCTCTTGCGCTTGAGAGAGCGGCGGCAGCCCTCTCCGGCTCGCCGCGGCGACCCCGACGAGCAGTACGAGCACGCCGAAGCCGAGCGACCAGGCAAGGCTCTGGCTGCGCAGCGTCAACATCGGCTCGGCCACGAGCGGATAGGCCAGCAGTCCGGCGAAGCTGCCGAGATTGGAGGCCGCGTAAAGCGCCCAGGGCGCTCCTGCCGCCGGGTCTGCAGCGAACCAGCGCTGCATCAGCGGGGCTTGCGCGGAGACGGCGAAGAACACCGGGCCAATGCTCAGGCCCAGGAGTACCGGCACCCAGAGGGCTTCGGGCAGACCCCTGGGCTGGGCGAGATCCGCCAGTCCGACCGGCAAAGTCAGGCCTGCCAGAACCAGCACGCCGAGATGAACGAATGCCTGCTTCGGCAAGGACAACCTGCCGAGCAGATGGGCATAGGCGTAGCCTGCCAGCAGAAGTGCCTGGTAGACCAGCATCGCGCTGTTCCAGACGTTGGGTGCGCCGCCGAGACGCGGCAAGGCCATCCGCGCGACCATCGGCTGCACCAGAAACAGCAGGAAGCTGCCTGTCAGAATGGTTGCGACGAACAGTCCGCGCGCGGCACGGCTGTTACCCCGGCCCTTCGTTTCAGCTTTCACCTGTCGTCCTTGCTCTCATCCAGGATGCGCGCTCTATCCCACGCCGGAGAAACGATAAAGGCGCATCGATAAATCCCTCGGGCCGCTGCTCGGTGAAACCCTGCCCTCTTCTGAGGGTTTGGACGGGAATGAGCGAAGGAGGGCAATATCCCGAGACACCGGACGGTCGCTACTTCGTGGTGCGCGGGCGGTTGTGGCGCAAGTCCGACCCCTCGCTGACAGAGGAGCACCGCAGCGCCCTGGTGAAGGAGCTGATGCGCGCGCGCCGGGCCGTGGGAACAGCCATGCGGACCGGCGATGCCGCGGGGAAAGCCGCCGCGCGGCAGGACGTCGATCATGCTAAACGCGCCCTGGGCGAGCGAGGACCGGTATGGTGGAAGGACGGCGAGCCGGACCTCAATCGACATCTGGTCCCGAACACGCCTTATGCCGAATGGTTCGCGGGCTTGCCAGCGAAGTCATGACGGAAGCCGATCACAGATAACGGCTTTTCGCGATCCTTCCTGAAGCCCGGGCGCGCTAGTCTGGCGACATGACAAAGCTTGAACAAGACCTCGCCCTGCCCCTCCGCCAATGGGTCGGCCCCGTCCAACTCGGCCTCGGTGCCGCCATATCCTGCGCAGGAATTGCCCTCGCGCTGGGCCACCTTGCGGTGTCGCTGTAACGGAAGGCGCGCGCGGTCACTCCTGGGCCTGAGCACGGGGCGCGATGGTGAGCTGTTGCACCACCGCGCGCCGCGGCTGCGTCAGCAGGTAGTGAACGCCCACGGCGATGTCCTCCGCGCGCAGCATGGTTTCCTCGGCGATCATCTCGCGCTGCTTTTCCGCCGGAATGTCGGGGTACTGGAAATCGGCGCCGGTCTTGCCGGGCTCGACCAGTGCGACCTTGATCCCCTGCGGTCCAAGTTCGCGGCGAAGTGCCTCCGAAAAGCCGGCGATCCCGGCCTTCATTCCTGCATAAACGGTCGAGCCGGGGCCGAGCACATGGGCTGACATGGAGCCGATGAGGACGATGTCGCCCTGGTCCACCAGCGCTTCCTGCGCGGCTTTGGCACTCAGGATATAGGCCGTGAAGTCCACGGCCACGGCGTAGCGGATTTCGTCCGAGGTCATGTCCGAGAGGGCGCGGGCGGGCACGGCGGCATTCACCACCACGATGTCTGGCTGCCCCAGACTGGCGCGCGCCTCTGCGAAGAAGGTGTCCAGCTGTTCGGGATCTGCAAGGTCCAGAGCAACGCCCTCGCCCTTCCCCACTTCCCGGATCCGCTCCAGGGCATCGGCAAGGTGTTCCGGCGAGCGACCGCATATGAACACGTCCACGCCCTCGCTGGCCAGTAGCACGGCGATGGCGCGGCCGATGCCGGTCGTTCCCCCGGTGATGATCGCCTTGCGACCCTTGAGGCTGGGCGTTTCGGTGTGAGCGTCGGCCTGGTTCTTCATGGAGCGGTGCGTCCTTGCTGGGAAGTGCGGGCTAAGCCGCTCAGCCAGGACAAGTCGCGAGCCCGCGTACTCGTTCCGATTCAAGCGCAAGAATACGGGAAATAACGGTTCATCGCACTATTCAGGTCTCTTGCAGCAAGCCCATACAATCGAAGAAACATAGATCAATAGAGCGGGAACGCGTGGAACATCCGCGAGCTTAACAGGGCAAATCCGACAAGGAAGACGCCATGACCGAATCCTTCACTGACGCCATTGCCCTCCTCAAGGCCGATCATCGCAAGGTCGAAACACTGTTCGATACCTTCACCGCTGCGAAGTCTTCGTCGCAAAAGAAGAAGATCGCGCATCAGGTCTGTATCGAACTGAAGATCCACACCCTGATCGAAGAGGAAATCTTCTATCCGGCATTCCGCGGCAAGATCGAGAATGACACGCTGGACGAGGCCTATGTCGAGCACGATGGCGCAAAAGTCCTGATCAACGATATCGAAGCGGCCTCTCCCGAGGACGATTTCTTCGAGGCAAAGGTCAAGGTGCTGTCCGAAGAGATCAAGCACCATGTTCACGAGGAAGAGATGCCCTCCGAAGGCATGTTCGCGCAATGCCGAAAGGCCGGAGTCGATCTTGTCGACTTGCGAAACCGCATGTTGGCGCGCAAGCAGGAACTGATGGCCCAGGCCAAGGCCGACGGCCTTCCCCCGGCACGGCCGACCGCTCTCAATCTTCTGGCGGCATGATGCGGGACCGCGACAAGCCCAGTCCGCGCCGCCTGCAACGCGCCGGAATTACCGTTGTCGTAATCCTGCTGGCCATGATCGTGCTGATCTTCGTCGGCCGCAACATCTGGCACGCGGAGCGCCTCGATCAGGAAGAACATACCGGCGTTCAGGAACGCAAGGGCCTGAACTGAAACGCAAGATAATCGAAGCATCGGTTCACTGCCACCGAAGCCGAAGCTGGAGAGGAAGCAGCGTGTTTTCCGAAAAAGATCGTTCGCTCTGGGAAGAGCGTTTCAGGGCATTCATCGAGTCCAGGGCGTTCCCCTGCGTTGGCGCGAAATCGGCGCTCTCGCGCGGTACTCTGGCGATTGCCGTGTGCCATTCGATCGAGAGTTCGTGGGACGATCTCGTCATCTATGAAAAGCTGCTGGATTGGTCGGCAAGCTATCAGGAGGACCCGTCGCTGTTCCGCAGTCTGGCCGTGATCTTCGCGGATGACGGCCCCTTGAGCGAAGATCGGTTCGAACATGCCTTGTGGAACCGCGTCCAGTCCCTCACGGACAAGGATGCCTGGCTGGGCCTGCCTTACGATCGCCGCGTCAGCAGCGATCCCGACGACCCGCATTTCTCGCTGAGTTTCGGCGGCGAGGCGTTCTTCGTCGTCGGCATGCACCCGCAGGCCAGTCGCCCTGCCCGTCGTTTCGAGCGGCCGGTCATGGTATTCAATCTCCATGACCAATTCGAGCAGCTTCGCGCGCAGGGAAGCTATGAAAAGATACGCGAAACGATCCTGGAGCGCGATGTGAAGATGGCCGGTTCGATCAATCCCATGCTCGCGCGCCACGGTGAGGTGAGCGAGGCGGCGCAATATAGCGGCCGCCTGGTCGGCCCGGAATGGCAGTGCCCTTTCCAGAACCCGCGCTCCGCACGGTGAGCGACATGAACCGCATCATGCCCCGCAGCGGCGCGGCGTTCCCCTTGGCGCGCGGACAATTGCTCACGGTCGTCGACCCGCTCGGCACGCAAGTGTCCGACCTGCTGGCTTTCTCCGCCAGTGATGTCCGCGAAGTGATCAGCAATGGCCGGACCTTCGATTATGAGGAGACCCTCAGGCTCACGCGCGGCAACCGGATCTGGTCAAATCGCTCCCGCGTCCTGCTCACCATCGAGGAAGACAGCGTGGGCTGCCATGATTTCCTGCTGACCCCGTGCAGCGTCGATACCTTCAGGCATTTCTATCCGGACAAGCCGGAACATCGGGGCTGCTTCGGCAACTTGGCAGAAGCGCTGGCGCCCTACGGTGTCTCGCCGGACGATATTCCGGTAGCCTTCAATTGCTTCATGAACGTGCCGATAGACAGCACCGGGGGCATTTCCGTTCTGCCGCCTCCCAGTCGTGCCGGTGACAGCGTGTCGTTCCGTGCCGAACAGGACCTTGTCATCGGCCTCACCGCCTGCTCGGCCTATGCGAGCAATGGCGGGACGTTCAAGCCGATCGACTATCGCATCGACGACTGATCGCGCTAGCTGGCATCCAGAGCCTGGGCGAGATCGGCCACGATATCGTCCGGGTGTTCGATGCCGATGGACAGGCGAATGGTCGATTCCATCACCCCGATCCGATCGCGGACTTCCACCGGTACTCCGGAATGCGTCGTCGTCGCCGGATGACTGGCCAGGGACTCGGTACCACCCAGGCTCACCGCCAGCTTGAATATCTCCAGCGCGTTGAGGAAGCGGAACGCGGCCGGCTGTCCGCCCGCGATATCGAAGGCGAACGTGGAGCCCGCGCCGCTGCATTGCGCGGCGAAGACCTCGGCCTGCCTGCTTCCTTCGGGGTAGAAGGGTGGATAGGCCACGCCCACGATCTTGGGATGGGATCGCAGGAAGTTCGCCGCCGCCGCGGCGTTGGTATTGGCCCGCTCCATGCGCAGGCCCAGCGTTTCCAGCGACCGGCCGAGCATCCAGCAGCTATGCGGATCGAGCTGGGTGCCGATGGCACTGCGCAGCAACCGCACCTCGCGCATCAGCTTGGCCGACCCCAGGGCCGCACCCGCCACGAGGTCCGAATGACCACCGACATATTTGGTCAGCGAATAGAGAGAAATATCCGCGCCGAGCCGCAGGGGATGCTGGAAGACGGGACCGAGCAGCGTATTGTCGCAAACCAGCAACGGGCGGTGCCCCTGCTGCCGCTCGATATCCTCGCACAGCCGCCTCAGCAGCGCGATGTCGACAAGGCTGTTGGTGGGATTGGCCGGCGTTTCGATCAGCACCAGTGACACTCGGCCATTGGCGATGGCCTGCCTGGCGGCGGCGGCTATGGCTTCTTCGTCCAGCCCGTCGCTGAAACCCATCGCCTTGATGCCGAGGTTGGCCAGTGTCTTGGCAAGAAGCGTTTCGGTGCCGCCGTAAAGGGGCTGGGAATGGAGGATGACATCGCCTGGCCGGGCGAACGTCAGGATCGTGGTCGTGATCGCGCCCATGCCCGAGGAGAACACCACCCCCGCTTCCGCCCCTTCGTAGACCGCCATGCGGTCCTCGACGATCTCGCTGTTGGGATGGTTGAAGCGCGAATAGACCAGGCCCCGCCCCTGTCCCGGCGGCGGTTCCTTGCGGCCCGCGACATAGTCGAAAAAGTCGCGGCCTTCTTCGGCGGTGGGAAATACGAATGTGGAAGTCAGGAATACCGGCGGTTTTACCGCTCCTTCGGAAAGGAGCGGGTCGTAGCCGTAATTGAGCATCAGGGTATCGGGGTGAAGCCGATGGTTGCCGATGGACGTCTTGCTTTCGCGCGGTGCCGTCATGTCCCTCTCCTTTCCAATGCTCGCGGAGCATGGTTTTTTCCGAAGAGGTTAAACCGACAACTCTTCCGTGGGTTGCAGCGGGAGCCGGTGCTATCGGCGAACTTCGGAGGTTCGCGCCGAACCACTCGAATTCGGGCTGAAACCCATCTGGCTGAGCAGATCCATCAACCGCTGCCCGTCTGCCCGGACGCGCTCTATCCAGTTCTCATGGTCCATATGGCCGAGCGCGGAGCGCTGGAACTGCCCTGCGGCGCGCACCGAATCACCCAGAAGATGTACCTGAAGAACGGCCGCGTCGCTGCGCCCCTGCTTGCCGAGCGACTCGTCCTCTCGCGAAGCGGGCCTTGCGACATGGCTCCGCGGTCCTGCGTAGATATCCACTTTTCCTGGCTCCCAATGGTGCCGGCGGCCGGACAGCGACACGCCGAACTTGTCCTGTCCTGAAACGCGCCGGACGCGTTCGAGTTTCGGATGACACCTTTGTGAAGTGCGAAAAATGGCAGTTTTCCGCTTTTGCAGATCGTGTCGACGGGCGATCGTTTGCAGCCGGTCGCAAGGCAGCCGCCATTCACCGCCAGATCCACGGGGATGGGAACACCGGGCTTGACGATGCATTCTCAAGTAAATAAGTTGACAAACAAGGCCGCGAGCCGGCCTCCGAGAATACCGCCCCTCAAGGGGCAGATTAACAGCGATCGAGCCAACCGCGACGCTACGTCACAAACGGGATTGGCCAGTGTCAAAATCGAAAGGGAGTATGGTTTCATGCCTCACAGCGATTTCCACGTCGTCCGCAAGGGCCTCGACTGGGCGGTAAGCCTTCATGGCGTGTTCCTGGCCGCATTCGAAAGCCAGCGAGCCGCACTCAACCGTGCCATCGATGCCGCGCATCAGGTCGGCATGAAGGGGCACAGTGCCAAGGTCCTGCTGATTGACGATCAGGCCGATCCGCGAACGCACTGGGTCTTCGGCCATCACCCCTATCCGCCCACCGCGTGATCGAAGGCGGAAAAGAGGAAGCCAGGATGTTCAAAGCCCTTTTCATCGAGCACCCGCGAAAAGTAAACGAAAGCTATGGGGAGCACTGGCTGGTCGCCAATCGCTTCGGCCTGCGCATGGTGGTGGCCGGCCTCGGGACCATGCTGCACGGGTTCGTTCCCGGCCTGCTCACCCATGCCGGCAGCGACATGGTTCGCAAGCTTCATGGCGAGATGGCCCGCCGGCAACAGGGGCTGCCCGTGAAGAAGCAGGAACGCGTCGCCGCCAAAACATGGCAACCGGAATACGAAATCTAGACACGTCGCCGATTTTTACCGCTCAGGACCATGCCGGAGAACGATCCTGAACGCCCGGGCGGATGAAATCCTTGTAAAATAACGCCGACAACCCCTTCCGGCGCAACATCATCTTGAGCAGGCGGCGGTTCTCACGCTAGGTGGCTATCCATGAGCGACCTCGAGACAATGCCCGGACATCTGATCCGCCGCCTGCAGCAGATTTCCCTTGCGCGCTTTGCCTCGCGCATGGCGGAAGCCGGTCTCGATCTCACATCCGTGCAATATGCGGCGCTGCTCACGCTTCGCGACCATCCCGGACTGGACCAGCAGACCCTCGCCGGCATGATCGCCTACGACCGCGTGACCATTGGCGGCGTCATCGACAGGCTGGTGCAGAAAGGCCTCGTAGACCGGGAAGTCAGCCCTACCGACCGGCGGGCGCGGGTGCTCATGCTCAGCAGTGCCGGACTGGTGACGCTCGATATCGCGGAGCCCTGGGTCGACAAGGTTCAGGACGATCTCGTCGTCCACCTGTCGCGGGAAGAGCGCGATGTCTTCTTGAGAGTGCTCCAGAAAGCCACGCAGGCGGGCAACGAGATGAGCCGTGCGCCGCTCCGTCTCGTGGCCAAAGTGCAGAGTTCCTGAACCAGGCAGCTCTGCACTCCAACCGATTGAACGATCAGGACTTTGCCTTCTGCAGCACGCGCTCGGCCCAAAGTCCGAAAGCGAGGCCAATCGTCGCCCATAGCACCAGCTGCGTGCCGATGGAGGCCACGCGGAAGTTCCACAGAAGCACGGCCGGGAAGTCCGTGGGAACCTCGTTAACGGCAGGCAGCAGAAACTGCCCGAGGCCCACCAGGCCCAGATAGATCACAAGACCGAGCAGCGTGGCATCGAAACCGCGTCCCGGTCGTGCAAGGGCGCTCCTGATACGCGCTGCCACGACGGCGGCGCCGAGCGACAGCGCGATCATGCCGAAATAGGCAGCAGTGCGCAGGGCCACGGTTTCGTGCTTGCCCACGGCTGGCGGGGTCTGGGGATATTTGATCGCCGGTACCACCACCACCAGCGCGAATGTCAGCGCGGCCAGCATGAGTGCGAAGCTGCGCGGGCCCAGATTTACCATGCGGCCGTAGCCGTAAGCGAAGACGAGCGAGAAGATCCCGCCCACCGCAGCGCCGTACAGCACGAGTGCGGTCACCAGTCCCGCACCTTTCTGCGTATCGCGGCTGACGAGTTCCTCTTCCTGCGGCTCGGCCGGCGTGCCGGTGTGGGGCATGGCCATCCCGGCGTGGCCGGACGGGGCATCATGCGCGGAGTGGCTTTCCTCGTAACCGATCGCCAGATCGATCTGCGGTTCGGCAAAGCCCCGCGCGAAAAGCGTGGCGAGAAGCGCGCCCAGAATGCCGGCAAGCATCCCGCGCCAGAGCAAGTCCCTGGTCATGTGCAGCGCCTCAGTGGCAGGGGAAGCCGAGGAGGTGACGCCCGTCGTGGACGAACTCGTGGACGTACATGCCCTGGAACAGGGAGAAGGCGCCCTGCTCGGTGCTGACGAAATAGATGAAGATGACGGCCAGCAGCGTGCCGAGCACGGCCCAGGGCGCGATGTCTTCCAGGGGAATGGCGTTACCGCCCGGCACGGGAATGAAAGCGTCGTCGAAAACTGCGGTGGAAACAGCCATTGTCATGCTCCTTGGCGGGATTGCGCGTCCCCGGAAAACCTGTTGCCAAGAAGGAAGGTCTGGCTCTCGACGGGACGGTTCCCGTGCGATTACAGTGGCGCGACCGCGCCGGATTCTCACCGGCTTCTTCGATACTCGACGCCGCTTCCTTAGGACCGCGCGGGCCGCGGCGTCAACGACCCCACGGAATTTACCCTTGGCGACAACCCTCCTGCTGATCTGCATCGCCGCCACGGCGTCGAGCCGCGAAGGCCGGTTTCCCGAGCCGGCGGAACCGCTGGATGCGGCAGGGCGACGCGATGCCGCCCTGGCCAGGTTGCCCCAACGCTACCACGCCGCGGTGCAGGCCAGCCCCGCCCGCGCCGCTGCCGAGACCGCCTCGGCGATGGGGCTCACGGCCAGAACCGAACCGGCGCTTGCCGATATCGATCATGGCGAGTGGCAAGGCTTGTCCTTCGCGCAGATCGAGGCAAGCGATCCCGGACAGCTCGGCCGGTGGCTGGCCGAACCCGCGCAAGGCGCGCCCGCGGGTGAAACACTGGATCAGGTTCGCACGCGGATCGGTGCATGGATGGACCGCGTTGCCGGCTCCGACGCGCCGACCTGCGCCATCACGCACCCGATGACGATCCGCGCCGCCATCTCCCATGCGCTGGAACTGCCGCTGCGCGCAGCGCTCGCCATCGATGTGGCGCCGCTCTCCTGCACCGTTCTTTCCTTCAACCGGAGTTGGCGATTGCAGTCTCTGGGTCTTGCGGTGCGGGGCGTCCCCGGCTAATCGCCTCCGGGTTCGGGATGCCTTCTGGCGACCGGACGAAGATCGCGCCGGTGCCCCGCAAGGGGCTTAATACGGGAACGCGGTAAGGACGGTTCGCCGTCCCGATCCGCGGCTGTCCCTGCAACTGTAAGCGGCGAGCGCGATGCACATTCGCGGCGGGGCAAGCCCCCCACCGCAGCCACTGGGCCGGACGCTAAGTCATGCGAGGCCTGGGAAGGCCGTGCATCGCGTGATGACCCGCGAGCCAGGAAACCTGCCGGCGTCGATGTCGCTCTTGCCCGGGTCCAGGGAATGGCCAAGGCACGGTAACTCTTCCGTCTGAGCGACGTGATGCATGCGGCCGGGGCCGCAGCGGCATATCGCGTCGGGCGCCCGTGCGCCGGTCCGTCGCGGCGTGCCGCCATCGTCGCGCCCGCGACGGGACGCCCCGCCGTTTCAGGTCGCTGGCGCGCGGGAGACGAGATATGAGCAAAGTTCCCACCACCGTCATCACCGGCTTCCTCGGCGCCGGCAAGACCACGCTGATCCGCCACCTGCTCCAGAACGCCAAGGGTCGCCGCCTCGCGCTCATCATCAACGAGTTCGGCGACGTCGGCGTCGACAGCGAACTGGTGAAGGGCTGCAATGACGAGGCCTGCCCGGAAGACGACATCGTCGAACTGGCCAACGGCTGCATCTGCTGCACCGTCGCCGACGATTTCCTGCCGACCATGCAGAAGCTGCTCGACCGCGAGAACAAGCCCGACCACATCATTATCGAAACCAGCGGCCTTGCCCTGCCAAAGCCACTGGTGAAGGCGTTCCAGTGGCCGGATATCCGCACCCGCGCGACGGTTGACGGCGTGGTCGCGCTGATCGACGCCGATGCCGTGGCCGCCGGCCGCTTCGCCACGGACGAGGCCGCGCTTGCCGCAGCCCGCGCCGCCGATCCGATGCTGGACCATGAAAGCCCGCTGGAGGAACTGTTCGAGGAACAGCTCGGCTGCGCGGACATGGTCGTGCTCAACAAGACCGACCTCGTCGATGCCGATGCCCTCGCCCATGTCGAAACGCTGGTCTTGGCCGAAACGCGCCCCGGCGTGAAGATCGTACGCGCGGACCACGGCGCGGTCGATATCGCCGCGCTGCTGGGCATCACCGCTGCTGCCGAGGACGACCTCGATTCCCGCCCCTCGCACATCGACGGGCTGGACGAGGATCACGACCATGACGACTTCGACAGCTTCGTCGTCTCGGGCGGCGATGTCGCCGATCTCGACGCCCTGCTCGCGCGCCTGAAGGACCTGATCGCGGAGCATGACGTGCTGCGCGTGAAGGGCATGGTCGTGGTCGGCGGCAAGCCGAGCCGCCTTGTCGTGCAGGCCGTGGGGCCGCGCATCCAGCACTTCTACGACCGCGCCTGGCTGCCGCAGGAAGCGCGCCGCACCCAGCTTGTCGTCATCGGCCAGAAGGGACTGAACCGCGCGGCCATCGAGGCCGGGCTGGCAGACGTTCTCGGCGCCGTGGCAGCGTGAAGCATAGGCTCCCCTCCCCACTTCGTCATTGCGAACCCGCAAAGCGGGTGAAGCAATCCAGAGCCATGCAGAGCCGCCCTGGATTGCTTCGCTTTGCTCGCAATGACGAGGAAGAGTTCTGTCGCGGTGTCGGGGGGAACGCCTGATGCACCTGCTGTCCGCCACGCCGGGGACGATCTCCAACGGCGAGGAGGCGATCGACCTCGACCAGTCTCCCGGCGACATGGTGATCCTCACTGTGGCGGACAGTGAGCTGGCCTGCTTTGCGAGCGCGGCGGCGCGGTTGCCCTCCGATGCTCCCAGCGTACGCCTCGCCAACCTGCTGCAACTGCGCCACCCCTATTCGATCGACCTCTATGTCGAGAAGGTGATCGCGCACGCCAAATTCGTCTGCGTGATCCTGCTCGGCGGCAAGAGCTACTGGGACTACGGCATCGACGAGATCGCCCGCGTCGCCCGCGAAAACGGCATTGCCTTCGCCGCCATCGCCGACGGGCGAGAAGCCGATCCGGCGCTCGACCGCGCGTCCACCCTGCCCGCCGAAACGCGTGAGAAATTGCGCGACTATCTGCGGCAGGGCGGCACCGCCAATGCCCTCTCTTTCCTGCGCACCGCCGCGCAGGCAATCGGCTTTGATGCGGGCGAACCCGACGATCCCGTGCCGGTGGCCGATGCAGGGCTCTATCTCGCGGGAACCGAGCGGGCGGGCCTTGCCGATGTGCAGGCCGGATGGGTGGAAGGCCGGCCGCTGGCGCTGCTGGTGTTCTACCGCGCGCTGATGATCGCAGGCACGCTCGACGCGGTGGACGCCATGATCGCGGCGCTGCGGGAACGCGGCTTCAATGTCGGCGCCGTACACGTCCGCGCGCTGCGCGAACCTTTCGCCGTAGATTGGCTGGGCGGCCTGCTCGGCGAAGTGGCGCCCGATGTGATCGTCAACGCCACCAGTTTCGCATCTTCCTCGGCAGGCGACGACCGCAAGCCCGGCATTCTGGAAAAGGCGAACTGCCCGATCCTGCAAGTCGCCTTCGCGGGTGTGGAGGAAGCCGATTGGCAAGGCGCCGCGCGCGGTCTTGGCCCGCGCGATCTGGCGATGAATGTGGCGCTGCCCGAAGTCGACGGCCGCGTGTTCACTCGCGCCGTCGCGTTCAAGGCGGCAGAGCGCTTCGACGAAGTGACCCAATGCGGCATCGTCGTCCCTCGCGTCGCGCCGGACCGCGTGGCCTTCGTCGCCGACCTCGCCGCCGGATGGGCCGGTCTGCGTCGCAGCGCCCCTGCCGAGCGCCGCGTGGCGCTGGTGCTGGCGAACTACCCCAACCGGGACGGGCGCATCGGCAACGGCGTCGGACTCGACACCCCCGCCAGTACCGCCGCCATAATCGCCGCGCTGGCCGGGGCAGGCTACGATACCGGCGATGCCCCGCGCGACGGCGCCACGTTGATGCGCGTCATGACCGGCGGCGTGACCAACGCGCTTTCTTCGCTGGACCGGCCGGGCGAAGTCTCCCTGCCCCTCGCAAGTTACGAAAGCGCCTTCGCCGCAGTCCCCGAAAGCGCGCGCAAGGCGATGCTGGAACGCTGGGGCGAACCCTCCGCCGATCCCTTCGTGCGCGCCGGCGCGTTCCGGCTGCCCATTCATCGCTTCGGCAAGCTCGCCATCGCGGTGCAGCCCGCGCGCGGCTACAATATCGATCCCAAGGCCAGCTACCACGATCCGGCCCTGCCTCCGCCGCACGCCTACCTCGCGTTCCACATCTGGCTGGCCCAGGACTTCGGCGCGCAGGCCCTCGTCCATGTCGGCAAGCACGGCAATCTGGAATGGCTGCCCGGCAAGGCAATCTCGCTTTCGCGCGATTGCTTCCCGGAGATCTGCGCCGGGCCGCTGCCGCAGCTCTATCCCTTCATCGTCAACGACCCCGGCGAAGGCACGCAGGCCAAGCGCCGCATCAGCGCGGTGGTCATCGACCACCTCACCCCGCCGCTCACCCGCGCCGAGACTTATGGCCCGCTCAAGCAGCTGGAAGCACTGGTGGACGAGTACTACCTCGCCGCCGGCATGGACCCGCGCCGCCTCGACCGGCTAAGGCGCGACATTCTAGACCTTGCGCGCAGTCATGGCCTCGACCGCGATGCCGGCGCCAGCGGCGATGATGACGACGCGCTTTCGGCCATCGACAACTACTTGTGCGAACTGAAGGAATTGCAGATCCGTGATGGTCTGCATGTCTTCACCCGGTCGCCCGAGGGCCGGCTGCGGCGCGACCTGCTGGTGGCTCTGGCCCGTACGCCGCGTGGGTACGATCATGCCGGGCAGGCCTCGCTGCTGCGCGCCATGGCCATCGACTTGGCGCTCGACTTCGATCCGCTCGACTGCCGCATGGGCGATCGCTGGGACGGCGCGCGTCCGAAGGCGCTAGCAGCGGTATCCAACGAGCCGTGGCGCACGCATGGCGATACCGTCGAGAGACTGGAACTTCTGGCGGCGGAACTGGTCGATACTCCGAGCGGAAACCTCGGCAGCGAGACCGCCGCCGTCCTCCACGCCATCCAGACCGACCTCGCCCCCCGCATCGACCTCTGCGGCCCGCGTGAGGCCGAAGCGTTGCTGGCGGGTCTCGACGGTCGCTTCGTGCTGCCCGGCCCCTCTGGGGCGCCCACGCGCGGACGGCCCGATGTGCTGCCGACCGGCCGCAACTTCTACTCAGTCGATACCCGCGCCGTCCCCACTGCCGTCGCCTGGGAACTGGGCCGCAAGTCCGCCGACTTGCTGGTGGAGGACTACCTCCAGCGCGAGGGCGAATACCCCAAGGCCATCGCGCTCTCCGCTTGGGGCACCGCCAATATGCGCACCGGCGGCGACGACATCGCGCAGGCCCTCGCGCTGATGGGCGCCCGCCCGCGCTGGGACTGGACTTCGGGCCGGGTGGTCGGCTTCGAGATCATGACCGTCGCAGAACTCGGCCGCCCGCGCGTGGACGTGACCTTGCGCGTCTCCGGCTTCTTCCGCGATGCCTTCCCCGAGCAGATCGACCTGATCGACAGCGCCGCGCGCGCCGTGATGGCACTCGACGAGCCGCTAGGCG
This sequence comes from Novosphingobium sp. YAF33, assembly GCF_052113265.1. Lineage (NCBI taxonomy): Bacteria > Pseudomonadati > Pseudomonadota > Alphaproteobacteria > Sphingomonadales > Sphingomonadaceae > Novosphingobium > Novosphingobium sp. YAF33. Next base: position 363,523 of record NZ_JBFRCW010000004.1, read on the forward strand.
ACAATCCCGCCGCAGAACGCCACCGCGCCGAAGCCGCCGCACTCGTTGAGGGCGGCGAGGCCGAAACACAGGCCACCCGCCGCGCTGGCACGCGTGTCTTCGGATCGAAGCCGGGCGCCTACGGGGCCGGGCTTCAAGCCATGATCGATGAGAAGATCTGGCACGAACGCAGCGATCTGGCAGACGTCTATCTCGACTGGGGCAGCTACGCCTATGGCAGCGGCGTAGAAGGCGATGCCGAACGCGGGCTTTTCGCCGCCCGCCTCGCCTCGGTCGACGCCGTGGTCCAGAACCAGGACAACCGCGAGCACGACCTGCTCGACAGCGACGACTATTATCAGTTTGAGGGCGGGATCGCCGCCGCCGTCGAGCACCTGAAGGGCCGCGCGCCGCTCAGCTATCACAACGACCATAGCCGCCCGGAACGCCCGGTGATCCGCACCCTTGAGGACGAGATCGGCCGCATCGTGCGCGGGCGCGTCACCAATCCCAAGTGGATCGCGGGCGTGATGCGCCACGGCTACAAGGGCGCATTCGAAATCGCTGCCTCGGTCGACTACCTCTTTGCCTTCGCCGCGACGACCCACGCCGTGAAGGATCACCACTTCGACGCCGTCCACGCCGCCTTCATCGAAGACGAGACGGTGCGCACCTTCATGGCCGAGGCGAACCCGGCGGCGTTGCGGGAAACTGCCGCGCGCCTAGCCGAAGCGCTGGAGCGCGGCCTTTGGAAACCCCGATCCAACAGTGCGGGCGTGATGCTCGCCGAACTCTCTGGAGCATGATCATGGTGCAGCGTACCGACGAACAGCACGCCGAGAAGATGAAGAAGAAGCAGGCCGCGCATGACAAGATCATGGCCGGCAAGACGGTCGAAAAGGGCCTTCTGGTCGTCCACACCGGCAAGGGCAAAGGCAAGACCACCGCTGCTCTCGGCATGGTGGTGCGCATGATCGGCCACGGCAAGAAAGTGGGCGTCGTCCAGTTCGTGAAGGGCGCGATGACCACGGGCGAGAAGGTCGTCTTCGATGCCTTTCCCGATCAGGTGGAATTCAAACCGATGGGCGAAGGCTTCACCTGGAACACGCAGGACCGCGCCCGCGACATCGAGCTTTCGCGTGAGGCGTGGGAGGAAGTGAAGCGCATGATCGCCGACCCCGCTTACGACATGGTCCTGGCGGACGAACTCAACATCGTGCTGCGCTACGACTACCTGCCGCTGGACGAAGTGCTGGAAGTACTGACTGCGCGCGGCGAGATGAAGCATGTGATCGTCACCGGCCGCAATGCGCCCGAGGGGCTGATGGAGGCGGCGGACCTCGTGACCGAGATGACGCTCGTGAAGCATCCGTTCCGCTCCGGCGTGAAGGCGCAGGCGGGCATCGAGTTCTAGAAATGCCGCCCCGGTTCGGCCCCGATTTTCAGGATGAACTCTCCGCGCTGCTGGCCTGGCGGCGCGATGTGCGCCATTTCCGCCGGGATCCGCTGGACGAGAACATGGTGGCCGAACTGCTGGCAACCGCGCAACTCGCGCCATCGGTGGGCAATTCGCAGCCCTGGCGTTTCGTCCGCGTCCGGTCGCCGGAATTGCGCGAGGCACTGGCCGTCCATGCGGATCGGGAAGTCGCCCGCGCCGGCGCGGCGATGGGCGAAGAGCAACGCGCGGCCTATTCCGCGCTGAAGCTCCACGGGATCCGTGAAGCACCCGAGGTCGTGGCCGTGTTCTGCGACGAGGCGACGACGATCGGGAGCGGCCTCGGCGCAGCGACAATGCCGGAAACACGCGGATTTTCAGTCGTGCTGGCGATCCATACGCTTTGGCTTGCGGCCCGCGCGCAAGGTCTGGGACTGGGCTGGGTCTCGGTGGTGGAAGCCGGTTATGTCACGGCTCTGCTGGACGTCGAGGAACATTGGCGCCTGATCGCGCTGCTCTGTCTTGGCCATCCACGGGAGCCGGACCTGATGCCCGAACTCGAACGGCGCGGCTGGCAATCACGGCTCGACTGGCGCGGAAATGTCAGCGAGCGCTGATCTGTTCCGCCAGCGCCTTGGCAGCCTTGACGTAGGCAGGCCCGCCGCAGACCGTCCAGGATTGGGGGATGGCGATACGCGGAATGTCCTGCAGGATCGGATGATTGATCATCTCGGTCCCCTGATCGCTCACTCGCCGCGTGGCACTGTCGATCACGATGAAGTCCGGATGGGCTTCGGCCATTTCCTCCAGGCTCATCTGCGAGAGCGCCGGTTTGCCGAGCTTCCCGGCCAGATTGACGAGGCCTACGCGGTGCATCAGGTCATCCACGAGCGTGCCGGTGCCGGTCATGTAGCCTCGGCGCTGGTAATAGGCCGCAACCTTTCCATGCCCCCGTGTGCCCAGGCCGGCCAGCCCGGCATTCATCCGCGCGATCATGGCCTCGCCGCGCTCGGGATGGCCGACCGCGCGGGCGACCTCGCGGATCGATGCCAGAATCCCGGCATAGTCATGCGCGGACTTGAGATCGACCGAGGCGTAGTGCTGGCTGACCAGCACGGCGATGGCCGAATTGCGCCTTGCGGGCATGCCGATGACGAGATCCGGGCCGGCCGCCATGACTTCCTCGGCGGAGCCACCGAATACGGGCAGGCTCCGCGCCCTGTCTGCCACGTCGGACATGTCGGGATCGGAGGCATAGCGGGTCAGTCCGGCGATCTGGCTGCGATCCGCCAGCGCCACGATCAACTGATCCGCGCAAAGGTTGAGCGAGACGATGCGCTGCGGCCTGGGCTTCGCTGCCGCGATGGAACGGGGTGCGGCAGGCGGAACAGCGCCCTGCACGCCTGCGCCGGCCATGCCCGCCAGCAGCAGGCAGGGGACAAGCCGAAGATAGCGATGGATTTTTCCGATGCCCATGTCATGGGCTCCTTACCAACACGGACCCGGGACACAAGCGTGACGGGTAGCCGATCGCATGCGAGGTTATCGTGCAGAGCCCCAGTTCGTCACCCCTCGCATCACCGCCCCTCGCTTCACCCCCCGCGCGCCATCCCGCGCTGATCCCCCTTCTGGCCGCGGCGCTGGTTCTCGTTGCCGTCGCATCGCTTTGCATCGGTCCGGTGGCGCTGGGGTGGAGCCGGACGATCGCGGCCTTCGGCGATCACGGAGACCGCGTCGCCCAGGCGATCCTGTTCGAATTGCGGCTGCCGCGCATGGTGGTCGGCGTGCTGGTGGGCGCCATGCTCGGCCTCGCGGGCGCGGTCCTGCAAGGCTATTTGCGCAATCCGCTGGCCGAACCTTCCGTGCTGGGCGCCTCTAACGCATCTGCACTCGGCGCGGTGATCGCGCTCTACTTCGGCATTTCCGAATGGAGCCCGGTCATGCTTCCCCTGCTCGCCATCGTGACGGGCCTGGTGTCCATCACCCTGCTTTTCGCGCTGGCGGGGCGTTCCGAAAGCCCGCTGAGCCTCATCCTTGCAGGGATCGCCGTCTCGACACTGGCGGGCGCCGGGATCAGCCTGGCGCTGAACCTTTCGCCCAACCCTTTCGCGGCGATGGAGATCATGTCCTGGCTGCTCGGTTCGATCGAGAACCGATCCATGCAGCACGTCTGGATCGCGCTGCCCTGTGTAGCGGTGGGTGCCGTTCTCCTGCTGGCCCATCCGCGCGCGCTGGATGCCCTCTCGCTGGGCGAGGACGGCGCGCGTTCGCTCGGCGTCGATCTTCGCCGCACCCGCCGCCGGTTGATGCTGGGCGTGGCGATCGGCGTGGGCGGGGCCGTGGCCGTTTCGGGCTCGATCGGCTTCATCGGCCTGATCGTGCCACACCTCATCCGCCCGATGACGGACCGCAGTCCTTCGGCGCTGCTCCTGCCATCCATGCTGGGCGGCGCGGTGCTGCTTTCCGCCGCCGACATCCTGGTTCGCCTCATTCCCACCGGCGCCGAACTCAAGCTGGGCGTGGTGACGGCATTCCTCGGCGTTCCTGTGTTCCTCTTCCATCTGCTTCGGGAGCGCCGCCTGTGGTGACCATCGCCATCGAGAACCTGGCCGCCCGCCTCGGCCGCCGCGAGGTCCTGCGGGGGATCTCCGCCACGCTGCGGCCCGGCGCGCTGGTGGGCGTTATCGGACCCAACGGGGCAGGCAAATCGACACTCGTGCGGGCCATGCTCGGGCTCGTACCGGCAGAGCGCGGCGGCGTGTCGCTGGATGGCGAGCCGTTGTCCCGACTTCAGCCGCGCGATCTGGCGCGGCAGGTCGCCTATCTGCCGCAAGGCCAGACACTGCACTGGCCGCTCACCGTGGAGCGCCTGGTCGCGCTGGGGCGGTTGCCGCACCTCGGGCCGATGTCGCGAATATCCGCGGCGGACAGCGCAGCGGTCCAGAAGGCCATGGCGCGAGCCGATGTCACGGCGCTCGCCGCACGCGTCGCCACGGAACTCTCGGGCGGCGAGCGCGCGCGCGCCATGCTGGCCCGGGCGCTGGCTGTCGGCGCCCCGGCGCTGGTGGTCGACGAGCCGCTGGCCTCGCTCGATCCCGGACATCAGATCGACGTCATGGACCTGCTGGCCCGCGAAGCCCATGACGGCAAACTGGTAGTCGCCGTGCTGCACGACCTGACGATGGCCGCGCGCTATTGTGATCGCCTGCTGCTGGTCGATAACGGTGCGCTGGTCGCCGATGGATCGCCGCGCGAGGTCCTGACGGCCGAACGGCTTCGCCAGGTCTACGGGGTGACCAGCCATGTCGACATGACCGGGCCGTTGCCGTTCGTCGTGCCCCTGGAGCGCGCGCCGCAATAAAGCGCGAGGACGGGAAGGCGCGCTTTGCGCCTTCCCGTCCTCCGGATCAGGTGACCTGGAAACCGGCCCAGAACGGGTCGGCCTGGTCGATCCAGATCGTGTTGAAGCCGGTGGCAATGGCCGAACCCTCGATAGAGGGAATGATGGCCGGCTTGTCGCCCAGCATGACTTCCTGCTCCACCCGGCCGATGAAGCGGCTGCAGATGTAGCTCTCGTGCACGAAACGCTCGCCCACCTTCAGGCGGCCGGTGGCGTGCAAATGCGCGATACGAGCCGAGGTGCCGGTCCCGCAGGGGCTGCGGTCGATCGCCTTGTCGCCGTAGAACACGGCGTTGCGGCCATCGGCGCCGTCATGCTTGGGCTTGTCGGCCCAAAGGACGTGGCTGACGCCGCGGATCGTGGAATCGAGCGGGTGGACCGGCTCGTACTTCGCGCGAACGGCTTCGCGAATGCGTCCCGAAAGCTCGACGATGCGCGAGGCGCCCAGGTCGTCGAGGCCGGTGTAGTTGCCCTGCGGTTCGACGATCGCGTAGTAATTGCCGCCGTAGGACACGTCGATGGTGAGCGGGCCAATGCCCTCGACATCCACCGCAATGCCGCGTTCGGCAACATAGGCGGGCACATTGGTGATGCGCACCGAAGTGACCTTGGGGCCATCGGTTTCGTAGGCGATCTCGATCACGCCCGCGGGAACCTCCACGCGCAGCTTGCCGGGCGTCGCGGGTTGGATCAGCCCGTGTTCGAGGCCGAAGGTCACCATGCCGATGGTGCCGTGGCCGCACATGGGCAGGCAGCCGCTGGTCTCGATGAAGAGTATGCCGATGTCGTTGGCGGCATCGGTCGGCGGATAGAGGAAACCGCCCGACATCATGTCGTGCCCGCGCGGTTCGAAGCACAGGCCGGTGCGGATCCAGTCGAAGCGGGACAGGAAGTCCTGCCGCCGTTCGGACATGGAGGCGCCCTTCAACAGCGGAGCCCCGCCCGCCACTAGGCGAACGGGGTTACCGGCTGTGTGGCCGTCGATGCAGAAAAACGTGTGCCGCATCGACGCTCCCTTAGGCTGCTGCCGCGACCGAAAGGTCGGGGCGGGTTGCGGCGGCCTGTTCGACCATCGCGATCACTTCAGCGCGGCGTTCGCCCTGAAGGACGTAGCGCGGAGGCAGGACGCGCTCCGAACCACGGCCCATGACCTGTTCGGCCAGCTTGATCGACTGGACGAGGTCGTGGTCGGCATCGAGGTGGAGGAGCGGCATGAACCAGCGATAGATTTCCATGGCCTTGGCGTGATCGCCGCGCTCGAATGCCTTGACCAGCTCGACCGATTCCTTCGGGAAAGCGTTGGTGAGGCCCGAAACCCAGCCCTGGGCGCCGAGGTAGAGACCTTCCAGAGCGACATCGTCGAGACCTGCGAACAGGGTGTAGCGATCGCCGAAGGTGTTGCGGAAGTCGGTGAAGCGACGGGTGTCGGGAGCCGATTCCTTGACGGCGACGATGTTCTTCACATCGACCAGGGCGGTGAGGACGTCCTTGTCGATCACCGTGCGGTAGGCCGGCGGGTTGTTGTAAAGCATGATCGGCAGGGCGGTCTGGTCGGCCACGCCCTTGAAGTGGGCGACGAGTTCGTGCGGCTTCGTCACGTAGACCATCGGCGGCAGCAGCATGAGGCCATCGGCGCCGGCCTTTTCAGCGGCCTGGGCATAGCGAACGGCGCGGCGGGTATCGAATTCCGAAACGCCGGTGACGACCGGAACGCGGCCGTTCACGGCTTCCACGATGGCCGAAAGAACCTGGACCTTTTCGTCGTATTCCAGCGAGTTGTTTTCACCAACCGTGCCGAGCGCGATCACGCCGGTCACGCCATCGTTGATGAGATCGTCGACGACGCGCTGCGTATCGGCGAGGTCGATCGACAGGTCCTCACGGAGCTGCGTGGTGACCGCCGGGAACACACCCTTCCAACCAATTGCCATGTAAATCTTCCTACTCTCTCTGAATTGAGATATCGTATACGATATTACGAAGTATGCGACAATTGCAAAATTCGCACACGATGGGAAAATTTGCTCATCTGCCGATTTCCCGGATTTGTGAACGGTCGGCGCGGCGGCGACCCGCTCTACTCTGACAGATAAAATGCCTGGGGCGGGAGACTTTCGGTCCCCCGCCCCAGTTTCATGTCCGTCCTCAGGCTGCCCTATCCGAACGTGAACGCGAAGGCCTGCACACCGGGATCCGCGAATTCGATCTCGAACGTCCGGTCTCGCACCGGGCCCTTCTGGCGAACCAATTGATAGAGCCGTTCGCTCTGGACCACGCCTTGGCCTTCGGCATCGATATCGACGCCATGGTCCTTGCCGGGCGCCTGCCCATCGACCGTCACCCGGAAGCGTACCGGGCGGCCGCCTTTTGCCGGGCCGAGCACGAGGTGCAAGTCGCGCGCATGGAAGCGAAAGGCGATCCGCCCTCCGGCCCGGTCCAGCGTGGCTTTCTCGGCACTTACCGTCCACGGGCCTGCGAGACCCCAATCGTTCAGCGCTCCCAACCGGGGCAGCACATAGTCCTGGGACCGGTTCGGAACATAGCCGCCGGCAGAGACGAAGCGCTCGCCTCGGGAATGGCCGATGTAGGTTTCGGGAGAGCGGTTCGCGTTGCGGTCTGCCGGTGCGGCGATGCCGGTACCTTCCACAAGCACCATGTCGCTGTCGCTCTTTCCGGTGCCGTTCTCGGCGAGCAGTTGGCGGATGACGCGTTCCGATTGGGCATAATCGCCTTCGCCGAAATGGTGGTAGCGAATGCGACCCCGGCCATCGATGAAGTAGTGGGCTGGCCAATAGAGGTTCTGGAACGCGCGCCAGATGGCGCGGTCGTTGTCGAGCGCCACCGGATAAGTCACCCCAAGGTCCCGGACCGCCTTGCGCACGTTCGCTGGGTCTTTCTCGAAAGCGAATTCCGGTGCGTGAACGCCGATGACGACCAGACCCTGATCCTTGTACTTCTCCGCCCAGGCCCGGACATAAGGCAGTGAGCGAAGGCAGTTGATGCAACTGTAGGTCCAGAAATCGACCAGCACGACCTTTCCGCGCAGCTGTTCGGGGGTGAGCGGCGGGGAGTTCAGCCACTCCGTGGCGCCGGATAGCGAGGGGAACTGGCCCTCGACGCCTAGTTTTCCGTCGCTGCGCGGCCTGGCCGACTGGCCGGTACCCGCGCGGAAACGGTCGAGCAGCCCTTGTTCGACCGTCGATGTGCTCGAGAGCGAAAGGCGCGTCAGCAAGCCGGTATCGAGGCCAAGCGCGATCGCTGCCACGGCCACGAGAACCGCCAGCCCGAGCAGGCGCCGGATCCACTCGCCCGCGCCGATCGACCGCTTCATGGCGGAGAAGACTTTGCCTCCGACGAGAAGCGCCAGCGCCAGCGAACTGGCCGCACCCAGGGCATAGGCCAGCAACAGCAGGGTACTCTGCCCGCTGGCCCCCTGCAGCGCGGCGCCTGTAAGGATCAGGCCGAGGATCGGTCCGGCGCAGGGCGCCCAGAGCAGGCCGGTTGCCACCCCCAGCAGCAGCGACGCCGCGAATGGAGAGGCACCGCCCTGCCCCGCTCCCGCGACCGGCCCCGCGGCCGATTGCGAGAGCCGCGCCCCCAGAGCGACCAGCGGCCGCGTCGCGCGTTCGGCAATGGCAGGGAACAGCAGCAGCAGACCGAAGATCGCCAGGATCACCAGCGCCGCGGCGCGACCGTAGCTGTTGGCCTGGACGACCCAGCCTCCGCCGACCGACGCCAGCGTCGCCACGCCGGCGAAAGTGACGGCCAGCCCCAGCAGCAGCGGCAACCCGCTGCGCAGGAATGGCTGGTCGGCGCGGGCGAACACGAAGGGCAGGACCGGCAGGATACAGGGGCTGATGATCGTCAGCGCGCCGGCCAGGTAGGAGAGGAGAAACAGGATCATGGTCAAKCTCCGCCATGGCCGAAAGAAGGGATCAGATCGCCCCTCAGCATGAACGCAAGCTGTCCAAACGGCAAAGCACGAATATTCCGTTTGGGGTGCATCCGTCCGGCTTCCTGGCGCGTACTATGAGGGCCAAGGCTGTGGAAAGCTCGACATGCAACCGATAATCGGCAAGCGCCTTTTGATGATCGCCGGCCTCGCGACCGTGCTAGGAGCATCGCTCCATGGGCAGTGGGAACAGGCCGTGGCCGTGCCCGCGCAGGCAAGGCCCGCCGTGCCCGCCCCGCTCGTAGACACGCCCAACCCCGCGCGCAGCGAAACCGCCGTACTGGCCGGAGGCTGCTTCTGGGGCGTGCAGGGCGTGTTCCAGCATGTGAAGGGCGTGAGCAGCGCCGTGGCAGGCTACTCTGGCGGAGCCTCCGGGACCGCGCGCTATGACAGCGTGTCGGGCGGCAATACCGGCCATGCTGAAGCGGTGAAGATCACTTTCGATCCCCGGCAGGTCAGCTACGGCACTTTGCTCAGGATCTACTTCACGGTCGTGGCCGACCCCACGACGCGCGACTATCAGGGCCCGGACCACGGAACCCAGTATCGCACCGCCCTCTTCCCCCAGAGCCCGCGCCAGCGCGACATAGCCCAACGCTATGTTGCGCAGCTTGGGCAGGCCGGTGTCTGGAAGCGCCCGATCGTCACCCGGATCGAACCGTTCAAGGGCTTTTACCCGGCCGAGAGCTACCATCAGGACTTTCTGACCCGCCATCCTGAATCGAGCTATATCCGTATCAACGACCAGCCCAAGGTCGACGCCTTGAGGCAGGCGTTCCCACGTTCCTATCGGAACAATGCCGTGCTGGTCCGGCCATGACGAACCTTGGCATCATGCAGGCTCGGCGCGCGTTCCTGGCGAAGTGCGGCATGGCAGCGGTCGCCGCGGTGATCTGCGACTTCTCCGTTTTAGCGCCGCGCGCCGATGCGGCGAACTGGAACCTTCCGGACGCGGAATGGCGGCGTCGGCTTTCGCCGCAGGCCTATGCCGTCCTTCGCCAGGCCTCCACCGAACGCGCCTATTCCAGTCCGCTCTTGAAAGAGCACCGGAAGGGGCAGTTCGCCTGCGGAGGCTGCGCATTGCCGCTCTACGCGTCCAATACCAAGTTCGAGAGCGGCACGGGCTGGCCAAGTTTCTGGGATCACCTGCCCGGCGCGGTCAATCTGCGCCGGGACGGCAGCCTCGGCATGGTTCGCACCGAAGTCCGCTGTGCCCGGTGCCTGGGCCATCTGGGGCACTTGTTCGATGACGGCCCGCGTCCCACCGGCAAGCGCTATTGCATGAACGGCGCAGCCCTGACGTTCAAGCCGGCCTAGCGGCCAGACCGGCCTTCCGAAGGCCGGTCTCGCGTTCAGATCCCCGCCGCGGAATTGTTGCCCCCGCCGCCGGTCCGGAACACGCGCGAGCGCGATACGAAGCGCCAGAGCGCGCGCGGATGGCGCAAGGCCAGCGACAGGAACTCCCCCCACTGCCCCGTCCGGCGTAGCTCGCCAAGACGGTGGGCATCGGCATAGAGCACTTGCCATTGCCGCCCTTGCCGCAGGGCCGCCATCGTGGAAGGCGGCGTGCTGGCGGCGTAGTCCGAGATCAGCCCGTCCATGATATCGACGCGGGTCTGCGGCGTGAAACGGGTTCGCGTTCCCTGCGAGCGGGCACCGCTCACTTGCCCGAGCTGGGTGGTATAGACATAGTACGCCCGGCGATCGAGGATCCCGCGCGCGCCGGAAAGCAGGCACCGGGCGTAAAGATCGAAGTCCTCTGCAAAGCGCAGGCTTTCCGAATAGCGCAGGGCCTTGTCCATGATGAAGCTGCGCCGCATCATCGGCTTGAGGAACCCGAATTTCAGCGGAGAGCCGGGCCGTTCGGCATCGATCAGTTCGGCAATCGTCACCGTCGAAATGCCCTCCTCCTCGAACGAGCATCCCGTTTCCCGGCGTTCCTGATCGTCGTAATAGATCAGCCCGTCGAAGACGAGGTCGGCGGCGCGCTCGTCTCCCAGGGCGGTCAGGCTGGCGAGGCGGGCGGGCTTGAAGGCATCGTCGGCATCCAGGATCGCCAGCCAGTCGCCCAGGCTTTCCCGGATCCCGATATTGCGCGCGACGCTGGGCCCGCCGTTCTTCACCGTCTGCAGGCAGCGCACGCGCGGATCGCGGCGCGACCATTCCTGCAGCCGGGCACGGGTGTCGTCGGTCGAGCAATCGTCGATGGCCAGGAGTTCCCAGTCCTGCAGCGTCTGGTCCAGCAGGCTGCCGATCGCGCGGTCGAGAAAGGTAGCCGCATTGTAGCAGGGCATGATGACGGAAACCTGGGGCATGAAATCTCCACTTGGGCAGGTGCGAAAGGGACGCGGGCTCGGCCGGGCCTAGCGGCGCAGGCTTCGCTTGATCTTCGCGATCGTCCGGTCTCCGAGAATGCCGAAAGCCACCGCCCGCACCAGTCGTTTCGCGGCACCGCCGCTGCTTTCGCCGCGCCGGACATAGCTGCGCCGCGCCGCCGTGGCGTTACCGGGCCAGACCATGCGCTGGCCTTCGATGCTCAGTACCGGCCGCTCACTGAGCTGGGCAATCTCCTGCGCCTGCTTGTCCTCGCTCTCCACGAACAGCCCGGCGCCGGTCTTGATGTAGACCGAGGCCTTGAAACTGGCATGGGCACGCTGGCGGCGCCGTTCCTCCGCCGATGGCAGATCGAGCATCCAGAGGTTTTCGTACTTCACTCCGTTGGCCGCGAGCCATTGCTCGGTCTCGGGACGGTATTTCTCCAGCCTGCTGGTCACGAGATGCTTGATCGGCACATTGGCCCGCAGGAGCGGCTTGGCCGTCAGCAGGAAATCGCGGTATTTCTCGCCATCGTCGTTCTGGGAGCTGTGCGGATCGTGGCAGAGGATGCCGTCGATGTCGAAACAGGCATCGGCCAGTCGCTTGTGCCGCATCAGGTTCCACTCGAAGATGCGCGGCGAGGGCACGGCCTCGAAGATCAGATCGGCATCCTCATGGGCGGCGCGGGTGCCGTATACGGCAAGGTAGGTTGCCGGAACTTGCGGCGCCGCGGCCTGCACCCGCTCGCGCACCGCGCGCATCGATTCGCCCGAGGCGATGCTGTCGTCCACGATCAGCACCCGCCGCGGCCGGACATTCTCGTCGATCGTTTCGCGCGCCGTTCGCCCGACGGTGGGCGTGCGCCCCTCAAGATAGCTTTCCAGATCGAGCAATGGCTTGTGCAGCTGAACCGCCAGAAGATTGGCCGGCAACAATCCGCTGCGGGGGACGCCCACGATCAGGTCGACGTCTTCCGGAATGGCGTGGGCGTTGAAGAACACGGTCTCCGCCAGGTCTGCGAACGAGCGATATTCCATGTCGTCTTCCTCGAATTGGCGGTCAGGTCGGCGCATCGGGTTGGAGGTAGAAGGCCTGCACTTGCGCGCGTACCTCGTCGCTGAGCAGGCTCTCCGCGGTGGACCGCGCGGCCTGACCGAGCGACTGCCGCAGCGTAGGATCGCCCTTCAGCCGCATGAGCAGTTCGAAGGCCTCTTCCGTCGTGTCGAACAGCAGGCCGTTGCGGCCGTGATCGATCACGGAGGATGCGCCCGAAGTGCGATCGGTCACCACCGGCAGGCCGCTGGCCATGGCCTCGATGATCACACGTCCCCAGGGTTCGGGCCACTCCGGAGCGGTCCGGTAGAAGAAACAGTCGAGGCCCTGCAGGAATACCGGCGCCTTCACGCTGCCGATCGCGCGCATGTGAACCCGGTCGGGGGCGAGGCCAGCGGCCTGCATTTCGGCGGTCGCGCCCAGAACGTCGATCTCGCAGCCCTGCTCCGCGAGGCGGGCGTAGAGGGCCATGTCTTCCGGGTGGTGCTTTTCGGGCGCATCGCGGCTCAAGCGGCCGATACGGAATCCCTCCCGCCCTGTCCTGTCGGTAGGGGCGAAGGCATCGAGGTCCACCAGCGAAGGTTCCACGATGCCGCGATAGGGGACTTGCGCCGCCAGTTCCCTGGAGCAGAACACGATCTCGGGCTCGATCCCGCAGGTCTTGCGGATGAGGTCGACCCTGGCTGCAAGGCGTTCGGCATCGGGCGTGTTGTAGGTGAGGATCACCCGCCTGGGCCGGGCGAGCCGGATCCAGTGGCTGATGTTGAAATAGACCCCCACGAAAACCAGCGTGCCCCCGCGCGGAAATGACAGGCGGCGCGTATCGATTTTCCCCAGGCTGATCCCCGAGAACGCCTCGGACGGGGCTTCCCGGAAATGCCAGATCTTGACGTCGGCAGAAGGCTGGAGCTGCCGGTACAGGCTGACCGTCCGCCATTCGCTGCCCCCCGAAGGGTTGAGCATGGGGTTCACCAGATGGACTTGCGGCTTCCGGCTCATCGCAGCGCGATCCGCATGGGAACAGGCATGGTCATCTCCTCATCCCGCCTAGGCCCTGGCCGACAGTTTCTTGAGGCGTACCCCGAGCTGCGCCAGCGGATGGCCGAGCGGCGAGGACAGGCCCAGCAGGACCGCGAACTGGAACGGATTGTACCAGGGCTTGAAGTGCTTCCAGCTGGCCCGCCGCACCCGCTGGCTCTTGGCGGTGCGCAGCGCGTATTGGAAAGTTTCGCGATTGGCCAGGCGAACCAGCAGGTTCCGCGTCGCCGGCGGCTCGCTCTGCTCCATGGTCATGATCGTCTCGATCATGCAGTGGCAGACGTTGTCGTGAGACAGGGACGTCACCATGTTCTGGGAGTCCTTGAAGTAGATCGCCGTCGGCACCGGATTCACGCAGGTGCCGCCCTGCCGCGCGAGCCGAAGCCACAGGTCCTTGTCGCCCCCGCGCCGGCAGCGCTTGTCGGGGAAAAGCCCCGCCTCGATCAGCGCCGTCCGCCTGGCCGCAATGGCCGAGGTCCAGACCGGGCATTCCCCGCAATCCAGCCAAGCCCTTACGAAATCCGCAAAGGAGAGCACTCTCTCCCGCCCGCCCGAGCGCCGGTAGACGTCTGCGATCGTTCTGCCGCCGGGATGGATCTCGTCATAGCCGGTGCCGAACAGGACGGTGTCCTGCGGGGAACTGCGGATCATGCGGTCCAGCGTTTCGAGGTGGGCGTCATCCCACTCGTCGTCGGCGTCGAGAAAGGCGATGAAGTCGGATCGTGCCGTACGGATACCGAGATTGCGCGCCGCATAGCCTCCCGGTCCCGGCCGATCCCGGCTCAGGACCTGCACGCCGTCATAGCTGCGCGCGATCTGCGGGCCATCGTCCTTCGATACGTCGTCCACCACGATGATCTCGGCCGGCTGCACCGTCTGACGCAGGACGGAATCGAGGGCGCGCGCAATATGCGGGCCCTTGTTATGCAATGGAATGACGACACAAATAGACGTCACGCGACCATCCCGTCCTTGTTGTGGAGCCTCTGTTAGGCTTGGCGTCGAAAGGCGATCAATGACCATAAATGGCTAGCCCGGCTCCCATCGGAGCAGCCCTACCCGGCCGGTGCCGGATGGGCGGCTGCATCCCTGCTCGCCGCTACCGTCATGCGCAGGGGATTGCCGAAATCCCGCACGAGAGAGGCGATCTGAAGGTCGTTTTCCCGCTGGTTGTGATCGTAGAGACGTTCCTTCTGCGAAGACCACCAGGCCGTCTGGTCGAAGCGCCCGCCCACTTTCCTGTAGGCCGTCCCAGCACGCCTGGCGCACCAGTAGAACCACAAATCGTCTGCAGAAGGGGCATAGCGCTCGAACAGGTCCTGCCGGACGGCATCGGGATGAAGTGCGTGCGGCGGGTAGAGAATGCCGCCGATGCCGGTGGGCATCAGGTCGACGCTGGGGCGCCGTGCGCGGGCGTCCTGAACGTCCCATTCCCAATCGTGATAAGGCACCAGACCGCCGCCTTCCTGCGCAGCGAGGCGGTGCGCGCGGTGGCAGGTAATCACCGGATCGCCGCCGCGCTGCCCCTCGACCAGATCGGTGAGCCAGTCCGGCCGGTAGAACACGTCGTCGTCGGCCGTCGCGACATAGGCCGCTGGGAAGGCGGGTAGCGCGAAGATCAGTTTCTTGTAGCTGCGGGCATCGCTGACGATCCGCATCTCGATACCCTGGCGCAGCAATTCCCGCGTCTTGCCGGGAAGCGCTGCGTCATCGCCCTCGGCGATCCACAGGACGATCCGGTCGGGCGCCGTGTCCTGCCGCAGGAGGCTTCGCAAGGTCAGATGCAGGGTGGCGTAGCGCGCCGGATAGGAGGTGAGCGAGACGATCAATTCGCCCGGCAGGCCATGAGGTTTCGGCGCGCCGGCAGGAAACGCCCTGGCAATCTGCCGATACTGCGCCTCGCTCCAGAGCCGGGTCGCCACCGGCCGTGGCAGCAGCCTGTTCACGATGCGCTTTGCTAGGCCGCTCAAGGGTCTTTTCCCGGATAATTGGCAATCCGTGGACGAACTTAGGCGAAGTCACCGAGACCCGCCATTATACTATAGAGATCGTCCAGCACCCGCCTCCGAAGGCGCGCTCGCCCTTTGCGCCCGGCAAGCGGCAACAAGGGTTAGTGTGGATTCTGAAAGGATTAGAGCGGGGCGCGTCGGCGTAAATCCTTCATCCCGCAACGCTTCAGCCGTTCCCGTTCCGCCTGCGGGTTTCCCAGCCCTTGCGCGCGGCAGCGGAGCGCTGTTCCGGCGAACCGGACTTTTGCGCCTTGCCCCCGCGTGATGACGAGGCATGGCTGTCGGGCTTGCCGCGACCGGAGCCCGACTTGTTGCCGCCGCCCGATTCCTTGTTCACGGTAGCCCAGGCGCGCCGTTCTGCTTCCTTGTGGCTGACCCCGCGATCTTCGTAGCCTTCCTCGATATGTTCGGCCTTGCGCTTCTGCTTGTCGGTGTAGCTGCTCTTGTCACCTTGCGGCATGACATTCTCCGGATGCTGGGGCGCCGTGCTGCGCCAGTCTCTGAGAACAACGGCGACGCCCCTTATGCGTATCCCGAATTTGGCCGGTGACACGCAGTTCCCGGAGCAGCGTCAGATGCGCGACGGGCGCACTCCCCTCTCGGAGAGCGCGCCCACTTCGGTTCTACAGGCGTCAGGCGGCTTGTATGCCCGGAGTGCCAGCCATCACTGGCGCTTCTGCAGCATCCTCCACCCGGGCGGGCTCATCGCGCGAATAGTTCCCGACGAGCATCCCCGCGGCAAGCACACGGCCGCTGATCGCACTGACCACTTCCGACCTTCCGGGATTGTCATCCACGTCGATCACCTCGGAAAGCGCGAAGAGCTGGAAGACATAATCATGCAGCCCATGACCCGGTGGCGGGTCGGGCGGAAGCCAGCCTTCCAGGAAATAGCTGTTACGCCCTACGTCGCGGCCATCGGGGCCTCCGATACCGTCGGCGACGATCTCCCCTTCCGCCAGACGGCGTTCCGTGGGCGGGAGGTTCCAAACCAGCGCGTGGACCAGCGGACTGGCTGCCGGAGCGTCCGGATCCTCGACCAGCAGCACCAGGCTGACCGTTCCCTCCGGAACATCCCCCCAGACCAGCGGGGGAGAAACCCCTTCGCCATCGGCGGTGAAACGCAGGGGAAGCCGTGTGCCGTTGGCGAAGGCCGGGCTGGACAGGTCGATGAACCCGGCGCCGCGCGTCACTTCCTCCTGGACGATCGCGAGCTTGGAATGGCCTGCCCGCACGTTGGTCATCAGCGCGCCGAGCCAGCGGGGAACATGTTCGAGCATATCATCTCCAGAGTTCGCGGGAAGCGCCATAGGGCGCTTCCCCTAAGTCAGTCGCTGTTATCGCCGGCCGTTATTCGGAGTCGCTTTCGTCGTCGTCATCGTAATCCTCGGCGGGCTCGTCGTCTTCGTCGGGATCCACGAAATCGAGCGGGTCAAGGCCTAGTTCCGCGGCCACTTCCAGCCGCGTCGCCACAACAACGACTTCGTCGCCATCGTCCAGTTCGATGATGGTCGTCTCGTCCTCGCGGCCTTCGGAAATGTTGACCACGTCGGCCGGATCGACCTCGATCTCGTCACCGTCGGGGGTTTCAAACTTCGCAATCGGCATGATGCACTCCTTGTCGAGAGAACCACCGAACTCGCCATTCGCTCGCTGGTTCCAGCAGGCTCAGGAAGCGAGTTCGGGCCAGTCCACTGCCAAGTGGCCACGGCGGGCATCGCGGCGGGAGAGCATCCATACGAGGAAGGCCCGCGCCTTTTCGCTGACCGGCTCGGGAATGAGGGTTTCCCCGGCGCAGAGCACGACGAGTTCCGATGGCGGGGTATCCGGAGATGCCTCGTCAAGCCGCGGTCGGAATTCCCTTGCTGTCATCACTGCTCTCCACACGCTTGCCAAGGCAACGCGCGGGGTCCGGCAGAGGTTTCCGCCTCCGGGCGGCCACCTTTCAATAGCGCTCAGTAGACATCGCGGAGGTAGCGCCGATCCTCGCGCATCTGGGCGACATAGTCCTCGGCCGCGTCGGGCTTCATTCCGCCATGCGTGGCAACGATGCGACGAAGTGCGAGGTCGACGTCCTTGGCCATGCGCCCCGCATCGCCGCAGACATAGAAGTTGGCGCCGCCCTCTATCCAGCGCCACAGCTCCGCACCTTCTTCCACCATGCGATCCTGCACGTAGATCTTCTCGGCCTGGTCGCGGGAAAACGCCAGGCTCAGCCGGTCGAGATGGCCAGAGCGGCGCCAGGCGTCGATCTCCTCCCGGTAGTAGAAATCGGTCGCTTCGTGCTGCTCTCCGAAGAACAGCCAGTTGCTGCCGGTCGCGCCGGTCGCCAGACGGTCATGCAGGAAACCCCGGAAAGGCGCGATCCCCGTGCCCGGGCCGACCATGATGGCGGCGCGCGAGGGATCGGCAGGCGGCCGGAAGTGCGCCGAGGATTGCAGGAACAGGCCCGCCCCCAGCTCTTCCGCCCGGTCCGCCATGAACGCCGAGCAAACCCCGCCGCGCCGCCGCCCCTTGTTGGCGTAGCGCAGCACGGAAACGGTCAACTGCACTTCATCGGGCTGGGCATGAGGGCTGGAGGCAATGGAATAGAACCGCGGCTGGATCGGCCGCATGACTTTCATGAGATCGCTGAGCGTGAGGCGCGCGCCGGTCTCATGCAGCACGTCGGCGATCTGGTGTTCGCGAAGGAAGCGATCGTATTCGGGCTTCCTCTCGGGATCGAGCAGCGGCACGAAAGCCGCTTCGGGCAAGCGCTCGGCAACGAGTTCCAGAATGTTGCGCGTGGGCTTGGCGATGTCCCAGTGCCGCAGGAGCGCTTCGTAGAGCGGCACGTCCCCCACATCCTTGACAGTTACCAAGCTATCGGGCGCAAGTTCCAGTAAATCCAGGATTTCCGTAGCCAGGGCCGGACAATTGACAGGCCACACGCCCAGCGCGTCCCCGGCTTTGTAGGCGAAGTCATGGCCCGTCAGGTCGAACCCGAACTGGCGTACTTCCTTCGCGGCGCCAAGGCCGCTCAGCACGGAGTTGCGCACCATGCGGGTGCGCAGCGGTGCTTTTCGGCTGTAGGGAGCGCCGGGTCCGCTCACTATGGGCGCTGCTGCAGGAACGGCGGGTGCCGGCACAGACGGGACATCCGCAAGCATGGCGCCGATGACCGTTTCCAGCCACTGGCCGGCCACTTCCTCGTAGTCCGGCTCGCAGTCCGCACGGGCGGCGATCCGCTGCGCGCCCAGTTCCTCCAGTTTCGCATCCAGCTTACGGCCAAACCCGCAGAACTGGTCGTAGCTCGAGTCCCCGAAGGCCAGCACCGAGTAACGCAGCGCGTCCAGCCCGGTCGGCGCCCCGGCTTCCAGCGCCGACCAGAAGGTGCCGCCGTTGTCGGGCGCATCTCCGTCTCCGAACGTGCTGGCGATGATGAGCGCCCTTCCTGCCTCGGCCAGTTCGGCGGGTTTCACGTTGTCGAGCGAGGCCAGGCGCACCCGGCACGATCTGGCCTCCAGCTTCCGGGCGCATTGTTCCGCGAACCCTTCCGCCGTCCCGGTCTGCGAGGCCCAGAGCACCATGACGTGCGAGGCCGGCATCGCGCCCGCCGTATCGGAGACGAGCCCCGGGGAACCGGCAATCTCGTCACCGGCCAGCGGCACCCGTGCGAACAGGCCCGCTAGCAGGCCATTGACGTAGTGCAGCTTGCCGCCTTCGAGCGGCGCCCCAGGGGGAAGAAGGGGCACGGCATGAGCCGGTTCGCTGGCGCGAAGGCCGGTCATGAAGCCGCTCAGATAGCCTTCCTCTGCCGCCGTGAGAACGGGCGGAACCCCCGGTGACAGCCCCATGACCTGCGCGAAAGCATCGATGGCGGCCACCTGCGACGGCAGAAGGCGCGGGGCGGCGGGAATGGCCGCGGAATAGGGCTTCGTCATGTCTTCCGGTGCCGCAATCGAGGGAGCCTGCTCGACCGGCCCCGACAGCCGGGTGAGCGCCACGGCCGAGAACTTGAATTCCGGCTGCAGCGAGATCGCGTCCACGGCGTCGTTGGTCACGGCATTGACGCAGAGATCCTCGCCGAAAACGTCGTTCCAGTGGAAAGGCGCGAAGCAGTTTCCGGGGCGGACCCGGTCCGTCACCACGGCGGGCAGCACGGCCCGTCCCCGGCGCGAAGCCAGTTCCACCATGTCCCCCTCGCCGATATCGAGGGCGGCGGCGTCTTCGGGGTGGATTTCCAGGAAGGGACCGGGATTGAGCTTGTTCAGCGTCGGCACTTTGCCGGTCTTGGTCAGGGTGTGCCACTGGTGCTGTAGACGGCCGGTGTTGAGCACCAATGGGAAATCGGCATCCGGCATCTCGGCCGGGTCCATGTGCGGGCGCGGCAGGAAGTGCGCCTTGCCGCTCTCGGTCGGAAAAGCGATGGCGGGACGGCTGCCGTCGGTCTCGATCCGGGCGGACTGGCTCACGCCGTCGTTGAGGTAGCGTATCGGATTGCGATCGTTCCCTGCTTCGGGCGGACAAGGCCACTGCATCGGCGTTTCGCGCAGGCGGTCGTAACTGGCGCCGCGAATGTCATAGCCGGTCCGCGGGTTCCAGAAGGCCCGGATTTCCTCGAAGACATCGGCAGCCGAGCCATAAGTGAAGGCCCGGGCATAGCCCATTTCGCAAGCGACGCGGGCGATGATCTCCCAATCGGCCATCGCCTCTCCGGGAGGATCGACGGCTTTCTGCATCAGGGTGAGGTTACGCTCCGAATTGATCATCACCCCTTCCGCCTCGGCCCAGAGCGCACCGGGCAGGATCAGGTCGGCATGGCGGTTGGTCTCGGTATCGACGAAGACATCCTGCGCGATCACGAGCTCGGCGGCTTCGAGCCCGGCAACCACCGTCTTGCGGTTCGACACACTGGCGACGGGATTGGTACAGATGATCCAGCATGCCTTGATCCGGCCGGCGGCCATGTCCTCGAACATGGAAACCGTGCCTGCTCCAGCCTCCACCCGCAGCGTGCCGCGCGGAATGTCCCAGGCATCCTCCACGAAATGCCGGTCCGCCTCGCTGGGTGTGGCCCGCTGCCCCGGAAGACCGGGCCCCATGTAGCCCATCTCGCGACCGCCCATGGCGTTGGGCTGGCCCGTCAGCGAGAACGGCCCGGCGCCCGGGCGGCAGATCGCTCCGGTCGCCAGGTGCAAATTGCAGATCGCATTGGTGTTCCAGGTGCCGTGAGTGCTCTGGTTGAGCCCCATGGTCCAGCAGGACATCCATGCTCCCGCTGTCCCGATCCACTGCGCGGCCTGGCGCAAGTCCGCTTCGACAATCCCCGTCAGCGCTGCAACCGTCGCCGGGGGATAATCGGAGAGGAACGCCGCCATGGCCTCCCAGCCCTCGGTATGCGCGGCGATGAACGCCGGGTCGATGTGGCCCTGCTCGGCGATCAGATGGAGCAGCCCGTTCAGCAAGGCGAGATCGGTGCCCGGTCGCACCTGCAGGAACAGATTGGCCTTGTCCGCCGTGGCATTCCGGCGCGGATCGACGACGATCAGCTTTGCCCCGGCTTTCACCCGGTCCATCATCCGCAGGAACAGGATCGGGTGGCAGTCTGCCATGTTGGCCCCGATCACGAAGAACAGGTCCGCCTTGTCGAAGTCCTCATAGGATCCGGGAGGCCCGTCCGCGCCGATGGAAAGCTTGTAGCCGCTGGCCGCGCTCGCCATGCAGAGGCGCGAATTGCTTTCGATGTTGTTGGTACCGATGAAGCCCTTGCAGAGCTTGTTGGCCAGATATTGCGCCTCCAGCGACATCTGGCCGGAGACGTAGAAAGAGACCGCATCCGGCCCGTCACGATCGATGATCGCGCGCAGGCCCTGCGCCGTTCGCGTGATCGCCTCTGCCATCGGGATCGCGCCCTGGTCGCGGCTGCCCTCGATGCGGGCATAGGCGGTTTCCGCCCTGCCGGGAGCGGTTACCGGGACATGGCAACTGCTGCCTTTGGTGCAGAGCCGGCCGAAATTGGTCGGATGGCTCTTGTCGCCCGACACCTTGACGATGCGCCCATCCGCCACTTCCATCACGATGCCGCAACCGACGCCGCAGTAGGGGCATGCACTCTTGACCTTGCTGCTAGCCACGTCTTCCCCAAACGAAAAAACGCCACCGGCCGGAACCCTTTTCGGGGTTCGACCGATGGCGTCGTTGCCTTGTTAGCCAGCCCTTGCGGACTGCTGGAGAGAACCCCGCGCCTTTGCGGGTCTCACTCCGATTTGACCGTTATCTTGCCGTAAGGACCGGGCGGCTGCAAGCCCCTGTTTCGCAGTGCAGCATGGAGCGCTGCCGCTCGTCAGAACCTGCGGGAGATACCCATGTAGATTTCGAGATCGTCGGCATCGCGGTCCAGGCCCGCGTTGGCGCCGAGGTCGATCTGGAAGCGATCGGAAGTCTGCCATCCCAGCGACAGGCCCGAGAGATGCTCGGAGTGATGCTCGCCCGGCTCCCGGACGGTGCGGTACTGATACTCGGCCGTGGCAGTCAGGGCATCGCTCAGCTTGGCCGCCACACCGACGACGTCTCCGAATGCGAAGTGGCGGCCATGCCCGTCCTCGTTCACGTCGGCGTCGAATTCGGGAACCATCTCCAGCGAAATTGCGGACGTCACTTCGTAGGAGAGCGGGATGCGCAATCCRGCTCCCCAGTCACCCGCGCCGATCGGCTCGCGCCCCGTGGGCAGGGACACGAAAGGCATGACGGCGGCCGAGAAGCCCGACCCGTCAGGATTGGCAAGATTGCGCCGCAGGGCGAGCGTCAGGTCGCCGGTGCCGCTGCGATGTTCGACCTCGCCCGTCGTCCGGTCGCGGCTGCGCGAAAAGCCCAGGCTGGTCCAGCCGACCTGGACTTCCGCATGATCGGCAATGCCCATGCGCAGCAGGAAATCGCCGACCACGAACACATCCTCGCGCTGCGTGGAATCACGGTTGAGCGTCCAGTCGCCAAGGCCGGTTTCCAGCGAGAAGCGGCCGGCCTCCATGGTGCAAGCCGGGGTGCCGATGCCGGGGCGATCGGGGCAATAGTCACGGCCCTGCGCGGCGGCCATCGTCGGGGCGGCCATCAGGGCAACGAACAGGAGAGCGCGAAATTTCATAACAGCCCTTATAGACGACTGCCGTGCAAATCGTCCGCTGCGGGCGCTTGTTCCCGCGCGCTTCCGGCCGAGTGACGATTGATCAGCGGGTGTAGCGTCCGCGTCCCAGTTCGTCCGGCAGCAGCGCGTCCCCGTCGATGCGAAGCGTCATCCGTTCGAAGGGTGGGTCCATGATCTGTTCGATATCGATGGAAAACCGCACCACGCCCGAGCGGACCGGCGGAACAGGCACTTCGATGTCTCGGCCCGGAACATAAGGTGCGCTCAGGGTGGCGGAGACGAGGTCTGCGGAAGGCCCCTCAGGCACCAGGGTCAGGCCTTCCCCGGCGGTGGTCACTTCGCTCTCCCGGCCGTCCGCGAACCGGAGCGCCACCCGCACACCGCGCGCATCGTTACCGGACTTGGGGTCGATCACCAGGACGGCCAGGCCGCCCTGCCATTGGTCGGGCGACTGCTCATCGACGGCAACCGGCTCGGGCATTCGGCACATATCGGGCAGCACCGGGTCGGGCAGATCCGGGCGGGACCTTCCGGCGGCGCTCGCCGTGCGTTCGGCCCTGTCGCGCGCCTCGTGCCAGGCCAGCGTTACCTGCCGCGCCTCCTGCGCCGCATCGTCGGCGACAGGCGTGCCGGCCGACAGGATACGGCTTGCCGCTTCCTCCATGCGCGCCCGGGCCTCCTCTGCCGCGGTCAGCGCGGCATCCGCTGCGGCATCGCGCTCTGACTGCGGCACCTGCACCTGACTGCCCGGCGCTTCGACCGTTTCGACGACTGGCTCGGTGGTGGCGACGGAATCGACCAGGAAAGGACAGCGCGCCTCCAGCGCATCTTCTGCCGTAGCGCGATCGCGCGCCAGTCGCTCCTGCTCGGCCAGCGCCGACCAGGGCTGGGTGTCCAGATAGGCGAACAGCAGCCGATCCCGCACCGGCCGGTCGGCTGACAGGACGATTTCGGCGCCATCCCGCCGCCAGGTCCCGTGCGCGAACTGGTCCAGCGCGCCAACCGAGATGTACCATTCAAACGTGCCGTCGCGGCGCAGGAGCATCTCGGACCCTGTCTCCATGACGCCCGACAAATAGTAATGCCCGGCGAAGTCCGTATCGACGCCTGCCCCGGTCCTGCCGCTTTCGTCAGTCCTGGAAGTCGGCGCTTCGGCTCCCGGGACATTCCGATCCTGCGCCCCGGCAGGCACGATCGGTGTCGTCAGGGCCAGTCCGGCAGCAATAAGGAAACCTGTCCGCATCCGGCGATGTTTACCGCAGCGACTTGGCCGGACAACCACAAACTCCCGCGCGCAGTGGCAAGAAAGTGGCAAGAACTCAGGGGGCGATAGCCCGGATTACCCGCGCGGCTATCCGATAGGACAATGCCGAAAGGCAATGCGAATAACCGGGTAGCGGATGCAATGATGACGCCAGCAGCGGAAATCAGGCCGATGACGGGCATACGCGGCGCCGCCGCGCTGTTCGTGATGCTCTATCATTTCCACCTCAAGATGATCGCCACCGGACCGCTTTCGACCATGCTGCTGCATGGCTATCTGGCGGTGGACCTGTTCTTCATCCTGAGCGGCTTCGTCATGGCCCATGTCTATGGCCAGGCGCTGGAAGCCGGGACATTCCGTCAACGCAGCTTTCTCCTCCACCGCCTGGCGCGGGTCTATCCGCTCTATCTCCTGGCCACGCTGGCATGCCTGGTGCTGGCGCTGGGTCGCAGCGGCAGTCCGGGCGCGCCGCTGTCCGCGCTCGCGGCCAATCTCGTGATGCTGCAAGCGCTCGGCAACTGGCCCAGCATGGACCCGCCCGCATGGTCGGTGAGCACCGAGATGGTGGCCTACCTTCTGTTCCCGGTGATCGCGATGGCCTGCCTGCGGTCGAGCCGCCGGACCGCGCTCATCACGGGCGCCGCCGCCTTGCTGGCCGTACTGGCGATGACATTCGCTGCAAGCCGCCACTACATCGGCGCACCTGTCGCGAAAGGCGAACTCGACTTGTTCTTCTCGCCTTACACCCTTGTGCGGTGCCTGGCCGGTTTCACCATCGGGCAATTGCTCCACCGGCTCTACCGCAACGGCGTTCWCAATCGGGTGCTGTCGGGCAATCTCATCCAGTGTGCGGTCCTGCTGATGGTACTGGCGACGATGGCGCAGGCGCTCTCGGACTTTCCCGCCTATCTGGCATTGATCGCGTTGATTGCGACCCTGGCGCAGGACCGCGGCGTGATGAAACGGCTCTTCGCCTCACCGCCGTTCATGCTACTGGGTAAAGTGTCCTTCGGCATCTACCTGCTGCATTTCCAGGCCATCGGCCTTGTGGAGCGCCTGCGGACTGCCGCGCTGCACCGGGGCCTGAGTGCCGATGCCAGCGACTGGATCGCCTCGCTCACGGCCTGCGCCATGGTGATCGCGCTCGCCTGGGTGTTGCACCGGGGGTTCGAAAGCCCGCTGCGCCGCATGATCCGGCGTCTCGAAGCGCGTCCGGCAACGCCGGCTCTGGCGAGATGAGCCGTGCGTGAGCGCATGGTGAGAATTACCCTCCCCAAAAGGAGGAACTGTCAAAATCGGCCTGTTCGCAGTAGGTTCATCTAAGAATTAGCGAACGAGGCTTAGCACTCGTATTTTCCGGGTTCTGTTGGGCGGAACGGATCTTCTCGGACCTCAGGCATCTTCCCAGGATGCGACCAAGACGAGAGGCCTGCGAACGATCATGACGACGGGTACATCGGTGGTGGTCTCGGTGGCCATCAGGAATTCGCTGATACGGGAAGGGGTTCGGCGCATTCTTTCGGACTCCGGCTTCGATCTGGCGGAGTCGGTCGACGCTCTGGAGCGCTTGTCGCCGCGCAGCGAAACGGAAGCCGCGCATGTGATCGTGGTAGGCGGCTCCCTGCTGGGCGACGAGGGCGCCACCGTCATCGCCGATGTCCTCCACCATTTCCCGAACGCGCGCGTGGTCGCGCTCGTCTCTTCTTTCGATTTCAACGAAATGGCCGCAATCTACGCCGCCGGAGCTTACGCTTATTTCCTCGACCAGGTGCCCTATCAATCGCTCGTGGCGATGATGCAGATGGTGGCCGTCGGCCAGAAGGTGGCCCCGCCGGAGATTATCGCCCTGCTCGACAACCTGCTGCTCATCACGGAATTTCCCGCGCAGCAACGCACCGCGCAAGGGTACGATCTCAGCGACCGGGAATGGGACGTGCTGGGCGCCCTGGAGCGCGGGCTGCCCAACAAGACGATCTCGCGCGATATCGGCATCAGTGAATCGGCCGTAAAGGCGACGGTCAAGTCCTTGCTTAAAAAGCTTTCCGTGAGCAACCGGACGCAGGCTGCCGTGCTGGCGCGCGAACTGGCCAACCAGGGGCGTGCCCGGATGATATGCGGCCGCCAGATCGCCAGCGCCCTGCCCGGCCTTCCCCACCATCTCAACGGCGAAAGCACGCGGCGCGACATCCTGCAGTCGTGATCCCGGCACGCGATTGCTTGCTATGTGCAATCGTGAACATAACTCTCCCGGATTATACGAATGAGTATCCGGTCGAATCGGGATAGTCCCCACGCTCATGCGATCGTCCCTGAACCCGGTTTAAATCCAAACGGCCGCCCCCCGTCGCCAAAATATAGCGTGACTCGAATCTTCGCCAATGCAACATTTGCCATTGAGGCTCGGTAAAAGTCTCAATGGAAGGTAGGGGGGTTCGATAATCATCATCGAAATGTAGGGGGAAATTCATGTACAGATTTGACAATGAAGCTGTGCAACTTACCGCTCGTGAATTGGATGTCTTACGCTTTGTGGCCATGGGACGGTCTGCAAAGGAAACGGCGATCGAGCTTAACATTGCGCCCTGCACGGTCGAACGGCATGTCGAAAACGTGCGCCTCAAGACCAGAACACGTAATCGTGCGCATATGATCGCTCATGTCATCCGCGAAGGGCTCCTGCAGCTCCACCAGTAACGGAGCCTGCAGGAACAAGCCGATGGTTCCGATCAGACCGGCTCATCCGGATGCATCGGGCCCAGGCGACCAGCAGGTCGTCCTTCAGGTCGTAGACGTGACTCTCGATAGGAGAGCCGTCGATTTCAACGAGAGCTGACCCCGGGTCAACGTCGCAATTGAATGACGAAGGTGCTATGGCAAGACCGCGTCCCAGCGCCTTCACGCAGGCTTCCTTGCGTACCCACACCGTCAGGAACGCGCGGCTGTAGCTGGACGCGTCCTTATCGGAGAGCCGCTGCCGCTCGCGCGCGGTGCAATGGAGATCGGCCAGTTCGGCCGCTTCGGCGATCGGCCGCAGACGCTCCGCATCGACGCCGATGTCATGGTTCCACGACCAGCCCACAACGATACTTTCGCCGCTATAGCTGAGACTGCACTTTGCCTCCGGGGCATTCGTCAGCAGCGGCTTGCCATGAGCATTGGCTTCGTAAGTCTGGCGCGCGGCCGGGATGCCGGTCCAGTATTCCCCCAGCAGGCGCAAGGCTCCATGCGCGACACGGTAGCGGTTGGCGAGTTCGGGAAAACGGAACCGTGCTGCCCGGGCCTGTTCCTCGTCGGAGAGGCAGGCCGCGAGCCGAGGATCGACGCGGGCCGGGACCCTGATCCGCCAGAGGCCGAATGGCGCTGAAAGCCTCACGGCCGCAAGCCCCAGCGAACGCACATCCCTTTCCCAGTCAGTTCCGTTCATCTGCGGCGCGGGAAGAAGGCACTGTGCCGCGCGAAATCGGCCAGGAGTCGCGGCGGGTCCAGGCTCTGCTCCCGGCGCAAGGCCTGTTTGGCCAGAAACACCGAATGGGATGCCATCCAGGCGAGATCGGCGAAGAGCGCATAGATCCGGCCGTGGTTCTTGCGAAAATAGCGGTGACGGGATTCGAACCAATATGCCGGCAGCCGCCGCGGCTTTGCCTGCGGGTCGGTAATCCCGGTGCTCTGGCCGGAGATGTGAAGCACGCAGGCCTGCGGCAGATACCAGCACTCCCACCCTTGCCCGCGAACCGTGCGGCACAAGTCCGTTTCCTCGTAGTAGAGAAAATAACCCTCGTCGAAGCGCAGGCCCTCCCACAGCAGGGCAGGCCGGATGGCGAGGCTGGCGCCGCTGACCCAATCCGCGCGTTCCGGCCGGTCCCCCATCTTTCGCAGCAGGGCGTGGCGCGCCAGCAGACGGGAGCTGGCCTTCCATCGCAGCCCTCGCTCGATCTCGCCCAGGATCGAGGGAAACCGGAAGGCAAATGGCCAGGGACTTCCATCGGCTTCGAGCAGCGCCGTTCCGACCAGCCCGGCCGCCGGCGTGCTCGCCATGAAATGCGCCAGCGCGCGCGCCGCGCCAGGCATGACGCGGGTGTCGGGATTGAGCAGCCAGACCAGATCCGCCGGTCTTTCCTGCGCCAGGGCAAGGTCGATACCCTGGTTGTTGCCCGCCCCGAAGCCGCCATTCACCGGAGAGCGGACGACGCGCGCCCAGTTCCAGTCCTGCTGCAGGAGGGCGGCCTCTATCGCGTCGGCCGATCCGTCGCGGGAATCGTTGTCGATCACGAAGGCCCTCAGCTGCAGCCCTTCTCCCGCTTCGGCCGCCAGGCTTTCCAGGCACGAGACGACCAGTTGCGCCGTCCGGTAGTTCACGATGACCACGTCGATGGCGTGGAACGGCGGGTAGTCGCTCATTCGGCCGCAACCCCGATGAGGTCTTGGGCCAGTGGTTCGAAAGAGGCCAGCGCGGCATCGAGCGCGTCCTGGAACAAGGGAGCAAGGCGCTCGACGTAAGGTTCCTGGAGGTTGCTGCTGTGTCCGCCCGGAATGTCGACGATCACGATTTCATCGCGGACGCGCTTGCCCCAACCGAGCGCATAGTCGCGGTATGTCAGGCTGTAGGGCGTGTCGTCGACTAGTCCGGTATCGTCGCCGGCCTTGAACAGGGCCACGGTGCCGCCCTCGAAGATCCCGGCAGGACGATGCTCCTTATGAGCGACTTCATAGAGCTTGAGGAAGGGGATCGATGCCGGTCCGCCCGGCTCGCTCGCTCCCGCCGTGTGCGCGCGCATCGTTCGCACCGTGCGGCGATCCTCGGCCTGCCGCAGGCGGGAGCCGACCTCCCAGCGCGCAGCGTTCCAGGCCCGCCGTCCGATGTCCGGCAGCACGCCCAGGGCTCCCGTCCGCGTCACGAGACCGCGCAGGCGGGCAAGACGCAACCGGGTGGTGAGGAACCGGAACTTGCGCGCTTCCACGTCGGCGGCATCGATAATGCCCACGAAGGCGACCTGCTCCCCGCTATCCTGGAGCTGACGGGCCATTTCGAAGGCAATGACACCGCCCGCGCAGAGCCCGGCGAGAAGATAGGGCCCGGCGGGCTGCACTGTGCGCAGCCTGGCCACGTAATGTGCCGCCATCTCGTCGATCCGGGTATGCGCATAGGAGCCGTCGCTGCGCCGGAGCGGCTCCATGCCCACGACGTCACGGCTCCTGTCCAGCCTGAGCGCCAGTCCGCGATAGAGCAAAGTCTCACCCAGCCCGTCATGAACGAAGAACAGCGGAGTGCGCGCGCCGCCCTTGCGGATGGTGACGAGGCCGACCGGAGCCTGATCGGCATTCGCCGCCTCCGCCGGTCGATCTGCGAGGCTGCCCGGATCGACGATCGCCGCCAGGTTGGCGACGGTCGGCTGTCCCAGCATCGCCGCCAGGGGCAGCGTCTTGCCGGTGCGCTTGCGCAGGCGATTGGTGAACTGGACAGCCAGCAGCGAATGGCCGCCCAAGTCGAAGAAGTTGTCGTTTCGCCCGATCGCAGGCACGCCCAGAAGATCGCACCACAAGTCCGAGATGACCCGCTCGGTTTCGGTTCGGGGAGCATCGGCGGGATCGCAGGCCACCCCGGTCGCGGCGGGCTTCGGCGGCTGCCGCAGGGCCGCGAGCACTGCGTGGAGATCGTAGGGCGAAATCACCAGATGCGGCCGCCCTGCCCCCGAAAGCAGGCGCGAGACGATTTCCGCGCCTTCCTCGGGACGGATGCCCATTCGCGGTCCGGGCTCGGGAACACCTGCCGCATCGACGGAGCCTGACGAAGACGCCGCAGCGGAAAGGTTCATCGCCGTGCGGATCATCGTGAAGTCACTGGCCTCCGCCAGCACCCTTCCATCGGGATCGGTGATCGTGACATCGAACACGGCCGTCTGGCCACCGTCGTTCGCGTTTGGACGATGGCGCACATGGCTGACGATCCGCGCCGGCAGCGGTGCATGGAGCACCAGTCGGCGATAAGTGAAAGGCGCAAGGAAATCGCGCTCGGGGTCGCGTCCGGGAATCAGCGACTGCGCGCCCGCCGTCGCGAAGTCGAGCATGGCGGGGTGCAGCAGGATCTGTTCCAGCTCGCCTTCGACGGCGGCCGGCAAGTCGATATGGAGCAGCGCTTCGCCGTGTCCGATCAACGTCTTCGAAAGGTTCTGCCAGCGCGGCCCGAAGCGGAGACGGGGCTGGTCTTCGCTGCCGCCCCGGCCCGGCCGACACCGAGCCGCGATCGCATCGAGGTCCAGCGTGGCGCGGAGCGGTGCTGCCGCATGACTGCTGACGGTACCCCGGGCATGCTCCGTCCACGCCCCGCGACCCCCAGCAGGGCGACCGAGCACGGCGACCCGCCAGCCCTCCTCCCCCGTGGGGCCATCCTCCTTGCGAACATGAACCCTGAGATCGCGCGCTTCGCCGTCGGCAACGGAGAAAGGTTCGAGAAACGTGAAATCGCTCAGCTCCAGCGGCCCCGGCTCGACCATGGCCACCGCGGCACGGGACAGTTCCAGGTAAGCCGTGCCCGGCAGCAAGGCGCCTGCCGATTGCTGCTCGCGGATCATCCGGTGCTCATCCAGCACCCAGTGTTGTTCGGGCGAGAGCGTTCCGGCAAGCACGAACTCGCCGTGCGAAAGGGAGTGCGCACGCGTCAGGAAGGGGTGCGCGAAAGGACGACCTTTGCCGAGATCGTCTGCGAGCGCGGTTCCGACGCCCTGCCCCGGCCCCTGCCGTCCGCCCTGCGCGGCCGCCATGCCCACTTCGGCCCATTGGCTCCAACCGGCAGATACCACGCGCGTGACCGGATCGTGCCGCCGCGACTGGGCATAGGCATCAAGGAAAGCATTGGCCGCGGCATAATCGGTCTGCCCCGGCAGCCCGGCAAAGGCACTGATCGACGAGAACAGCATCAGGAATTCGGGAGGCAGCCCCGCCATGGCCTGCTCAAGGGCCAGAGTGCCCGCGATCTTCGGCCGCAGCACGGCCTCCATGGCCGAGCGGCTGCGGGTCTCGACCAGTTCGTCATCCAGCGCGCCCGCCGTGTGAAAAACGCCGGATATCCTGCCGAACCGGGCTTCGACGCGGCGGACGGCGCGGCGCAGAGCCCGCAGATCGGCGACATCGGCAACCACGAGTTCGACTTGCGCGCCTGCCGCCTCAAGGGCCGCGATCTGCCGCAGCTTGTCTTCCACGGCCAGTGGCAGATCACCCGCCTCCAGCAAGGCGCTCCAGCGCGCGCGTTCGGGCAAGGCGGTGCGGGAGAGCAACGCGATGTTCGGCGTGCAAGTCCGCGCGAGGTGGTGCGCGATGGTCAGGCCGATGCCGCCGAGACCACCGGTAATGAGATAGGTTCCGCCTTGCGCGAGCCAAGAACCGGCACCCCCTGCGGGCGCGCCTGAAGAAGCGGCGCGATGGCCCAGCACCCACCGCTCGCCCGCCCGAAAGGCTACGTCCCGGCCGTCTGCCGACACCGGCTCGCGGATCAGCGCGTCCACGGTTCCTTCCAGCGCCAGAGCGTGCTGCGTTGCGGGTTCGATATCCACGGCGCGGAACAGCAGGCCGGGATACTCGGTGGCAAGGCTTCTGCGCGCGCCGAGCGCCGTGGCCTTGATCGGCGCGACATCGCGGTCTCCGGCGATGCGCTGCGCGTGGTCGGTGATCAGCAGGACTTCCACTTCGGCGCCGTCGCAAGCTGCGGCAAGCTCCGGCGCCATCGCCGCGAGCGCGAAAAGACCGTGATCCAGCAGTGCATCGTGAGGGTCGCCGGTCTCCCCGGTCACGAGCCAGGCGTGATAGATCCGGCCGGGCAGCAGGCTGCGTTCCGCAAGGGCCGCGAACAGCCAGTTCCAGTCCTCGCGGTGGGAAGGGCGAACGACGAAATCCTCGACATCGCGTTCCGCGCGGCGCCGACCGGCGCGCACGGTCACGACATCGACGCCCGCACCGCGCAGCCGCGCGACCAGACGGTCGGACAGGCCGCGATCGTCGCAAAGCACCAACGCCGGCTGTTTAGCGGGCTCGCGATCGGGAGCGTCCTCTCGCGCCCAGACCGGCTCGTAGATCCAGTCCGCAAGCTCCATCCGCGTATCGGGATCGGCCTCGGCCAGATCGTGAGCCCCGGCGCTGCCCATAGCGGCGGACGGCTCGATCCAGTGGCGCTGCCGGTCGAAACGGTATGTCGGCAGCGACAGGCGCAAGCGGCGCTCCCCGCTCCAGAAGGCGGTCCAGTCCACCGCGACGCCCAGCGACCACAACTCGCCCAACGCCTGCAGGAAGCGGGCGTCGTCGGGGATGTCCTGGTCGGGATGACGCATCGAATTGACCACGGGCTGCAAGGCTCCGCGTCCCGGATGCTGCCGCGCCAGGCTCGTGATCGACCGGCCGGGGCCGACTTCCAGAAGAACCCGCTGGGGATCGCCCAGCAGGCATTGCAGACCGTCAGTGAAGCGCACCGGTTCGCGCAAGTGGCGGACCCAGTATCCGGGATCGGTCGCTTCGGCCGCCTGCACCCAGTCTCCGGTGAGATTGGAGGCGAAGGGAATGCGCGGCGCGTGGAAGGTGATTGCCGCCAGCATAGTGCGGAACGCAGGCAGGATCGGATCGAGCATGGGCRAATGCGCGGCGACCGTGATCGGGATTGGCTGGGCTTCGATTTCGCGCGCGGCCAGCGTCTCGTGAAACTGCGCGATCGCCGGTGCCGCGCCGGAGACGACGCATAGGCGCGGACCGTTGATCGTCGCGATCGACAAGGCGGGCGGCAAGAGCGGTGCCAGTTCCTCTTCCGCCATCGCGACGCCGAGCATGGCTCCAGCGCCGGTCTGCTCGAACAGCATGCCGCGCGCCTGGACGATGCGCAGTCCGCTTTCGAGGTCGATCACCCCGGAAATGTGCGCCGCTGCATATTCGCCGCAGCTGTGGCCGATCATCGCGGCCGGCTCGACGCCCAGCGAGATCCAGAGCCGGGCGAGTGCGGTCTGGACGATGAACAGCGCGGGCAAGGCGAGCGAGGGCCGCTCCAGTTCGGCGGCGGCATTCGCGCGGTCGGCCTCGCTGGGAAAGAGCCAGCGGCGCAGCGCGTTCGGGCCGATCCGGTCCAGCAGGTCCAGGCCGCGATCGACCTGAGCGCGAAATAGCGGCTCGCTTTCGTAGAGTCCGCGCGCCATGTCCACATGCTGGGGACCGCCGCCGCAGAACAGGAAGGCCACGCTCCGGCCGGGAATTGCGGCTCCCTGGCCCTTGGCCTCGGCCGCTGCGGTCAGCGCCGCCGCCATGGCCTCGGGCGCCTCACCGGCGGCCACGGCGAAACCGCGCATGGGCAGTTCACGCCGTCCGGTGCTCAGAGTGAACGCCGCGTCGGCCAGAGAAAGATCCGGCCTTGCGGAAACATGCCCGGCCAGCGCCGCGAGGTTCGCGGCCAGCGCCGCTTCGCTCTGGCCCGAGGATATCAGCAACTGGTGGCGGCGGCCCGGCGTGCCTTCCCTGCGCAGCGGGGCTTCTTCCATCACGACATGAGCGTTGGTGCCGCCCACGCCGAGTGAACTGACCCCGGCGCGACGGGGGCTGTTATCGCGCCGGGGCCAGGCTTCCCGCGAATCCTGGATGCGCAGCGGGCTCGTAGCGAATGCGCAGTCAGGATTGGGCGCCTCGAAATGAGGCACTGCGGGAAGTTCCTCGTGACGCATCGCCAGCGCCACCTTGATGACCCCGGCAGCACCCGCTGCCGTGTCGGTATGACCGATATTGGCCTTGACCGAGCCGAGCCCACAGGGCCTTGTTCGGGGGGCGGATTGCCGGAAGACTTGCGTGAGCGCGGCCACTTCGATGGGGTCGCCGATAGGCGTGCCGGTGCCATGAGCTTCCACGTAGTCGACCTCGGACGGATCGACACCGGAGACCGCCAGCGCCTCCGCAATCACGGCGGCCTGACCTTCGACGCCCGGCGCGAGATAGCCCACTTTGCCGCTTCCGTCGTTGTTGATCGCCGATCCGCGCAGCACCGCGTGGATATGGTCGCCGCTTTCGATGGCGTCGGCCAGGCGGCGCAGGGCCAGTATGGCGACGCCGCTGCCGAACACTGTCCCTTGCGAGCCGGCATCGAAAGGCCGGCACTTTCCGTCGGGTGAGAGAATTTCCCCGGGCTCATAGAGATAGCCCTGGCGGTGCGGCAGTTCGATCGAGACCCCGCCCGCCAGCGCCATGTCGCATTCGCCGGAGAGCAGGCTCTGCGCGGCCATGTGGATCGCCACCAGCGAAGTCGAGCACGCGGTCTGGACATTGATGCTCGGCCCCTTGAGGTCGAGCAGATAGGAGGCGCGGGTCGTCAGGAAGTCCTTGTCGTTCCCGGTGTGGCGCAGCAGGAACATGCCGGTGTCCCGCACCAACCGCCGGTTGCCGAGCAGGTTGTACGGCATGTAGGCGTTGTGCCCGGACCCCGCGAAGACGCCGATCACCCCGCCGAAGCCCTGGGGCGTGTGCCCGGCATCTTCCAGCGCCTCCCACGAGCATTCGAGGAAATGCCGGTGCTGCGGGTCCATGATCGCGGCGTCCCGCTGGCTGAGACCGAACAGCGCGGCGTCGAAGTATTCCATGTCTTCCAGCGGGGCCCCGCGCCGGACATAGTGGGGATTGCGCAAGAGTGCGGGACTGACACCGGCCGCGATCAGTTCGTCCTCGCTGAAGGTCTCGATCCCCTCGCGCCCCTGACGGAGCATGTTCCAGAACGCCTCCGGGCTTCGTGCGCCCGCAAATCGGCAGGCCATGCCGACGATGGCGATGGAGCTGGCGTCAGGCGCGCCGTCCCGGTCTTCGAAAGAACCGAATGCCTGGTCCATCGTTCAGGTCCTTGCCACGGTGCGAACGGCGCCCCGGCGTGCCAGGGCGGCACGGCGGGCCATCGCCCGATCCTGGCCCTCGCGCGTCGCGGCCGCGTCTTCGGCCTCGCCCGAGAGATGGGCCCCCAGCGCCGCGATGGTCGGGAAGCGGAAGATGTCCGTCAGGACCACGGGGCGCGACGCCGCGGCGGCCAGGCGGCGGTGAACCTGGATCGCCAGCAAGGAATGCCCGCCGATGTCGAAGAAGTTCTCCTCGCGCCCGACGTGCGGCACATGCAGCAGATCGCACCAGATTTCCCGGATCTGCGCCTCGATCGGACTGGCTGGCGTTTCCACCGGATCGCGCCGAGGTTCGCTCTCTCGAACGGCGCCCGGCTCCGGCAGGGCCTTGCGGTCGATCTTGCCGTTTGGCGTGCGCGGCAAAGCGCCCAATAGGACGAGGCTTCCCGGCACCATGAATTCGGGCAGTTGGCGCCGCAGGTGTTCGCGCAACCGGTCCCGCAGCGCATCGAACGGGGCCGCAGTGCTGGTACCGGCGACATAGCCGATCAGACGCGTGGCCGCGCCTTCGCTGCGGGCCACCACCACGGCCTCCGCAACTTCGTGATGCGCGGCCAGGGCGGCCTCGATCTCACCCAACTCGATCCGGTACCCTCTTATCTTCACCTGGTGGTCGAGCCGACCGAGGAATTCCAGCGTTCCGTCGGCCCGCTGCCTTGCCAGGTCCCCGGTGCGATAGGCGCGCGCGCCGGTGACGAACGGATGAGCCACGAAGCGCTCGGCGGTCAGTTCGGGCCGGCGATGATAGCCGCGCACCACTCCCGCGCCGCCGATCACGAGTTCGCCCGGCGCCCCGGGCCTGACAGGTTCCAGCCTGCGGTCGAGAATGTAGATCTGTTGGTTGGCCAGCGGACGGCCGAGCGGCGGCGCGTTGTCCTGCGCGGTCACGTCATGGACGGCAGACCAGACTGTCGTTTCCGTCGGCCCGTACATGTTCATCACGGAGCCGCGCACAAGCCCGCGCATGTCCTGCGCGAGGTGGGGCGGGAACGCCTCGCCCCCCACCATGAGCCGCCTGAGACCGGCCAGGGCAGGACGCGAGGCCGGGTCGCTCGCCAGGGTTTGGAGCAGCGACGGGGTGCACTGGAGATGGTTTACGCCGTGACGAGCCATGAGGGCGTGCAGCGCCGGTTCGCCGGTCCCGCTCGACACCTCCGCCTGTGCCAGCCCCCGAAGCCGGTCTATGGCCGGAAGATGCGCAAGGACGCGTTCGGTCTCGATGCCGAAGTCGATCAGGCAGCCGATCTCGTCGACGCCCAGTTCTCCAAGGCGCCGGACCAGCGGCAGGTTGTCCTCCGGCGTGCCGAACAGGCCGCTCGTCTCGAAGTAGCGCTCGAAAGCATGTTCGAGCAGCGCCTCGGTCTCTTCTTCGCTGAGGGCACCGAGATCGACCTGGGTATCGGCGGCAACCCCGCCTGGACGCCGGAACGCGGGGAAAGCCCAGGCATGCTGGTGCAGCAGCGCGGTGGAAGTGCGCAGGTATTCGATCAAAGGCCCGCGCACGGCGTCGCGTACCGATGTTTCGTCTTCGCCCAGGAACGTATGGAGCATCAGGGTGGCGTGGCCCTCGCCGGCATGTCCAGCCTCGCGCCAGGCCTGACGATAGGCGGCTATCTTCTCGGCCACTTCCTCGATCGACTGTCCGAGCAGGTGAGTGAGGACGTAGGCACCCACCCGTCCGGCTTCGATGAAGGTCTCGACGTTTCCGGCCGAAGTGATCCAGCATGGCAATTCGCCCTGCACCGGACGCGGGTACGTGAGCACTTCGACATCGCTTCCCAGCGGCCCCGGGAAACGTCGCGCTTCCCCGCGCCAGAGGGCCCGCACGTCTTCCATGCAGGCCTTGAGCGTACCGGGCCGGTCGGCGAAAGCCGAAGGGTTGAGCACGAAATCGTTCGGCTGCCAGCCAGAGGCGAATGCCAGTCCGACGCGTCCTCCTGAGAGATTGTCCACCAGGGCCCATTCCTCCGCGATCCGCAGGGGATGGTGGAGCGTGCCGACGACGCTGCCCGCCCGAATGCCCACGCGAGAGGTGACGGCGGCGATCGCAGCGGAAGCTACCGAGGGGTTGGGATAGGGACCGCCGAACGCGTGGAAGTGGCGCTCGGGCGTCCACACGGCCTCGAACCCGTGCTCGTCGGCGAACCGCGCGCCCTCCAGCAGGAGCCGGTAGTTCTCGGCGGCGCTGCCCGCGCTCGAACTGGCGAAGTAGAACAGGCTGAAGCCCGTGTGGCGTATCGGCTGGGCAAGGGAAACATCGCCCCTCACCTGCCGCTCGGACGCGATGACGACATGATATCCGTGCATCAGCGGCCAGAGCAGTTCGAGCACCGAGATGTCGAAGCTCAGACTGGTGACCGCCAGCCATGTCCCCTCCGGCTCGATATGGCCATCCATTCCGGCGAAGAAGTTGAGCAGGTTGCGATGCTCGACGACGACGCCCTTGGGCAGCCCGGTCGATCCCGAGGTATAGATCATATAGGCGAGACTTTCCCCGCCCACGCCGCTCTCGAAGACTTCGGGCGAGAAGGACGCGCTTTCGCGGCGCAGATCCTCCATGCAGAGCACTTGCGCTTCGCCGTGCGGCAGGGCGTCCTTCAGCGCCGTTTCACTGACGATCAGGGCCATTCCGGAATCCGCAACCATGTGCGCAAGGCGGTCTTTCGGGTAGGCCGGGTCCAGCGGGACGTAGCCGCCCCCCGCCTTGTGCACGGCGATCAGGCAGGCGAGCATTTCCACCGAGCGGGAGAGGTGCAGGCCAACCAGGGTTTCCGGCCCTACGCCGCGTGCCGTCAGGAGCCGTGCCATCCGGTTGGACAGTGCTTCCAACTGACCATAAGTGAGCGAGGTAGCGCCTGCGGTCACTGCCACGCGGTCGGGCGTCGATGCGGCCTGATCGGCGAAGGCGCTGTACCATGTCGCCCTATCGGCAAGCGGGGCGGGCCGCTCGTTCCACACTTCGAGCACGCACGCACGCTCCGCGTCCGATAGCAGCGACAGCCGTCCCAGATCGGTGTCCGGCGCCGCACGGAAGGCCGCCTGGAATATCTCGAACGCGGCCAGCAGATCTTCGGCCTCTGTTTCCGGCAGCCGCGCCGCGTCGTATGTCCAGCGGCAGGCGCCGTCCGAAGTGCAGATCGCCAGTTCGAGCACGGTCTCCCCGAACGGCACCGCATCGTCGAACCTGTCTACCAGACGCACCGCGACCGGGTGTTCGATGCTGGCCTTGCCGCGCAATTCGGGGCAGCGGGCCAGAAGGTCCGCCGAATAGCCGACATGGCGGTGCAGCGCGGCGATCTCCTGCTCGACACGCTCGACCAGCAAGGCCAGCGGCGCGCCGAAATCGACCGCGACCTTGATCGGCAGTTCATGCGCGAACCAGTTCGACACGTCTTCAAGCCGTGCCTGGCTGACCGCATCGGCAAAGCCGATTTCCACGCTGTCCCGGTCCGCCATGCGCGCCAGCCAGCCGATGACGACTGCGAGCGCGTCGGCAGCGCGTCCGGTAGGGACCGTAGCGTCCAGCCGGTTCCATCGCGATGGCTCGCCTTCGCGGAGCGGGCGAAACGAAGGCAATTGCAGGCTGTCGCGCTGCCGCAGCCGGCGGCGCCACCATGCTTCGTGACGCCCGGCCGCCGCATCGAGCAAGTCGAGACGGGCCCGGCGGGATGCATCGAGCGACTGGAATGCACCGGCAGCGTAGCCGTCCAGCCCCGACAAGGCCGATCCATCGATCGCCGTCATGCGATCGATCCGCAAGTCCCGGTCGCCGGTCGCCACCACCGGCCGCTCGCCGCCGGATAACAGCGTACCCGGCGCTCGTCCGGAACGGCCGGCCAGCACGGTGACCTGCTGAACGAGCACCAGGCCTTGCGCCAGCACCGCCTTGGGCAGGCCCATGGGGTTGGCATAGGGCCCGAAGTCCAGCGCCGACACGAGCCGGGCAATTTCCTCCGCGGAACGGGTCCAGTCGATCGTCCCGGCCGCCGATGGTCTATGCGCCCGCCCGAACATGCGGACCGGAGCATGGGGCTGCGGCGCGGCAGCGACAACCGCGCCGTCCAGGTCGTCGACGATACGCGAGAAACTGCGCAGCCCCGCTTCGAAGCAACGCGTGTTAAGCGAAAAGGCGGTTTCGCCGTCACTCACGGTGATGGGCTCGGCAGCCAGCACCGCACCTTCATCGACGGCGCCCGTCATGAGATGCCAGGTGACGCCGTGGTCCCGCTCGCCTTCGAGAAGCGCCCAGACCGGCGTGTTGAGGCCGCCCCGCGCGGGCAGCGGGCCGTCGTGGAAATTGATCGCTCCGCGCGCCGCAAGCGACAGGACTTCGCCGGGGAGGATAGCAAGGTTGGAAATGCTGAAGATCCAGTCGAGCGGAGCGTTCCCCTCGGCCAGCAGGTCGCGCGCGCGGGTCAGCACCCGAATGCGGCTGCGACGCGCCCAGGCCGCGGCTGGCGACCCTTCGGCAGCCACCACGGCCACGATCTCGTGCCCCCGTGCCCGCAGCAATTCGCCGCATTCGACCAGCAAAGTTTCCTCGCCGATCAGCACGGAGCGATATCCGGTGTCAACGCCGCCCGCGCCTGGCGCCGAGATGTCGACGATAGTGCCCTCCACCACCGGATCGAATGTCGCATCCATGGGTATTCTCCTTAGGTTCCGAGCGTAACGGCTCGCCGTCAGCGAAGCCATTTCGTCAACTCGGTGCGGAAATTCATGGTGCTGGAAATTGTGGTGGAAAGTTCGGTAATCTCGTCCCGGCGTTTTACTTGTATTCGATCAGGCGCGTCTCTCCGGTCGGAGCCTTTCGGCGCATCGATCGCCACCAATATTGCAATTGCCCCTGACAATGCGGGATCTTCCCGAGGGTGATGAAGCTCGCCACCAATGGGCCGCCGCGCCGACATATCCGCGCCCAGAGCACCGGCCAGAGCAGCCACATCGGCGGCATCGCCCATATGACGTTGCTCGCCACGGCATGGCGCAAGCGGGCATTGCCCTCCCCGCGCAAGGCGAACGCCTCGGCCGTTGCATAGCCGCTGCGGCGGTTGCGCTGCCACCATTGGGCGAAGCGCGTCATCGCCGCATCGTGGACCGTCATTTCCGCATCGACCCGGCGGATAAGCCAGCCTTGCCTGCGGATCCGGTGGCACAAGTCCGGCTCCTCACCGGCGATCAGGTCCTCGCGAAAGCCACCGACGCCGCGAAAGGGCGTAACGCGAAACAGGGCATCGCCGCCGCATGTCTCGCGCAGACCTACCGGCGTGTTCCACTCGTGATCGCAGAGGCGGTTGTAGGGGCTGGCACCCGGTGCCCGCTCGCGCCGACGCCCACAGACGGCGGCGAGCCCCGCGTCTGAGCGGATCGCGGCCAGGGCCCGGTCCAGCCAGCCCCTGACAAGCTCGCAGTCGCCATCGATGAAATGCACCAGTTCCAGTTCGGGATGGCGGCTCGTCAGCCAGGCGAAGCCGGCGTTTCTCGCGCGCGCCGCCGTGAAAGGCACGGCGGGATCGAGTTCGACCACCGGCAACCCGCGCGTTCCGGCCAGCGCCACGCTGTCATCGGTGGAACCGGAGTCGACATAGACCGCCAGCGATGACTGGCGCAGCACGCTGTCTATGGACAGGCCGAGCCGCGCCCCTTCGTTGCGGCCGATGATGACGAAGCCGACGACGCTCATGGATCACGCTCCGTTCGCAGCCAGACCCGCTCGCGCCGCGTGACGAACTGCGCGAGAAGCGGCATCTTCCAGATGACATAGCCAGGTATTCGCAACAGGCTCGCCAGCGGCAGCATCGCGCGTGCATTATACCACCATGCGGCGAGCAATGCCGATCCCAGACAGGCCTCCACGCCCAACAGAACCTGCAACGGCAAGCCAAAGCCACTCGCAGCCGCCACCAGGATCGTGGCGAGCACCAGCAGAAGCAGAAGCAGCACGGTGGGCGGCACCAGCAGGTCCAGCGCGACCAACGCCAGGCCCCCGCGCCCCCGGCGCAGCGCGGCCGCAAGCAGCCGGGGCGCATATCGACAGGCCGTCTGCATCATGCCGTGCTCCCAGCGCCGACGCTGGCCCGCGGTCGCCTGACGCGAGCTGGCCGCACTGGTGAAGCGAGCCGTTTCGGCAAAGACGACCCGGCGCCCGGCCAAGAGCAGATCGAGGCCCATGTCGAGATCTTCGACCAGCGAGGATGTCCAGCGCATCCGCTCGAACGTCGCCCGCGGAAACGCCATGCCCGAACCTTGCAGCAGCGTCATGCCCGCCAGACGCTGGAGCCCGGACTGGCGGACGAGGTTCTTCACGAGAAAGGCGAAGCAGGATACCCGCACCATGGCATCTGCGCCCGGCGGCGGTTCCATGAGATAAGCGCCCTGAACGACGGCGCGCTGCGCTTGCGATAGGGAGGCCAGCGCCGCCAGAGCGCCGCTTTCGGGAACGCAGTCCGCATCCAGCACGATGACCACGCGCGGTCCCTGGAGCGATGGTGCCGAGGCCAGGTAGTTCCGCCCGAATTCGAGCGCATGGCCTTTTCCGCGCTCCGCCGGATCGGTCCGCTCCACCACGACGGCGCCAAGGCCGCGGGCGATGGCGGCCGTGCCGTCGGTGCAGTTGTCGGCCACCACGACGAGCGCGTCGCAGGCCCGCAACTGAGCCATGACAGCCGCGACGACCTGCGCGATCCCCGATGCTTCGTCATGGGCTGGCATGAGCACGACGAAAGGCGGCGCCGCGGTCATGTCCCGCCCGTGCCGACGCGGCAACAGGCCCAGGGCGCATTCGATGGCGAGCATGGCGGCGGGAACCGAGATCCCCAGCGTCACCGCCCAGATGCCCGCCTCGATCATCAGGACGCCGCCGTGGCGGGGTCGATGGGCACTGTTTCGAGCGGCTCACGGTTGCGGCGCTGGAGGATCGGTGGAAGCCAGTCCGATTTGAGATTGTGAAGCCGAACTCTCCAGTCGGCCTTGTCGCCGCTGCCGGGGCGCGCGCGAAAATCCGTGGTCCGTTCGATCGCCGGCAGGCTCGCGCCGATCGCTGTATAGTAATATGTGGCGATCGAACGGCGGGAACGGCCCGCGGGACAGGCCAGCGGATCGGGATGGCCGTGGTAAGTGTCGCGGTCGGTGCTGAAGATCACCGCGCGGCCGAACTCCGGCTGAATGCTGCGCTCGGCGCGGGTCATGCCACGGTCCCAGAGTTCCAGCGCCCCGCCGTAGCCCGGCATCCATTCCTCGTTGAGGTAGATCAGCAGGTTGAGCCGCCGCTCCACTTTCATCCCGCCGTGGTGCGGAAAGTCGGCATGGATCCCCAGATGCCCCCCGCGCCGGGTCTCATGCAGTCCGGCGCCCGCGTGATAGGGATCGGCGATCAGCCCCCGGATCCCGGTCAAGGCCGAGAGAAACGCCAGGAAAGCCCGCGAGTTCAGCTCCGCGAAAAGCATGCGCGTAACCGGCCCGCTGCACTGGTCGGGCCGGAACTGGAACTTCAGGCGCTCCTGGTCCCTGTCGAAGAAGTCGCGCCCCTCGCTGTCCGGGAACTCCTCGCAGACCTTGCGCAGGACTTCCGGCGCCAGAAAATCGTCGAGCATGACATGTGGAAAGGGCTGGTTTCCGCGATATTCGGCCGCCTTCGCCATGCCGGCGGCCTTGCACGCCTCATGGTCGAAGCACTTGTAGCCGCCAAGGTCGGTCATCTCCAGAAACGCCATTGCACCCCTTTCCGCGCCGCCGCGCCCCATCGGAGCCCGCCGATCGAGGATAACCGCGCACACCCGCGCCCGGCAGGCAGGAAACTCCCTTGGAAGTTCTCATGATCGACAGCTTTCGGTCGGCTCCGTAGGCTTTCCAGGAACCCGCAGCGGGAGGTATCTGCGTGCACATCGGGCTTTGCTCTCCCCATTGGCCGCCTTCGCTGGGGGCCAATGGCATCGTCAGTTACGTTGCCGCCGTGCGCGACCATTTCATCGCCCGCGGGCACGAAGTATCGGTCATCTCGCAGGAGCGGCTCTACGCGAGCGACGGCAGCGCCGTCCCGCTGGCGGCACGCGGCGCGGGCAGGATCATGGCGTCGATCGGAGAGAAGTTCGCCCGCCTGCGCGAGGATGCGAAAGGGGCCTTACCCGAAGTCGGCCGGAACGTCGCGCGCCAGATTGCCGCGGCCCACCAGATCCGGCCCTTCGACATCGTCGAGATGGAAGAAAGTTTCGGCTGGTCCGAACGTGCCGGCCGCGCCATCGCCGCGCCGGTCGTGACGCGGCTCCACGGGCCACAGGCCCTGAAACCCCCGCGCTATCTGACCGATGAGGAACTGCGCGACGAACGCGATCGCTGCGCGGCGGAGGCGCGCGCCGTGCGCAGCGCCCCGGTCGTCACCGCGCCCACGCGGGCCATCATGGCTGGCGCCTGCCGCAGCTACGGACGCGATCCGGCGCAAACTTCGGCAGTGATCGCCAACCCTATCCGCCTGCGCGCCAATACGCCGCGATGGAGCCTGGAGGGGGCCGATCCCGACCATGTGCTGATGGTCGGCCGGTTCGACTTCTGGAAAGGCGCCGATACGATGCTGCTCGGCTTCGAACATCTGCTCCGTCTTCGGCCCCATGCCCGACTGACGATGGTCGGCCCCGATGAAGGATTGGAGACCAGGCCGGGAAAACGGCTGAGCTTCGAACAATTCGCCGAAGCCCGGCTTTCGCCAGAGGTCCGGGCCAGGATCACCTATCGCGGCCTGCTGAAGCCTGCCGAGATCCTGCCGCTGCGGATGAGCGCGATGGCCACCGTTATCAGTTCGCGCTGGGAGAACTTCCCCTACATCCTGCTGGAAGCGATGGCCGCCGGAAGCCCGCTGGTTTCGACCGACTGGCCGGGCGCCGACGAGATCGTCCTCGACGGCCGGAGCGGCCTGCTCTCGCCGGTGGCCGATCCCGCACCGCTTGCCCTGGCGCTGGACCGTCTTCTGGGAGATCCCCAGCGCGCCGCGGCAATGGGCCAGGCCGCCCGCGATCGCTGCGCAGCGGAGTTTTCGCTCGAAGTCGTGGGGGACAAGCTGCTCGACTGCTATGCCCGCACGATCGGCCCCGCCGGATGCCGGCCATGAACGAGCATGCCGCCAGCCCGGGCTGGCAATCGTTCGCCGCGCCGCGCGGGCTCTGGAGCCGCCTGCGCGAACTGGCGGCGCGCGACACCAATGTCGTCATAGTTTCGGTCATCCTGAACAATCTGCTGCGCGCCGTTTCCGGCATGGTGCTGACGCGGCTGCTGGTGCCGGAAGTCTTCGGCATCTCGGGCGTCATCGCCTCCGTCCAGTTCACGGTCGCACTGGCCACCGACCTCGGCTTTCAGGCTTTCGTCGTCCGTCAGGAAAACGGCGAGGACAAGCGCTTCCTCGATACGGTCTGGACGGTTTCGCTGATCCGTTCCCTGTTGCTCGCGCTGACTCTGGTCGTGCTGGCGCTGCCTTTGTCCCACGCCTTCGGAAAGCCCGACCTGGCGCCGTTGATCGCCGCCTCGGGGCTGACGTTCGTGATCGAGGGACTGACCTCCACAAGCCTGCTCACCGCCCTGCGCCATCGGCAGATCCTGCGCCTCTCGGCTCTGGAACTGGCGGCGATGGTGGCGCAGATCGCCGCCAGTGCTGCGCTGGCCTGGGCCTGGGGGTCGTACTGGGCGATCCTGGGCGGGCTTTTCGTCAGCGGGCTGCTGAAAGTCCTGTTCAGCTACACGCTTTTCGCCGATTCCCGGCGCCGGCTCCGCCTCGATCCCCAGACGCTCAAGGCGCTCTGGGCCTTCTCCCGCTATGTCACCG
Source organism: Novosphingobium sp. YAF33 (assembly GCF_052113265.1). Classification (NCBI taxonomy): domain Bacteria; kingdom Pseudomonadati; phylum Pseudomonadota; class Alphaproteobacteria; order Sphingomonadales; family Sphingomonadaceae; genus Novosphingobium; species Novosphingobium sp. YAF33. The sequence continues at coordinate 407,795 of NZ_JBFRCW010000004.1, forward strand.
GATCGAGCATCATTTTCCTGCTGATCTCGCAATGCGACAAGTTCGTGCTGGCAAAGCTCATGCCGCTGGATCGGTTCGGCTTCTACATCCTGGCCGGTAACCTCGCCTCCGCACCACTCGGCTTCGCCGCCAATTATGCGAGCCGGGTCCTCTATCCGACATATGCCCAGCTCTGGCGAGACGGCGCGCAGGACCTGCGCCGCCAGTTCTATGAAAAGCGCCGGCTGCCGGCCCTGCTCTATGGCTTCGCCACCGGCGGCATCATCGGCAGCGCGCCGCTGATCGTGGGCGTGCTCTATGACGACCGCTACGCCGACGCGGCGGGCTATCTGCAGATCCTGTGCCTGTCCTCGCTCCTCGCACTGCCGTCCAACGCCGCGAACGAGGCGCTGACAGCCACCGGCCGGATCCGCGCCACCCTGGAAGCGAGCGTGGTCAAGCTGGTGTGGCTGTCCGGCGCTGGATTTGCCGGCTATCTCCTATGGGGACAGCTCGGCCTGGTCCTGGCCGTCGGCCTCATGGAAGCGCCCGCTTTGGTGATGAAATGGGTGCGCCTGCGCTTTGCCGGGCTGCTCGACATGCGCGAGGAGCTTCTGTTCCTGGCGGCGGGACTGGCCGGAACGGGCTGCGGCTTCATCGGCACACGAGTTCTGGTACCCTTCCTGACATAAGGTCCCGCGCCGCATATCCCCTGTTTGGCACTAACGAAAGACCCCGAGAGCGACAGGCTCCCGGGGTTTTCGATTTTCATGTCGTCCAGCAGAGGCCGAAACGATCAGAACGGAATGTCGTCGTCCAGATCGTCGCCGAAGCCGCCGCTGCTGCCGGTCCGGCCCCATTCGCTGCCGCCGGAAGCGCCGCCCGAGGACGAGCCGCCGGAAGACGAGCCACCCGTGCTGCCCCATTCGTCACCGCCGCGCGAACCGCCGCCCGATCGCGAACCGCCGCCCGAGGAGCCGCCTTCGCCCCAGCCGCCGCCGCCACGAGCGCCGCCACCACCACCGCCGCCGCTGCCACCCTGGGCACCGTCGAGCATGGTCAGCACGCCGCCGATGCCGCCTACCGACACTTCGGTGGTGTAGCGATCATTGCCGTTCTGGTCCTGCCACTTGCGGGTGCGCAGCTGGCCTTCGATGTAGATCTTGGAACCCTTGCGCAGGAACCGCTCGACCACGCCGACCAGGCCTTCGCTCTGGATCACCACGGAGTGCCACTCGGTACGCTCCTTGCGCTCTCCGGTGGCGCGGTCCTTCCAGTTTTCCGAGGTGGCGATGCGCAGGTTGGCGATGCGCCCGCCGTTCTGGAACGACTTCACTTCGGGATCGGCTCCGAGGTTGCCGATCAGAATGACCTTGTTGACACTGCCTGCCATGATGGAATCGCTTTCTTCTGAATCTCGGCGAACGGGTTAGCGAATGGAGCGGCCCTGCGCGAGTCTGCCGCCCCGGGTTTTCTACAATCCCGCGCCCACCGCGATCCAGTAGGTCACCCCCGCCGCTAGGTAGGCCAGGCCGAAGAGGTATACCAGCATGAACGTCGGCCATTTCCAGCCATTGGTCTCACGCCGGGTCACGGCGATGGTGGACATGCACTGCGGGGCGAAAACGAACCAGGCCAGGAAGGCCAGCGCCATCGGCAGGGTCCAGCGGCCCTTGAGACGGTCGCCCAGTTCGACGGCCTGCTGGTCCTCGTCGTCGCCCGCGTCCACCGCATATGTCGTCGCCAGCGAGGATACCGCCACTTCGCGCGCAGCCATGGCGGGGATCAGCGCCAGCGCCATGTCGCGGTTGAAGCCGATCGGTTCGACCACCACGGCCAGGCCGTTCGCCAGCTTGCCCGCGATGGAGGCATCGACCTGGCTCTCGCCGGGCTTGGCCTGCGGGAAGTTCAGCAGGATCCAGAGCACCACGGTGACCGTGAAGATGATCGTACCGGCGCGGCGCAGGAAGATCCACGCGCGCTGCCACAGGCCGATCGCCATGTCCTTGAGGCGGGGCATCTGGTACTTCGGCATTTCCATGATGAAGCCGGAAGCGGCGCCCTTGGTGATCGAGCTGCGCAGCAGCAGCGCGACGACCATGGCCCCGACAATGCCCGCCACATAGAGCGCGAAGAGCACCACGCCCTGAAGGCCGATGCCCCAACCGAGGTTGGTGTTCGGGATGAAGGCGCCGATGATCACGGCATAGACCGGAAGGCGCGCCGAGCACGTCATCAGCGGGGCGATCAGGATCGTCGTCAGGCGGTCCTTGGGATCCGTGATCGAGCGCGTTGCCATGATCCCGGGAATGGCGCAGGCGAAGCTGGAGAGCAGCGGAATGAAGCTGCGTCCCGAAAGCCCGACATAGGCCATCAGTCGATCCATCAGGAACGCCGCGCGGGCCATGTAGCCGGAGGCTTCCATCGCCAGGATGAAGGCGAAGAGGATGATGATCTGCGGCAGGAAGACGACCACCGAGCCGACGCCGGAAATGACGCCGTCAGTCAGCAGGTCTCGCACCAGGCCGGGCGGCATGGAGGCCTTCACCGTATCGTGAAGCCAGCCTGCGCCCGCGTCCAACCCGTCCATCAGCGGCGCGGCCCAGGCGAACACGGCCTGGAATACCACGAACAGGAACGCGAAGAGAATGAGCGGCCCCAGCCAGGGGTTCAGCAGGACCTGGTCCAGCCGCGCGTGAAGCCGGTGCTGCTTCGATTCCGATAGGATCGCGGCATTGGCCATCGCATGGGCGGCGACGCGGCGCTCCGTCGGCCCGAGGTCGGTCAGGCCTGGTCCGGCGTGGCGCGTTTCGGCCGAGGCGATCGCCTCGCCCAGTTCGGCGAGCCCGCGGCGGCGCACGGCCACCGTCGGCACCACGCGAACGCCCAGTTCTTCCTGCAACACGGCCGCGTCGAGCACGAGCCCGTCGCGTTCGGCAAGGTCCACCATGTTGAGCGCGACGACGGAAGGCTTGCCCAGCGCCAACAGCTCCTGCGCGAAGACCAAGTGCTGTTCGAGGTTTGAGGCATCGAGCACGATAACCAGAACGTCCGGCTCCGCCTCGCCTGCGAACTTGCCGGCGATGACCTTGGAGGTCACTTCCTCGTCAGGGCTGGTGGCGTCGAGGCCGTAGGCGCCCGGAAGGTCGGTCATCTCCACCGGCTCGCCCGTCGGCAGGACCATGCGGCCGGACTTTCGCTCCACGGTCACGCCGGGATAGTTCGCGATCTTCTGGCGGGCGCCGGTAAGCGCGTTGAACAGCGCGCTCTTGCCCGCATTCGGGTTGCCGACGAGGGCGATCTTGCGCTGGCGGCTCATAACGGCGAAACTTCCATGGCGACGGCGTGGGCACGGCGCACGGCAATCGTCATGCGCCCGATGGTGATGGCGATCGGGTCGCGCCCGCCGGCGACGCCCCGGTGCGCCACGGAAACCGTCGCGCCTTCTTCCAGCCCGAGCGCGCGAAGGCGGCGCGCCTCTTCGGGAACCAGTGCATTCCAATCCACCGCGACGATTCGAGCGCGCTGGTCAATGGGGAGAAGATCCAAAGTCATGCCGCTCCGCTGCCAGATCAGCGCAGCGATTGCAACTTGTTCGCAATAACTAACAAACCCTGATCCGATTGCCGACATCCTCTCCCGATGCCGAAGCGCGTTTCATCAGCCCCTAAGCCCCCAGGGGAAGGCTTCAGCAACCCGCCCCGGCCGGCCGGTCAGCGGGCCGGATAACGCAGCCGCCCGAGCAGGCGCACCAGGCTGATGCGTTCTTCCGGCGCGCGCAGGAACTGGGCCTTCGTCTTCTCGAAGCGAATGATGCCCTCGATCCGGCGATCCAGGAAAGCACGGGTTTCCGCCTTGTCGGCGCTCTTGTCCGAAGCGAAGACCCGCAGAGTCGCCGCATAGATCCCGCCCAGGATCGTGCGTTTGGTATAGTGGTTGTAATCGGTTGCGGTATCGCCCGCGAGCCGCCACATGGCGTCCGCGCTGTTCCACCCCAGACGGAGTGAAGTACGCAGGTTCTGCGGCATCGCCATGATCGTCAGCGCCCGGTTCAAGGCTTCCTCGCGGCCCGCCACGGCATCGAGACGGGCCATGACCAGACGGCGGATACGCTCGCGAATGGAGACGCCCTGCAGCGACGAGGCCGGGGTGGAGCGCTCCATTTGCTGGTCGACATGGCTCACCCAGGCCGAGATCATCGCCATCGGACCTTCGCGGAAGGCGAATTCCGCCAGCGCCGCGTCGATGCCGGCCAGACGCGCCGCCTGTCGCACGGCGTCCATCGTCCAACCGTCGAACACGGCGGCATCGGCAATGGCCGGCGCAAGCTGGCGGCGCAGACCTTCGAGTGTTTCTGGCTCTTGCATCATCGCGCTCAGAACGTCGGGCCGTAGACGGCCTTGCCCTTGCCCGAATTCTTCTTGGCATAGTCGTCCAGCAAGGTTGCCAGCGTGCTGCCACGCGCTTCCTGCGCGGCATAGTCGCGCGCGCTGCGGCCGGAATTGTCGGAGCGGCTGGGATCGGCACCGGCTTCGAGCAGCGCCTTCACCATGTCGGTATCCTTGCGGTGCACTGCGAAGATCAGCGGAGTTTCGCCGGCATCGTTCGACGTGCTCGGGTTCGCCTTGTGATCGAGCAGCACCGAAACGCCGTCGCGCCAGCCCAGGCTGACCGCAACCGAAAGCGGGGTCCGGCCACGGTCGTCGGAAGCGTTGACGTTGGCGCCCTTGCCGATGAGGTAGCTCAACCAGGTGATGTCCCGCCGGTTCGTGACGATCAGCAGCGCCGTCTCGCCCGTCGTCACGTCCTTGGCGTTGACGATCTGGCCATTGTCGGCAAGCGCCTGCTCGACTTTCTCGCCTTCCTTTTTCTTCACCGATTCGAGGAACTTGTACCCCTCGGAAAAATCGGCGTGAGCTGGGGAAGCGAACATCAGGCCTGCGGCCAGTGCGGCCAGGAATGCCCTGACAGGACGCGCTCTGAGGATTCCACGCGAGCGCTGGGACACGTTCCCGGACATGGTCTTCGACACCTTCATTACCTCCAGACAGACAAGGGCGCCCTGAAAACCGGCCTTCCCTTCCGGCATCGCACCCTTGCGCCAGAGGCTCTAGCAGAGCATGAAGCGCGGCGCCATGACATACCTGCTGCGCCGTATCGCCCCCCTCGCCCTGGCCCTTTCGCTGGGCCTGTCGCTCGCTGCCTGCCAGCAGTCCGCCACCGAGGCGCCGCCGCTGGAAGGCGCGCAGATCGGCGGGCCCTTCACGCTGACGGACAAGGACGGCAAGACCGTTACCTGGGAGAGCTTCAAGGGCAAATGGCGGATCGTCTACTTCGGCTACACCTTCTGCCCGGATGCCTGCCCGATGGATGTCCAGGCGATGATGCGCGGCTTCTCTCTCTACGAGAAGGCCCATGCCGCGCAGGCCGCCAAAGTGCAGCCGATCTTCGTGACCATCGATCCCGCGCGCGACACGCCCGAAGTCGTGGGCCAGTGGACCGCCGCCTTCGGACCGCGCCTTTATGGCCTCACCGGCAGCCCCGCGCAGATCAAGCAGGCGGCCGACGCTTTTGCGGTCTATTACAAGAAAGGCGAATCGACGCCCGGAGGCTATCTCATGGATCACAGCCGCACGGCATTCCTGATGGACCCAGACGGCAAGCCGATCGCCATGCTGCCGGTGGACAAGGGACCGGAAGCCGTCTCGGCCGAACTGGCGAAGTGGGTGAAGTGAACGCAGCCAAGCCTTTCTGGGAACGCCCGATCGACACGCTCAACCGCGAGGAGTGGGAAGCGCTCTGCGACGGTTGCGGCCAGTGCTGCCTGCACAAGGTCGAGGATGCCGATACCGGGGAAATCTACCACACGAACGTCGCCTGCAAGCTGCTCAACCTCAAGACGGCGCAGTGCAGCGACTATCCCCGGCGGCACAAGTTCGTGCCCGACTGCCTGAAGCTGACGCCCAAGACGGCGGGCAATTTGGCCTGGTTGCCGCCCAGCTGCGCCTATCGCCTGCGCGCGGACGGTGAGCCCCTGCCGGAATGGCACTATCTCGTCTGCGGCGACCGCGAGGCGGTTCATGCGGCGGGGATCTCCGTTGCGGGCAAGGTCATCAGCGAGACGGTGGCCGGGCCGCTCGAAAACCACATCGTCTGGCCCTATGGCGACGATGAGGACGCTGAGGAATATCTGGAACCCGAAGGCCCCGCGCCCTGGGAGAGCAAATAGCCCGTGCTCGACTGGCTTCGCCGTAACCCTCGCGAAGAGCCGGTGCTCGAAATCGCCGGCCGTCAGGTTCCCGTCGTGATCCGCAGGTTGGCGCAGTCCCGGCGGATGACCATGCGGCTCGCCCCCGACGGCAGCGAAATCCGCATTTCCGTCCCGCGATGGACGCGCACTGAAGACGCCGTTGCCTTCGCCCGCTCCAAGCAGTCCTGGCTGGCGATCCAGATCGAGGCCCTGCCCAAGGCGCAGCCGCTGGGCGACGGCGCCCTTCTCGACTTTCGGGGCCATCGCTTCACGATCCGCCACGATGCCGCCCTGCCGCGCCGCCCCGTGCCGGATGACGGATTGCTCTTGGTCGGCGGCCCTGAAGGCTCTCTGGCCGCGCGGCTGAAGCGCTGGCTCGAAGGCGAAGCGCGCGACGTGCTCGCGCAGGACCTGGCGGAATACTGCGACCGTGCCGCACAAGCGACACCGGCGCTGGCGCTGTCGGGCGCACGCCGGCGCTGGGGCAGCTGCGCAGCGGATGGATCGATTCGCATCAACTGGCGGCTCATCATGGCGCCGGACCCCGTGCGCCGCTCGGTAGTGGCGCACGAAGTGGCGCATCTGGTGCACTTCGACCATTCGCCCGCATTCCATGATTTTCTGGGACAAATCTTCGAAGGCAGCGTGCCCTCGGCCAATCGGTGGCTCAAGGAAAATGGCCGCTCGCTCTATGTGCCGTTCGGGTAGCGTTCCGCCCTTTTAGCGACTACATAGCCCGGCATGGCACTGTTCAAGCGTTCTGGTTACTGGAAAGACGTCAGCCCGGTCGGCATGATCGCAGACTTCCGCGCGGTGTGGAAGCAGGCGGGCAGCAACCGCTGGCGCATCGCCGCGGTTTCGGCAGCATGCACGTTCTCGGTCTTCTATCTCATGTCGACCCAGGAAGGGCGCGGCCCGCATCCGCCGCCCAAGGTCGTCTATATCTCGGTGCTTCCGGCCCATCGCACCGAGGAACAGATCCTCGCCTCGAACATCGAGAACCAGAAGCGCAAGGAAGCCTGGGCGGCCGAGCAGGCCCGGCGCGAGAAGGACGTTCGCGAGATCTACAAGACGATCGGTCGCTACTCCGGGATGGACGTGGACAAGATCGCGCGTGAGGCCGACGCCGAGGAAGCCGCGCGCAAGAAGGCCGAGATGGACCGTATCGGCATGCCCCGCCTGCCCGAAGGACGCACGCTGCCGCAGGTCGATCAGGTTCCGACCCAGCCTGCCCAGTGAAGACTGCTGGGAATGTGATAACTGCGGATAGTGTGAAGACTGCCGCCGGTCACGACGCGCGCTGGCTGGCCGCGGCCGCCGCGATTGCCGCGCGCGCACGGCCTTCCAGCAGGCCAAACCCCGGCGTCGGCGCGATCCTCGTGAAGGACGGCAAGGTCGTCGCCCGTGGCTGGACCCAGCCCGGCGGTCGCCCGCACGCCGAGGCGATGTGTCTTGCGCTCGCGGGCAAAGCTGCGCGAGGCGGCACGCTCTACGTCACATTGGAGCCTTGCGCCCACCAGTCGGCGCGCGGCCCCGCCTGCGCCGATCTCGTCTGCGCCGCCGGACTGGCCCGCGTGGTCATCGGCTGCATGGACCCCGATCCCCGCACCTCCGGCGCCGGCCTTGCGCGCCTGATCGCAGCCGGAATCGAAGCGATTTATCTGCCTTCAATAGCCTGCCAGCGAAGCCTTTCCGGCTACCTGATCTCCAAGCGCCTCGGCCGTCCCGAAGTGACGCTCAAACTGGCGCTGTCGCTCGACGGCTCCATCGCCCTTGCCAGCGGCGAGAGCCAGTGGATCACCGGAGCCGAGGCCCGTGCCCATACCCATGCCATGCGGGCCAGGGCCGATGCCATCCTCGTTGGCGGCGGAACGCTGCGCGCCGACCGCCCTCGCCTCGATGTCCGCCTGCCGGGGCTCGAAGCGCGCAGCCCGGAGCGCTGGGTGCTGACACGCGGCAGCGTTCCCGAAGGCTGGAAGGCGCTGGCAAGGCCCGAGGACGTGACCGGCATGGCGGGTATTCAGCACCTCTTCGTCGAGGGTGGCGCCGGCGCTGCGACTGCCTTCCTGCGCGCCGGCCTGGTCGATCGACTGCTGATCTATCGCGCACCGATCCTCATCGGAGGACGTCCCGCTCTTTCCGACTTCGGGCTTGCAAGCCTTTCCGAAGCCCACGGCGGCTGGCGGCTCGCTGAACGGCGGCGGCTTGGCAGCGACACGCTGGAAGTCTACGAAACCGCACATTCATCAGAGCACCCGCTCGAAAGGTAGCCATGTTCACCGGAATCGTCACCGCCATCGGCCAGATCCGCGAAGCCCGCCAGACGGGCGACTTGCGCGCGGTCATCACTTGCCCCTTCGATCCGGCAGGCATCGCCATGGGCGCTTCGATCTCGTGCTCGGGCGTGTGCCTGACCGTGGTGGACAAGGGCGGCGTGGCCGGCGACGCCTGGTTCGCAGTGGACATCTCGGCGGAATCGGTTTCCCGCACCGTGCCGGGCCGCTGGACCCAGGGCACCAGCCTCAATCTCGAACCTGCTCTCAAGCTGGGTGACGAACTGGGCGGGCACATCGTGACAGGCCATGTCGACGGCGTTGGCACCATCGTCAGCGTGACGCCGGAAGGCGATTCGAAGCGCTTCGTGATCGCCGCCCCGAAGGAACTGGCGCCTTATCTCGCCCCCAAGGGATCGATCACCGTCGACGGCGTATCGCTGACGGTGAACGACGTGACCGACCAGGCGGACGGTAGCTGCCATTTCACGCTCAACATCATTCCTCACACGTCCGAAGTCACCACGATCGGCGCGTTCAAGGCAGGAGACAGCGTGAACCTGGAGATCGACGTGCTTGCCCGCTACCTGCAGCGGATGCAGTCGCTGCGGAACTGAGGAAAATCGAAGCCGCGGAAGGGTCGCTCGGAGACCCTTTCAAGGCCTCCAGCCAGCAACTCTCAATCCGCCAAAGGCCCATGGGCAAAGCTGTCGCGGGTGATCTCGAAAAGTACATGCGGAACGATCACGCCGCATAGTTCGCGTTCGAAAGCGCGATCCGTCAGAACGCCGCCGATATGGCCCATGGCCTTGCGTGAGATCTCATTGTTTGCGCCGACCATGAAGGTCACCCGCGCGAAATGGACCAGCGCGTGGGCAAGCATCAGGCGCTTCATCTCGGCATTGCAGCCGCGGCCCCAATACGCGCGCGCCAGGAAAGTCCAACCGATCTCGATCTCGTCGCCATCAGGCTGGCCGTAACGGCTGGAGCCGATCAGCGCCCCGCTTTGCCTGTCGACAACCGCGAGAGCCCCGCCACTGGCCATTGCCTCGGCAAAGAAGCGCCGGAACACCGGCTCCTGCCAGCGATCGTGAGCGGGATGGCCCGCCCAGATCTCGCGATCGGAAGCCACGGCAAACAGCGCGTCCCAATCGTCGGCACGAAGCGGACGAAGGACCAGCCGGTCCCCTTCAAGGACCGGCTGGCGATCCATTCAGGCCGTCACGTCCGCCACTGCGGCGATGAACTTGTCGATGTTGCCCATCGTCAGGCCCGCCACGTTGATACGGCCCGAACCAGCCATGTAGATCCCGTGCTTCTCGCGCATTTCAAGGACCTGGTCCTTGCTGAGCGGCACGATCGAGAACAGGCCGTTCTGGCCGCCCATCGGCGTCAGGTCCACCGCACCGGCAGTTCCGGAAGCGGCAAGCTTGGCGCGCACCTGGCGCATGCGGTCGCGCATCTCGTCGAGTTCGGCGAGCCACTGCGCGGTCAGCGCTTCATCCTCAAGGATCAGGCGAACCGCGGCACCGCCGTGATCTGGCGGCTGCGACCAGTTGGCGCGCGCCAAGTTGTGGCCGTTCGACATGACCTTGGCGAGGTCGGCCGGATCGGAGACCATCGCATAGAGAGCGCCGACGCGGTCGCGATAGAGGCCGAAGTTCTTGTCGCACGAATAGCAGATCAGGGCTTCCGGCACGGCCACGAGCACCCGGCGCAGGCCATAGGCGTCTTCTTCCATGCCCATTCCCAGGCCCTGGTAGGCAAGGTCGAGGATCGGCAGGATCTTGGCATCAGCGATGAGCTGGGCAATTTCGTCCCACTGCTCGTTCGTGTAGTCGATGCCGGTGGGGTTGTGGCAGCAGCCGTGCAGCAGGATGGCATCGCCTTCCTGGGCACCGGTGATCGCGGCGCGCACGGCGTCCATGTCGGGGTGGCCCGAGGGCAGCGCGTGGTTGAATTCAACGACGCCCAGGTCGAGGTCGGCGCAGATCTGCGCATGGTTCGGCCAGCTCGGCGTGCCGACGATGATCCGCTGATAACCCGCGCGCTTCACCATCGCGAGTGCGAGACGCAGCGAACCGGTGCCGCCGGGGGTCTGCATGCCTTCGATGCGGCCGCCCATGTCGGGGCTGTCCTTGCCGAAGACATAGGGCATGAGCGCTTCGACGAAGCCCATGTCGCCCTCAGGACCGAGATAGGCTTTCGAGTCCTGCTCGGCGACGAGTTTCGCCTCGGCCGCCTTGATCGAGCGGAACACCGGGGTATCCCCCTCGCCCGTGCGGTAGACGCCGACGCCGAGGTCGATCTTGTCTGCGCGCGGATCCGCGTTGTGGAGCTTGATGAGCGCGAGAAGCGCATCGGCGGGCTGTTGCTGAAGGTTCGTAAGCATGGCGCGCGGGGCATTAGACCGAGCAGGGACAGCGCGCAATGCCGGATCGACCGACAATTGCCGAGAACTGCAAATTTATCGCGCCCGGCGATGCCGGATGCCCGTCAGGGCGAAATTTTGTTTGAATGGAACGAAAGATGCAAAGCCAGGCAGCGTCGACCGGGGGCCGACGCTGCATGGATCCAAAACCGGGGAGCTGAACGTGCCTTAGAAAGGCATCCAGCTCTGTTTGTGGGTGAACTTCATGTAACCGATGTTGGCCCCGAGACGCAGGCCCGCACCGGCGCGGACTGGAATAAGCACGACGTTGCCGCGGCGCAGATAGCTGATGTTGAAGCCGCCCACGAGATAGGCCTGCCCCTCGCCCGCACCGAATCGGTGGTAGAGGTCTTCGGTGTCATAGAGGTTGTAGACCAGCACGAAGGCGTTGCCCGCGTTGGCACCGGCATCGAAGCCGATCGAAGGGCCAGTCCAGTAGACCGGCTGCTCGCCCTCCACCTTGTGATAGAGGGTTCCCGAACCATAGCGCAGGCCCACGGCGATCGCGCCGCCGCCTTCACGGCCGATGATGTAGCCGTTCGGCTCGCCCTGCTTCTTGAGCAGGTCCTCGATCACGCCCGCGAGCCCCTTGGCACCCTTACCGAAGACGCCCTCGGCGGCGCCGATCAGGTCGTCCTGGCGATAAGTCGTCGATCCGTCGGCAGGCGGCGTGGTCTGCGAAGGCGTGGTCTGCGAGGGGCTGGGCGCGGGCTGGTAGGTCGAACCGTTAGCAGACGAATCGACCGGCGTTCCGTTGCCCGGATAAGGCGAAGGCGCGTCCACCGGCGGCGCTTCGGCCGGGGGCGCGTAAGTGTTGCCTGAGGCGTTTCCGCCGTTGAGATCGCTGTCGATCGCCGCATCGGGATCGACCGTGGTCACTTGTGCCGTGGCGGACGCTACCGGAGCGAGCAGGACCAGCATGGCCGCAACGGCGCCGCCGACCCTTCGAGACAGGCGAACCGTCGCCCCCCTGGCGGCGATTTGCGTGGTGAATGACATCTGGTGGCCCTCCAATGGCGATCCCGAATTCCATACGACAGGTACGCTCCCGAGCGCACACTGCGACATGCCACTAAAGAATCCAGAGCGCATGACCCCGCAATGAACGGTCGACAGGACGACTCGGTTTTGCGGCAGATCGAATCCCCGCGAAACCCCATGCCTCGACAAACATTTCCACAGGCGTAAAAAACTACGACAAGACCCTCTTGCCGACACTAACACCCCTCGTTATACGGCGCCTCCTAGGCCGCTACGGAGACGTGGGTGAGTGGCTGAAACCAGCGGTTTGCTAAACCGTCGTACCCTTAAGGGGGTACCGAGGGTTCGAATCCCTCCGTCTCCGCCACGGCGGCGCAGTTTTCTGCGCTTCGTGGGCCTAAGTTTCAGCCCGGGTCCACGATAGGGACCATGATAGACACTTCGCTTGGAAGAGTTTTTCATGGACTATCGTGGACCTCGGGCTAGAAATTTTTCAGAGAAATTTGTAGATTTTCATGACGCCGACGAATGCAGTTACGTCGGGTGCCGTGACTTGTTCAGATTGGTAAAGTCGCGGGGAGCCCCGAGTCGCCTTGGCCGGCGAAGGACTATATCTCAGCGCCTCACCGTTTGATGATTAGATCGTTGCCGCTGCTTTAGCGTGATGTCACTCTTCTCGCTCGTCGCGGCCCACGCGCTTGCCGCCGGGCGATTCCATGGCAACGATATCAACGTGTCCGTTAGGGCTAAGGTGAAGACCGATACGGCAACGTCGTGGATCAATGTTCGCAAGGATCGACCGTTTGCTGGGCCGATCCACTGCCGGCGCTGTCCCATTGTCACGCGAGCGGCGCGGTAAACAATCCAAGGCCGTGCCTGGCGGTTTGGTCAACCCATCCTGCAAGCCAATGCCTATGTCCGCTACAGCGAGCTTGACGACCAACCGGGATTTGCGGGGCCACTTCACGAGCATCACTGGAACAACCAGAGTGGTCGCAAGGAAAAGGCGGGGCGCCATCACAGCGCCCCGCCCTTGTTTCGGCTCTTTCGGAAAGGATCCCCTGGCGGTCGTCCGAGCTTAGTACTTCAAACGAATGCTTGCACCGTAGAACTTGTCGTCGATACGGATGTCGTGCGGGAAGGCTGGCGTATCGAAGTAGCTGTAATACTTGCCGCCGTTCACATTGACGCCGTCGAACGTGACGGTGATATTCGGTGTCACGTCATAGCCGATCGAGAAGTCGAGACGGCCGTTGGACTTTACCTTGTTGAACTGCACCGAGTCTGTCGAGCCGGTCAGCGTACCCGCTCCGAATGCCGTCTCGTTGTAGCCCGAGCGCCAGGTGTAGACCACGCGCGCGGTGATGCCGTACTTCTCGTAAAGCGCGCCCGCGGTGTAGCTGTACTTTGAAACGCCGAGCAGCTGCTGGCCTTCCAGAAGATCGCCCTTGGTCGTCACCTTGCTGTCCGCATAAGTGAAGGTACCCATGAGACCGAAGCCGTCGAAGCCTTCGGGCAGGAAATCGAGGAAGAACTGGCCGGCCGCCTCGATGCCCTTGAGGTTCGACGAACCAAGGTTGCGCGGCTGGGTGATCTGGTAGGTCTGTCCGTCGATCACCTGGATCGTGGTGTCCGGTGCCACGCGATCCTTGAGCTTGCGGTAGTAGCCCGCCAACGAGACGTAGCTGGAACGGCCGAAGTAGTATTCCGCAGTCACGTCGAAGTTGTGGGACTGCTGCGCCTTGAGATCGGGATTGCCGCCGGAACCTGCCAGGATGACGTTCGGGTTGCCGCCCGGCGCTGCCAGCGACAGGCCGGGGTTGAGGTCGCCGAACGTCGGCCGCGACATCGTCTTGGCATAAGTACCGCGGAACTGAAGTTGGTCGTTCGCCTTGAAGCGGATGCTGGCGTTGGGCAGGACGTAGACGTCCGAGGTGTCGCGGTTGACGGGTACGAACAGGTCGCTGCCGTCCGTTGCCCCGCCGATCACGCGCGAGGTGCCGTCGATCGTGCGGTTGGTCCGTACTACGCGCAGGCCGACAAGGCCGTCGATCATCGAGACATCGCCGATATCGAGCTGGTACTTGCCCTGCATATATGCCGCGAAGGTCTTCTCCGCCGCATCGTAGTTACGGGTCGGATCCCAGTCCGGATCGCCGGCGGGCGCGCCGTAAAGCGCCCGCAGGTCATCGGTGTTGTTGAGCAGGTAGTCCGCGTTGGGCGTATACCAGTGCGATCCGCCATTGATGTAGGGGATGGAATCGGGCGAGCGCACCATGAAGTCCGAAGGCAGGCCAACCGAATCGACCAGCGTGCCGCGGTTCGGTCCGGGGAACGAAGGACCGCCTGCCACGGCCCGGAACGTGCCCTGGCGATCGCTGTAGCGTGCACCGACCTGGACCTGGCGCAGGAAGCTGCTGTCAACGTCGAACGCGGAGTCCAGCTTGAAGGCATACTGGCGGCTGTTGGACTTGTTGAGGTCCTGGAAAAGCGTGTTGGCGAAGACGAAGCCGTCCGGGGTGGACAGCGGATCGCCTACCATCTGGGTCGTGCCGTGACCGTTGTCGTTGACCAGGATGTCCACCGACTGGTTGCGCTTGGCCACGTCGACGATGATCGCGCGGTTCGCGTTCTTCGACTGAATGTAGCTGGCGTCGAACACGACATGGATCGTGTCGGTGTTCCACTTGGCCCCGCCGCCCAGCACATATTGGTCGGTGCTTTGCTTCTTGGCCTGAGTGCTGGTGAGTGCATCGACGCCGTTGAAGGTCGCCGACTGACCGATGCACAAGTTCTCGACATTGTTGCCGCCGAGGAATCCCGCATTGTCGACGGGAGCGGTGAAGCAGTCGCTGCTTGCGGTGGCGTTGGTGATGCTGTTCCCCGCGAACAGATCGGCGAAGATGAAATTGGTCGCGAAAGTCGAGCGATATCCGGTGTACAGGCCGTCGAGGTAGAGTTCCAGCTCGGGGGTCACTTCCCACTGCAGCGCTGCATTGACCTGCGGGCGCGTATTGTGGCCGGTGTCGGTGGTACCGCCCACGCAGGTTGGCAGGACAAGGTCAGGTGCGCCGGCAGGACCGTGGTTGGTCGAGCGCGGGTCGCAGTTGAAGGAAACCGGGCGGCTGAAATTGTTGCGCGCGTAAGAGACGTCGATCAGCGCGCCCAGACGGCCGTCGCCCACATCCCAGGTGTTGGAGACGAGCAGGCCGGCCGTGTAGCTGGTCTCGTCGGAGACGCGGCCATTGTAGACGCGGCCGTTCGCGGCAATGGTGAGGCCCTTGTCGAAGTTGAAGGGCTTCTGGAGCTTCATATCGATAACGCCGGCGACGCCGCCCTCGATAAGGTTGGCCGAGTTCGACTTGTAGACGTCGATACCGCCGATCGCCTCGGCCGGAAGATCCTGGAACGAGAAGCCACGGCCAACGCCGGTGAAGATTTCACGGCCGTCCAGTGTCGTCAGGATATCGCCCAGACCGCGCACAATCGGGCTCTGGATTTCATTGTTGAAGCCATTGACCACCTGGACGCCGGCGACGCGCTGAAGCGCAGAAGCGACCGACGTGTCGGGAAGCTTGCCGATGTCCTCTGCCACGATCGAATCGACGACGAGATCGGAATTCTTCTTGATGTTGCGGGCGGCCTCAAGGCTGGCGCGCTGGCCCGTTACGACGATCTCGTTGCCAGCGACGTCGGCGGCGGCAGCATCCTGGACTTCCTGTGCATAGACTGGCGACCAGATCGCCAAGGCCAGGGCCGAAGACGACAGGACGAGCGAATGAGCAATGCGATTCATGGGACCTCCCTCCAGGAACAATCGGCCCCTTTGACGGGCCTTGCCTGGGCTCATACATTTCTGTTTCTTGTCCGACAAGGCATATTTGTCTGATAAATAAGTTGCCACGCAAAATGGCCGGTGGTAGCCGCTCAAACAACGCTCCCGCGAGGTTTGCCGCAAAAATCGGCATGGACGGAAACGAGCGAAGTTGAGGGAGGCCGGCGTTTCATCGATCGACAGAGCAGCCAGTTTGCTTGGCTTCGCAACGCGCCTTCCCGGCGCGCCAATACACCTGTCGGCTGATCGCGGCGGGTCGGGCAGGATCACCGGCGACAGACACAATAAGGAGAGAGCATGCTGAAGGTTATCGCGAACGCCGCGCTGCTGGCGACCGTCGCCGCCACGGCCATCACCCCCGCGCTGGCAGCCGAGGCCAAGCGGGAGAACTTCGGGAAACTGCCGGACGGGCGAACCGTCGAGGCAGTGACGCTCACGAACGGCAAGGGCATGGCGGTCCGCGTAATGACGCTGGGCGCGTCGATCCAGTCAGTCATGCTTCCCGATCGCAGCGGCAAAGCCGTGGATGTCGCGGTTGGCTACGACAGCCTCGATGGCTATATCAAGGCACCCGAATTCTTCGGTGCCACCGTTGGGCGCGTCGCCAACCGCATTGCCAGAGGCAGGTTCACACTCGACGGCAACGCTTATACTGTACCGGTCAACAATGGCGTCAACTCGCTCCACGGAGGCACCAAGGGGTTCGACAAAGTCGTCTGGGCCGTGCGCGCGGTGAAGAACGGGACCGAAGCCAGCGTCACCATGCGCTACACCAGCCCCGATGGCGACATGGGCTACCCCGGCACGCTGACCACTGATGCGACTTACAGCCTGGACGAACAGAACAGGCTGAGGATCACTTACACCGCCACCACCGACAAGCCGACCGTGGTCAACATTTCGAACCACGCCTACTGGAACCTTGCCGGACCGGGCCGGACCGCGATGGATCACCTGCTCACCATTCCCGCCGACCGGTTCACGCCGACGGACGAAACCTCGATTCCGCTCGGCGAGCACCGTGCGGTCGAAGGTACCGTTTTCGATTTCCGTAAACCCACCGCGGTGGGCGCGCGGGTGCGCAGCGGTGATGACAAGCAGATGGTCTACGGACGCGGCTACGACCACAACTGGGTCGTCGGCCAGGGCGTTACCAAGGACGAACACCTGATGGCGCGCGTGGTGGAGCCCACCTCGGGTCGCGGCTTCGAACTGTGGTCGAACCAGCCAGGCCTGCAATTCTACTCAGGCAACTTCATGGATGGTACCCTTACCGGCAAGTCCGCCCAGATCTACCGAGAGGGCGATGCCCTGGTGTTCGAACCGCAGCTTTTCCCGGACAGCCCCAACCAGCCGCAGTTCCCCTCGGTCCGCCTCGCTCCAGGCCAGACCTATCGGAACGTCATGACCTACAAGTTCTTCGTCACTGCAGAATAACAGAGGATCCCAACGTGAAAGCACTCGCAACCTCCCTGCTCGCAACTGCCGCCGCCCTGATCGTCCAGGCGCCTTTCACATCCGCCGAAGCCCGCCCTCAGTGGACGCCCGCAGAGGCAAAGGCATGGTATGGCAAGCAGCCGTGGCTGGTCGGCTCGAACTTCGCGCCTGCCACTTCGATCAATCAGCTCGAGATGTGGCAGACAGCAACCTGGGACCCCCAGCGGATCGATTACGAACTGGGTCTCGCCCAGGGCATCGGCATGAACACCATGCGCGTATTCCTGCACGACCAGCTCTGGCAGCAGGACCCCGAGGGTTTCAAGAAGCGCATCGATGAATTCCTGACCATCGCAGCGAAGCACAAGATCAAGCCCCTTTTCGTGCTGTTCGACAGCTGCTGGGATCCGAACCCCGTGCTGGGTCCGCAGCATCCGCCTATCCCGGGCGTCCACAACTCCGGTTGGGTCCAGGGTCCGGGTCTCCCCGCGATGCGCGATCCCTCCCAGGAAGGCCGCCTGAAGACTTATGTGCAAGGCGTGATCGGCGCTTTCGGCAAGGACGATCGCGTTCTCGGCTGGGACCTGTGGAACGAGCCCGACAACGGTGCCGACCAGTACAAGGGTCAGGAAGGCAAGCAGCCGATGGTGCTCGCCCTGCTCACCAAGGTTTACGGCTGGGCACGCGAGGCGGATCCCTCGCAGCCGCTAACCTCGGGCGTTTGGCAGCATGACGACTGGAAGACCCCCGGCGCCCTCACCCCGATGGAACAGCTCCAGCTGACCCAATCGGACGTGATCTCGTTCCACGACTACAACTGGCCTGAGAAGTTCCAGGAACGCGTCGACCAGCTCAAGGTCTACGGACGCCCGATCCTCTGCACCGAGTACATGGCGCGCGGCAACGGTTCCACGTTCGACGGCTCGCTGCCAATCGGCAAGCGCGAGAACGTGGCGATGATCAACTGGGGCTTCGTCGACGGCAAGACCCAGACCCGCCTGCCCTGGGATTCCTGGAAGAAGCCATATACCCAGGACGAACCCACGATCTGGTTCCATGAAGTGTTCCGCACGGACGGCACCCCCTACCGCCAGGCCGAAGTAGACCTGATCCGCAGCCTTTCCGCAGCCCCCAAGGGCGTCGTGCCCACTGCGAAGAAGACGAAGTAGTTCTGGACATTTCAGGACCGGCCCGGAAGGAAGCGGCATGCGTATCACCTCAGTGCTTGCCGCCGCCTTCGGTCTCGCTCTTTCGAGCGGGCCGGTCCATGCCGCTTCCGGCGCTCCGACATGGGTGGGAGCCTGGGGCTATGCCTCGGCCGATGCCGGTCCCACCGAGGAATTGCTGCCTCCGGGGACCTATCGCTACCGTGTCCGCCTGACGCAGGGGGGCAGCGCGGTCCAGGCAACTTTCAGCAATGCCGAGGGCGATGCCCCGCTGGCCCTGACTGCGGCCACCATCGCCAGCCCGCTTGCAAACCACGGCACCGAAATCGCGCCGCAGACCATTCATGCCCTCACCTTCTCCGGAAAGCCCGGCGCTGCTCTACCGAAGGGCCAGGCGCTGATGAGCGATCCGCTGACGATCCCGCTAGCAAATGGCCAGGACGTGATCGTAAGCGTCACGTTCTCCACGCCAACGCGCGCGCCGCGGACCAATCTCGGTATCGAGATGGCGTTCTCTCCGGCCTCTTCTGCTTCCGTGTTCCAGCCGATACAGGCCCGCTCCTGGCTTTCGCTGGTATCGGTCCGCACGGTGCAGGCGCCTTGCACGGTGGTCGCTTTCGGTGATTCCATCACCGACGGCTTCGACAGCCTCTCCGCCCAGACGCGCGGCTGGCCGGGACGCCTTGCCGAACGCATGGCCGCGCTCCCGTCAAGCCGCCGCTGCAGCGTGGTCAACATGGGGATCAGCGGCAACCGCGTCCTGCGCGAAGGCCGAGGCGCATCCGCGCTGGACCGCTTCTGGCGCGACGTGGCGAGCGTGCCGAACGTCACGCATGTCATCTTCCTCGAAGGCATCAATGACATTGGCGCCGGCGGCAACGAAGGTGCCGACGCCGTCAAACCGGAAGAGCTGATCCATGGCTATCGCCAGTTCGTCGCCCGCGCCCATGCGCTGGGCATCAAAGTGATCGGCGGAACCATGACGCCGGCCCTGCACGCCGGCTACATGTCACCCATGAAGGAAAAGACCCGCCTTGCCGTAAATTCGGCGATCCGCAGCGGCAATATTTTCGACGGCATCGTCGATTTCGACGCCGCCGTTCGAAATCCGGCCATGCCTTCGGATCTGCGGCCGGAATTCGATCCCGGCGACCATCTCCATCCCAACGACGCGGGCTTGCGCGCGATGGGCGATGCCGTCGATCTGCGAATGCTGACTTCGGTCAGGTAACGCTGCCCGCCCCCTCCCTTGCGGGAAGAGGGGGCAGTTCGTTCCGTTCAGGGCTGCGGAGCGGGGACCTTGTCACCAGCGCGGGACGGCACCGGGAAGATCGGCATGCCGTCCTTGGTCCATTCCATGCGCTGCACGCGCGGCGAGCGGGCAGCGGTGCATTTCTGGTCCGGGCCGGTATTGGCGTGGTAGACGATCCAGGTCTGCTTCCCGCCATCGGTGGTGAAGAAGCCATTGTGCCCCGTGGCGTAGACGTTGTTCTGCGGCGCCTTGGCAAGCACCGGCTTCGGCGACTTGACCCAGCTCTCGGCCTTCAGCGGATCGCTGCCTGGCGCGGCATGGAGGAGACCGAGGGCATAGTCGTCCGACCAGCAGGCGCTGGCCGAATAGGCCAGGAACAGATCGCCCTTGGGGCCGGCCAGAAACTCCGGCCCTTCCAGGATCTGGCGCCCGCCCTGGCGTTCGAAGTCGAGGTCGGGCTTCGCGATGACCGTCTCACCCGGACCGAGCGTCCAGGGGTTCTTCATCGGTGCGATGGCAAGGACGCTGTCGGGACCATCGTAGGCGGAGTAGATGAAATAGCGCTTGCCGCCGGTCTCGAAAACGGTGCCGTCGATACCGGTCATGCCGGTGACGATGCGGCCCCGGTCTACCCATTCGCCCTTGAGCGGATCGGCGCTGGCATTTTCCAGCACGAAGATGCCGCGATGTGCATCGTCGTCATGCCCTGCAGCGGCAGCGGTGTAATAGACGTACCACTTGCCGTCGATGCGGTGCAGTTCCGGCGCCCAGATCGAGATCGCGTTCGGGCCGCTGGCGGGCGGCGTCCATATGACATGCTCGGGCGCTTCGGCCAGCTTCGAAAGGTCGTCGGTCTGGCGGATGGCCAGGCGGTCTCCCTTGGTGCCCATGAAATAGAAGGTCGAACCCTGGTGAACGATCCAGGGGTCGGGACCGCTCGCGAGCAATGGATTGGTGAGAGTCGCGCTGATGGCCGCCGGCGTGGTGCCGGTGGGTGCGCAAGCACCAAGGGCCAGCACTGCGAGCGCGGCGGGGGCGAGGGATCGGATCATGCGGGTGTCTCCATCTTGGCCCAGGCCGCCGCGAAGGCGCGGGCATTGGCAGCTATTTCCTGGGTGGTGGCGCCAGCCCTGTAGAGCGACGAGCCCAGGCCGAAACCGTCGGCTCCGGCCGCCCGCCAAGGCTCCATGTTATCGGGCGTAATGCCGCCGACCGCGAAGAGCGGAACATCTTTGGGCAGCACGGCCCGCTGCGCCTTGACGACCGAGGGCGTCGCGGCCTCTGCAGGGAACAGCTTGAGGCCGGTGGCGCCTGCCGCCAGGGCGGCGAAAGCCTCGGTGGGCGTGAAATAGCCCGGGAGCGAGACCATACCGCGCCGGGCGGTTTCCGAAATCACGGCAAGGTCGGTGTTGGGCGAGACGATCATGGCGCCGCCCGCGTCCTCGACTTGTGCCACTTGTGCGGTCGTCAGGACCGTACCCGCCCCGACGACCGCGCGGTCACCGACCCGTTTGACGAGGCGCTCGATACTGACGAGCGGTTCGGGCGAATTCAAAGGCACCTCGATCAATGTGAACCCTGCCTCGACAAGAACGTCTCCGGCAGCCTCCACCTCATCGGGGGCGATACCGCGCAGGATGGCGACCAGCGGCAGGCCGGCCAGAGCGGAAGCGAAATCAATCATGACATATGGTTCCTGATGCGCCTGATGCCGGCAACGAAGGAGGCCCGGCGATTGGTCGTGCCCCAATCCACGGTAATGAAAGGCGCGTTTGCCTCATCCCCGCTATTGGCAGCTGCCTGCCCCATCTCGTCTCCCTGCCGTTCCGGGCCATTTTTCCGGGCCTGTCCGGCTGCCGATCCGAAACCTCTCGAATCAGGCCGCCGACCCGGCCCGACCCTGAATAACGTCTAAAACCGTATTTATAAGATGAATCTTGACAATGGCGCGCTGGCACTGCTTTTTGACGCTCAAGCACAGAACACATCGGGAGACGAAAATTGGCACGGGGCAATTCGCGCAAAGCCGCAGGCATGGCCATCGCAGCGATCATGGGCATGGCAGCACAGACGACCGCCACGGCCCAATCGCCCGCCAAACCGGCGCGAACGGAGGTCGTTCCGGGGGCGCCAGAGACGCCTTATGTCGATCCCGACAAGGCCTACCTCTTCGCCCACATGACCAAGGAGCGCTACGGCGTACTGTACTACACCGTCAGCAGGGACGGACTTCACTGGACCCAGATCAACAGCGGCAGGCCGGTATCCGAAGACTATCACGGCCATCCCTCGATCGCGCGCGGGGCGGACGGGCGTTATTACCTCGTCGGCAACAAGAGTGACGAGGATCCCTACATCCGCTTCTGGGTGTCCGACGATCTCGTCGCCTGGAAGCCATATGGCACCTACAAGCCGGATGTGCTGCACGTTCCCGGCCTGCCGCATGCCCTGCAGCGGATCGGCGCGCCCAAGCTCTTCTTCGACAAGCCCTCGGGCAAATTCCTGCTGACCTGGCACACCGCCACCGTTCCCGGCGTGCCCGAGGATCCGGAGCGCTATTGGGCGAGCCAGCGGACCCTCTACGCGCTTTCGAGCGACCTCAAATCCTTCGACAAGGCGCCCAAACGCCTGTTCGACTGGGACATGGCGACTATCGACACCTTCATCCAGCCCGAAGCCGATGGCAGCGGCTACTGCGCGGTGATCAAGGACGAACGATACCCCAGCTATAACTGGACGACCGGCAAGACCGTGCGCGTCTCCTGCGCCAAGGACCTGTTGGGCCCTTACCCGCTGCCCGGCCCCTCTATCAGTCCCAACTTCCGCGAAGCGCCCACGGTCATCCGCGCGCCGGGCGGCGAGGACTGGCTGATGTATTATGAGCAGTACGCGGGAACCAGCTACGGCCTGTCCAAGGCACCGCGTCTTACGGGCCCGTGGTTCCAGGTTTCAGGCAACTCGGGCGTTCCTGAATGGAACCGTTACGAGATGCCCGCCGGCTTGCGCCATGGTTCAATGATAGAAATCACCAAGATACAGTATGATAGGCTTGTGAAGGCTTTCCCCAACGACAAGTAAATCGCGACTGGCAATAGGCGCTATCACATCCACTTCACGGCTATCATATGAACGGACTTATCATATTAAAGGTTCTTGCGTCGCCCGCGATGTCCAGTAGGTTGGGCGGGCGACAGGATCGAACCGTGCGAGCGGGATGACAACACAAGGACGGCTTAGTGACAGGCTCCTCCCCCCTCATCGTCGATGAGCCCGTCGCTCAGCTCGGCCGCAATCTGACATATGGCCTGCTCGACAGCATGGGCCGTGCCATCGTTACCGGGCAATTCGATAACAAGGTTTTCCCCACCGAAGCCGAGCTCGCCAAGCAGCACGGCGTCAGTCGCTCGGTAACGCGCGAGGCGGTCAAGATGTTGACCGCCAAGGGACTGGTCAGTGCCCGCCCGCGCCAAGGTACCATCGTGCAGCCGACCTCGTCCTGGAACCTGTTCGATACCGATGTCCTGCGCTGGATGCTCGAACGCCAGCTTTCGGTCGAATTGCTTCGCCAGTTCAATGAGTTGCGTGTCGCAGTAGAGCCTGAGGGTGCCGCTCTGGCGGCGAAAGTCGCGGGAGAGGAAGACATTGCGCGGATCAGGGCGGGTCTTCTGCGGATGCGCGCTGCGGAGAACGGGCTGGACGACCCTCTGGAAGCCGACATCGCTTTCCATGTGGCGATCCTGCGTGCCTCGAAGAACCCGTTTTATATCCAGCTTCGAGACATCGTCAGCACGGCTTTGCGCACTTCAATCCGTTTCACCAACCGGATCAAAGGCCGCACCGCCGATGTCGACGAGCACGCAAAAGTGCTCGACGCCATCATTGCACGAGACTCCCACGCGGCGCGTATCGCCATGCGTACGATCATAGGCGACGTGCTCGGCCTGATCGAGAAGCGTCATCCCGCTCCGGAATGATCCGCGCTCGTCGTCGGTCGCCCTTCGATGGCTGGATGATTGGAGTGCGGTGCAGATGGCGCGCAGCGTCTAGTCAGGAGCCTTCCTCGCTATAGACGAAACATCGCCAGTAGCGCCGGTTCGCTCGAACGTTCATCGCGATTTACTTGCCATCTCTTTAAGCTTTACCCGTTGTTGGTGGATCGACGGTACTCCACTGGCCTCACGAAGCGCATCCGAAAGCAAATCGCTGCGATAGGGTTCCTGAGTCCACTGTTCCCCATCGTGCCGTTGATACTGGGTGCCGTAAATTTGGGGTTGCCCGATACGCACAAGGTAGCGATCAAGTGTCGCAGCCGCGATCCATGCAGCCTCGGATTTGCCGCGCGCTGCCGCTATGACTGCAAGTGCGTGAGCTTTCAAACAATCTTCGGGTAGATCGCCATGCTGAAAGACGAATGCGGCATGATAGAAATCCTCACCGCTGCTCAATTTGCCATCATCTAGCAAAGCTTGGGTTTGAAGCCGCCTTTTTTGGTCGTCCTCATGGACTTTAACCCAATCGATTTCAGGGTCTTTTGGGGACGCCTGGTCCGACTCAAAAATAACGGTCATCTCGGCGCTACTCGACGGCCCCGTTCCCAACGCCTGCTCACCGGGCGCGCCGACAGCAGGTGCGCTGCATAAAAGCAACGCGAGTATCGTCATCAAACGCACCCAGGAACCTCCAAAATCTCATACGGATATTCTGAACGATCCATGACTTAATTGCATGTCATATTATTGATATTCGCCTTAAATCTGTAATCCAATTGATTGGATTAAATATCGAGACCGATTTAGAGTTAAATATTTGAAAGACGGTCGGTTGACTGCTGGTATCCGCCCTCACGCCGCTCAATGTTTCTGAACGCGCGGAAAACTGCCCGTCCAATTCCGGGAGAGGAGATCGCAATAGTGACAATTTGCATTGACCTTAGCTCTCATCAAGGCATTTATCCGAACCGATCGCGAAGAAGTCCAGTACCGACTGATGTCTTGTTCTCCAGCATGTTGCGCCATATGATGTGATAATGTCTCATCAAAAACTTGCCCCAGCTAATCCCGCCAATGCCCCCAGCGGTCGTTTTTTCCCCCACATCGGTATCGAAGCAGGGATGCGCGTGCTGGATGTGGGTTGCGGCAACGGTGACCTCAGCCGTGTAATGGCCTCGCTCGTAGGCTTGGAAGGCGAAGTCATTGGCATCGATAGCAGCAAAGAAGCCCTAGCCTTGGCGCGCGCCGTTCAGCCCACTTCGAAAAGCGCTCAGGTCCGCTATCAGATTGCCGATCTAAGCAGCGAGTTACCCGATCTAGGCCAATTCGACGCCATCGTTGGCCGGCGGGTGCTGATGTACCTCCCCGATGCCGCTGCAACGCTGACGCAGCTTGCACGACTAGCAAAAGCAGGCACGATCCTGGCGTTCCAAGAACATTCGCGCGCTGATCTGCCGGCAGGCGCAAACGATCTCCCAGTACACCGGCAGTGCTACCGTATGGTGTGGGATACAGTCACGGCCGAGGGCGGCGACACCACTCTCGGGTATCGTTTGGCCGACCTGATGCGCGCCGCCGGATTCGCGATCGATCATGCGCGGAGCGAGGGCGTGCTAATCCAGCCATGGGAGGAATCCTTTCTGCCGACACTAGCGCGGGCCATGCTGCCACGCATGATCGAACAAGGCCTAACCAGCGAAGACGAGTTTGATCTGGATTCACTCGCACAGCGAGTTGATGATGAGCGCCGGACTGCCAAGGGCACAATTTTCTGGGATCTTGCTTTTCTAGTCTCGGGTCGGTTCAGCTGAGGGCGGAGAAAAAACTCAGCGGACAAAACCAAAGCGGACTTTTGCCGTCAGGTCGAGAATGACCATACCATCCCAAAGCGAGGCGTTACCCAGCGTCCCGTCTGCTCGGAAGCCCCAACTGGCATACGGTGAGGGCTGGCTACCGTCTGTGAATACTATCGGCCGTCCTAGATCCAGTTTCCCCAACATCATCGATGCTGCGGCTGGAGCGCCAGATAGCGTCACTGACTTACCCCACGCAGTCCCATTGATGGCAGTTGGTGCTTGCGCAACGGCCGTCAGACCCGTTAGCTTTTTCCAGGTAGACAGATCAACGCTTAGCGGCATCAGACTAGACCCAGTGTCAAAAATCACAGCGTCGCTGTCAACGGCGGCGCAAAAGTCGGCCACGGGGCGGAGTAAAACCAGGCCAGTGTGGCGGCCGCCCGGGGAAGTGGCGTGAGGGCGTAGCCCGAGGGCCACTTCCCCGGGCGTTGGCCTGATTTCAGGGGTTGGTTT